>CADBDT010000004.1:0-216520 GCA_902793465.1 uncultured Coriobacteriaceae bacterium | reverse complement strand
GAGTGCGCACGGAGCGACTTTCCACGGACGTCCAGCGCGCACGTTGCGTTTTTGATGCTAGGCAGACAAATGCGCCCGGGCAGACAAGCCCGCCCCACCGCCATTTAGCTAGCGCTGTGCACATAGGGGTACTCCCCTGCGGGCACATCGCGAATAGGCCTGACCCCAACGAAAGCCCTGCCCGCGATGTACCCGGCGGAGAGTATCCCTAGTGTGCACGGCACCCCCAGCCCTTAGCTAAACGGCGTTGGTGTCATCCCCTACCTGTATCCCGCCCGCCTGCTGGCCAGCCCATACGCCGCAGCGCACACCAAGGAAAACACTCCCAATGCGATGCCCGCATATCGGTTGCCAGCGACGCCAAACAGTCCCATTACCAGCGGCTGCGCAAGCATGACCGCATACTGCGCTGCAACCATGGATCCGTATGCCTTGCTCGGCGCAAGACCACGTTCCGTGCTCTCGGCCGCCCATATGGCCTTCCACGCATCCGTCGCCTTAACCAGCACCGCGATCACAACCACACCGGTAACAATCCACACCAGCGTCTGGTTGTACGACGCAACAAGGAACACGACGCCAATGGCACCAACGGCAGCGGCGGCAACGCGGTGCTGGCCAACGCGGGCACGCAGACCAATTAGATACCCTGCCAGCAGGTACACGACCATCTGCGCGGATGCAAACAGGTTGGTGATGCTTGCCTTGGATATTCCCAAACCCGACGCATACAGGGGAAACACCAGAGTCTGGTAGCCCGATGCACACACCATGGGCAGCACGACCATTAGCAGCAGCAAGACAATCGGAAGGCTCCCAACAAATCGCAACGTAGCACGCGCACCAGCCAAGGCATGCTGACCTACTCCGACCGCATTTACCAGCGGCCGCCTAAATGCCGCAACGCTACCCAAAAGCACGGCAAAGGCGAGAGCGGCTAGAAGCGCAGCGAGCGCGTATACCCAACCGTTGCCCATCGAATAGCCAACGTAACCGCCCGCAACCATGCCGAGCGCGGCTGCAGAAACGGTTATGTGCGCCACACCGTCTGCCGCACGCTTGCGCACATCCGCGTCGCCCGACACCGTGGGAAGCATGGCACCAAGGGCAAACAGCATGGCAAGCGGCGCGGACAAAAGTGCGCGCGCAATGCAGAAGAAGACAAACGAACCCATAATCACCGTGCCGGCAGTGCACAGGGCAAAGACGGCGCTTGCAGCCAATCCGCCCAAAACGAGCATCCGTGGGCTTACGCGTCTTGCCAGAACCGGAAGCAAGGCCGCACCCACGAACATTCCCACGCGCATGCACGCCACAGGCACCGCAAGAATCAGCGGGTTCGGCTGGCCGCCAGCCAGCATATCCCTGGCAATGAGCACGATCATTACGGCGTCCGCGCTCGTAACCAGCGTGGACGCAAACGCCACGGGCCGCGCCAGATATGCCAACGCGTCCTCTTCGCTCGTCTTGACCGCCTGCCTGCTCCTTAGGATGTCTCCCCCGCAACCACGCGCTTCGGAATAGCACAGGAACACGACCATAAGCACAACAAGCATAGAGACGACAATCTCTGCCTGCCTGGTTCTTGTCCGGCTTTCCAGCGACTCAAGCGTGCTGCCCAGCTCCACGACGGCAACCACCTGCCCGCTTTGGGCATCGGCGATGGGCACCAGCCTATGAAGCGTGGTAAACGTGCGCGTGGAACCCACGTGCATCCTCTCGTTGGCCGCTGCACCGTCGAACACCCGCATTATCTCCTCGTATTTGTTGCCCTTTTCCACGGACGAGCCAAACACGTTGTTTGCGCCATAGTCCATTATGTTAAACAGCCCGCCGGCATCCCTGCCATAGGCGCAGTAATAGATTCCAATATCGTTGGATGCAGCCGTCTGGCAAAGCACGTTGAGATACGACATAGCACTGGTCGCAGCCTTAACGGCATTCTCGTTGCCCTCCCTCAGCGCGTTCCTGTTGTTGGACAGGTGCGGCATTCCTTGCAGGATTTCCTGCGGACAAGAGCTTTCCAACGTGTCTGCCAGCATATTGACTTCGTTGACCCGAACGTCGACGTCGTGTTTGCTGCTGTTGTACGTAAACAGAACAAAGCATCCCACCAGTGCCGCAGCTATGGCCACGATTCCCAGCAATGGTCCAAGAGAGGATGCCTGGCCCGCGGTTATGATGCCTTTGACCCTGCGGATAGCGAACACGAGCGCCATAATGGCCAGCGTGGCACCCGAGCAGTAGGCCCCAACCACGCGCAAGAGAAGCAGCGGCGCGAGGTCGAGCACGTCCAACTTCCGAACTCCCCTGCCATTGCCGTCCGCAAACACCACGGAGTTGCCTGCCTTGCTACAGGCGATTATGGCCTCCTCGTTTGAGGAAACAGAGCAAAGAGAGGAGCCTTCCAGCAGGCGAGACTCCGCGCCGCCAACAAACGCAAGGCCGTGCTCGTTGTCCAAGCACGCCAGTACCCTGCCGTCGGCCATCGCGTCTAGGTTGAGCACGACCTCGCCCAACGCAACTCGGTCGGCCTTGCCACCGTCGCGCACGACGCTAAGCGATCCGTAGTCATCCACGCCACCGAGCACGTTGCCGTTGGGGGCAAATCCAGCGTTTATGATGTTCACATCCGAAAGTACGCTGCGTCCGATCTCCCTGGCGCCCTTGTCGTCGACCTGGAACAACGCCACCGTTCCCGTTGGCAGCCTCTCCCCTTTTGGCGTAAGCATCGTAAGCGCAACCATAACGCCACCATCCGTGGTTGTAAGACCAACCACGTTGGGCATTGCGTCGCGACTCTTGGCATCGCGCTCGATTGCCAGCACCTCACCCTGGTACATGCCCGCGGGACTGAACTTAATTATGCGATCGGATGCGATGCTGGAAGTGTCTCCCGCCTGCTTGGTTCCCGCAACGTATATGGCCCCGTTGCTCACGCACACGCTGTTCGCCGAGTCTATGGGCGTACTCGTAGAGGAAAGGTCAACGATTCCTGTCGCCTTGTAGTCGCAGTCCAGGAAGACGAGCCTGCGCGAGGCCGCGTCCGCGACCACACCAAAATCGCCCGTAAAGTCCGCGAGGCAGGGCTCGTCGAGCGTCACATGGGGGTCGAGCGGCGTCGGCAGCGGAGAACCCAAGGACGAAACCACTACCAAGAGCATAACGATTACAACTAAGATAGCTACTATCCCCCTTTTGTCCTTGGTCAACTTTCCGCACCTTTCCCCAGTCTGATTAATCAGACTACTACGATACAACAGCCTGTCCGAAAACTCGCGCTCCCTACGACCACAGCCTCCAAACCACTAGACAACGAGCCACAATCGCGCATAATAACAAGACGTGCAAAACGTAAGGTGGAAACAGTGGAACTCTTGGTGTCGGCTAAACGCACAGTTGGATCGCTGCTCGATACGCCACGCAAGCGAATTGCGTGCGTAGGCATAGTTATGGCACTGGTCTGGGGAGCCATGATGGCATGTCAGGCAATCCACGAGCCGGCCTTCTCGCCCGACTGGTCCCTAATGAGCGAGGTGGGCCGGCGCATGGCCCTTGGCGACACGCTGTACGTGGACACAATGGACCAAAAGGGTCCGCTCTGCTATGCAACCTACGCCCTCATGTGGCTTGTCCTGCACACGCCTACAAACGTATACGTTGCCAGCAACGTTCTTGTGTGGGTCTCGCTTGCCGCATCCTCCCTTATCTGCGCCCGCATGGTTGAGGACGCGCGCAAGCCCTGGGCGCACTTCATTGCCCAAGGGCTTTTGTCCGGAGTGCTCATAGTTCCCCACGTTGGGTGCCTCGAGCTATGGTTTATGCCGTTCGGCCTCCTTACGGCACTCTGGGTGCGGCGCATCGCACTGGGCAAGAGCGTTCCCGACCTCTGCTGGGTAATAGTCGGCCTTGCTGCAGCCTACACGCTGTGGTGCAAGTTCACCTGCGTTGCGCAGTTCGTGTTCTTGCTTTGTTACGGTGCGGCACAAAGGAACCGCCGCGGGCTCCTGCGCGCGGGGATAATTGCCATAGCCACCTGCATCCTAGCGTCGGCCGTCGTTCTGCTTTGGGTCTGGCTCATTGGCTCGTTCGACGGCATGGTAAGGCACCACATCCATGCGGCAAGCGATGGCTATGCCACGCGCATGTCCATGCTCAGCCACCTAAAATCCGACAACCCCAGCACCACCCATGTGTCATCCTTCTTCTGCGGACTCGCGGTCGCGCTCTGGTCCATACTGGTAAGCACTCGCTCCGCCGCACCCAGAAGGCGCGTACTGGTCGTACTTGGCGGCGCACTTCTTATGGCTTGCTGCTTTGCAACATTTGTAGGTTACTACAGGTTCCAGCTTGCAGCGCTTGCTGTCGTGGGCGCATGCGATCTCAAGGGAACCTTTGTGCATAAAGACAAGCCCATGCCGCGCCTTTCGCTTGCATGGAAGCTCCTTCTGTCTGCCATTGGCATAGTGGCTGTGGCGTTAAACACATGGTATACCTGCAGCGGATCCATAAACACGTTCTATAGCGCGGAGCGCATGCGCACGACGCTGCACGAGACGATTGGCGACGACAAGTCCGTAATCGTATGGACCTTCGACCACACTTGGGCATATGCCGAACTTGGCCTGGACTACCCCTATGCCATCCCCGCGCGCTACAACGCGAGCCAGGACCTGTGGCGCGAGACGGCGCAAGAGGCCGTTGGCGAGCATCGTTGGCACTACATTGTGGTTACAGTAGGCAACGACGTGAAGGTTGGCCATAAGGTGGAGGTCGGCGGGCAGTGGTATCCCGTGGTGGGAGTGGAGTCGAGCATGGCCATTGCAGAGACGCCCTACGACGGTGACCAGCTAACCAACGAGCCGTATCGGTTACCGTAAGAGCGAAAAGAACACAAGCTAGCGTGGCGTGCCGCCAAGGGGATGCTCCCCTGACGGCACGCCACACCGCAACGCACCTGGAAGGAATATCCCCCAGGAGCGCGGTTTACAGCGTGGAGTTAAAGTCGCCGTAGATGCTAAACATGGGCAGGTATACGGCCAGAAGGATTACACCCACGATAAGCGCAAGGAAGCAGATGGTAAGGGGCTCCATAAGGCCGATGGCTCGTGCGGTGGCCTCTTGCACCTCAAAGTCGTAGTAGTCGCTTACAACCTGGAGCGTGTGCTCAAGCTCACCGGTCTCCTCGCCCACGCCAGTCATCTCGGTTACGAGCTTGGGGTACGCCTCGGTGGAAGCAAGGGACTCGCCCAGCGGTTTGCCCGCCTCCAGGTCGGGCACTATCTCGGCAAGCTTGCTGCCCATGTAGTAGTTGCCGATGGTACGCGACGTAACGTCGACTGCTTGCGGCACGGAAAGACCTGCCGTCATCATTACAGACATGGTGGATGCGTACTGGGCACCCGAGCTCATAATGGTTATCTTTCCCAACACGGGAACCTTGGTTCCAAGCTGGCTCCACTTAAGCCTGAACTTCTCGTTCTGGCGCTTGAGGAGCTGTATGCCACCGTAAATGCCTCCGATAAGGAGAATTATGACCCACCACCACTTGGTAAGAAACTCGGACGCACCAATCATAATCTTGGTTGGCAGCGGCAGCTCCGAGCCCATGCTCTCGAACGTGGTCTTAAACGTGGGGACGGCAAAGATCATAATGACGCCCACCACTATTACGGCCACGATAAGAATGAAGGTCGGGTACATCATGGCGCTCTTTACCTTGCCCTTTGTCTCCGACTGTTTGCGATAGAACTCGGCAAGGCGGTTGAACACCAGCGAAAGGTTACCAGACTGCTCGCCGGCGCGTATGGACTCTATAAACGTGGTGGGCAGGTGGTTGCCGTATTTCTCGAAACTGCTTGCCAGCTCGTATCCCGCGGCAACGTCATCCGCCACGTTGGAGAGAATCTCCTTGAGGGTCTTGTCCTCTGTCTGGCCGGCAACAAGCTCGAGCGTTCGCACAATGGGAAGGCCTGCCTCCAGAATGATGGCAAACTGGCTGCACATTACGGAGAGGGTCTTCTCCTTTGTCTTCTTGCCGCCAATCCGTAGGTCTATGTCGTGCTCGCCACTCGCGGGCTCGATGGACGAAACAATGTAGCCATCGTCCTTAAGCTGGCTTACAGCTTCATCTAGGGTGTTGGCCTCTACCACACCGTCCACCGTTGCGCCATAGGACGAGCGGGCTTTGTACCTAAACGCTTTCACGTGAACCCTCCTCCAGTTGGGTCATTCGAGGCTATCGAAGGGCCTTGCGCATGTACTCGGGATCGTGCGCCGCGGCCAGAGCTTCGGCATTAGTAATGGTACGGCTGCGCGCAAGTTTCATGAGCGAGGCGTCCATGGTTACGGAGCCCAACTCTGCCGTGGTGGCCAGCGTATTTGCGATCTGCGGCGTCTTTCCCTCGCGAATGAGGTTCTTGATGGCCGGGTTTACGATCATTACCTCGGCAGCAAGCACGCGCCCACCCATGCGCTTGGGAATGAGCTGCTGGCTTATGACCGCCCGTAACGTCATGGACAGCTGCATGCGAATCTGCTGCTGGCGCTCCTCTGGGAACACGTCCACCAGACGGTCGATGGAGTCTGGAGCCGACTGCGTGTGCAGGGTGCCAAACACAAGGTGGCCCGTCTCGGCAGCGGTAAGCGCCGTCTCGATGGTTTGGAAGTCACGCATCTCGCCCACCAGAATTACGTCGGGGTCCTGACGCAAAACGGCACGCAAGCCCTCCGCAAAGCTCTGTGTGTCGCGACCGATCTCGCGCTGGTCGATGGAGCACTTGTCGGGCTCGTACACATACTCGACAGGGTCCTCCAAAGTAACGATATGGTCGTTGCGCGTATGGTTAATGCGATCGATAATGGCTGCGAGCGTGGTGGACTTGCCCGAACTTGTCTCGCCCGTAACAATAACGATGCCGCGATTGTAGGTTTGGAAATCGTGGACCACGGGAGGTACGCCCAGTTTCTCCAACTGGGGAATGGAGCTCGCAAGCAGGCGGACCGCCATACAAGCTTTGCCCATACTGCTATAGGCATTAATACGGCAACGCACGCCATTGGAGAAGGTCTTTGCGAGGTCTACCTCTATTCCTCTGTCCAGTTTGGAGACCTCCTCGCCGCAGGCCTCGCGCGCGAGCTCGTAGGTGTCCTCGGGGGTGAGTATATCGCTGTTGGCGTCCTGCAGGGAGCCGCTGATCCTAAAACGAATGGGCACGTTGGGCGCAATGAGCACGTCAGAAGTTCCTGCGGTCTCTGCCGCGCAAACAATGGCGTCTAGTGAGGGCATGGGGCTTCCTTTCTCGTCTACTGTTACAAACCTGCATTGCGGGACATTGGCAAAAATCCCGCTGCTATTCCTCCGTTGCAAATACCACGCGCTGGACCTCTTCGGTCGTGGTGATTCCCTGCAGCACGAGGCTACGACAGTTTTCTATCATCGGTTCGAACCCGCTCTTCTCTACCGCTTCCATGAGTTCCGGCCGCGAGACCCTAGCCGTAAGGGCACGCTTAATGCCCTTGTCGAGCGTAAGGGTTTCCACCACTACTATTCGGCCACGATAGCCTGTTTGGTAGCACTCCGCACACCCACGGCCACGCGAGAACTCAACACCCTTAAGCGTGGGATCGTCGGGGTCGAAGCCAATCGAGCGCATTTCCTCTTCGGTGGGAATATACGTTTCTTTGCAGTGCGGGCATATGCGGCGCACGAGGCGCTGGGAAATGATTCCCTTGAGCGCCGTGGACACCATGTACGGCTCCACGCCAATGTCGTCCAGGCGATCCAGCGTTGCTACCGCATCGTTTGTGTGCAAGGTGGAAAGGACCAAGTGGCCCGTTACTGCCGAGCGGAACGCAATGTCTGCCGTCTCTTGGTCGCGAATCTCTCCTACGGCAATGATGTCGGGATCCTGGCGCAGGATGGAGCGCAGGCCAGATGCGAACGTGGTGCCAGACTTCTCGTTTACCTGCACCTGGTTGACGCCTTCGATGTTGTACTCAACCGGGTCCTCCAGCGTAACGATGTTTACCTGTTCCGTGTTGAGTCGGCTGATCATGGTAAATAGCGTGGAACTCTTGCCCGATCCCGTTGGTCCCACCAGCAGGATAATGCCCTGCTTGAGGTTGAGGAGCGAGTTGTACCTCTTTAGGTTTATTCCCATAAAGCCAAGCTCTTCGGCCGAGTTAAGCTTCTTTTCGCGGTCAAGGATTCGCATTACGATCTTTTCGCCATGCACGGTGGGAAGCGTGGAAACACGCAGGTCCGCCTCGCGCATGCGCACGCGCACGATCGCGCGGCCGTCCTGTGGTATGCGGCGCTCGGTAACGTCCATGTTGCACATTACCTTTACGCGCGAGGTTAGCGACTGCTGCAACTCCTTGGGAATGTTGAACTCGGTGCGAAGCAGGCCGTCCACACGCATGCGCACGTGGACCTCGTCTTCCATAGGCTCGATGTGGATGTCGGACGCACGCGCAGAAATACCACGCTCAATAATGTTGTCCACAAGGCGGATAGACGGCGCGGAAGATTCGCTCTCGTTGCCCAGCTCCGCAATCTTTATGCCCGAACGCTCGCGGGAGGTCTCGCTAACCTCCTGTTGCATCTCGCGGATGGCTCGCTTTGCACCTTCGGTGCCGTACAGCTGGCTTATGGCATGGTCGATGCCCGACTGCATGGCAATCATGGGCACCACACGCTTGCGCGACGCCGCACGAACCTCTTCGGTAGCAATAAAGTTGAGCGGGTCGCTCATGGCCAGGTAAAGCTCGTCGCCACGGGTGCGCACCGGCACCACGCTGTAGCGCTTTGCCAGGTTCTTGGGCACGAGCTTGGTCATCTCGGGATCAATCTGGGTGGTGGTAAGGTCTATGAAGTCGATGCCCAGCTGCATGGTAAGGGCATCTACCACCTGACGCTCCGTAATGATTCCCGACTGCACCAGCTCGTCGCCAAGACGGCGTTTGGTCTTCTTCTGGTTGGCAAGGGCTTGACCGAGCTGTTCGTCGGTAATAACGCCAGCGTCTATAAGAAGGTCGCCGAGTCGCGTGAACTTCATGAGTGGTGCTCCGTTTCGTTTGCGCAGTAATACGAGTATGGTACTACGACTTGCATGCTAACGAATAGCTCATATGGCGTCAGTGGTCTTTCTTATTCAATAATGGTCGCTGCTCGGGCTCGGTGCACCAGGGGAACGAACCCCTGGTTTGGTGCCGTGAAGGGAGGATTTGTTGGCTATCGTGCTTGGCGAGGCAGGGTTCCGACCCTCCGGGGGCTGGGAAACGTCAACCGCAATACGCGAACGCCCAAAACGTGTACATTCTTTACGCCGATAGTTTTCGTCAACAGGCATTATGCCAAGCTGCGGCCAAAGAATGTACACCTCGTATTTTATGAGGTGTACATTCTTTGCGACGTACCCAGCAAAACCCCTGTTGGAAACGAAGAGCACCGAAAAGAATGTACACGTTTGGTCGTCACCCCGTCCTGCAAGCTGTTGCGAAAACTCATGATAGCGTGGGGCGCGCGTAGAAGATGCTCCCTCCGGGATATGTCGCGAGCATCCCACCTCATCATGGGGCAGTCGAAGGCACGCCGTCTAACAGCATTTAACGTACAAGCGCCGTTTGCCCAGCTCTCTTTGGGCAAACGGCGCCAATCCACTGCGGAAGTCAGACTACGTTAGTAGCACCGTGGCATTAGCGCCATGCCTTGCCTAGGGCAATAGAGACCACACCGCTTACCAGGCACAACACCATAGTGTCGGCATGCTTGACGCTTCTGTCTCCGGTTGGAGGTGAGCTTTTGCTAGAAGTCTGCGTGCTTGAGGAGGCGGAAGTCGGGTTGGACGAGGCATACGTGGCTGCCGCATTCTGTGATCCATCTGCCTGACTGCCAGACTGCGCCTGCGCTCCGGTGCCCTGGGAGTCCTCAGCCCGCTTTTCACCTTCGCCTTTTTCGGAAGGAGCATCGATCCACCATGCCCTTACAGTGGTAGAGGCAGGAACCGCTACCACAGACCCAGGCATGCCCAAGCTCCAGGAGCTGAACACCTTTCCCTCGGGTGGCGTAAACGTACACTCCGGCAACTCGAAGCTTTGCCCCGAATCCACTTCCACAGGCTCCATGCTTCCCTCTCCCCCGTTAGGGTCGAAGGATATGATTGCAGACGAAGCCTCACTGCTAAGACCGCCGCCAGTGGCAGCCTGAACCTCAGAGATCTGTTGTACTTGTTCGGGAGAAAGCGAGAGATGCGACTCTTGGTCCTCAAATGTCTGCCCGCACGTCACGCACTCATAGTATCCGTCTTTGTCCTCCAGACCGTGCGTTACCCCGGGCTGAATAACTAGATAGTCCTTGTGAAGAAGGGCGTCGTTAAGCTTTGGCTTGTCTTCGCGCTTGGGCGCGTGCTCTGGGTCCTCGTCGTCGTTTGGACAAGGCTCATGATCTCCCGCCGTCACATCCAGACAAGGCCATACATAGAGAAGTTGCGGCTCTGGCTTCACGTAAGACGGGTCTTTCTCCCGCTTGCGCGCGGCCTCCTCGTCTTCTTTCTTCTTTTGCTCGTCAGTAAGGGATCGCTTTACGCCCTTGCGTATTACTAAGGATCCAGCTGAATCGCCTTGCGCGTATAACGAAAGGGTTGCGTCCTTCCTCACGCGAATGCCCTCAGGAATGCTAAGGACAGCATCTTTGGCAACGATCATGTATGCTTTGTCACTTACCCACAGGGCCTGCTCCAACTCCACATCCTCACGCACGATGTAGAACCCCGCCTTGAGCTCTCGTGTTTCTGACGTTATGGGAATGGGGTCAAGGATAGTTTTGTATTCGCTGCGCTCATCCACGTACCATTCCTCAACAGAAATCGAGTCTGATACCTGGAGGTCATCTGCATTGGTTTGCTGGGCCTGACCAGCTATGTTCATTAGATCGCTTGGCTGGCTTTGGAAGTCTTGTGCCGAATTCGACAAAACCGAACCAGAAGACCAGCGGCCATTCCGCATAGCGAAGGCACTGCCTTCCAGGTCGGAAAGAGCCCCCTCAGTCTCGTAGGCAAACGTTGTCTGCGGCAAAAACGCCACAGTGCCCGCCAGCAAGCAAATTATCGTAAACGCAACCGCAAAAGTGCGCCCAGACCTCATGTGATGCCCCCGCTGCGATTAAAGAACGGTTTATAAGAGCAAATAACATTTGAACTGTATCACAATCGCATGGAATTGAATACTTCGAACAGTATATATGCACACGATAGATGGCGGCAGCGTCATACATGGAACCCACGCTCTTAACCACTTCGTTTGCTGTTAAGAGCTCGAGGACGGATGGCTACCCTCCGTCCTCGAGCTCTCCACGAATGCTTGTTATCTCCTAATGGGTCATTACCCATGTAATTGGCACCGTCCAGCCTGGGTTGCTTTCTGGCGAATAGGCGTGCTCCACACCATCGGTCAGATGCGACACCTCAAACGAGTCGGCGAACATCGTCGCGTCCAGCCTCGTGGCGTTACCATACGACTTCGGCACATAGTAGTGTCCGTTGTAGTACACAAGGGCGACGCAATTGTCACTGTTGCTGCTCGCATATAGATACGTTCCGTCAGACGAGTTGTGCCACGTGTTGCCATCTGCCCAGTCAACAATTGCCGAACCAACCGCCTGTTCTGCGGTTGCGATGGAATTGTCTGTAGGCGCAGCGGATGATCCACCCCCGTCAGATTCGCCATTAGGCTCAGTCACAACCAAGATCTTGTCTTGGAGTCCCCATCCTCTAATCGTATTGAGGCTATGCCAGCTGAGGTCTCCCAAGCTTATGGGAACCGACTCTTTGAAGTAATAGTACACGCCGTCTTGTTCGAAGACGCGTCCGGCAGGAACGTTTAGCTGGCGCACCGACTCTGACTGATTGTAGTTTGTGGACGCAAGGTACTCGCCTGCAGCGTCTTTTGGCCACGTATACACATCCACCGTGCTGGTATTCCCCTCAATAACAAGTTCCTTGGTCCCTTGCTTGATGTCAAACAGACGCGAAAGGTCGGTAAGGGGATTGGCCTCATTAACCGTAATGGTTATCCGGCCAATTTGCGTACCGTCAAACTTAACGCCCACTTGCGTTGTGCCGGCCTTTTTGTAGTCCACCGAAAGCTTGTCGACAAGCACTTCCGCCACGCCATACGTCGCGGTATCGTATTCGTAGTCTAGGTGACTAGCAACCTCGCTCGACCTGTCCGAGCCACCCACCTTGTATTCAACTTGGATTGCGTTTTGCTCCGTCGTGCCTGCTGTCTTGTTTGTAAGACTGGTCGTCTTAAGCTCGACTTCGGCAACCTCCACCTTAACGGTATAGAGCTTCTGACCGTCAAAGCTAACGTTTATGCTTGTGTTGCCAGACGCCTTGTAAGTAACCGTCGCAACTCCAAGAACAGCGCTCACGTCGATGAGCGAGCTGTCATATCCATCGAAGGTCAGCGTGTGGCCGGCAAGGGACGCCGGCTGTCCGTTTACCGTGTAGGTAAAGGTAATGACACCAGGCGCACTCAACACGCCGTATGGACCAATTATCCCCTTAAGGTCTGTGGTAGAGATGGAGGTGTCCTCGGACTTCCGCACTTCGATCTGCTTGTACGCGGTTACGGGGTTGCCCTCTGTGTCTGCCCCAACAGCCGTAATGGTGGCAGTGCCAGCATTGCCAATGGTAAGCGTGCCATTATTGCTCACGCTAACCACCGCGGCATTGCTCGTGCTCCAAGCCACCGTACTTTCAACGGCACGATAGCTCTTCCCACCGTCCACGGACATCTGAAGCGACGCGTTCACCGAGTCTTGTCCTTCGTAATACACGCCATCATGGACGCCCTCTGGGTTAAGGACAATGGCATAGGCAGCCTCGGGTGGAATGAGGTCGGATCCGTCGTACGCCTTGGGTCCCTCTATGCGAGACCCATCCTCGTCTACCGTAAGCAAGTAATAGAACCATGTCGTAGGATCGTTCGCGTTATATCCCACTGGTTCGTAACCCGCAGGATAGGCAGTCTCCACAATCTTGTACTTACCGTAGGGCAGCGTACCCACGAAATAGATGCCCGAGGGATTCGTGGACTCGTAGTAGTCTTGGCCGTCCGGCCTGCCAACAGTTATCTCGGAACCACCCTGTTGCGTTCCGTTGTCGTTGTAGATTCTAAAGCGCGCACCAGCCAGCGAAACATAGTTACCACTGCTCGCCTGCCCCACCTTGCGCAAAATGACCTCGCGAGAGCCGGCAGGAGTGTTGATTATGGTGGCATGGTCACCCTGTACGTAGTCGTAGGTAGTTACGAAGTTATCCCTCAGCTCCGTCTCGTGGTCACCCTTTGGCCGCACGTGCCACTCTACGGCGTAGTAGTCGTAGCGATAGTCAAGGTCGTCGAAGGTAATCGACCAACCGTTGTCTGCGTTCAGCGTATAGTAGCCGCCGTCCACTGCGTCTGCCGCCGTATTGGGAACAGCGGTAACTTCGTAGTTGTGCTCCGGGTCCGTTAGCGAATTGACAAGGCCTTCCGCCGTCGCCTGCTCGGAGTACTCGATCACTACCTCGGTAGAGGAGGACGAGCCAGAACTCTGGCTTCCTCCCGTCACCTCAACTGCGCGCAGATTATTATTCGGCCCAACTCTTCCCGACGCGGCAAAGGTGTATTCGCCAGTGTTTTGGTCGTAGTAGAACAGCGGGAAATCCGCACCCTTTGCTACGAGGTAGTACTGATTGTTGTAGAAGATCAGATCGCCTATTGCAATATGCACCTTGTCGCCGGACGGGTCTGGTGAGGTGGACATCCAAATCGAGTTGTTGTAGATCCTATAGGTGCCATCCGCAATACCCTGCTTGAGCATGTCGAGATCCCACACGCGTCCTGTATACATCACGATGGGAGAAGAGTCTTCGTTTCGCACGTATGCGTTGAGGAATTCCTCCGCGGTCAAATTCTCGTTGTAGTAGGTCTGACCTGAAATCTGGAAATAGTAGTATTTGCCGTTATACTTGAAGAATTTGAACGTCTGCCCAATATCGACATTTGATGTTGGCTCAACGTGGTCCTCCCAAACGTACGAAAGGTCAACCAGCGCGTCGGGCAAGTCGGGAACGTCATAGCCCGTCTGGCCCCAGCGAGCGTCGCCAGGGCGCGCTTTAACTTTGTACAGCTCGAAGTCGACCTCGAGGTCGTCCTGGTTGGCAACGCTTTCGGCCCATTGCTTGCTTACGGTAAAGCTGATGTTCTTTCGATTGGTAAACGCGACCTGGGACTCTCCCTCCACAACCAAACCGGCTTGCGAACGTGAGGGACTTGGACTCTCGTTGAGCGTCACATTGTTTTGAGTCAGCACGGGGATGGTGGTGTAGTAGCTCTGACGATCGCTCGACAAGACTTCCTCCACCGTAAACCTCGCGTCGGAAGGAAGGCCACTCAGGGTTCTGGACTGCCCATCGGTAAGCGTGAACTCTTCGGACTCGCCGTTTGTGAACTGCAGCCCTCCGTAGCTCTGGTTGGCGGCTTGCTCGGTAAGCCCCGCAAGCGTTACCTTGAACGCAAAGCCCTCCTGCTTGTCGGCCTCCTCGTCGCTGATGACCGCCTTGGACACCGTGAGCTGGCCCGTCTTGCGCGTGTTGGTAAAGGCCGCGTCGGTAATGTAGCGCTCGCTGCCCTGCTTGGTGGTTTGCGTTTCGATGCGACCCTCGATGGTCGTTCCCGGGGTCGTGTCGAACGCCTGGGCGTCTGCGGCATCGAGCTGCTCGAGAACCCTAAAGCGCTGGTTAATGGGCAGGTCCTGGAGCAGCTTGTACATGCCGCCACGCAGGCGTATGGGCCTGGAGACGCCGCCCTCGAACGTCACGCCGCTTATGGTCTTGTTTACGCTGGTGTCTACCTGGCCCGCCTCGGTAAGGAGCTCGACCACAAAGGTGAACTGCTTGCTCGCGTCGGCGGCAAGCCCGCTCTGCAGCGCCTTGCTCACACGCAGCGAGTGCACGACCACCCAGTAGACGGTGTTGGCCTCCCCGCTGTTTATAAGGCCACCTACCAGGCCGTTCCTGTCGTTTACGAAGCCATAGAGCGCCGAGGTGCTCGTCCCGCTCGCATACTTACCAAACGGCTTGCCCTCGTCGCCGTGCTTGTCGTAGAGCGCCGTGCCGTCGGATACGTATATGCCAATGGAGGCACCGTCCTCAATTCCGTTTGAGTTTATGAAGTTGTTGGTGTCCTTGTCCAAGCATACGTTGCACTCGGTACCGTTGAGCTTGTTGTTGCGCACGGTAGGCGTGCCCGAGAAGTACAGCGTGTTGTTGTTCGCATCGAAGGCGATGCCCCCGCCCTTCGTCGTGGCGTTGTTGTTGGCAATTTCGCCACCGGTCATGGTAACGCGGGCGTTGCCGCCTATGAACACGCCACCGCCGTTTGCGGCTGTGTTCTTCTCGATCTTTGATCCTTCGAGGATGTCGAGCATGCCGCGAACGGGATCGCCTGTTGTTTTGTAGAACGACTCCATGTTGATGGCGCCACCCTTGCCGCCCGCCTCGCAGTTTTGGATGGTGCCGCCATTCACCTTGACGTTCCCGAAGTTCGCGAATACCGCGCCGCCATCCTTTGTGGTCTTGCCGTTTTGGAGCGTGGCGTTTTGGCCGACCTCGATGGTCGTGTACTGAGAGCTTGTATTGGATACCAAAACGCCATTGGCCGTGGTCTGCACGCCACCCGTCGCACCGCCGTCCAGCACGATGTTGGTAAACGTCACGCACACCAAAGCATTAATGAGGGACTTGTCTGCCGCCACCGAGGCGCCGCGGGTTATGGTGGCGCGCGTGCCGGCACTCCCCCTATACGGGTAGCCGTCGTCGTCGGTCGTGCTCGCCGTGGTGAGCACGATCTTCATCCAGGCAGTGTTGTTGACCGACTGATTGCCCGAATTCGTGCCTATGTAGTTGTTTGCGGTGTACTCAGGCACGAGCATCCTCACGTGGAACTCGTTCTCGCTCACGTCGTCGCCATACTGCGTTCCGTCCGCGTAGTACAGCTTGAGGTTTGCCCTGTTGTACTTAAGAATCGAGAAGGCGCCCTTCTTGTCGGCATTGCCGTTGCCATTGCCCTTGCCGTTGTCCAGCTTATCGAACACCGCGGGCAGCAGCACGTCGCTCGTGTCCGAGCGCTTGAAGTACAGAAGCTCGCCGTTCGGGTCGGTAATCTTGCAAACTGGGTCTGTGGCCCAGATGATCTTCTTCCCGCTTTCGTCCAGACGGTCGATCGCGCCGTAGAGCTTGCCGTCGTCGGAGGTGAACACGGGAACTTGTCCGGTCTTCGTGTCCTTTACGAAGCCAGCCGGATTTGCGATGTCGGACGAGCCGAACTGCGTGCCGACGCTTTTGGCGTTGACGACGTGAATCTCGCCGCTTAGGCCACAGTGCACCTGGACGCTGCTCGTGCTGTTGTTGCCGCTGGCCTCCCACAGGCGCAGGTTGGAAGCGGTGCCCGAGGCCGTGGTGTTGTTCTTGATGGTGGTCGTGTCGGTTTCGGAGGCGCCCTCGGTGCCAACGATCAGCTTCATGTTGTCGGCGATGTAGACGCCCGCCGCGCTTTGGGCATCGTTCGTGGAGAGGCGGTTGCCGGTTATCGAAGCATTTACGGCAGACAGACTCGATCGTGTCCAAATGCCACCGCCAAGAACGGCTGCGATGTTCCCACTTACCTGACCGCCAATGAGGCCAAAGGTGCCATTATAGTTGTCGCGACAAATACCTCCACCCGAGCCGGCCGCAACATTGCCCGTAATGACGCAGTCGGTAGCGGAGAACTTGCCGGAGTTCGCATAGACGCCGCCACCGCTCGCATTGTTATCTGCCTTCCCGTTTGCCCGGTTGCCCGTAATGTCGCACTGCTCGATCGTGACTTCCGACGTCGTGCTGTTCTCGTTGTAGTTGAAGTAGCCTATGCCACCGCCCTGTTTGGCGGCCACGTTGTTGGCGATCCTCGTGCGAACCGTGCTGTCTCCCACTTGGCGCGCGCCAACCACGAGCTTGGCTGCCTTGGTATACACACCACCACCATGGCCACCGGCCGTATTGTTGTGAATGTTTGCGCCGCGTAGGGTGAGGGTCATGCTTTTTCGGTTGCCGCTCTCGTACCACACGCCAGCGCCATCGCCGGTGGAGGTGTTGCCATATATCTCGCCGCCCTCGATCGTGAGGGTCTTTGCACCCGAATACACGCCCGCGCCCGTATAGGGCGTCGTGCATCCCGAGATGGTCACGTTCGCCAGGCTGGCGCTGCTGCCGTCGAACGTATTGACGATATGGTAGATGCCGCCTCCTGAGCCCGACGCAGAGCCTTTGGATATGGAGGTGTGGACAACCGTGTTGTCGCTCTTTGTATAATCACCTACGACAAGCACCTTGGCATAGCAATAGACGGCCCCGCCCTTGTCGCTGGAAGTCGTCTCGCTAAACGTGCAGCCGGAGACGGTCAGGCTGGCCGCATTCTTGTTCGATGCAGAGATGCCGCCACCGCTGCTGACGGCCGTGACGTTTGTGAAGGTGCAGTCCTGGATCGTCGTTTCCTTTGCGGTACTGCGCACGCCGCCGCCATACGCCATGTTGGAACCTGCCTTGTTGGCGTGGCAATCCGTGAAGTGGCACGACGTCACGCGCAGTGTACAATCGACTGAGGGCTCTGCCTGCTGACGCGAATAGATATTAAGGGCGCCGCCGTTGCGCTGCCTCGACTTGCAGTGCGCAAAGGAGCAGCCCTCAACCACCACGTCCTGCGCGTCGCATTCCATCCCACCTGCGGCGTTGGCCTCGCAGCTGGTAAAGGTGTAGTTGCGAATCGTGCTCGTCGTCCCTGCGGAATAGCCACTGTCTATTCTGTGGAACACCGCACCCCCCTGGTCTATGGCGGTGCACGACTCTATCTGTGCGCCTCCGGTTCCGCCGTCGAGGACAAAGTGCTTGGCGTTCGTCCAAATGGCGCCGCCGCCCTGTCGGCTCTCGGTCGAGCTGGAGATGCAGTTCGAGAAGTTCGCATGCGTTACCGTAAACGTTTGCCTGTCTACGTCGGTAACGACATACGTGCCTCCGCTCGTTGAGTAGTTGGCATACACGGCACCGCCGTTGCCTGCGTTAAAGTTGCTAAAGTCCGCGTTCGTTATGGTGGTCTTGCAGTTCTTCGTGTTAACGGCACCGCCGTCGCCCTTACCTACCAACGCCTTGCCGTCGAAGTTGAGGTCGCTCACGGTAAGTACCGTACCGGCGTCGTCATTGCTCGTCGCCGTTATGAAGGAGCCTGTGTTCGACGCGTCGCGACTTATGGTGGCACGCGACTTGCCCTCGCTCGCCTCATATTGGAACTCGCCCGAGGTCGCGGTGGTAAACGTCAGGTTGTACCCGGCGGGGACCACGACCGCGTCGGTGCCGGGCATGAGGTAGTCCACCAGCATTTGGATCGTCGACGTCTTGGTCATAGCCGTCTCGTGCGCCTGGACGAATGCGACGGCCTGCATCATGGTGGAGAACAGGTACTCCACGTTGCCGCTGGCGTCCGGTTCGCTCTGCCCGACCGTCTGACCCTCGGCCACGGTTCCGATTGCATTTCCTGGCGCCACTATCTTGCAGATGGGCTTGTCGCCACCAAAGACGATCTCGGTGGCGGAGCCAGTCGTGGCAACCGTGGTGCCGCTTCGCGTGAATCCCGCATCGGTCGTCGCCTCCCACGCCGAGATGTACTCCTCGGTCTCGCCGGTGCGACGCAGATGGATTGGCTCGGCGACGCTTCCCGTGTACTTGCCGGTAAACGAGTAGGCGGCGCCTCCCGCCCCGGGGAACAGCAGACGGATGGACTTGTTTGCCCCGAGCTTGAGGTCGTTCGCGGCTATGGGCAAAAGCGTGGACTGGGTGGCCCCGTTCTTTGCCACCACAAAGCCATAGCCTGCGGTCTCGCTGCTGTTTATGGCCGTGGCACCAAGGACGCTAAGCGCGCTGAGGTCCAGCTCGAACGCGGTGTTGTTCTCAATGGAGACGTAGGTTGGCTCGCTGTAGTAGAGCACCAGCTCTTCCGTTGCGGGGACCTCCGTGCCATTGCGCCTTACGTAGCTCCAGGTGTTGGTTTGCGTGCTCCACTTTACCTGCGTCACGTATTCGCCAAAGAGCGTGGCGCTGCTTGCGAAGGCACCGGCGAATCCCGCCGTCGGGCACTGGCTCACAAAGTTGCTGTATAGGGCCGCGCCGATGTCGGAGGCACCCATGGTCGCGGTGCTTGGGTAGTAGTCGTTCGAGGGATACACCACGCGCGCGCCAGAGATGGGCGGGAATCCGTTTGCGAACGAGGCGACGTAGCGCACCTGCACCCTTATTGGGCTTCCCCACACGAGCTTGTTGTTGCTGCCGGTGCGTGCCACGAGGCTCGTGGTGCGATCGTTCGTAAACGCGGTGTAGTTGCTCGAGCTGGCGTACGAGCCAAATGCCGCGCCAGGTACGCCGCGCGCAGTCAAGACGCCGTCGGCCACGTACACGCCTACGCTGGCCGAACTCTCCACGCCGGACGAGCCTATGTTTACGACCGTGTCCTTGTTTTGATCCAGGTACACATTGCTCTGCTGCGTGGCGTCGGCCGACCCAAGCTTGTTGCTGGCAACCTGCACGTTGCCCGCAAAGGTAAGGCGCGCGGTGTCGGAGCCAACGCCCACGGCACCGCCGGACGTGGAGACGTTGTTGGATACGACGGCGCCGCCTTCCAGCGAGGCCGAACCGGAGTTGACGAAGAGCGCGGAGCCGTTGGTGGCCGTGTTCTGCGATATCGCTATGCTCGAGACGCTCGCCGTCCCGCTGCCCACGTAGGCCGCGCCGCCGTTGGTTGCGGCCGTGTTGTTGGTAAGGGAGGCGCCCGTGAGCGTTACCCTTCCCAACCCAGCGTAGAGCGCGCCGCCGTTGCCGCTCGTCGCAATGTTCTGCTGGATGCTTCCCGCAGTTACGGAGACCACGCCCGAGGCCGCATAGAGCGCACCGCCGTCGGTTGCTGCCGTGTTGCCGGTAAGGGCGCCGCCCGAAATGGAGACCTCGGCCTCTTGGGCATATATGGCGCCGCCGCTGGCAGATGCCGTGTTGCCCGCAAGCGACGCAGATTCCTTAACGGTTACGCCGCCCTTGTTTGCATACGCCGCGCCGCCGTTGGCAGATGCCGTGTTGCCCGTAATCTGGGCGCTGCCGCCGATCGTCAGCGTGGCGGTATCGACGCTCACGGCACCGCCGTTTGCGGCCTGGTTCCTCTGCAGCGTCGCGCTCGCAACCTCCAGGGAGCCCGCTCCCACATACAGGGCGCCGCCGTTGCCCGTTGCCACGTTGGACTCCAGCGTGGCGCCGTCTGCGGTAACGACGCCGTTGGCCATGTAGGCAAAGCCTCCGTGTACCGCGCTGTTTCCGCTGGCAGTGCCGCCCGCGATCTCCATGGTGCCGCTCTGCATGTAGATTGCGCCGCCGTTGGCGCTTGCCACGTTGCCCGAGAGGGTACCCGAATCCACATAAACGCTGCCGCTTGCCGCATATATGGCACCGCCGTTGGCGGCGTGGTTGCTCTGGAGCGTGGCACCCTCGATCCGAACGGTGCCCGTGGATCGCACGACGCCGCCGTCTGCGGTGCTCCAGGCATTGCGCAACGTGGCGCCCGCGCCTGCGGTAAGCGTTCCCGTGTTGGTAACGAGCGCGACGCTGGACTCAACGGAATTGCCGTCCACGATCACGTTCTCCAGGCTCAGCGATCCCGCATTGGCAAAGAGCGCCTGCGACGTGAGGTCCGCGGCACATGTGAGGGTGTAGGGCCCGCCGGTCGCCGAGGTAAGGGTTATGTGGTCGGCAGACAAGATCTCCACCGCGTCGCTCGCCGCAACGGTGTAGTTGCACAGCATCTGGATCGTCGCCTGACCGCTGAGGTTCGTATGCGCGTATGCCATCGCCTCGTTGAGCGTCGCGAACCTTTCGTCCCCTATCTTGCAGATGAGGGGAGTCGCATCGTAGCGTGCGGTATACGTGGCATCTGCGGTCGCTGCCACAACGTCGGGATTCCAGCCGGCAAAGGCATAGCGATACTGATCGTCGGACTCCCTCGTGGGGTTGTCACCGCCATAGGAGGGCATGGCGTCCGGCTCCACCGCCGTCGTCTTGAGGAGCGTGCCGTCGTAGTCGTTCCACGTAATGCCATAGCCAGGCTTTATGGCTATGGTTATGGACTCGCCTTCCACGAGCTTGACCGTCAGCGTTGCGGAGGCGACAAACCCCTCGTCGGTGGCAAGGAGCCAGTCGCTATCGGCCTGCTGTGTGGCGCTGAGGTTGAGGTTAGCCCCTTCCACTTCCACGCTGTTGACATCCGTCGTGCCCTGCTCAATGTGGTTGGCCTCGAACACCTGGGACAGAAGTGCCGTGCTGCTCTTTGTCATTACGAAGGAATAGCCGTCTTCGGGGTCGTCCTGCGGCTGCACGACGGCGCTGCTCATCAGTCGCAGCGTCGTGGGGGCGTCGCTCTCCCACAGAAGCGCCAGGAGGTCGCCTGCCCCGAAGCTTGCGAGGCCCTGGTCTCTTTTCTCGATGAGGCGCGCCGACTCGTTGTTTCCATACAGGCGGTTCACGACCACGTGGCCCGTCTGGTCCTGCTCGCCCTCGACCGACGCCGAGCCAACCCAAAGGTACGTGCCGAACGAGCGCGTGGGTTGCGCCGTGACGCCCACTATGGATATGAGGCGGCTCCCGTTGGCATAGCTCATCTCCAGAGGCATCTCGTAGGGAGTAACCTCAACCGACCTCGGCCCAAAAACGGATATGGCACTGCCAAACAGCTGCCAGCCGAACTTCTTCTGCACCACCTGCGCGATCGCGAGCTCGCCGAGCTTGCCCGTCTTTGCGCGAATGCGCGCCTGCAGCTCCTCAGGCTTCTTTTCGTCCTCGCCCTCCTTGGTGCCGGTTTCGTTCGTCACCTCAAGGCGTGCGGACTCGTCGCCGTCCAGTCGCGCCATCTCCAGCGCGTCGGAGGCCTGCGCGGCCACCGCGTTTGTCTGCACTTCCACCGTGACGTCGGCCGCAGGCTCCACCTTCTCGCCGTCTGCCACGATCGACACGTCGAAGAACTTGCTCCACGTGAGCTTGTCGTCGTCGCCCATATCCAGCGTCTTGCCCAGCAGTTCGCTGCGCTGACTGAACTTGTTCGCATCGAGCAGGCGCTCGGTGGCGAGCGGTCGGTCCTTGTACGTCGTGCGCTGCTTCTCCTCGTCGTTCCAGTCGTCGGGCAGGCGATTGAGCTCGACCACCTCGAGCTTCGCCCCATCGGGGACGTTGGCCGACCCGTCATAGGTAACGCTAACGGTATAGGTGTGGCCGTCCGCCGACTTTATGCTCTTGCTGAGGGTCTTGGTGCCCTGCTCGGCCGTGGCCTCGCCGGACTGCGTCGTCCCGCTGGTCTGGGAGCTGCTGGCGTCGTTTGCCGTGCTGCCTGCGTTCGTGGACTCGACGCTCACAGTGGACCCGCCGCCATCGCGCGAATCCGCGAAAGACTGGCCGTTTGCGTTCGTGGCGTAGGTTGCGCTCGAGGAGGAGTTGCCAGAGGCGTCGGAGCCGTCGGTCTTGTTGGTGTCCGTCGAAAGGCCTGGGGTCTCGGACGCCTGGATGAGCGGCAACGCGAGCGTGGACCCTGCGCCCGCGCCCGCGAGGTGGGCCGTCTGGACGTTCACGCCGTGCGCCGCGCCCGTGGTCGACGCATCCGTGGAGCCCGCGCCCATGCCGCGCACGTTGAGCGTGTTCGTCTCGGACGACGGCCAGTCGCCATAGTGCGTGGACTCTGCGCTATAGTTCGCGTCCGCCAGCTCCCCGCTCGACTTGTAGGGGTATTGTCCGTTGTAGTTGCGCGTGAGCGTGGAGTCGTAGGCGACGGCCTTTTGCTTGTTCTGCGCGGAGGTAAGGCTCTCGGACGCCGAGAACCGCGTGGAGAAGAACGCGCGATACGAGTCCAGGTCGCGATCGGCCGCGAGGATGTTGTTGTTGGCACCCGACGCGAGCGCCTGGATGGCCGGGTCCGCATCCTGGTTTGTGATGGCGAGGTATTGGTCGTCGGCAAAGGTCACGCCATCGCCCGTACCAACGAAGGCGCCAAGCGACGCGCTCCCGCTCGTGCCCAACACGAAGCCCGTGGCGTAGCATTTGCTTATGGCGCTGCCGCTTGCCACCGAGCCCGCGAGGCCGCCGACTGTGGCGCCGTACGCGGAGCAGGTGGCATAGCTGTTCTGGATGGTGGTCGTTCCGGTCGCCTTGCCCACGAGGCCGCCAGCCTCAAGTTGAGCTTGAACGTTAAGCCTGCCAATCTTGTTCACGTTTTGAGTTGACGGAGCCTCGCGGAGATAGAGGCCATCCACCGTGTGTCCACCCGCATGGCTCTCCCGCACGGAGACCGTGCCCGTCGTCGCGCCAACGAGTCCACCGGCGCTCGCGTTGCTCGTGCCCGTGGAGCGCACGTATACGGCCGCTGCGCTGTCTGCAATGCTCGTCGCGCCTCCCGTCGTTGACCCGCTTTGCACGAAGGTGCCAACCAGACCACCCGCGTTGGCGGTAGCGGTAACTCCCCTGGCGTCTATGCCACCCGAGGTCGCGGCCTCGTCGTAGGCCGCGACGCCCTGCACAGACGTATTGGCGAGCGTCCCGGCAAGCGTGCCCGCGTTGCCGCCGGAGGTCACAACCGTAAAGTCCGTAAGCTTGAGGTTCTTTATGCTGCCGCCCGTTACCTGGCCAAACATGCCGGCTTCAGCCGCATTGTCCACCCTGACCCCTGCGACCGCGTACCCGTCTCCGTCATAGTTAAGCTGGTAGGACTCCCCGTTTGAGGTGGGGTTCACCGGCGCAAAGGCACCGGCCTTGGTGGTGGCAACGTCACCGCTCAAATAGTGGATCTGCACCTTGCCTGCCTGCTCGTCGCTTGCCGCGTTGCCTTCGTCGTCCGCAAAGATCTTGTTCGCAAAGGCGTCCGCGCCGCCAATCCAACGCAGGTTGCCCACCTGCTTGGCGTACGTCGCTCCGGCCTCATCCAACGACTTGAGGTCGTAGCCCGATATGGCGGCGTCCAGGTTCTCCAGGTGGCGGATGTTCGCAATCTGCGCGACCATGGTGGGCTTTGCGGCGTTGGCATCGAGCGCCTCGGCACCCGTGGGCTTTTTGCTCTTGTCCTCGATGACGTCGGCAAAGAGGCTGTTGGTATGGCGCTTCGGGCTCTTGGCGATGGTGGAGAGCGTTTCGTTGCTGTAGACAATGGCTTGAAGCGTGATGTTCTCGCCAGGGATCAGCACCCCGTTTGAGGGGTTGAGCAAATCGTCCGTACACCAGAGGTCTGCGAAGTGCTTCCCAATCGCGGTTATATCGTCCAAGATGTATTTCTTTGTGGGCTCCGTAAGAAACGCCGACAAAGGCTCGTCGGCAATCTTGCGCTGACTCCCGCTTTTGTCACCCGTCATGATGACCTGAACCCGCGGACCGGACACTCCTTCCGGCGTGGGGTCTGTGATGTGCACCTCAACCTCAAGGCGCTCGGCATTGTTGACCTTGAGCTCTGGGGCAGCAAGGTCCGCCGGCGTCATGACGCCTAGGTCGTCTCCGCCGTACCAACCGATTATGGTGCCACCAAAGTTGAGGCGCGCGTCCTTGTTCGCCTGCTCCGCGCCCACGCAGCCGGGGAACAGGTTGTCGTAGTCCCCAGCCACGAACGTGTGCGTGCTCAGGTTGGACTGGTCGCTGTAGAACACGTCGAGTATGGTTGCGGTTTTGGCGTCATACTTGATCACATAGCTTCCGCCCACCCGCACGGTATCGTCTATGGAAAAAGGCGGCAGCATCTCGACGAGCATGCTAGTTCCTTGGCTCAGGATGCCCTCCGGCGCGACGAAAAAGCAGTATTCGTCCCTGTTGGTAATCCCCGCCGGCTGTTCGCCAAGGTTGCTGGGGTCGGCGTCCTTGAGCAAACCTTGCCCCTCGGCCATCGTAAGATGGTTCTGTGCGGCGACGAATATCTCTCGTGCCGTTCTGTCCAGCTCCAGCTGCTTCATGCTCTTTTGATAGTTGATCACCGCGACAAAGGCCACGCCCATGAGGATGACCATTATGGCCACGGCAATGAGCATTTCTGTGAGGGTAAAGCCGCTAGTATTTCGCCTGTGCTTCATATGTATCGCCTCGCGTATGCTAGTCTTTAAAACGCGTTAGTACCTTGAATTCATCCACGCTGGCAAGGTTGTTGCCCGCGGCGTCGGTTACGTGGAGGTTCGTGAACGTTATTGCGTCGGCGGACTTTGTCACTTGGTCGTAGGCCACCGTGAGGTCCTCCGTTATGGTCGCGTTCGAGATGAGCGCCAAGGGATTGCCGTCCTTTTTGTCTTCGCTCAACTCGACACCGTCTGCCAAATTGCCCGTGTAGTATTGCTTCTGCAGCCCACGGCAGGCGGAATCGTCGGAATTCTGGATGCACAGCGCGCAGCCCTCTTCCCTCGACACGTAGCACACCTTGTTGTTCCTCGCGTCGGCATAGGATGCAAGGCTCAGCTCGCTGCGCAATGCAGTTGCCGTCGTCGAGAGCGCCACCTGCGCGTTGGCACTCCTCACCGTCTTTTGGTAGGTGTCAACGGCCACGGGAACGCCCGTTGCCAGGAGCGTGGCGGCCAACGTGAGGATGAGCATGGTAACGAGCATCTCCGTAAGGGTGAAACCGCCCGCACCGCGCATGCGCCTCCATCGTTTTGGTTTCACAGAGAGGATCCTCATGGCGTGCTCCTCTCATACATCGCAACGCCCGATCGCTCATCGGTGGAGGCGTAGCTCTGAACCTCCTCAGTCGTTTCCAAGTTCTGTCTGGCGTCTCGTTTGAGCGCCACGTCTAGCATAATGTTTAAGGTTGAACTTGAACTTGAGGCTTCTGCGTTTTGAATCATCGAACCTTCGCCGTTATAGAACTGCTCCATGCGATCACGGCTGCTCATGACGATGTTCACCGAGGCGCCTATGGCAGTCGCCAGCATGAGCAACGCCAGAGAGCTTATGAGGATGGAGACGAGCGTCTCCACCATGGTCTCGCCGGAGTCGTCCGCCATTGCTATGCGGATGAGGTTCCGATTGACGCGTCTCATGACTCGTCACCTCCCGACTGCGCTCCCAGTTGGAGGTCTTCCGTATCCCAGGAGATCTTGGTCACCCACGTGAGGTGATACGACTGCTCCCCCACCTTCTTCACGCGACATCCCGATTCGTCGACGTCCGCGGAGGATGAGAGCGTGCATTTGTAGGAGCGGGCAACGAAGCCGTCCGACGCGCTCGCGTTCTTCTCGCCAAGCACGAAGGTGATTCCCCCGCTAATCTTACCGGGCTCGGAGCTAGAGTTATCGCGCTTCGCCTTTGCCGAAACCTTTACCAACACGTCGGCATAGCCCGCACTGGCAGTTACATCAAAGCCGTCGTACGTAGCGTCAAACGAAAGGTTTTCATTTTGCTGAAGTGTTTTCGTGTCGATGGACCCCGCGACCTTGGTCGAATTGAGTTCGCGCGTCGTGTCGAATGAGCATGTACTTTGCGACGGTCCAAACATTATGTCGTAGGCAAGCATCTCGAAGAGCGTCGCGTTGCCCTTCGAGAGATACGAACTCTGGCCGGTGCCCGGGTCGCTGGAGAAGGAGGTCCCGATGGTTCCCTTCCAATTGGTAAAGTTCTCGTAGGACCCGCCGCTCGCCTTGGTGGCGTCGCACTCGCACGTTATGGTGACGGACTGCGTTCCCTGGCCCAGCTCGTCCCAGAGCAGCTTGGCTGCCGACGTTACGTTGTAGTAGCTCTTGTCCATCGCCTCCAGCTGGCTTTGCCTGCCGGACGCAGCCGTTGCGGCCGCGAGCACGATGGACGCCACCACGGCACACACCAGGAACAGCATGAGGGCCATGGACAGCGAGGCGCCCCGTTGCGACCGAAGCTTTTGCTTTACGTGCGCAAACACGACCTCTTCCCTCCCCCAAATCGGCATAGATATAGATATTCCGATGATATCATTTTTTGGCGAACTTTCCTTGGAGTCGCTTTGCCAATGGCGACGCATTCGTAAACGGCGATCGACCGTGCTTCCAACAGAATTGCTGCAATCATTGCAACGAGCTGTCCGAGGCTTCCCACACTTCTGCGTGCGACCACGCGCACGAGTGTCCTTTTCATCAAATATGCAACGTGCACACTGGATGTCTTGTAAAAGTCGCTTCGTGCGCAGAGGAGGCCCGACAGTGCGCACGAAGCGACTTTTTGCGGACGAGCAGTGCGCACGTTGCGATTTTGATGAGTCGGCTCGGCGTCTCCAAGCCATCGTCATGGTGTCGCTTTGCAAAAACAGTAATGTTCACTTGTAATCGTGCGCAGTACGGAAGGCCGTCCGCAAACTCGTGTCGGGGTGGGGTGCCGTTTGGGGGTATGCTCCCAAACGACACCCATATTCGTACAGCCCAGGGGACCACAAATACCGCCTGGCACGGCAGGCCATCCGTTGTACAATTGTCCGCGCAAAACCACCGAAAGGAGCGCCAATGGCCATAACCCCCGAGGAAGTCGTAGAGACGCGCAACATGGTGTCGCAGCAGAACTTGGACCTGCGCACCATTACCATGGGAATATCGCTGCTTGGATGCGCCGACGAGAGCATGGAGCGCATGTGCTCCAAGGTGTACGAGCGCATAACCAACACGGCACAGAACCTCGTTCCCGTGGCAGATGCGCTGGAGCGCGAGTACGGGATTCCCATTGCGAACAAGCGCGTGTCGGTTACGCCCATAGCGCAGGTTGCCGCCTCGTGTCCGGACGAGGACCTCACTCCCCTCGCCCACACCATGAACCGCGCCGCGCAGACGCTGGGCATCGACTTTATGGGCGGCTTTTCCGCGCTCGTGCAAAAGGGCATGGGAACGACGGACCGACGCCTTATAAACAGCATTCCGGAGGCGCTGGCCACCACCGAGCGCGTATGCTCGAGCGTCAATGTGGCCAGCGTGCGCGCAGGCATAAACATGGATGCCGTTCTCCTCATGGCACAGGCCATACGGGATGCCGCCGAGGCGACGACCCACATAGACTGCTATGGTGCGGCCAAGCTCGTGGTGTTTTCCAACATGGTTGAGGACTCGCCCTTTATGGCTGGCGCTATCCACGGATCTGGCGAAGCGGACGCGGTGATAAACGTGGGCGTCTCTGGTCCTGGCGTTATGGCCGCTGCCCTGGCGGAGCTGCCCGAGTCGGCAGACCTTATGGAGGTCGCCGAGCGCATTAAACAGACGGCCTTTAAGATTACGCGTGCCGGCGAGCTCATGAGTCGCGAGGCGGCCCGACGCCTAGGCGCGCAAAAGGGCATAGTGGACCTAAGCCTGGCCCCCACCCCAGCCGCTGGCGACTCGGTCGCGCGCATCTTGGAGATTATTGGCGTGGGAGAATGCGGTGGCCCCGGCACCACCTGCGCGCTTGCCCTCCTTAACGACGCCGTAAAGAAGGGCGGCGTAATGGCAAGCTCCAGCGTCGGTGGTCTGTCCGGCGCGTTTATTCCCGTGAGCGAAGACGCCGGCATGATACGCGCCGCGCGGGACGGAGCTCTGAGTCTAGAGAAGCTCGAGGCCATGACCTGCGTATGCTCGGTCGGACTGGACATGATTGCCGTTCCAGGAGACACCAGCGTAGAGACGATTGCCGGCATAATTGCCGACGAGATGGCCATTGGCGTAATTAACGGCAAGACCACGGCCGTGCGCCTGATTCCTGCCATCGGCCACAAGGAGGGCGATGTGCTGGAGTTTGGCGGGCTCTTTGGATCGGCTCCCGTAATGCCCGTTAACCAACATGCCGGCACCGTGTTTGCGCATCGCGGTGGCCGCTTTCCAGCGCCGCTCAACTCGCTGCGGAACTAGGAGATATCGGGGATACTCCCACTGCCATTAAGTTAGCGCTGTGCACATAGGGGGGGATACTCCCCATCGGGTACATCGCGAGCAGGGCTTACGTTGGAGGCCGGCTCATCCGCGATGTACCCGTAGGGGAATATCCCCTATGTGCACAGCGCCCCCAGACCCTTAACCAAATGGCGTTGGGATGCTCCCCTACGGGTACATCGCGGATAGTCCCTTCATGATGAGGCGGGCTCCTCGCGACGTACACGATGGGACCATTGTTGCAAATCAGAACCCGATAAAGCGGACCTCGGGCTCCAGACGCACGCCAAACTGGCGCTCCACCTCATCCTGCACGTGGGATATAACGGCACGCACATCCGCTGCAGTGGCGCCGCCCTTGTTGATTACAAACCCGGCATGCTTGTTGGACACGCATGCCCCGCCTACCGTGTATCCCTTTAGCCCCGAATCCATTATGAGCTTGCCGGCGAAGTAGCCCTCGGGACGCTTGAAGGTGGAGCCGGCGCTGCCGTACTCCAGCGGCTGCTTTTCCTCTCGACGCCGCGTGAGGTCGTCGATCTTCTGTCCAATCTGCTCCTTGCTGCCATCCGCAAGCTCAATGCGGGCGCTTAGCACCATAAGACCGTCCGTGCGAATCTTGCTGGTACGATACCCAAGTTCCAAGTCTTCCACACCAATGGTAACTACCTCGCCGTTTGCGTCCAGCACATCCACGGACTGCAGCACGTCGGCCATGCAGCCGTCGTATGCGCCCGCGTTCATAAAGCAGGCGCCTCCAACGCTTCCCGGAATCCCGCTGGCAAACTCGAACCCTGCCAAGCCGTTGTCGCGCGCCACATGGGCAACGTCCTTAAGTGCCGCACCTGCTCCGCAAACAAGCACGTTGCCCTGCACCTCTATGTTTGCAAGCGACTCCAGCGAAATCATTACGCCGCGATATCCCTCGTCCGAAATCAAGAGGTCGGAGCCTTTGCCCAACACGAAGTAGGGCACCTGCAACCGCCTGCATGCACCCACTACGGCAATTGCCTCGTCCGCAGACGACGGAATAACAAATACGTCTGCAGGGCCCCCTACCTTAAAGGTAGTGTGCTTGCTCATGGGCTCGTCTAGCAAAATCATTGCAGCTCTCTCCTATCTCTTTTCCACCACAGTGGAAGGCTCTAGCACGGTAGCTCGTCTACGAGGTTCTGATTATGCGTACGCTCGAACGCAATAACCGTATGCAGCTTTCGTACCTCGTTGCGATCGTAGTCGGCGCAGAATATTGCAGAGTATAGCGCGTCCAATAAAAAGTGAATGCACTGCTCGCTGTAGTAACCCGATATTTTACTGTAATAGCGCTCGCGAGGCCTAAACGAAAGCACGCAGTCGCATTGCTCGCGCAACCAGTTATCTCCAGAGTTCGTTATTGCAATAACAGGCACTCCTGCCTGCGCAAACATAGGCGCAAAGCTCACTGGCTCTCGGTGTGGGCCCATTCCAGAATACGACGCGATTATTGCGCATTCGTTGGGGCCAAGGGTACGCGCCAACGACTCCCAGTCCTCGGGCGAAGGCACAAGACACCTAATGCCAATCTGCGCCAACTTGTATGCAAGCAACCTGCCAAAGCAGTAGTTTGGCTCGTATCCAAAGAACACCGTGCGATTTGCCTCTATTATTCTGCGCGATGCCTCAACGAGCATGTTTACGTCCACAACATCGGCTGCATCCGCAAGCGCACGTTGCTCCAACGCAAGCACGCTTTGCACGGCTTCGCCAACGGAATCCTCTGGTGCAAAGGGGTGGTTTGGATCCACGTTTTCCAAGTGCGCGATATCCTCGTCGTTCTGGCGCATAAGCGTGACGAACGCCAACCTAAAGTCGCGCCAGCCAGCAAAGCCAAACGTCTTTGCAAAACGCACGAGCGATGGCTTGGACGTAAAGGTAAGGTCTGCGACCTCGGCCATCGAGAGGTTTTCCACGCCGCCGCCTTCTCGTATAAGAAAGTCGGCTATTGACTTGCGTGAGCCGGGCAGTTCGAGAGTGGTTTCTTGTATTCGTGCCAAAAGGTCGTCGTTATCCATAGGCCCTCCGCGCCATACGGGTTGGTGTGGCTTTCATTCCGATTGTATCCCACATGGCACGCCCATGCGACGAGACGCCGATATACGATGGCTACCACTCCACGACGGTCTGCGACAATGGCTTGCGATCTTCGTGAAGCCTCGACGGCTTGGCCTCCGGAGCAGGATACCCCACGTCTAGGATGCACATGGGCACAATCCCCTCAGGGAACTCGAATGCGTCCAGGATCGACTGGGTGTCGTAGCCACGAACCCACAGCGTGCCCAGACCCACCTCGGTTGCCGCAAGCTGCATGTGGTCGCATACGATGGAGGCGTCCATCTCGGCCACGTTGTACGTGTCGCACGTAGTGCCGCGCATTACCGTTTCGCGTTCGTTGTGCCACGCCTCGTCCACCTTTGCGCATGCCACAATTACCAGCGGTGCGTTGAACGCCATGCGCGTTGCCGCCCGCAAGCGCGCGAGGGCTTCCTCGCTGCGCAGCACATACAGGCGCTGCGGCTGGCGGTTTGCCCCTGTGGGTGCAAGTCGTGCGGCCTCCAGAATGCGGTCGAGCTTCTCTTGCTCCACGGGCCGTGCGTCGTAGTTGCGAACCGACCATCTGCTTTGCGCAAGCTCCAAAAAGTCCATGAGCGCTCCTGTCTCTCGTTTCTGCCCCCGGGGCTGTCCGAAAACTTGTGGCGATGTGGGGTGCCGTGAGGGGATACTCCCCCTCGGGTACATCGCGAGCAGGCCTTCTCCTTACGAGGGACCTATCCGCGATGTACCCGTAGGGGAGTATCCCCTCACGGCACCCCGTTTTCGGACACCCCGCCAGGGGAATACCGCCATTATACGCTATGCGTCATATTCAACAACAAGGATGGTAACGTCGTCGGACTGTTCCGCGCCTTCCGCCCATCTTGCCACGTCGTCGCGCAGTACGGTAACGAGCTCTTGCGGCCGCATGTTGCTGTGGGCGACAAGGAACTCCTCCAGCTGGTCGTTGCCGTACTCCTCCTCCGCGATGTTAAACGCCTCGTTTACGCCATCGGTATACAAAAGAAGCTCGTCCCCAGGCTCGAGCACGAGGGTTTCCTGCCTGTACTTGGCAGTGTCAAACGTGCCCAAGAACAGGCCACACTTCTTTTTGAGCCACTCCCACTCGCCGCCTTGCCCATGGCGAAGGAGCGGGAAGTTATGGCCTGCGTTAACGTACGTAAGCTCCCCGGTTGTCCAGTCCAGCGTGGCTGCCCACACCGTAACAAACATGCCCGCTTCGTTGTTTGCGCACAGGTAGGCGTTGGCGGAGGCAATTGCCTTTGCGGGCTCCATGCCCGATGCCAAATAGTTCTGAATCTCCGCCTTGGCCGCCATCATAAACAGCGCGCCGGGTATGCCCTTGCCGCTTACGTCGGCAATAAGGAACCCCACCGTACGCTCGTCTATTTCAAAGAAGTCGTAGAAGTCGCCCCCCACCTCCTTTGCGGCGTCCATGGCGGCATACAGATCCACCTTCTGGTTGTCTGGAAATGCCGGGAAGCTCTTGGGAAGGGCACCAATTTGGATGGCGCGCGCCGTTGCCAGGTCCCGTTCGTTGCGCCGCTCGGCCTCGTCTATGAGCGTCTTGAGCGCGTCGACCGTAGAGTTAATGCCGGCAGAGAGGGAGGCAAACTCCACGCTCCCCACCTCGCTCACCATCTCGTCCAAGTTGCCGCACATAATCTTTGCCATGGAGGCGTTGGTATTGTCTACGGGTTTTATTACCACCTTTCTAAGCAGGTTTGCCACCACCAGATACAGCACCACAAGCAGTACGAAAACCATTATCGACGTCCAGAGCAGCGTTCCCGTGCGATGGGCAAACACCATGGAAAAAGGACGCGAGAACATGAGGTAGCTACTGTCGTCGAGCTTTCTGCCCTTAACGTATCCGAGCTCGGTTTCGTCCGAGCCGTCGCTATAGACCGTCATAATAAGCTTATTTGACTCCGCAGACGCCTTAACGCGCTCATACGCCTCTTTCATGAGCTGGTCGTAGTACTCCTTAAGATCCTCGTAATTTTGGACCGATTTGAGGTCAAAGACGGGATTGTCTGTAAGGATCGGTTCACCGTTATAAAACAGGACAATGGTTCCGTCGGTAAGGTCGTATCCCTTTATGAGCCCGTCTACAGAAAGGCCTTCGTCAATGGGATCCAGTATCGATTCGGGAAGGTTTTCTACCTCCGGCTGCTTTAGAAGCGCCTCGTACGTATTCCAACGCAAGTCGAGCTGGCCCTGCAAATAGTCGAGCTCCGCGGTTATGCTCTCGTTGGCAGCGGCCTCCTCCTGCAGGGTAATAATGGCAAAGCACGCAGCAGACATGGTTAGGAACACGAGGAACAACGTGCAGAGCATCCTAGTGCGAAAAATGGTGCGGACGCCAACGAAAACACGCGTTGCTTCATACCATTTCCAACCAAGATCGGAAATAATGCAGAGCGCGTACATGAGGACAAAGTCCAGAATCGGCTGGATAAACGGCAATCCCGTGCCCACAAACGCCTGTACAACATCCATGTTCTTGTTTTGGTCAATAACAAGCAGCATGCCCTTTTCGAAGGCGACTGTTGCCAGTATTGCAACCAAAATGCACGGTATGGCAATGTAGATCCACCGTCGAGCGCCGTTTGGGTTGTTTCGCAGCGCCACGGCAAAAAGCAGCCCGAGCATCAGGCCTGCCACACCGTACATTACGATTGAGGTCATTGGGTTAACAAAATATTTTTCTATTATATCGAGGGGTTGACGCTGGGCGTGCGCAAAGAGAACAGCGCCCGCAAGCGCCCCCTCCAAGGTGCCCCATCCTGCACCAAGCGTAAGCGATGCAACGGCAATGGGGCCAAGGAGCGCCAACACATAGCAGGAGTAGTCTTGGTCGAAGCCTACACCCACAAAACCAAACTGCACGAAGGTCATGGCAGCCAGAACAATAAGCAGGCCCAAGGCCACCGAGGCCCTTAGCTTACGGCTCTCTCCCTGCATGAGCCCGCCCCACATAAACACGTTAAAGCGATCCTTTGCCTCGACGTCCATGCGCGCTCCCTCCGCAAAATGTCAACAGCACAAGTATAGCTGCACCTCAGACCACAAATAGGGACAGTCCCCTATTTGTCCTGCCCCTAAAAGGCTGGGGCGCTGACCTATCAAGAGGGGTACTCCCCCTTGATAGGTCTAGGGGCAGGCTATTTGTGGTCGCGCAGATTCCATTCGAACGAAAGTAAAGTAAGATACAAGAGAAAGTACAACGCACACGGGAGGTCACGACATGGGCAGGCGCGACAGCCAGATCTTGGACATACTCACCAGCAGGCAGCGCATAGAGGTGGCGCTGCTTTCCGAGGAGCTTGGGGTATCGGAAGTTACCGTACGCAAAGACCTGGACGCGCTACAGGCAAAGGGACTTGTGGTAAGGGAGCACGGCTTTGCCAAGCTTTCCAACCCCAACGATGTGAGCGGCCGGCTTGCCTACCATTACGAGGAAAAGCGCCGCATTGCCCAAGCAGCCGCGGCAATGGTCGCTGACGGGTCAACAATAATGGTGGAAAGCGGCAGCTGCTGCGCGCTGCTCGCACGTGAGCTGGCCGACACCCACAAGAGCGTTACCGTTGTTACCAACAGCGCCTTTATTGCAGGCTATGTTCGCGACTCCACCAGTGTGGAGGTCGTGCTGCTGGGAGGCACATATCAGCGAGACTCGCAGGTAATGGTTGGTCCGCTGGTACGCACGTGCGCCCAAGAGTTCTATGTGGACCGCCTTTTTGTGGGCGCTGACGGCTGGATTGAGGGCGTGGGGCCCACCAACGCCGACCAGATGCGTGCCGATGCCGTACGGTCCATGGCCGAGGCCGCCTCGGAGATCGTCGTTCTTACCGAATCGGAGAAGTTTGGGCAGCGCGGAGCTGTACCCATGCGCCTGACCAGCAAAAAGATCTCTGTGGTTACCGATGCGGGCCTTTCCGACAGCTGGCAATCCTCGCTCGCGCGCAACGGCGTGGAGGTAACCGTTGCCAAGTGAGATAGCCTGGAAAAGCCGTACCGAACCCCGCTAGAAGAACGCCTGAATGCCTTCGTCCACAAACACCTGCCGGTACTCCTCAAGATTCTCGGAGCGTAGGTTCTTGGCGCCACGCAGCGCGTAGTCCATCCCCAGTAGCTCGTACTTGTTCTCTCCAAAGTTGTGGAAGGGAAGCAGCTGCACGCGTATGGCACCCGCATCGCGCAACCATACGGCCATGGCACGGGCATCCTGGTTCGTATCGTTAAACCCCGGAATCACCGGTGTGCGCGGGAGCACATCCGGATGGTTGGCAATCGCCCAGCGCAGGTTGTCCAGCATGAGGTTGGCCTGGCCGGCCGTGTGGGCAAAGATCTTGTTTGCATCCACGTGTTTTAGGTCCACGAGCATATGATCGAACAACGGCGCCATATGCCGGAACACCTTGGGGGAAACATGCGCCTCGGTTTCCACACAGGTGTCCACACCCTCTTCGTGCAGACGTCCCAAGAGCTCCTCGCAAAACTCCGGCCAAACGAGCGCCTCGCCACCGCTTAGGGTAACGCCGCCGCCCGAGTCCTCGTAGAAGGGTTTGTCCTGCAAGCAAACGCGTAGCACCTCTTCCACGGTCTTAGTCTCCCCCGTGCAGGTAAGCGCATGCGTTGGGCACGCGGAAACAGCAGCCCTGCCCTCGTTGGAGTCGCCTGCTAAGCTGTGCACGTCCACATGGCGCTTATTGGCATGCACCGCGGCCTCTGCACCAGGCGCGGCTTTTAAACATGCGCCGCACCCAATGCAGGCGCTATTCTTCCATTCGAGCTGCGGGGCACGCATTTGGCTCTCTGGATTAGCGCACCACGTGCAGCGCAATGGGCATCCCTTAAGGAACACCACCGTGCGAATGCCTGGCCCGTCGTTGAGGCTAAACTTTTGTACGTTAAACACCGTTGCGCTTTGCATGCTTCCTCCGTGCGTCAGTTTATGCGGGTTGATCGTGAATAATGTTTCGTTCGTAAGTATATACGATTCTTGTCAAAGTTTTTTTGGCTTTCGTAGTTGACAAAACTCCTTCATCTGCTTACTATTAATTACGAACGTAAGCTTTATTAAGTTCGTAGATAAGAGCAAAGGAAGCAAACATGGAGAATCGCGAGCACTTTGGAGCCCTAACCGATCGCATGCAGGCCTTTCGCGAGGAGGTCCTGGACGAGAAACCCTATGTGGACGCCGAGCGCGCAGTCCTGTACACCGAGTCTTACCAACAGACGCTCAACCAGCCACCGGTAATGCGTCGTGCCCTCGCCTTTGCCCACGTGCTCGACAACATGAGCATATATATTGAGGACAAGACCCTCATTGCCGGCAATCAGGCCACCAAGAACGGCAACGCACCGGTCTTTCCCGAGTACACGCTGGGCTTTGTAATCGATGAGCTGGACAAGTTCGAAAAGCGCGACGGCGACGTGTTCTACGTTACGGATCAGGACAAGCAGCGCATTCGCGATATTGCTCCGTTTTGGGAAAACAACAACCTGCGCAGCCGCAGCGAGGCACTGCTTCCAAGCGAGGTCGCGCCCTTTATGGAGACCGGCGTCTTTGGCATGGAGGGCAAGCTCAACGCAGGCGACGCCCACCTGGCCATTAACCATGCGCGCATGCTAAAGGAGGGTCTGCGCGGATACGAGGAGCGCACCCTGACTGCAAAGGCCGCCCTCGACCTCACTGACCCCGACTCCATAGATAAGTACGTGTTCTACAACGCGGTTCTGGTCGTTATCGACGCCGTTCGTCGCTGGACCAACCGCTATGCCGAGCTGGCCTCCAAGCAGGCAGCCGCATGCAACGATCCCGCCCGCAAGGCAGAGCTCGAACGTATGGCCGCCGCCTCCGCCCGCGTTCCCTACGAGCCGGCGCAGACCTTCTACGAGGCGGTTCAGGCGGCTTGGTTCTCTCAGGTGTTGCTGCAGATTGAGTCCAACGGTCACTCGCTTAGCTTTGGGCGCTTTGACCAGTATATAGATCCGTTCTACGAGGCCGACCTTGCAGCTGGCCGCATTACCGAGGACCAGGCGCTCGAGCTTCTTACCAACCTATGGATAAAGACGCTCACCGTGCAGAAGATCCGCAGCCAGGCGCACACGTACAGCTCGGCCGGCAGCCCCATGTATCAGAACGTAACCATTGGCGGCCAGACGCCCGACACCCACGAGGACGCCGTTAACCCCACGAGCTGGCTCGTGCTTCGCTCCGTGGCGCAGACCCGCCTTACCCAGCCCAACCTTACCGTGCGCTACCACGCCAACCTCGATCCGGCCTTCTTTGCCGAATGCGTTGAGGTCATGCGCCTTGGCTTTGGCATGCCAGCCCTCAACAACGACGAGATTATAATCCCCAGCTTTATTGCCTGGGGTGTGAGCGAGTACGACGCCTACAACTACTCCGCCATCGGATGCGTGGAAACGGCCGTGCCTGGCCGCTGGGGTTATCGCTGCACGGGCATGAGCTACATTAACTTCCCGCGCCTGCTTTTGTGCGCCATGAACGGCGGCGTGGACCTAACCTCGGGCAAGCGCTTTGTGGAGGCCCACGGCAACTTTTTGGAGTGGGAGACGTTCGACGAGCTCATGGCCGCATGGGACGCGAGCCTGCGCGAGATGTGCCGCTGGTCCGTAGTGGTGGAAAACGCAATAGACAAGGCCAGCGAGCGCGACGTGCCCGACGTGCTGTGCTCCGCGCTCACCGACGACTGCATTGCGCGCGGCAAGACCATAAAGGAGGGCGGCGCTGTCTACGACTTTATCTCCGGCCTGCAGGTGGGTATTGCCAACATAGCCGACAGCCTGGCCGCCATAAAGAAGCTCGTGTACGAAGAGGGCCGCATCTCGCGCCAGCAGCTGTGGGATGCCCTGCTCTCCGACTTTGAGGGCGAGGAGGGAGCACGCATCCAGCAAATGCTTGTTGACGGCGCGCCCAAGTACGGAAACGACGACGACTACGTGGACTCGCTTGCCGTAGAGTGCTACGAGCCCTACATCGACGAGGTTGCCAAGTACCACAACACCCGTTTTGGCCGCGGACCCATTGGTGGAATTCGTTATGCCGGTACCAGCTCCATTAGCGCGAATGTTGGTCAGGGCATGGGCACCATGGCCACGCCTGACGGACGCCACGCGCACGAGCCGCTGGCCGAGGGCTGCAGCCCTGCGCACAACGCCGACAAACAGGGACCGACGGCCGTTTTCAAGACCGTCTCCAAGCTGCCAACGAACAAGATTACCGGCGGCGTGCTGCTTAACCAAAAGGTGACCCCCGCCATGCTCGAGCGCGAGGAGAACAAGGCAAAGCTGCAGATGATGCTACGCACGTTCTTTAACCGGTTGCACGGCTACCACGTGCAGTTTAACGTCGTGGATCGCGCCACGCTCCTGGACGCGCAGGCGCATCCCGAGCGCCACAAAGACCTGATTGTGCGCGTGGCCGGCTACTCCGCGTTCTTCAACGTACTGAGCAAGGCCACCCAAGACGACATTATCGATCGCACGGAGCAGGTGCTGTAGGGTGGGGCGGCCTGCGGTCTTCCCTGCTTGCTCAGCGCTCGCTTTGCTCGCTCGCTGCGCTCGCAATTCGCAGCAGAGAAGACCGCAGGCCGCCTCTCCATCACGTGCTCTACGTGCCCACGGCAAAAAATATGTGCGCGCTTCGCGCGCTTTAGGAAAGAGAGGAAAGAAAATGGAGTTTTTTATTGACAGTGCGGATATTGATGCAATTCGGGAGCTTTGCGAGTACCTGCCCATAGACGGCGTTACCACCAATCCCACCATCATTACCAAGAGCGGCAAGGAGCCCAGCCAGGTGTTCGACGAGCTCTGCGAGGTACTCACCGAGGATCAGAAGATAATTGCCCAGGTGGTTAGCCTAGACTACGACGGCATTCTTGCCGAGGCAGAGCGCATCGCACAGATTCGTGGCGGCAAGAACATTGTGGTAAAGATTCCCGTTACACGCGAGGGCCTGCGTGCCATCCCCGCAGTAAAGGCCAAGGGCATTTGCGTCCTTGCCACGGGCATCTACTCGCCTGACCAGGCGTTTTGGGCTGCCAAAGCCGGCGCGGACTACTTGGCTCCCTATGTAAACCGCATGTGCAACTACGGCGACGGCGTTGGCCAGGTTGCCGAGCTTGTGGAAACACTCGCCGTTTACGGCATGGACGCCAAGGTGTGTGCCGCAAGCTTTAAGAACGTGGACCAGGTACACCAACTGCTGGCAGCAGGCGTGCCCGCCATTACCGTTGCCCCCGACGTAATTCGCGCTATGGTAGGCCATCCTGGGACAGCCATTGCCATGGAGGAGTTTACCGCCAACTGGAGCAAGGCCTACGGCAGGAACACGCTGTAGAGGACGGTGGATGAAAGTCCGAAACTGCTTTTATGCTAAATCGCGGGAGTACGACTGAGGGGATACTCCCTCCAGTTCCTCAGTGCTCGTAGCTGCGACGGGCACGCATGGAACTGGAGGGAGTATCCCCTCAGTCGCACTAACTTAATGGCGGGAGCAATCCCAATGGGCACAGCTCCCTAGGAGTTCGACCCCTTTTTGCTCTCTACGATCTTCTGGATGTCTTCCGCTTCTGAAGTAATTGCATCAACGTGCTTGCTTATCTCCTGCTTTTCCTCGGCAGTAAGACCTGTGGTCTCGTTCGCTTTCTTTCTCATGGCTTCCGCGCTGTCCGCAATCAGCTTGTCCACGGTCTCGATTTCCTTCGTATTAACCTCCACGGTATCTGCTGCAGCATGCTGCTGGCTGCCAAGATCTACGCCGTCGGGAGGGCTGATGGCATAGAGCGAAAACAGAATGCCGCCGGCAATGGCAACCACCACGCACACGATGTTCATAACAGCCGGCCTCACGCGCGCAATTTGCCGCTCCATCATGGGATACAGCCACCAGGCAATTACCGAAGAGGCCACGCCAAAGCCAATGGCGTTTTGCAAACAAATCTGACCCATAAAGTTAAAGGGCATATTTGAGTAGTCCCAGTTTTGCAGCTGCGCGTTAAACATAAGGCCGCCGCAAAACTCAATGAGAGTGCAAATGAGCGCATTTATTACGAAGCTCACCACGTAGGGAGCAAACTTGTTTTTAAAGGTCTTTTTTAGCTTGTTGAACAGGGGGTTTAGGAACACCGCAATCAGTATGACGGCCGTGCCGTGCATGGGATAGGGGTAAAGCCAGTCGCGCCAGAGCATGGTGTTTTCGGCATGAAACTCGCCTTGCACAATGCCGAGTCTAATGAGTTGGCAAAACCCGGCCTCCATCCAGTGTCCAAGCACCGAGAAGACCACAAAGTAGATAATGAGATTTCGGTAGAACGGCCAGCTGCGCCGGTCCACAACAAAGGTTTCCTCTTCGTTGCCCTTGTCGGAGGACATTTCGTTTACCAGCACGACCTTTACGCGGTCCGAGAACATGAAATATAAGGCAACAAGAAGGTAGTAGCAAAAGTTGCCAATAGACGATATGGGAATAAAGGTGCCGGTAAAGATGTCGGATATAAGATGTGCGATGCCACCAAGCAGCATAATGGCAATTACGAAGGGCCTTCCCACCTTAAACCGGTTAACGATAAAGTAGAACGCGATGCTTTCTAGAACGACCAGTATCCAGTCGATTATGTTTACCGAGCTGTAGCTAACCGTGTCGCGCGAAGTTAGAAAGAGTATGAGAAACGTTGTAATAATGTGCACCAGGAATATTACCTGCACCACACGCATAAAGCCGAGCGTTGTGGGATCGCTAAACCGAATGGCGTCATAGGCCTTCTTGGCTGACTTAGTTGCCGCCCGATGGTCTTCCTTCGCCTTGTTCCTGGCTATGCGCTCGCGCTCGCGAGCTGCCTTTGCCTTCTGGCGAGTGCCCATCGTGGTGGCAATAACCGTTAGGCGTGCCGCCTCGTCGGCAGCCTCGTCCGACTCCATGGCCTCGCCAGCTCGCGCCACCGCCTCTGCGGCATCGAGCTGAGCCATGCGGGTTATGGCCGCACGATCGGCCTTGCCAGTGGTAAAGGCGCGCCCCACCGCCTTTTCGGCAGTATTAAGGTCACGCTGCTGCTTCTTTTGATCATCTTTCACAATGGGCCTCTTATCGTCCAAATGGCGCTGGTTCCTACAGGACTATATTAACGAAAAGCGAGCAGGCGCTCAGGGCACTTTTGACCTATCAGGAGCAGGCTGTTCGTAAACGGAGTGCCGTAAGGGGATATTCCCCTACGGGTACATCGCGGATAGGCCCTATCGTAGGGAATTGCTAACTCGCGATGTACCCGATGGGGAGTATCCCCTTACGGCACCCACTTCTTCGCGAGTTTTCGTACTCCCCCTTTGATAGGTCAGTACTTGTTGTGTATGTGCTCCGCACTGCCGCGGATTCCCTCGAGCTCGAGCCTCGAGCCATCGTCGAGCACGGCGTAACCGGAAACCTTGCCAAAGACCTGATGCTGCTTCGAGGACACGACCCCTGCGACGTCTATGTTGTCCACGCGGTCGATCTCGGGAGAAAACGCGAGGTCAAGCCTGCCATCCTGATCGGTTATATGCCATGGCTCCAGGTAGTCGTAGCTCCCATCGGGAAGGACTGGCATGCCAAAGTCTACGAGGCCCAGCTTGTGCGCAATGCCATCCACAAACAGCATGTTCTCGCTTGCGGCGCTTGTATCGCCAAATCCGTAGCCAAGGTTGAGCGCAACAACGTGCCCGTCCACGTGCCCTTGGATAGCCGCCCAATACCAAGTGTTGTTGTATGTCCACACGCCGCGACCCCAATCCAGCAGGCCAAGCGACTGCGAGCGGTCGAACTCGTGAGAGAGCGCCCCCTTCCTAAAACCGCCACGGGCACGCATGCCCAGAATCTTGCGGTTGTAGTAGAACGCCTTTGGGTTAGTGGCCCACGGCGTGCAGATAACCATCGAGTCACGTGGAGGCTCGTCCAGAAGAAGCTCCACGTCCAGCTCCTCGTCGCCGTCAAAGCGAGCCATGAAGAACGAGAGTCGCCTTCCAGCAGGCGTATGGGCAAAGTGAACCCGACACCGCTTGTTCTGCCATTCTATGTCGCCCACGTCCGAACTCGTTGGCAAGCCCATGCGTCCGAGCGGCATTACAAGAAGCTCGCTGGTGGTCTTGTATGTACGGTTGGCAAAGTCGAGCACGCTCGCAGACACAAGGCCTATGTAGCCAAGGTCCGAAAACGTAAGGCAAACGGCGTACTCGTCGTCGTTTGCCAAGTAGTAATCCCAGTCCTTAATACGAAGAGGCGAGGCTGCAATACGGTCGTGACTGTACTCGAAGGGCGGTGCAAATGCATAGCCTGGTTCCCTCAGGCTCCCGTCCTCGTTTAGGAGCGGACCCGAAGCGTTAGTAATCAGATGTTCCTGCGCCATTGTGTTACTCCCCTTCCCTCCTGCCGAATGCGCATGTATGTGCCTGCATCCATTCTAGCTTGACTCGTGGTGGTGTGCCCAGCGTTCTGCTAATGCTTGCGGTGTGGACGCGGGTTGTTGAGTTTTTGCAGGCAAAGCGCAAGCTCGCCCAGTGTAATGCGCTCGCGGTAGTCCGTAACGTGAACGAGGTCGGGGATGTATGTTTCCAGCCTGCTGCCAAAGTACAATTCCATCTCTTTGCGCAGAGCCTCCATGTCGTCCAGAAGATCCACCGCAACGTAGATTGCGTCCGGCGCAACAAGCGAGACGTCGGAGGCGAGCACGGGAGCCACCAGCTTACGCATGCCCTCGGGCGTCCACGGGTCCAGATTCTTGCGCTCCTCGCGTACCGTCGTGTGCACGGCACCAAACAGCGGACCCAACTCGCCCGCAAAGTTCTTGCGGCCCTTGAGCAGATGCCCGTCCACCACGATACCCTGGCCACCCACAGCATATCCAGTCTGCTGTGCATGCAGTACGACCGAATCGTATTCGTCCTGCGTCATATAGCAGCCCACGGCCGCAGCGTTTGCGTTGTTGTCCACAAACACCTTAAGCCCGTAGCGCTTGGCAAGCGTCCTTCCCAGCTCGTAGTCGGTAATGTTGTGGCCGGTAAAGGCCACCGAACCGCGATTTACCACGCCAGGCACAGCTATGCCAATGGCATCGAGCTCGCTGGGGTCGTAACCCCTAAAGTGCATGGTAGCCAGAAGGTCCTCCACGTCGCGCAGGTCGTGCTTGGGCTTAGTAACGCTTCCGTGGGCTTCGATCTTGTCCCCATCGTAAATGCGCCAACCTATCCACGAGAAGCGCGGTCGGTTAACAATGGTTATAACCATAATGCGCTTGTCGTTTTTGAGGTTGCGTGCAAATTTGAGGTTGGTTGAGTCCTGATCGACAAAAAACGTGTTGTCCGAAAGCAAGTGCATTACCATGCGCAGCGCAGCACCGGCATCGAAGCTCGCAAATACCTTTGCTGGAATCTCCACCACGGCCGCGTTGGGAAAGGCATCTGCAACAGCCTGGCGCTGGTAGCCCACCTGCGGAGCAAGAAGCACCGCATCGTAGGATCCGCCATGCTCCTTTGCCTGCTCAAGCGGGATGGCGTCAAACGTGTAGTCCAAAGAGAGCGTGTTGGCCGCGTCGGTTAGCTTGCTCGCAAACATAGATGTTGTCATACCCGCCGTACAGCAAAGCAAAACACGTGTGGTGTCGTAGCGATCGTGGTGTTCCAGCTCGCTGGCCATCTCGTTAAAGAGCTCCTCGGCGCGACTCTCGTCTTCCAGCTCGAAGTGCAGGAAGAACTTTGGCTCGCAGTCGCACTCGGGGTTTACGATACGCAGCTCAACAATCTCTGGGGCACCTTCAAAATCGTAGAAGTTTACCTCGCCAACGGCATCGGGCGTGGTTAGCGTAATGTGCTCGTTGTCAATCTTTTGTACGGTGCAGTCGGGAATTGCAGCACCAAGCACGTATTCCCTAAACTGCTTGCCAAGCTCGTTCATGCGTCCTCCTTATGGCTCCACACCATAATAACGCGAGCAAGCACGAGGCGCGCGAGGCGTAAGTAGGCCCAGCCCCTAAGCAGGGGCTGGGTTTTACCGCGGTCCTTCCTGCTAGGCAGACTCTTAGCCCTGCATACTACCCTGCATGCCGCCATCGCGGCCACCGGGCATACCTCCCTGCATATCGCCGCCTTGTTGGCCCATCATGCCGCCGCCGTGGCCGCCCATCATACCGCCGCCTTGGCCGCCACCCATCATGGAGTTCTGGAGGGTGTCCACTTGTTCGCCGTTAACGTACACGGTACCGCCCGTAAGCGAGCCCTCGCCGTCGTAGTCGAACGCAGACTGCGCCGATATGTCCACTGTTCCGCCGCTTATGTACAGGTTGCCGTTTACGTCGAGCGCGTCGGTGTCTCCCTGGCCCATTTCCACCACAAGGTTTCCTCCGCGAATCTCGATGGTGGGAGTGTACGCGGTAGACTTGTTGGATCCGTTTATGCCGTCGTCGGTCGCAGTCACGTTAATGTTGCCATCGTTAACTTGGATATACGTGGCTTCCAGGCCCTCAGCAGCCGTAACGGCAAGAACTCCGCTGTCTATCTGTAGGGCTGCAGTAGCCTGTATACCGTCGCCCTTTGCGTCTATGGTCAGGTTCGCATTGCTAATGTATACGTTGCCTGTGGTATTGTCCTCGTCGTTTTCTGCGTGGATGCCGTCCTTCTGAGACGTTATGGTTATTGCGCCTCCGGCTACGAGCACATTGTCGTTTGCCTCGAGCGCGTCCTCTTGGCTGTTTATTACATAGGTTCCACCCGTAACCTTAAGGTCGTCGTGCGACGAGACACCGTTTTGCGAAGAGCTTATCTCCAGCGATCCCTCGCCGTTGAGCACCAGGTCGTCCTTAGAGAATACCACTGCGTCTGCCTTGGTCTGTTCGTCCGTAGCAAAGGCGTCCGTAACCGTGAGCTTGTTGGTACTCCCCTTTGCCGTGGTAACAAATACCTTGTCGGCAGAGGTCACGCAGATGGCCGGGGTATTGGTGTTCTGGATTGTAAGGCCGTCTAGAACAAGCTGGACCTTGGCGGTGTCGTCTGCGGTAACGTTAATGGTCACGTTGCTTGCAGAACCGGAAAGCACGTACACGCCTTCCTTGTCTATAGTTACATTGGTATTGTCCTGCACGCTAATCTTTGTTGCCGAGCTCGTGTCGGCAGTCTGCTGCATGTCACGATCTGTAAACAGGTCGGCGGTGTTCAGAATGGAGTCGCCCGAGGCCGTTGAGGCTGCGGACGATACAGACAGCGCACTGGAAGCCGCCTGATTGCTCGCAGAGCTGGCATTGGCCGAGGAAGAGCCCGAGCCTGCACCTGCGCCACACCCTACAAGCGCAAGAGAAAGAAGACCTGCCATAATTGCGGAACGTGCACCCGTTGTCTTGATCGTTTTCATAACGTAGAACCTCCTTCGTGTGTTCCAACACACGACGAAGATACGACCGTACGCTTTAACAAAACTTAAAGAACCAGGTCTACACCACATCTCACACATGGCTTAAGGTTCTTTAAGGTCTTGCTTGCGGGGGGCTACCACGCGTGCGGATAAGGGCAGCCAGGCCATCCACCCATACTTCTGGCAGCAACCGTCGTGGGGCGCCAGCGGGCGGGCAAGCCCGGCCGAAGGCAGGGTCGCGGGTCCTGGCGGCACGCGTGCACACTCGGCTGCCACCCATCCGCGCGGATGACCCCACCCCGAGTGTGTGCCTATCCACCTTGGCAACTACAAAACACGGGGAGATGCCAGCTCGGGGTACACCGCCTAAGAAGACCCTTGACAGCCAGCCGTCAAGGCCCGGCCCCGCAACACCACGAACATATTCGCAAACACGGGGACGTCAATAAGGTGTGCATTATGGATTTGGTGCTGAATCCATTCGATATAGGTTTAACTGACACAAATTAGCGGTAATCTTCTTTAGCTACGTATCTACTTGGTTTATTACGCATGAGACTTGTGGTCCATGCTGTTGCCTTTGAGTTTGGAATAGAAGGAATGCAGAACAAAGCGACAGAAGCAAGTAAGGACACAACCAAGCCAGAATCCAGACAGGCCATCGACCAGCGGCGCGAGCCTTCGGCCTCTCCATCCACAAAAGAGAGCGCAACTCCCAATGATGGCGGTGCCTCAAACGTGGACGGCGTCCCCGAGACAGACGCAGCTCCCAAAATGGGCAATGCTCCCACGACGGGCAACGCGCCCAAGGCGGATGCCGCGCCCAAAACAGGCAGCGTACTAAAGCCGACCAGCGCTTCCAAAACAGCAGGCGCTCCCAAGGCAACCAGTACTTCTAACGCGGGTAATGCTCCCAAGGCTGGTAGCGTTTCGCAAGAGAACAATACTTCCAGGTCGACCAGCGCCTCCAAGACAGGTAGCGCTCCCAAGTCGGCCAGCGGCTCTAACGCTGGTAGCGCCCCCAAGGCGGGCAACGCCCCCAAGGCGGCCGGCACTCCCAACGCAGGGGGCGCGCCCAAATCGGGAAACAAAAAAACGCCTAACAAGAAGGTCAAGCGCAAGGATGCTCCTTCGCAGCAGATGGCCAATCAGTCGCCCAAGCGCGGCAAAAGGCCGGCAGCCGCAGGATCAACCAGCCTAGCCAGGCGCCAGAACGGTCCTACAAACCTGACCAAGCGTAAAAAGAATGGCTCAACAAGCCTAGCCAAACGCCCGAACAACGACTCTACCGCTTTGGCAAAGCGGACTCGCAGGCCTGCATCAGCAAAAGGAAGGCCCGCTAGCACGACAAAGGCCGCTCCTTCGGAGGCTACGACAGGCGCCACCCAGACCGAGAGCGCAAAGATAGCTGCAACCCGAGCAACGGCTGGAGAGCCAACAAAAAAGAGAAAGAGAACGCCCGAATCAACGGCCGTTCCAGCAAACGTCGCAAGCCCCAAGGTGGCCAAAGGCTCTGGAAAGGGCAAGGCCGCAGCCACGAAGGCATCAAGGCCAAACACCACCAAAGTCGCAGGCGAAAACGGAACAAAAAAGATCAAATCCGTCCCCAAGAACGCCGAGACAACGGTCGCCCAGCCAAACGGCCCTAAAGCCGCACAGTCAAAAACAACAGCAAAAAAGGCCGCGGCAGCCGGTGCAGCGAGCGCAGGCGCAAAAAAGCAAAAGGCCGCAAAGAAGGCCGCTACGCAAAACGGCAAGACGGTCAATGGCCAAAAGCCCGCTGGCACCAAAGCGGCGGCTGCAGCGGCCAAGCCAGCTGGGTCAAAGCCAAAGGTCGCCGCTACAACGGCAAAGACAAAGGGCAAGCCCAAGGCAGCCCACATTAAGGAACAGGAGAAGCGAACTCCGTTTGAGGTCGTGCAGCATGCGTTTACATCCGCCAGGGACTGGGTGGTAAACAACGCAAAATCGCCCAAATTCATTGTTCCCGTCGTAATTATTGTTTTGTATATAGGCGTATCGGTGTTCTTCTCTATGCACTATTTGCCGGGAACCGTAATCAACGAGGTGGACGCATCCTGGAGCACAGCCAAAAAAGTTGCCTCCAAGGTTCAGGAAGCTCACACAAACTATGACCTCAAGGTTACTGGCGACGGCATAAACCTGGACATTAGCTCGGGCGACATAGATTTTTCGCTCGATCCGCAGGCTTACGAGGAGGGCGCAAAAAAGGATCTTCCTGGGTGGACCTGGCCCGTTGCGGCCTTCTTGCCGCGAACGTTTAGCGTAACCGAGGGCGTGCTCTTTAACCAAGACAAGCTCCAGTCGACAACCGACGCAACAGTGGACGCCTACAACAAGAATGCCACCATGCCGCAGGACGCATCCATTACCTACGACTCCTCCAAGAAGACCTTTGTGGCCAAGGAGGAAAAAAATGGCAACGCGATTTCGCACGACCTTGCCAACCAGACGGTCACACAGGCTGTTAAGGAGCTAAAGAACGAGGTCACATTTGGCGAAGAGCAAATTCAAAAGCCGAACATTACCATGAGTTCGAACACAATAGACGGCGCCATAAAGCAGGCCAACGCCTTGGGAGACCTCGAGATTCCCCTTATGGTTAAGGAATCCAAGGCAGCAACCATAGATTCGGAGCTCATACGTTCCTGGCTTTCGCTGGACAAGGACGGCAACGTTGTTGCCAATGCAGATTGGGTGGCAGACTGGGCAATTAACACTCTTGCCAAAAAGGTCAACACTGTTGGCACGCAGCGAACCTACACGCGCGCAAGCGACGGCAAGCGTGTCCAGGTATTCGGCGGAACCTACGGATGGGAAATCGACCCCCAGGCACTAACCGTTAAGGTATGCGAACAGCTGGCTGCTGGATCCTCCGAGCCTTTGGAAATCCCCATGAAGAGCACTGCCGAAAAGTACATTCACAATGCTCAGGACTGGGGTCCGCGCTACGTAGACGTAGACCTAACCGAACAGTATGTAATTATGTTTGACGAGGACTCAAACATAATAATGCAGTCCGAGTGCGTTTCGGGCAACACAGCGCTCAACGACGAGACGGTAACCGGTGTCTTTTACCTAGAAAAGAAGAAGTCACCCGAAAAGCTCATCGGCCTGGATCAGGACGGCGATGGGCTGCCAGACTACGAGAGTGACGTACAGTACTGGATGCCGTTCTACGGGGGCTATGGCTTGCACGACGCCCTGTGGCGCAACTACTTTGGCGAAAACATCTACCAGTTTGATGGCAGCCACGGCTGTGTAAACCTTCCCTACTACGCCGCCGAGATCCTGTACAACGCCATTAAGGTCGGCGACGTTGTGGTCGTGCACGACTAAAAGGGTGCGCAAAGGGCGCTTTAAAATAAAGGTCAAAAACCTTTAGGCGCTGTGTGCAAACGCCCCCCGAGGCTGTCCGAAAAGTACGTGCGGGGGTGACAGCCTTGCGCACCAACAATCCCCCGTACCTGCGACGTTGAACTTCGGGCACGCAATGGGTGGCACCCCCGCACGTACTTTTCGGACAGCCTCCCCCGGTTTTGAGTGCAACTGAGGGGATACTCCCGCGGCCTAACACACGACGGTGGGAGCATCCCCTTTGTATACAGGTGCTTTTGGAAGTTATCCCTAGGCCTTGGAAAGAACTCCGAAGGCAGAGACGAGCGCGTCGTAGGCGTCTGAGGTGTCCAGCTTGTCCAGAAGCTCAACGCGGGTCTTGGGTGCCAGGCGCTCCTCAAGGAAGAACTTTTCCACCGCACGGAGAATCTGCTGTCTTGAGGGACGTATGGGATTGATTCCCGATACCTTAATGTGATATCCCACCTGCACCAGAGCACACAGCGCCGCAAGGTGCTTGTTGTCCAGACCGTCGATATAGCGACGGAACTTGGAGGCGCTGCCATCGCTCAGCGGTATAAAGTCTTCGACCTTCATTACAAGCACATCGGCCATTATGGCATGCATCTTGCGATCGAGCACGCGCCTGACCCTGCGTTTTACAGCCTTTACGATAACAACCGTTCCAGCCACCACCGCGGCAACTCCAACAGCACCACCTATAATGAGATTCTTCTTAAGACTCATGCTCGGCCTCCTTACATCGTTATTGGTCCCCTCTATTCTACCGTCACTCATATTTGGCTGGCAAATTGGGGACTTAGACGCAACAAAGTCACCGTATCTGTAGGGGTGTTTCGCTAAGGCCATGGCGCTGTTTGTGGTTTTGGGGCAGGGCTGTTGTGGATGATATACTTCTTGTTTGCATGACCATACTATCGAGCAGCAAAGACGCAAAAAATGACAAAGCTAGCATCACGTATTGGCCAGTGGGCGCATGGCAAAGAAAAGGCACTCGTCGAATGGGAGAGCAAGTCTCCCAAGCATATGGGACGCGGCTGCTACCACGCTTACTCGTTGCTCTTTATACCCCTCTTTATACTTACGTATATTGCGCTGCCCCTAAGCGGTCGAGAGATAATTTGGAACATAGACGGCCTGGGACAGTACTATCCCTTTTTTATTTACGAAGGACAGTGGCTTCGCGAAATCTTTGGCAGCCTCTTTTCGGGCCAGGGCCTGCAGGTACCCTTATGGGAGTGGTGCAGCGGATATGGTGCAGACATTCCCACCACCTTCGATGTGTTTTTGGACCCCCTTAACCTAGTGTCGGGCATTACGCCGCCGTCCATAAGCGAGTGGGTTTTTCAGCTCCTTATTGTGGTACGTCTCTATATTTCTGGCCTAGCCTTTGTCTTTTATTGCAGGACCAGAGGAGAAAACCGCACTGGCACGGTGCTCGGAGCGCTCCTTTATGCCCTAAGCGGCGCAGGTCTTACGGCAGTACGCTGGGCAAGCGGCCTCCATGCGCTCATGCTCTTTCCCATAATCCTTGCTGGTGCAGAGCGTATTTTGGAAGGCAAGCGCCCATGGGTGTTTGTGGCATCGCTCTCGCTACTTGCAATCGTTTCCTATTACTTTACCTATATGGCTTGCATACTGCTTGTTGGCTATCTTGCCATACGCGTAATTATGGTAGAGCGTCCAAACCTAACCGTGCGTAAGTTCCTTAGGTGGGTGGGCATCTTTGCCGGGCTCGTAGTCCTCTGCCTGCTTATTGCCGGCTTTGCACTTGTGCCTGCAGGAGTGGCCCTTATGGGCATGAACCGTCTGGTCGAGCAGGCGACCGAGGTGCCGCTGTTCTACAGCCCCCAACTTGTAGTGGAAATCTTGTCCACCTTCCTTTCCACACAGGAGGTAGGCAGCGACACATACCAAGGCCTTGGCGGCGTAGGGTTTTTTGCCTGCCTAATGCTGTTTTCGCGCAAGGAGCAAAACAAGGAGCTCAAGCTTGTGTTCCTGGTACTTTCTGCGTGTCTTTTGCTCCCTTACGTCGGAAGCTTCTTTAACGGTATGAACTACGCCACAAATCGCTTTGCGTGGGCGTACACGCTGTGCGTGAGCCTTGTGCTAGCACGCATGACCCCACAGCTGCTTTCCCCCACCCCGCGGATGATGCGCACCTTGTTTGTTGGCTCGGCCATCTATGCGCTGCTGTTTCTTCTTGATCATTTTCGCATCGAGGCAACCGTTGCCGGATTCGGGGCACTCCTTGCGGCGCTTGCGATTATAGTTGCCTTTGGCAACGGTTCCTCGCGCCTGCCGCTAACGCTTGCTCTCTCCCTTACGCTGGTGGTTAACGGGTTCTACTTTTTGGCCTCGAGCGAAGGTGGCATGGGCCATATGCAAACGCCGCTGGGCATGGCATACAAAAAACTCACGGCCGAATCCAACGACCTCGTAGCAACCATTGCGCCCAAGGACCAATGGTGGCGCTACGACGAGGGACAGCTTGTTCTTGCCCTGGTAAACCGTATTCCCAACAACAGCCTGGTCCTGGGCCTGCAGGGAATCGACTTCTACAACAGCGTGTACAACGGTAACGTGGATGCCTTTCATACGGAGCTGGCAATAATTGGCGACTACATAAACTTCCGCTACTTAAACCTGCAGGGCCGCTCGGACCTCATGGCGCTTTTGGGAGTGCGCTACTACGTGTATCGCGACGACGGCACCGACACCCTACCCTACGGTTTCTTGCCCGACCGCGTAATAGCGCAGCAGGAGGCTATGGGACTCAACCACCAGCTCGTGGAGGCGCAGCAGTCGCTTCCCATAGGATTCGCATTCAACAAGTATCTGAGCCACCAGGACTACATGACGCTCACGCCTGCCCAGCGACAACAGGCACTCTTGCAAGCAATCGTACTGGAGGACGACGCGCAGAGGCTCAATGGGTCCGGTGCCGGCAAATGCGACGTCTCCAGCCTAACGTTCGAAGACAAGAACGTGGGATTCCAGGTGGCTGGCAGCTCGGGCGTGCGCGTTGAGGACAAACAATTTGTTGTGGATCACGGCAACGCAAGCATTACCCTAACGGTGGAGGGCACGCCAAATGCAGATACGTATGTGTACTTCTCCAACCTAGTGCTTCACGACGCCCTCCCCTCCTCCTTTGTTTCGGAAGAGGCCAAGGCCGAAATGCTGTGGCACTACAAGGCAAACCTCCTACTCCAAGACATTACGCATGTTGCCGTAACAGACCACGTGGTAACCGCAAAGAGCAACGTTTGCAACATCTCGGGACCAATTACCAACAGCACACCGTCCAACCACATGTACGGCGGCAAAAGCACGTGGCTTGCAAACCTCGGCTATGCTCAGGAGCCCGCGACCACCATTACGATTACGTTTAGCGCGCCCGGCATATATACCTTCGACGATTTTAAGGTTGTTACCCAAACCCACGAGCACCAAAGCGAGTGGATAGCCGAGCGAGCAACTGCCGTCCTTCAAGACGCCAAGCAGGGATGCAACACCCTAACTGGCAGCATAGACCTTAACAACCCGCAAACCCTCCTGCTTACCGTTGCCTACAGCGACGGCTGGCAGGCGTATGTGGATGGCGCTCCAGCACAAATTCTTCGTGCGGACACCGGCTTTATGGCGCTCGACCTGCCTGCCGGACATCACGACATAGAGCTTCGCTACCAAACGCCTGGCTTGGTACTCGGATTTGTTGTTACCGGCATCGGGCTGCTTGGTGTTGCGATTATGGCCGTGGTGTTGCGCATGCGCAGCAAGAGCACCATGCCCCCAAAGAGCCCTACCCCCAAGCGGGGTCCCAATCCGTAGAGCGCCATGAAAAGCAGCCGCGCGCAGTTCCGCAGCGCAGCGAGGACTGTTTGAGCACGGTGCTTGTCCATGGCGCCTTACGGATTGGGACCCCGCTTGGAGGCAAACAAAGAGCAAGGAGACGATCTCACATGAGCAAGAGCAAACCCAAACTCGCGGTAATCGGTGCTTCTCACTTCCAGTTGCCGCTCATACAAAAGGCACAGCAGATGGGCTGCGAGGTACATGCCTTTGCGTGGGAGTGCGGAGATGTTGGAGAAAAGGCAGCAGACGTATTTCATCCCGTGAGCATTGTGGAGACAAATGCCATAGTGGATGCCTGCAAAGAGGTAGGCATAGACGGCATTTGCACCATTGCAAGCGATCTTGCCACCGTTGCCGTGTGCACCGTGGCAGACGCGTTGGGCCTTGTGGGCAACTCGATTGCCTGTATGAATGTGTCTACGAACAAAAACCTTATGCGCAAGGCATTTGCCAGTGCGGGCGATCCGTCTCCTAGGAGCGTGCTCGTACATGCAGACGAACAAGACACGTTTAATCCCGCCACCTACGGCTTGCAGTATCCACTTATCGTAAAGCCCACCGATCGTTCGGGAAGCCGCGGGATCACCAAGCTCGAAACGCCCTACGATGCAGACGCATTGCAAAGTGCCTTGCAAGCCGCGCTCGAGCAGAGCTTTGCCAAAGAGGCGCTCGTGGAGGAGTTTGCCACCGGAGACGAATTTAGCGTAGAGGGCATTAGTTGGAAGGGCGAGCACCGCATCCTTACCATTACGCGCAAGGGAACCACGGGAGCCCCCCATTTTATAGAGACCGCCCACCTGCAGCCATGCGGCCTAAGCAATGCGACGCAGCTCGTGGTGCGCGAGGTGGTAACAAAGGCGCTCGATACGCTGGGCGTGGAGTACGGCGCGTCCCACAGCGAGCTTAAGGTGGCATCGGACGGCACCGTACGCATAATAGAAATTGGCGCACGCATGGGCGGCGACTGCATTGGCAGCCACATGGTACAGCTTTCCACCGGCATCGACTACCTGGGTGCCGTTGTGGACGTTGCGCTTGGTCATGAGCCAGACCTCACACCCAGCCACTCGCCCGCAGTATCCGCCGCGCGATTCCTGTTTAACAAGGACGACCTCAAGATGTTTAAGACTCTGCAGCAAGAGCATCCCGAACTCGTTCGCTACTCATGCATGACCGCGGAGCCGGGCGCGCACGAAGTGTTGGACAGTTCCACGCGTCTGGGACACTTTGTTATGGCCGCGAGCGAAGGAGCGGCGCTCGCTCCCTACCTTCCCAACAAGCTGGCTCGCGTGGCCGAGGTACTCTAAACCGTACGAGAAACTGGAAGCAAGGCGCAAACATGGATAAAAACCGAATTAGAGTGCTTCTGCTGTTGCACATTTTGCTAATGGGATACTCGCTTGCCGACGTGGCAAGCAAGTTTGCCTCGGGCTACGACTTCCTAAGCATTGGCTTTATTGTATGCTACGGCATCGTGCTCTTTATTTTGGCCGCCTATGCACTGGGCTGGCAGCAGGTAATCAAGCGCATGCCGCTTACCACCGCCTATGCAAACCGAGGCATTACGGTGGTCTGGGGAATCTTTTGGGGGGCCGTGTTTTTTGGCGAGGCCGTAACCCCCTTCAAGCTCGTGGGCGCAGCGCTCATAATTGTGGGAATCGTGCTGTATTCCATGGCCGACAACGAGGACGGGGGCGATGCGGCATGAACAACACGCTCCTGCTTTATGCCGGCATTCTTTTGGTAAGCGTTTTTGTGAGTGCGATCTCGCAGGTAATGCTTAAGATATCGGCAAACCGCCAGCACCAGAGCGCCGTAAAGGAATACGCAAACCCGCTGGTTGTAGGGGCTTACGCCCTGTTTGTGCTCTCTACCCTTATGACGGTGTACGCATACAAGGAAGTTCCCCTATCCATGGGACCAATACTGGAATCCACGAGCTACCTCTACATAACCGCCTTTGGCGTGCTTATATTTAAGGAAAAGGTGAGCGCAAAAAAGCTTCTTGCACTTGCCCTCATTGTGGGCGGCATCTGCGTCTTTGCGCTACTTGGGTGATTTGTGCTCCGCGCATTTGTCCACGGGTTAAAATGTGAGAACTTGCGCACGTATTCGCTAACGCAAAGGAGCTCTGAAATAGAGTGCTTGGCATAAACGACGAAGTGGACATCTCGGTAGTCGTTCCTGTTTATGGCTGCCCTGGTGCACTGCCCGAACTGCACCGACGACTTACCGAGACCCTTGCGAGCCTCGTGGACTCGTACGAGATTATTCTGGTAGACGATAGGTGCCCCATGGGATCGTGGGAGGGCATTCGCGCAATTGCGAGTGCCGACAAGCACGTTGTGGGAATACACCTTGCGCGCAACACGGGCCAGTCCCGCGCAATAACCGCTGGCATGGACCATGCTCGTGGCAACTGGGTTGTTGTAATGGACTGCGACTGTCAAGACCCACCAGAAGATATCCCCCTCTTGTACGCCAAGGCGCTCGAGGGATTCGACGTAGTGTTTGCCCGACGCGTAGGCCGCAAGGACTCTGGCATAACGCTTGCCCTTTCACGGGCGTTCTATCGCGTGTTCTCTAGTTTGGCAGAGACGGAGGTGGATCCCACCATTGGCAACTTTAGCATTGCCAGCCGGCGTGCGTACCAGGCGTATCTTTCCATGCGAGAGCAGGCGCGCGACTATTCCCTGTTTATGACATGGATTGGCTTCGATCAGGCAACCGTGGACATTGAGCCGGAGGAGCGTTTTGAGGGAGAGTCTTCCTACACCTTTGGAAAAAAGATGGGCCTGGCCATAGAAACAATAACGTCCCATTCCACCAAGCCTCTTGCGGTTGCCGTAAAGTTTGGCTTTTTGATGGCTGCCGTGTCGTTTGTGGCGCTCGTCGTGCTCTTTGTGCATCACCTCTTGGACACAGACATCCCCATGGGCTGGCCAAGCACCATGACTGCCATCTTTTTTGTGGGCGGCATGCTGGTTAGCGTTGTGGGAATGGTAGGCATATACGTGGGCAACACCTTTACCGAGGCACGCCAGCGTCCGCTCTACCTTATACAAGAGGTCGTTACCTGCGACGACGGGCAGGCGCAATCCAAAGACGCCAAGTCCAGCCAGCAATAGCAACTGTTAAGGGAGCGTGATTCGCACCATGGCATCACACATGAGGCAAACAGGCAACCCGCGGCCCCACTCAACGCAGCGAGGCGCAAATGCTAGGCCAGCCGGGCAAAGACATCCTTCCAGCCAAAAGCCGCAGCGTGGGCCGCAACGTACTTCGCGGCGCCCACCACAGCAGCAGGCGCCTCAACCTCCCAAAAAGCGCTCGGCTGCCCCCGCTGTTGTAGCCGTATTGCTAGTTGCGATATGTGCAGTCCTCTTTTTTACGCTCGTTATGCCTCGTTTTGTTGGAGGGCAGGCCGCAGGGTCGTCTCAAACATCCAGTCAGCAGGGAGACACCAGCTCGCAAACAACTGTGCAGGCAAATAGCGATGAGTCCGTTCCCGACTCCGGCTCTTCGTCTGTGCCACCAGCAGGCAACGACGAGCGAGCGGCCGAGTTTGCCGTCGATCCGTCACGCACAACCTGGAACTTTGAGGCCCCAGCCACCAAGACGGTATACCTCACTTTTGACGACGGCCCCTCGGAGAACACCCAAAAGGTTCTCGACGTGTTGGACAAGTACGGCATAAAGGCAACGTTCTTTGTCACTGGCATGCATCCCGATTACTTTAACATGATTAAGAAGTGCCATGACAAAGGTCATACCATAGGCCTGCACACCTACACGCACGAATACGACCAGGTGTATGCCTCCGTAGACGCCTACTGGAACGACCTTAACCAAATCGGCGATACCGTACGACAGCAGATTGGCTACGTGCCCTGCTTTATCCGCTTTCCCGGAGGCTCCTCCAACACCATTAGCGCCAACTACACCAAGGGCATAATGACCACGCTCTCGCAGCAGGTGGTGGATGCTGGCTACCAGTACTTCGACTGGGACGCCAGCTGCGGCGACGGTGCGGAGCATACGGCCGACGAGCTTGTTGACGCAACTATGGCCGACACTTCCTACGGCTACAAGAGCATAGTGTTTCTTATGCACGACGGCACTGCCAAGGAAACCACCGCAGAGGCTCTGCCGCGCATCATAGAGTACTTTAAGTCCGAAGGCTACGAATTTGCCTCAATAGACCGCAATACCTGCGTTCCGCATCACGGCATTGGCAACTAAGGAGCATGCGATGAACATCCAGATCTTTGGCACAAAAAAGAGCAGCGACTCACGCAAGGCCGAACGATGGTTTAAGGAACGTCGCATACGCTTTCAATACATCAACCTTGCCGAGAAGGGCTTGTCTAAGGGTGAGCTCGCTTCCGTTGCAAACGCGGTTGGCGGATACGACAAGCTCATAGACCCAAATGCAAAAGACAAATACGCCGTGGCCCTGGCACAGCACACGCCGGCGGCAATGCTTCCCAACGTGCTTCTAGAGAACCAGCAGGTTTTGTGCACGCCCATTGTTCGAAACGGAAGGCAGGCTACCACGGGTTATGCGCCCGACGTCTGGAAAGGCTGGGAGTAGAGCATGGCAGAACCGTTTGTAATTGGCATTGCCGGTGGCACCGGCAGCGGCAAGACCACGTTTGCGAAGGCTCTCGCGCAGCGTTTGGGCGAAGACTGCACGCTCATAGCACACGACTGCTACTATCGCGCCCAAGACAGTAAAACTCTTGAAGAGAGAGCCAAGCTCAACTACGACCATCCCAACGCATACGAGACAGAGCTTCTTGTGGAGCACTTAAAACAGCTACGAGACGGTCGCAGCGTGGAGGTGCCAACCTACGATTTTTCTTGTCATACGCGTTCGCACGAGGTAATGCTGGTGCACCCCTCGCGGGTCATAATCGTGGAGGGCATTCTAATTCTTGCCGACGAACGACTGCGCAATCTTATGGACCTGCGCATTTTTGTGGACGTGGATGCGGACGTCCGTATACTGCGCCGCCTGCAGCGCGACGTAAACGAACGCGGCCGCAGCATCCAGAGCGTAATTGACCAGTACCTTGCCACCGTAAAGCCCATGCACAACCTCTATGTGGAGCCGTCCAAGTCCTTTGCGAACATTGTTGTTCCAGGAATCGGCAGCAACAGCATGGCACTCGACCTCGTGAGCCAGATTGCCAGTGGGGAAAACCACAAATAGGGGGCAGCGTCAGGCGCGACTCGCGGCCTCCAGCAAGGCTTCCACGTTTGCGCCAGGAGCATCGAGTCCCTGCGCCATAACGCACTCCACCTGGGAAATATGCCAGAACTGACGCGCAAGAGTGCGCACATAGCCAAATGCATGGTCGTCTGTGGCCTCCCCTATTACACCGCCCGAGGTGCAAACAAACACAAGGCTTTTGGCCTTGCACAGGCTTACATAGGCACCCGAGCTGTCCACGTCAAATGTAATGCCCTGCGAGCACACGAGCTCCAAGTAGTCGTGTAGCTTGGCCGGAATAGAGAAGTTCCAGAACGGCGCGGCAATTAGAATGCTGTTGGCCTCAGCAAACTGCTTGGCATACGCAAACATAGGATGGTCATACTTAGCCTGCGACACAGATGCGCTGTATGCAGCAAGGAGCTCTTGGTCCAGCGGCCGCATATCGAGGTCCGAAATACGCAGCTCCACCACGTCTTGCACCGCATTTTGCATGCGGCCTTGCAAAACCATGCGAGCCAGACGCTCTGTTCTGGAATTCTCCCTCATACAAGCGTTAACAAAAAGCAAGCTCATAGCAGTCCTCCGACTAAGGGTAGCTTCCTTACAATGCGCGTTGCCGCAACAGAGCAAACAAGCGCAGCCACCAGCAACAAAGCCTCTAGTATCACAGGCGGGAGCATATACGGGCCCACAAAGAGCAAGAACACGTGCAGGAACAGCGGGTGCAACACGTAGATGCCAAAGCTGTCGCGAGCCAGCTCGTCCACGATGGATCCCTGCTCCACAGCCACATTACCCAGGCGATCCCTTAGCAGCATGAGCACCATGAGGGCATACAGGCACGCAAAACAACTGCCCTGCAAAAACACAACGCCCATATCGCTATATTCGTTCCAAACGCCCCATTGGCTTATCCCCAGCATTGTTGCAAGAGAGGCAATGCCAGCCAACACAACCCAGGGACGCAGTTTAAGGTAGTGCATGCAGCCGCCCACGCAAACGCAGGTGGCACCGATGGCCGTGTTGTTTATAAGGGCCACAAGACCCACCTGCACAATTTCCATGTCGGCACCTTGGATGAGCTCCCACGTTTTTATGCATGTGGGAACAACGAGCACCCCCACAAAGAGGACGGCTGTAAATGCGCAAAAGCCCGTAGGTCCTAGTTTTTTGCCAAGGAGTCGCAGTGGCGGAACAAGCAGGTATACCAACATGAGTGCATATACGTACCACAAGTGTTCCAAAGACGAGGCCGTAAGCGTATCCACAATTGCCCGAGGCAGAACACTTATGGAAAGGGTGCCCTCGGAGTAGCTTGTCCAGCCTTCCTTTATAAGAGAGAATACAAGGCCAAAAGTTGCTATGACCTTTGCCATGCGCAGGGAATAGCGCCTGGCCTGCCGCCATCCTACCTCTTTGGCTGGGTTGAGCAGCAGATAGCCAGTTATCATAAAGAACCCGGGCACGGCCCATCTACCCAGGACTATGCTGATTACGGAGTAGGCGGCCATGCGCTGCTGCTCGCATTCCGACACAGCAAATACGCTCGCGAGCACGTGGATAACAAGCACGCCAACGGCGCCGAATGCGCGCGCGTACTCAATCCAGCCCATGCGATCTACTCGTCGAGTGGCCAAGCATGCCTCCAAAAATATCAACCGATTCTCGTTCTGAGATGCACACGAGGGAAGCCCCTGCTTTAGGCTTCCCAAAAAACCATTGTAGAGTGGGGCGCACGAAGGGGATATTCCCTCTAGGGTACGTTGCGTGTTGCCGTCGTGTTATGGGAGAGCTATCCGCGACGTACCCTAGCGGGAGTATCCCCTTCGTGCACCCCATCCCAATTTACAATCCAGGGTGTTGGGCACTACTCCTCGGACTTATCCTCGGTCTCTTCCGACCCCTCTTCGCCCTCGGGCAGCTCACCACGACGGCTCTTGCGCTCACGGACCTCCTCTGCGGTAAGAATGTCCTCGATTCGCAGGTTAACGCCGGCTACGTCCAGGCCGGTCATGCCGTTTAACTGGTTTACAACAGCGCGCTTTACGTCGTCGAATACCTGGGGAGCATACACTCCATACTCCATAAGGATGGCAATGTTTACGCGAACGGTGCTTTCGGGTGTAACCTCAACCGTAACGCCCTTACGGATGTCGCGTGCGCCAAAGGCGTCCTGTACGCGGTTTACCCAACCGCCCTTCATGCCCACGACACCAGGAACCTCGCGTACCGCAATGGCAACTATCTTTTCTATAACACCATTAGAAAACGTAAGGGAGTCCTCGCTGTTTACGTCTTCTTCTTCGGACGTCGTAATGATGTCCTGAGTCTCCTCGTCGGCAGTTACCAGCGCCGATGACGTATCTTCTACTACCTTTGTCTCGTTGCTCATGGTTGAGCTCCTTTCTGCACTCAGTAGTGCGCCTAAACCGCTATTTCCTTCTATCGCTGTTCGCGATTGCCGTTAAACAAATCGCCAACCGTGCGAATGATTTTTGGGTCACCATCCAAGTATTGGCCAATGGCAACACCAATAACAACCAGCACACAAATAATTAGAACATGCAATGGCCCTATTATAAAGATTAGGATAGCAACCAACAACGCTATGAGCCCGCCATAAAACGCATGCTCATGCCCGGGAAACGTAGTGTGGACCCAGTTGGCTGCCGCCCTGCGCGTGTCGCCGAGGCTCCGCTTTTGCGCATGCGGCTCCGACACGGATTGCGCTGGCTGGGGCTCCGCTGCAGGCTGGGCTCCTTGCACTGGCTGAGGGTTCGGCGTGGTATACGCATCCTGCCCTACAAATTGCTCGTTGCCAGCAGGCTGTTGCGGTGCACTGTAGTCTGCGCCGGTTGCATATCCCTGATCGAGATTGGCGGGGGCTTCCACAGAAACCGCTGGCTTTTGAGCCGTTGCTTGCGGAGCTGCCGGTTGCTGCACGGGCGACGCCGGGGCTTGCACGCTCGTTGCGGGCGCCGGCTCCACGCGCGGCCTCGGTGCTGCGGATGCAGCAGGCGTTGGGGCAGGCCTGGTTTCTGGTGCAGAAGCAACCGGTGCATCCGCCTTTGCCTTAGGCGCCGTAGTCTTGGGCGTGGGTGCGTCTTGACGTGAGCCTTCGGACGAGGCGGAGTCCACTTCAACCTTCATGCGTGGGGCCATGGCCTACACCTCCTCCGTGGATGCCTGAAGTTCAGGTGCCTCGGCAACGGGCGTCTCCTCTGCAGCTGGCTGCGGCTCGCTTGCAGGCATGCTGACCACCTGGTCCACACCTTCCTGGCTTGCGGTATCCGCCGTCTTTTTGGGCAAGTTGGCATCTGCTGCGTTCATGGAGACGGTTATTTCCCGAGCTCCCGTAGAAGCGCCACTAGACCTTTCTGCATTACGCGGCGTCTTTTCCACCGTTACATTGGGAGTCGCCTCGTCTTGTTCGGGCTCGGTAAACACGAGGTTTATGGACTGCACGCTTTCGCCGCACACCTTGGCGAGCCCTTCCTCGAGCTCCTGGTACAGTATGGCCCCGCGCTCCACCACATCAATCGGTATGTGGGGACGCGCACGAACGCTAATGTTAATACGACCCCTGCGATGCATGCGCACGTGAATAGACGCCGGATAGCAGGTGCCGTCTATGTCCATTATGTGTCGCACCTGCGAAACGACGGCTGTTCGCGTAACCGTTATCTCTCCCCCTGGAACCTCGGCAACAACTGATTCCTTTGGATTGCGTGGCGAAAAAAGCGCCGCAAGAAAGCACATTAGAAGGCCAAGTGCCGAAATGCACACCAGGACTTCCAGCACAATAAAGTAGTACCTGTTTTCGGATATGAGTGTACGTGCCTGGGTCGTCCAAGGCCCTACCCACACCAGCGAGAGCGCAGCCAGCGAGAGCATGCCAGAGAGCCCAAACACAAACAAGCAAAGTCGCTTGAACCAGTTCATGGTTGACCTCCTAAGATATGCACGGTATTGAGGATACCCTTTTAGCCATCAAACATGCACGGCAGAAGGTGCGAATTCGGCGCGTTTGTCGGCACGCGGGCATACTGCGTGGTGTGCCGTCTGGGTTATTCCCCATCGGGTACATCGTGAACAGGCCGTTCCCTTACGAGGGACTCATCCGCAATGTACCCGTAGAGGAGTATCCCCAGACGGCACACCACGCAGCAAGATCTAGCCAACCGTAGAGGGATCGCCGCCGCTGTTTACCACGCGCAGCAGCTCCTGCATCTTTACCTGGTCTACGTTTTCGTACCACACACCATCCACATATTCGCTCGTGGTTGGAATGGCACACGAGTACACCTTTGGCGAAAGCAGCTTAAATCGCACAAACAGGGGAACAAGGTTGTAGCATCGCATGTCGGTTCCCACCATGCTGGCAAGCTCCTCCAGAGCCCTTGGCATCTCGCGTGGCGAGAGCGAGAGTATGCGATTCATGATGGCCGTCATAAGTATTCGCTGATCTTCTTGGCGCTGGTAGTCGCCGTTCTCAAAGCCATAGCGCGTACGCGCCCATGCAAGAGCGGTTTCGCCATCCATTGTCTGCATGCCAGAATCCATTACCAAACCGCTGTACTCGAGGTCGTTAACGTCTACCGGCACGTTTACCGTAACGCCGCCCAGGTAGTCAATGAGTCCCACGAGCTCCTCAAAGTGAATAACGGCCACGTGGTTTACCGGCATGCCAGTAAGCTTTGACACGGCCTTAACCGCACCGCCTGCCTGGCCATACGCATACGCCGCGTTAATCTTGGACGTGCCATGCCCCTCTATGTTTACCTTGGTGTCGCGCGGGATGGACACCATGGTAAGCTTGCCGCCAATAAGGTCTACGCGCATAAGAACCATGGTATCGGTGCGCGAGGCTGTATCGTCCTCTCGCGCGTCGGATCCAAGCAACAGAACGTTGTAGGGCATAAGCGGGACGCGCCACGAAAGCGTACCGTCCACCGTTGCCTGTTCTGCCGGGGTAAACGCCAGCCGCTCGTCTATGGGATGGGCAATCACCCAGTATGCACCCACCACTACCAGCGCAAACATCAGCAGCGTAACAAGGCACCCAAAGCGATGGCGACGCCTACGGCGCACGGGCCGCCTGCCCGCGGGCTCCGCTGGCGCTCCATAACCTTGTTGCGGAGGATAGTAGCCAGCAGGAAGGGGCTCGTTGTTTGCGGCGTTCTTGCGACCCTTCTTTTTTCTGCGCAAAATGCCTCCGCGAGGCTCCACTGGCTCCGCGTAGTCCGCTGGCTGACCAAAGTTTGAGCGCACCTGCGTGGCCGGCATGGCCTCGGTGTGCCCGGGTTGAGCTGCGGTTGAATCGAGAGGATCGCCCACGTAGGTGAATCCGTCGCCAGCACCCTGGTCCATGGAGTTATATTCGTCCTCTACGAACGAGAACGCACCCGACCCGTCGTCGTCACTATCCCATGGATTGAGCTTGTCATAGCCGTCATAGGGGTTGTCGCTCATCGCATCCACCTTGTCTTGTTTCAGTTGTGCTTCGTTTGCGGTGTGGATACCCATTGTACGACAATATCTTTTGGTTGAGCAGCCGTCGCAGAAGAAAGGCAGAAATCGGAGAAGGATGGAACCTGAGTGGCGTCCCGGTAGGCTATCCGAAAAGGAGGTGCCGTGAGGGGATACTCCCCATCGGGTACATCGCGAGTAGGCCATTCCCCTACGAGAAGGCCCATCCGCGATGTACCCGTAGGGGAGTATCCCCTCACGGCACCCCACAAAGCCCTAACGAGCGTGGGCGCCCCACTGGTCGCAGTGCTTGAGCAAACGCGCACGGGCAAGCAAATACAGGTCTTCAACGCGTTCGGCCAAAGCGGAGGACCATACGTTAACGAAACCTCCGCGCGTACATGCGGCAAGGGTGTCTATGCCAAGCGCCACGGCAAGCACGCCCACCGCAATCTTTAGCGGCATCGATGTCTCGTTTACGCATATAGCCGCCAAATAGAGCACGATGGGAGCAAGCAGCAGCACATACACCTGCTCGCGCAGGAGCTTGTACAGGGCGCACCCATACGAGGAGCTCTTTGGCCTTAGGTCCACGTAGCGGCGCGTAATCCACGATACGATTCCATTGAGCATCTCGCGTACAAAGCCCGAGATGTAGCCCGAAGCCGCTTCGTAAATAACGAGGTACGTGGGATAGACGCAGGCCGCAACCAGACGCGCCACATCCATAAGGTTCCATTCGCCCGCAACCATAAAGCGACCCATGTTGTGTGGAAGCAACGGGAAGTTACACCACCACAGCCAGGCAAACAGCGCAATAAACAGTACGCGCAGGACCACGGGCCCCAGCAAAACCGAGCGCACGCTAAGCGGCACCTTTTCGGGCGGCGCCTCCGTGCTCCAGTCGTTGGCAAAATCCCAGGGGTCGGCGGACTCGTCAAAGGGGTCTGAGGTCCCAGCACGCCAGTCCACTCCCGCAAAGCCGCCCGAAATGCCACTGGCACTACGTTGCACAATGCGGTCGGGCATAAGCGCAAACTCTTCTTTGAGCACCTTGTATGCCTTGTTGGCCTCAACCATGCGAGCCTGTGCCGCTGCAGGATCCATGTGCTGCTGGCGGGCGGCGTCGGGGTGATACCTGCGCGCCATGTCTGTATAGGCGCGTCGTAGCTCTTCCTTTGTATAGCGCTGAGGCAGCCCAAGGATCTCCTCGGCTGCCTCTGGTGTCATGTCGGGGCGTCGCAAGGCTACTCCGCGTCAAGCGCCTCGGCGATTTCGTCGGTTACGTCCATCGTGTTGTACACGTTTTGCACGTCCTCAAGGTCGTCAAGACGGTCGGCAAGACGCTGGACCTTTTTTGCGTCGGCAACGCTCACCTGCGTGGGGTTGGTGGGAACGCGCGTAAGCTCGGAACCCTTAACCTCAATGCCCTGCTCCTCAAGACCCTTAACGACGTCCTGAATGCCGTCATATGCGGTCCACACGATCCACTCGTCGCCAGCATCCTCGTAGTCGTCGCCGCCGGCCTCGGCAACCGCCATCATAAACTCGTCCTCGTCCACGGCGTTCTGACGGTCGGCAACCTTCTTGTCGTCGCTCTTTATAACCTTTTCTACGGCAATGGATCCCTTGCGCTCAAACTGGAAGGCCACCGAACCAGAGGTGCCCAGGCTGCCACCAGAGTGCGTAAAGGCAGAGCGGACGTCGGCTGCAGTGCGGTTCTTGTTGTCGGTAAGGCACTCGACGTAGAACGCAACACCTGCGGGACCATAGCCCTCGTATACGATCTCGCTGTATACCGCGGCATCCGAGCCCGAGCCAAAGGCCTTGTCGATAGCGGCCTTAATCTTTGCGTTGGGCATGGAAACCATGCGAGCGCGTGCGACGGCGGCTGCGAGCGACGCGTTGTTGTCGGGGTTGGGGTCTCCGCCTACCTTGGCGGCAACGGTAATGTTACGAGAAAGCTTGGAGAAGAGCGACGAGCGCTTGGCGTCGATCGCTGCCTTCTTGTGCTTGGTGGTGGCCCACTTAGAGTGTCCGGACATGCGATCTCCTTACTTGTTGACTCAAAAACATAACGATACTAGCGGAAACGAACGCATTACGAAACCCCCACAACAATAAATGCATGCCGTTTGGGACGGAAGGGCATCCGGAAACGGGGTGACGTTAGACAATACTCCCCTAACGGCTCCCCCCTAGACAAAGGCCATGCCAGGAGGCGCTATGGAAAGCGGCCGCGCGCAGTTCCGCAGTGAGCGAAGCGAAGCGAGGACTGTTTGAGCACAGCGCTTATCCATGGCGCCTCCTGGCATGGCCTTTGTCTAGGGGCAGGCGCGCATCTCACGTTGCTACTCGAGGCCCAGCGTTTCCCTTACGCAATCCCATATGGCCAAAGAGCCTGTTGAGTTGGGATGCAGACCGTCGGCGTTAAACATGCTTGGCAATACGTAGTCACGCGGGTCAACGAACACGTAGCCCTCGCTTTCGCAAATCTCCTTTAGGATGTCTCCCAAGTCGGACGCTGGCTCCACGAGCGTGTACTCGGGCCGCAGGTCGCGGACGGGCGATAATACCACCAGAACCTTGCTCTTTTGCGCAGCGGCAGCAAGTCCGCGCTGCGCAGTTGCGCGAAACTCGTCTGGTCCATAGTAGCCGGCGTCGTTGGTACCCAACGCAACAAATACCACATCGGCACCGCCATCCAACCACTCGCTTGGATGGTCTGCAAGTCTGTTCATAAAGGCACCGTTAATACCCGCGTTAACGAACTCCCGCACGCCGCGATCCTTTGCATAGGCGCGAAACGCGTTGGCCCAACAGTTTACGGACGCGGGCGTCTCAAACTGTGTGTCTCCGCTTTCGTCGCTGTATATAACGTCTGTGTCCTCGGTCTGAACGGCATTATCGTAGCCGTCTGTTCCAAAGCCAGCAGTTATACTGTCGCCAATAAGGCGAACAGAGCGCACTTCCCCTGTTGCCAATTGGCGCGCAACCTCGCTCTTGTAATCTTTGGCCGTCACCTTTGCGTCCTCTTTTTGCGTCTCTTTGGCATCGGATGCATCCACGCTCGCGCTGCCGATTGCCTCCCCTGTCGACTCTGCGTTGGTTGCAGGCGCCCTTGTACCAACAAACGCAAGCACGCCCACCGCAACTGCAACAACAACCACAATCACAGCCACGACGGGAGCCACCGACGTACGCCTGCCGTCCGGACCAGACGACATGTGCTTTGCCATCGGCTGGTCACCCGCCTAACGGTTTTTGCGCTCGTCGAGATTGACCAAGAGCTCGTAGAAGAGGTCTCCTTCGCCCTCTACCCGCACCAGCTTGCCGTTGTTGGCAACGTGGCGCACGTTTCCCTTCTTCGTAAGAACGCGGAAGTCCACAAAGTCCTTTTTGGTTTTTGCCAGGTTGCCCACTTGGGAAGCAAGCTCCTTCTCAACGCGCTCTCTGTCGTCGGGATGCACAATGCCGCCGTACGTGCCTCCGGTATAATCCATCAAGTCCTCGAGGCTGTCGCATTCCATCAAGGACACGAGCTCGTCGTTGGCAAAGAGTATGTCGCCGTCGCCCTTGCGAAGCACCAGCAGCGAGGCGGGGATGTTCTCCGCAATGTCGCGCGGGGTAAAACCAAGCTGGCTCCTGTTGCTCGTGTCTATTCCGTCATCGTACTTGCGCATGCCCGCCTTGCCTGCAAGCTTTATGGCGTACAGTGCGGCATCCGCCTTGCTGTACGCATGCTGCAAGGTGTCCGACTGCGACGAATCCACGTAGCCTATAGACATGGAAAGGGGATACACCCTTCCCTCAAGCGTACAGCTAAGCTCCATGTCGGAAAGCTTGCGTATGTATTCCTCTGCCCTACGCGCGTTGCTTCCCACCAGCATGGCAAGGAACTCGTCGCCGCCGTTTCTTCCCAATATGGAACCCTTGGGAAACACTTTCTGGATGGTAGCCGAGAGCGAGCGCAGCGCCTCGTCTCCTACTTCGTGGCCATACAGGTCGTTTACGGTCTTGAAGTCGTCCACGTCCATGAGCGCCAAGACGTACGGAACACCCTTGCCTCCCTGCAGGGCCTTGCCAATGGCCGCATCGATGCCCCTTCGGTTGAGCAAGCCGGTAAGGCTGTCCTGCATGCTCGTCTTCTCGAGCTCGGACACCAGCCGTCGACTCATTACGCGGGCGCTCATAAACGACGCGACAGCCTTAAACAGGCGAAGGATCTCCAGCCCCTCGGTGGCAACGTAGTTCTCGGCACCAAGATAGCCAAGCAGCCTTCCCTCACCATAAAGGGGCACTACCAGCATCTGCTCGTCCTCATGCTTGTCGGAGTGGGACTCCGCGGACGGTCCGCCCACCACGGGATGCTCGAACGACGTGAGCGCACGAACGGAGGGGTCGGCATCTATGAGCCTGTTCCAATTCGTAAACGCGGAGTTGTTAATGCTTTGCAACTGCTGCTTTCGTGCCGAGACGCCAGGTGCGCACCATTCGAAGGTGCAGCTCGTGGTCTTCCTGCCACGCTCGTACACAAAGAGACGTTGCGGATGGATGGCCTCGCTCAACATGCGCAGCGCGCGGTTCATTGCTTTCTCGTATTCCATGGGGCCGCTCAACACGTCCGCCACGTCGATTATGAAGTCCGAGGTATCGCGGTCGACGATAATCGCCTGGCGCTCATCGTGCTCGTCGTCAGCAAGGGTTAAGGCGTACATGCAGCATCCCTCTATGGGCGAGGGAACGAGCGAGAACCGCAGCCAGTGCCCCGTCTCGGGACTGTACACGATGTCCTTTACGCTTTCGCCAAGCACGGCTGCGCGGTAGCAGTACGGAAACCACTCCGTGCTCGCGTCCCCGTGCACAGACAGGAACGACTTGCCGATTATCTCCTTCTGGTCGAGGTTGCCCCACTTGCAGTACTGCTCGTTGGTGTATACGTAGTATGCGTCCACGACGGCATCCTTTGCCTCGTTGAGCACCACGCGGAAAACCGCGTATCCAACGGGTACGTCGCCATACAACTCCAACGCATTTCCTGCCATCGCAGGCATGGCCGCCATAAGGTACGCCTCTGCATCGGGAACGGAGGCAATGTACTTGACGTAAAGCTGGTAACCCGTGCCGAGTTCCAAGGGAACCGCCGCATGCTCCCAGGCGCCCGATCCCACACAGCGCCGTATGGCCGCATTAAACCCGTCGCCAAGCTCGCCCACAAGTGGGTTGGCGTGCAAATGCGAATAGGATTCGCTAACGATCTTTGCGTCCTTAAGAAACTTATCGAAGGTATGGTTTGCACGTAGCACACGCCATGCACCTTTGCGTCGTTCCAGGATGCCCATGGGCGTCTCGTTAAGCGGCGCCCAGCCACCCTCTCCCGCATCCGACCCATTGAGGTCGGTAAGGCTCATGAGGCTAACCGCGTCCCAGTACGCAGCTTCGTCGTATCGCTCGCGATCCCTTTCTTTTTTTGCGCGAATGCTGGCTATGGTTTTGGCAAGCGACTTGGGATCGTTGTAGAAGTATCCCTGGAGCATGTCGCAGCCAATGCTTTCCAAGAAGATTGCCTGCTCTTCGGTCTCCACACCTTCGGCCAGCGTTCCCACGCCAAGCCTGCCCGCAGCGCGGACCGTTGCCTCCAAGATGGCCTTGGACTTTTCGAAATTGTCCGCATGCAAAAAGCCCATGTCGAGCTTTATGAGGTCAAAGTCAAAGCGCTGCAGGTTGCTGAGGGAAGAATAACCGCTCCCAAAGTCATCCATCCACACTTCGAACCCAGCCGCGTGCAGCTTATTAACCTGGTCGCGCAAATAGCTTGGGTCGTCGGTGGCAGCGGATTCCGTAAACTCTATGCGCAAAAGATCGTGTGCCACGCCCACGGCATCTGCCCGTTCGCATACCTCGCTTGCAACGTCGAGCTTGGCAAGGTCTCGCAGCGATATGTTTACCGAAACGGGAACGATTGCTATGCCGCTCTTTTGCTTGGTGGCTATGTCGTCGAGGGCGCAGTTTACCATGTGCATGTCGAGTCGCTGCAACAGCCCAGCCTCTTCCAGCACTGGTATAAACTGTCCGGGCCTCAACTCTCCGTACTGCGGGTCTATCCAGCGCGCCAGCGCCTCCTCGCCACACACGTCACCCGTGGCAGAGCGAACGATGGCCTGGTAGTACGGACGAATCCACTTTTCCGCTATTGCTTGGTCCAGCGTGGCGAGCACGTGGATGCGCAGCCGCTCGCTGGCCTTCATGGTGTTGGTAAACCACGTAAGGTGCGACTGCCACGTCTTGCGGTCTAGGTCGCACGCCAACTTTGCACGGTCGAACACCACTTCCATGGCTTCGTCGTCGGGCTCGCACGCATACAGGCCGCAACGCACCGGCAGCGCAGTTTCTCCCTGCTTGGTCTTGTAGCCCGCAAACACAGAGCGGACCCTGTCCTCCACGCCAGCCTCGGGGGCAAAGGCGTAGAAGCAGTCTTCGGAAAGCCTGCAGCACGCGTCGCTGCCAAACACCTCTTTAAGAACGCAGGCAAACACGCGCAGGGCCTTGTCTCCTTCCGAGCGGCCGTAGCGCGTGTTGAAGCCCTTCATGCCCATAAGGTCAAACGCAACCGCAACTATGCGCTCGTCCTCCCCATTGCTGACCCGCAGCGCCTCGCTCGCAAGCTCATAGAATCGTCTCACGTCACCAAGACCGGTAAGCCGATCTGCTTGCGCAGGAACAATGTCATCGGCCTGTGGCAGCTGCGACGGCTGGACATCGTACTTGTTGTTATGCGAGTGTGCCATTGTCACAACCCCCATACCTTTGGAACTCAAGCTCTCTTAAAACAAAAGCATACCCCATTTGCCCGCAAGCGAAGGTATAACCCGCTAATGATGCACCTCCGCCTTGGCAAACGGATTCGTTAGTATAATGGTAGGACATTTTACCCAATAAAGAGAGTGTCGTACTAATACTTGAAACAGGGACAGACCGTGCACAAACGTATACGCTTCCTGATAATCGTGGCTGTAATCGTGACATGTGTCATGGTCCCTTCGCTCGCAGTTGCCCAAGAGGACACAGAGCCAAAGCCCGAATACTCGACGCTCGCGGAGCTAAGCAACAAGGAGCTTGGCACCGTATTGGGTACGACCTACGATGCCGACGTAAACAATCGCCTAAGCGAGAACCCCACCTTTAAGTATTACGGCGAGATGTCCGAGATGCTGCTGGCCCTCAAGTACAAGCGCATCGATGCTTGTTGTTTGGACAAGCCGGTAGCACGCATTGCAGTGGAGAGGAATGCGGGCCTTGCCATAATGCCCGAGGACGCCGGACCCGATGCCAACGCGGTCGCACTGCCCAAGGGAAGCAGCCTTACGCCCTACGTTAGCAACATCGTGGAACGGCTGGTGGAGGATGGCACCATGGAAGAGCTGGAACACGAATGGTGCGAGCTCCCCGAATCCGAGCGCAAGCTTCCCGAAAAGGACTGGACCGGGAGCAACGGGGTTCTTGTGGTTGCCGTAGACGACGCCACCGAGCCAATGTCGTACAGGAGCGCCGATGGAGAACTTCGCGGCTTGGAGGTGGAGCTCGCCTACATTATTGCTCGCGAGCTCAACATGGACCTTGATCTTAGGCCCATGCCGTTTGATGCAATAATGCTTTCGCTTTCGTCATACGACGTGGATATGGCAATTGCGGGCATATCCATTACCGATGAGCGCTCGCAGCTCTACGACCTTACCCCCGCATATCGCTCGGCCATCGTAACGCTCGTAACCCGCGACGTGTCCTCCCACGAAATGGGACTGTTCGAAAACATCGTGCAAATGATACGGTCCACCTTTTTCCACAATGGACACGGCTGGCTGTTTATTACCGGCGTAGCAATAACCCTACTGCTAACTTTTTCGTCGGTACCAATAGGAACAATTCTTGGATGCCTGCTTGGCGCACTTATTGTCTGCCTTTCTCGTCCTCTAGAGCTTGGTGGAAAGAGCAGAAAAAGTGCATGGTTCCTGCGCCTTCTTTCTCGCATCGCTCGCACGATCCTGCTTGGGCTCCAGATAGTGTTTTCCGAAGTGCCTATTGTAATAGTGCTGCTTGTGCTGCGTTACTTGGTATTCGACTTTGCCACGACGCCCGGGGGATTTGTGGCCATAATAGGACTTTCCTGCGCACTCGCAGCAACAGTTGCAGGCATTGTGCGCGACGCAGTAGCCTCCTTGGGCAACCAGCCCTGGGAAATTGCCTCATCCATGGGATACACTACGTGGAAGGCATTCGGACGCATAATTTCTCCCATGGCACGAAGACAGTTTATGCCAGCACTCTTTGCTGCAATTATGCAATCGGTATTTGACACCTCGGTTGTGGGTCTTATTGCCGTACACGACATGACACGCGTGGCAGATCTCGTACGCGCCCGATCCACGGAGGCGCTACCAGCAATGATTGCCACCGCAGTGGTGTACTTGGCTATATCGAGCGCCTTGGAACACGTGCTCAAGGCATTTGCTAAGCGCGTACAAAAGACCAACAGATATGTTTCTGCGGAAGGCGAAGACGCGGCTTAGTGACGGAGCGCGTGCTACAGTTTCAACTTAATAAAGTTAATCACAAGCAGAAGCGCAGATCCCGCACCAACTATAATCCAGTCTGGCCTAAACTCCCCTCCCTCAATGAGCACGGTTCGAATAAATTGCGCCATAAGTATTACGATGGCAAATGCGGCCGCCGCCACAAACGGGCGTGCAACGGGATTGAGTCTGCGCATTCACTTACCCCCTATCGAAAGTCTTGAGCCATATTAGCCCATTTGCAAGCAACAGACACGTTCGGATTACAAACAGGGATACGTCTCGGGGTGCCACCCCCACGCGTATGCCCGAGGGGCGTATGCGTGGGGGTGGCACCCTGGGATGTACCCAATTGGAAGCACCCCACAGCCCACCTTTGGGAGACATGCCAACCAGCCACATGCCAGGTGGTATATAGTTATTTGTAATGCGCGATACCCATCCAAAGGAGGCACTATGTTTTGTCCCGAATGCGGATCCGAAATCAAGCCAGGACAAAAGTTTTGCGAGGGCTGCGGCATCTCTCTAACAAATTGGCAGGTTGCCTCTCGCGTGGAAAGGGAGAAAGCCGAGTCGCAACCAGAGCCGGAGGCGTCACAGGCCAGGCCTGTGCCCCAGCCCCAGCCAAAACCAGCAGCACCGCAGGCTAATCCCAAGCCTCCAGCTCAACCCCAGCCTAAGCCGGAAGCACCGCGCAAACCTCAAGCACCAACCCCGGCGCCACCCGAGCCTCCATCGCAACAAAAGAAGAAGAGCATGTTGCCACTGGCAATCGGAATTGGAGCGGCCGTACTAATTGCGGCAGTCGTAGTGGTGGTCGTGTTTGTAGTAAAGCCAGGCGGTGGCAGCGCGCAAAAGGGCGTATGGGTACAAACCAAGATGACGAGCAACGGAAAACAGGACAAGGGTACCTGGAACATAGAACAGCAGTACAAACTTGACGAAGCTGGCAATCCCATATCCTTTAATTACAGCTACAACGACTCGGAAAACCATAAGAGCAAAATCTCAGAGTTATACACGTTCGACAAATCCGGCCAATGTCTTTCCTGCGAAAGAACCACCGACGGCAAAACAGAGCACTTTAGCTACGAATGGAACTCTTTGGGTGACGAGCGGCCAAAGAGCATGAGCGTGGTTAACGACGACACCAAAAAGCAGGATAGTACCAATACGTACGAATACAACGACCAAGGCTTCATAAAGCGCGTAACAGCAAACATGACTCTCGAAGACCAAAGCAAGTTAAAGCGAATATACGACTTTGATGAAGACGGCCATTCCACGCACATAGAAACCAGTAACGACGACAACAACATGGTTGCCGAGTTCACCTACGAACGCGACAAAAACAATCGGATTGTTTCGAGCCACACCAAGAGCGTAAACAAGAAAACCAACAAGACAGAGCAAGAGACCGAAACGACCTATGAGTACGACGAAAACGGAAACCTAGCCCACGAGGTCGACAAGACGACCGCCTACAGCGACGGCAAAAAAACAGCCACCGAGAGCACCGAGGCAACGTTCGAGTACACATACGTAGAAAATCCCTCCCCATGGCGAAGGGTAATGCAGCATCTTTACTTTGGGTCACCACTGGTGTACTAGCCACAACACGAAGTGTAACGTTTAGCGAAAGGGTGTCCACGTGAATCGAGAAGGCCAAATAATTCGGGCGAGCGCGCTCAACGTTGCGGGCAACGTAATTTTGGCAGTAACCAAAGGCGTGGTGGGAACCCTTACCGGTTCCGTTTCCATTACGATGGACGCCGTCAACAGCCTGGTAGATGCACTGTCTTCAATCGTTGCAATCGTAGGCGCCAGAATATCCTCGAAGGCTGCCGACCAGAGTCATCCCTTTGGATACGGCCGTGCAGAGTATCTTACGTCAAACTTCATTGCAGCCCTCATTCTTGCCGCGGGCGTCTCTGCATTTATAGAGGCAGTCAAATCGATCCTCGATCCCTCAAAGCCGGAATACACCGTTGTGGCACTTGTTATTGTGGCTGGCGCGGCAATGGTAAAGTTCATTCTTGGCTTCTACCTAAAGCGCGAGGGAAAGCGCTTGAAGTCGGCTTCCCTTACCGGCTCTGGTACCGACTCTGTTATGGACGGATTCGTGTCTACGGCAACGCTTGCGTCGGGCATCCTATTTATGACGCTGGGATGGGACGTGGAAGCCTGGCTTGCCGCGGGAATCGCACTGCTCATAATAAAGAGCGGCCTATCTCTTCACCTTGACGCGGCATCCAAGCTTCTGGGCGAGCGCGTGCACCCCCACGTTGCATCAAAGGTGGAAAAGGTGGCCCGTTCCATAGACGAGGTTAAGCTCGCCAACGGCGTTGTGCTTATGGACTTTGGGCCCGACAAGACTGGCGGGACCATCCACGTTACGGTGGACGGTTCCATGACCGTAGCCGAGTTCGACGCTGTGGCACGCGCCGTGCATGATCGAGTAAAAACAGAGTGCGGGGTCTCCCTTGCGGGCGTAACACCCTACCCCTACATTCCGGACGACGACAACATCCGCAAGATTCGAGCGGACATAGGCCGCATTGTGTGGTTGCACGATCACGTGGTCGAGCTTAACGGGCTGTACGTGGACACCATTACCTCCACCATACGATTTGATGCCGTCGCGAGCTTTGATACCCCCAACACAAACGAGTTGCATGCCGAGCTGGTAAGCGAGTGCAGCGAGCGTTATCCCGATTGGGACTTTGACATACGCGTGCTACTCGACGTCGGTGACTAGCACAACCCCTGTTGCCGTTGACCTATCAAAGGGGGTACTCCCCTTTGATAGGTCGCAAGCGACCTATCAAGGGGGAGTACCCCCTTTGATAGGTCAACGGCAAACGACCCCTCCCCCGACGAATTTAGCCGTAAAGGGGTTAGCTCAGCGTTTCTTGGCTTGCGCTGTATACTCGATGTAGCATTCGAGAGGACGGCAGCAATGAGTGTTGTACCCCCACGCCAAGCGGCGGTTTTAAGCATCGCGAACTTTTGCGAAGTGTGCTCGAAGGACGACAAGGCGCTCGCGGATGCGCTTATAGACCTGCTACGCGCATTTGCCATAGAGAACGGCGTTGATCCTGGCCATATTCGCAAGATGGGAAGCGACACGCTTCTGCTTAGGCTCGACCAGCTTCCGCGCGAGGAATTCCTTGACCGCATACGGCAGATGGCCATAAATGCACAAGAGCTCACGGTACCTGGCACACCGGATGTCGCGCTTAAGGTGCGTGTGGGCGCAATAAGCGAGCGTGCCATGCGCTCCTTTGTAAACGATGCCGCACAGAGTCTGCTGGCCTACATGAACCACGTGGACTGCCCGACCGCATTCCTTACGGGGGACGAGCTGGACATCTGGCAGAGCTTGGAATCCGTTGGGGTGGACTTTCTCTCGCACGAGCAGCTAAAGTACATGGACATCTTTACCGGGCTTATTACCGAACAACGCTTTATGTCGCTTTTGGACGAGGTGCTAAACAGCGCGGAGCAATACGACAAGAAGATGAGCGTGCTGTACTTCGACATTGACGACTTTAAGTCGTACAACCGCTCGTTCGACCAGGCGAAGGGCGACGAATTGCTCCTGTTTGTGGCGCATCTTATTCGGGACAATTTTCCCACCGATGTTGTGGCGCACCTTTCCGTAGACCGATATGCCGTGCTTACCAACTCCACCGACCTTGCGCGCAGATGCGCTGTGGTTCACGAGAAGACCAAGGCTTACAGCAAGACCTTCGCGCCAGAGGTAAAGTGCGGCATCTTTCACTTTGAGGACGAGGTTCGCTCGCCCTTTGTTGCGCTCGACTGCGCAAAGATGGCCTGCGAAAGCATAAAGGGTCGCTACGATAAGACTTTCAGACTGTTTGACGACGAGCTTCGCGAGCAGCTGTTTACACGTCGCTATGTGGCGCGCCATGCAGAGAATGCCGTAGACGAGCACTGGATTCGCGCCTACGCCCAACCCGTAATAGACACCAGCACAAACGAGATCTGCGGATTCGAGGCGCTTGCGCGGTGGGACGACCCGCACAGGGGGATCCTGTCGCCAGCCGTGTTTATTCCCACTCTTGAGGAGGCGCACCTTATTCACAAGGTAGACGCGTTCATGGTGGACGAGGTGTGCAGGCACCTTAGCGAGCGGATGCAAGAGGGCCTGCCAGTATACGCCGCAAGCGTTAACCTATCGCGTCTGGACTTCGAGCTTTGCGACATCTACCAGCAGGTTGTGCAGTCATGTGAGCGTTGGTCCGTACCGCACGAGTTGCTGGCGGTCGAGGTTACCGAAAGCGCGCTTGACGGCACCTCCAACCTGCGTAGGGAGATGGAGCGTTTTCGTGCCGCTGGGTTCGAGGTATGGATGGACGACTTTGGATGCGGATACAGCTCGCTCAACCTGCTAAAGGACTACGACTTTGACGTCCTAAAGGTGGACATGGAGTTCCTGCGCGACATGGAGGGAAACGAGCGCTCCAAGACCATCGTTAAGTCCGTGCTCGCCATGGCAAAGAGCCTGGGCATTCGCACTCTGGTAGAGGGCGTGGAAACCCAGACACAACGCGACTTCCTGCGCGACGCCGGTGCCGACATGATGCAGGGCTACCTCTTTGGCCGTCCGCGCCCACTGGAGGAAGGCTTGGTGTAAAGGAGCCTATCGGCGAGTCCGTGATGGCACGGGGTGCCGCTTGGGGATACTCTCCAATGCCATTTAGTTAAGGGTCTGGGGGAGCTGTGCACATTGGGGATACTCCCCATCGGGTACATCGCGAGCAGGGCTTTCGTTTAAGGTCGGCTCATCCGCGATGTACCCGCAGGGGAATATCCCCAATGTGCACAGCGCTAACTTAATGGCAGGGGGAGTATCCCCAAGCGGCACCCCTATGGGTACGACTACAGCTCTTCTCCGTTCGTCTGAATCACGCGCTGGTACCAGTAGAAGCTCTTTTTGCGGCTGCGGTGCAGATCGCCTTCTCCTGCGTTGTTCTTGTCTACGTACACGAAGCCGTAGCGCTTGTCCATCTCGCCCGAGGAGGCAGAAACAATGTCGATGGGCGCCCACATGGTGTAACCCAAAAGGTTTACGCCGTCCTTCTCCACGGCATCAATCATGGCGCGAATGTGCTCGCGCAGGTAGTCAATGCGGTAGGAATCGTCAATAGAGCCGTCGGCCTCCAGCTTGTCGTAGGCGCCAAAGCCGTTCTCAACAATCATGAGCGGCTGGTCGTAGCGCTCGTAGAACCAGTTGAGCGCATAGCGCAGGCCCAACGGGTCGATGGGCCAACCCCAGTCGCTTACCTTGAGGAACTCGTTGGGCACCAAATCGTTAGCCACGCTCTCCAATCCAGGTATGCCAGCCTCGTAGAAGTTGTAGTCGGGGTTGTCGTCGCGAGCCGCCACAGCAAAGCTCATGTAGTACGAGAAGCCAATATAGTCCACAACGCCCTCGGCAAGCACGGCCTTCTCTTCCTCGGTTACGGGCACGTTGAGGTTGTTGCGCTCCCAGTAACGGAACATGTACTCGGGAATGCGTCCCTTGGCGTGCACGTCGCAATACCAGTAGCGCTTGTGGTCGGCCCAGGTCTTTTCCATCTGGTCCTTGGGGTCGCAGGTGTGCGCGTACAGGGGACAGAAGGCTATCATGCAGCCAATCTGGGCATCGGGGTCTATCTCGTGGCATGCCTTTACGGCCTTTGCGCTGGCCAGAAGCTCGTTTACGGAAGCCTGGTACATAAGCTCCTCGGGGTTGGCGCCAATGTTTAGCACCGCGCCCTCCTGCAGCATGTGGTGCGCGATGGGTGCGGCGGCCTGGTTGTTGATTTCGTTGAAGGTCATCCAGTACTTTACCTTGCCCTTGTAGCGCTCAAAGCACACGCGCGCAAAGCGCTCGAAGAAGTCGATGCAGCGTTTGTCTGCAAATCCGTTGTACTCGGTTGCCAGATGGTAGGGCATCTCGAAGTGCTGCAGCGTTATTACCGGCTCGATGCCATTCTCGCGGCAGGCGTCAAACATGTCGTCGTAGAACGCCAGGCCAGCTTCGTTTGGCTCTGCGTCGTCGCCGTTGGGGAATATGCGCGTCCACGCAATCGAGGTGCGGAAGGCCTTGAAGCCCATCTCGGCAAACAGCTGGATGTCCTCGCGGTAATGGGTGTAGAAGTCGATTCCCTCGTGATTGGGATAGTTCTCCCCCTCCACGACGCCGTCGGTAATGCGACGCGGGATGCCGTTGCCGCCAGCGGTCATTACGTCGGCAATGGAAATGCCCTTGCCGCCCTTGTCCCAGCCGCCCTCGAGCTGGTGTGCGGCCACCGCGCCGCCCCATAGGAAGTCTTTGGGAAAGTGTGCCATGCCTGTCCTTTCTTCGATGTCCGTCCATAACATGTCTTATTGCAATTATCGTGTGAAGTCCAAATGCGCCAAGGTATGGCTCGGTAAAAGGCGTGTGGTGCCCGCCTTTTACCGACCTTTTTTACCACGTTGAACAAAGGGCTATGCAAATCCCATATCTAAGAACGAGCTAAGACGCTCCGCTAGCTTGCCACGGGCACAGGCTTTCGCGTAAGCAGCATGGCTACAAGCCCAACGATTGCCAATATCGGCCCACCAAAGCGACAGAAGTAGTCTAGGAACTGGAACATTGCCAAACGATCCTCGTCCCCTTTAATAAGGCAGCCGCCCGATGGATCTTTGGGGTCGTACGACACCGTTACGGAATCGCCCTCGTAATGGCGCTTCGTAGAACCGTTTACAACAGAGCGCGCCTCGAGCAGCCGGTGGTCGCTGTCTTCGAACTCCACGTAGGTTATGTACGTGTAGGTGGTTCCCCTCTTTCGATTGTGATGCTCGCTCACCTCCACGCGGGTAACCACACCCTCGGCCTCCGCTGTTAGGTTGCCATGGTTGGGCGAAAGGATCCAAAACATTACGCCTACGGCACTTACGCACAGACCGATGACAAAGACCGTTATTGCCCACGTTGCCGGCATCTTCTTCTGAGTGCTTCCTTCCATGACTGCCCCCAAGCCTGTTCCGACGTCTCTTTCCAGTTTGGCATATGACCAGGGAGCACGAGAGGCATCTACGGGCCTTATTCGGTGTTGCGTCAAGCAGCTTCGGGCAAAGGCCACGACCAAGGCCAAGAGGCACCGTCCAAGACCTTCTTCGTTGGGTACATGGAACTTTGGTCCTACAATGCTAGGAAAGTGTTCGCTAGAAACGCGTACAGCCCTCACGCAGATAGGCAGAAACATGGCATTCGACTACAAAAAAGAGTTCAAGGAGTTCTACCAGCCGGCACGTAAGCCATCAATCGTAGAGATTCCCGCTATGAACTTTGTTGCCGTGCGCGGCAAAGGCGACCCGAACGGGGCGTATTCGCATGCCCTGCAGCAGCTCTATGGCATCGCATACACAATAAAGATGAGCAAGAAGGGCGATCGTCGCATTGAGGGCTACTTCGATTACGTGGTGCCGCCTCTGGAGGGCTTCTGGTGGATGGACGACCTACAGGGCGTCGACTATGAGCGCAAGGCGGATTTCAACTGGATAAGCTGCATCCGCCTGCCCGACTTCGTGACGCAAGCCGACCTCGACTGGGCAATCGACGAGGCAACGCGCAAGAAGAAGAAGCAGGACTTCGGTGCGGTGGAGTTCCTTGCTGTTGAGGAAGGGCTTTGTGTCCAGTGCATGCACGTGGGCCCTTACGACAACGAGCCCGCCACGGTAGACGCCATGCACGAATACGCTTTCGAACAGGGACTTGAGCTTGACTTTAGCGACGAGCGCCGGCATCACGAGATCTACCTTTCCGATGCGAGGCGCACTGCTCCGGAGCGGCTGCGAACGGTAATACGCCATCCCGTGCGTCGCGCTAACAACTAGCGGAGCGTCTTGCCGCAACGAGTAGAGGAGACAAGACCATGCAGACGATCTATCTTGCAGGAGGATGCTTTTGGGGCGTCCAGAGCTTCTTCGATCAGATGGACGGCGTAATACATACGGAAGTCGGTTACGCCAACGGTCCAGACAAGCCACCTTCCTACGGCGACGTGTGCGAAGGCAGCGGTCATGCCGAGACGGTAAAAATCGACTACGACCCCAGCATTCTGTCTCTTGCCAAGATATTGGACTACTATTTTGCAATCATCGATCCGACGTCCGTAAACAGGCAGGGCAACGACCGCGGTATCCAATATCGGACGGGCATCTACTACACGGACGCAAGCCAGCTACCCGCGATCAGCGCCGTATACAGCGCGCAGGAAGAGCGGGCAGGATCCAAGCTCGCGGTAGAGCTGGAACCGCTGCGCAACTTCTTTTCCGCCGAGGAATACCACCAGAAGTACCTCGAGAAGAATCCAGGCGGATACTGCCATGTGGACATGTCGATACTGAGCAGGCCGTTCTAGAACGGGGTGCCGCTTGGGGAAGCATCCCCCAACGTGTACCTATCAAGGGGGAGTACCCCTCTTGATTGGTGCCTATCAAGGGGGAGTACCCCTCTTGATTGGTGCCTATCAAGGGGGAGTACCCAACGCCATTTAGTTAAGGGTCTGGGGGAGCTGTGCACATAGGGGATACTCCCCATCGGGTACATCGCGAGCAGGGCCTCCGTTGGGGTCCGGCTCATCCGCGATGTACCCGCAGGGGAATATCCCCAATGTGCACAGCGCTAGCTTAATGGCGGTGGGAGTACCCCTCTTACTACAGCTACGCAAGGACCGCGCTATCGAGCAGCTGGCGCGTGTAGGGATGACGAGGATGCGCAAGCACCTCCGACGCGACGCCCTCCTCCACTATGCGCCCCTCCTGCATAACGAGAACGCGATCGCAAAAGCCTTGCACCAGAGCAAGGTCGTGACAGATAAACAGCATTGCGAGGCCACGGTCGCGCTGGATTTGGGAGAGCAGTCGTACGATCTGTGCCTGTACCGTTACGTCAAGCGCGCTGGTTGCCTCGTCGCACACCACAAGCGGCGCATCCGGCGCCAACGCACGAGCGATGGCCGCACGCTGGCATTGGCCCCCCGACACCTCGTGCGGATAGCGGCCTGCCATCGAGGCGGTAAGTCCGCACTGTTCCAGCAGCTCGCAAGCGCGATTCCGTGCCTCGGCCTTGCACACGCCCATGTTGCGCATGCTTTCGGCCACGCCCTCCCCCAACGTGTGCCGCGGGTCGAAGGAAGACACGGGGTTCTGAAACACCATCTGCACGTCCTTGGCCATGGCCCGAAGCTGCGCTCCATGCACGTGCGTAACGTCTCGACCACAAAGGACGATCCTGCCAGACGTCGGATCGATAAGGCGCGTTATCATCTGCGCAACGGTGGACTTGCCGCTGCCCGATCCACCCACCAGGCCAACGCACTCGCCTGCCTGTATGCAGAACCCGACCCCGTCCACGGCCACAACGTCCGCATGCCCCTTGCGCTCGAAACGCTTGGTAAGGTCCGTTACCTCGAGCACTGGCTCCGTCATGCGAATCGCCTCTTTTCCTTCTTCCCGCCCCACAACATGGACACGACGCTAACTGCCGATTGCCGCAAGTCGCGGGGTCGCGGATATGAGCTCACGCGTATATGCAGCCGTCGGCGCCTCGAGCACCTGCTTGGCAGGACCGACCTCCTCCACGCGTCCGTCTCGCAGCACGAGCACGTGGTCCGCCATGGCCTCGACCACGGCCATGTTGTGGGTAACAAGCACGATAGTGGTTCCGAGCTCACGGTTAACGCGAGTGAGCAGCCTTACCACCTGCGCCTGTGCAATTACGTCTAGAGCACTTGTGGGCTCGTCCGCAAAGAGCACCTGCGGCTCGCCCAGCAGGGCAATGGCAATGCCCACGCGCTGGCCCATACCTCCCGAAAGCTCGAACGGATAGCTGGCGAGTACGCGCTCCGGATCGCTGAGGCCAAGTCGTTCGAACATCTTGCTCGCCAAGCCGTCGCTTTCCTCGCGCGAGATTCTGCGATGCGAACCCATTGCCTCAAATACCTGGTCGCCAATTCGGCGGATGGGAGTCAGGGAGGCCAGGCAATCCTGAAACACGAGCGCAAGCTCCGAACCACACAGCTCTCGCATGCGCCGCGGAGCAAGATCGGGGATGGACTCCCCCTTATACCAGATGTCACCACGCGTAACGCAGCCGCGCCTTCCAAGCTGCCCCATGGCGGCGCGCACGAGCGTAGACTTGCCGCTGCCCGACTCGCCCACTATGCACACGACCTCACCCTCCGAAACCGGAAGCGAGACGTCGTGTACGACAGGGGTGCCGTCGTAGGACACCTCCACGTGGTCGAACTCGAGCAGCGGTCTTGTCATTTTTCCTCCTGGCCACCTAGTTCCGGGCAACACGCCAGCTTGCGGCCTCAGCACGCGATAGCTTGCCTTACACGTCCAAGTCCACGGTTATCTCGTAGTAGTCGCACGGATGCGCGGCCATGCCCTTTACGTTGGCTTGGCTCACGATGCCCATCTGGAGGAACGACGCGAAGAAGTACCCGTGGTCGTCCAGGATGGTCTGGCTCATCTGCGTGGCGAGCTTGGCGCGCGTCTCGGGGTCGAACTCCTTGTGGAGCTGGGCGTACAGCTCGTCGAGCTTTTGGCTGCGATACCCACCGAAGTTCTTGGTCGAGTCGGAAAGGCACGTGGCGCCAAAGAAGTACTCGGGATCGCCGGTGGGCGCGGTTGTAAGCGCGCTTACGTATACGTCCCAGGCACTTGCGTCCTTTCGGATGTCGGTGTGGTTAGCCGTACTGTTTACCTGCACGTCGATGCCAATCTCCTTGAGGCTGGCCTGTGCGGACTCGGCGAGCAGCGGAAGCTCGAGGCGTCCGGGATACGTGAGCCAACGCACGGTGAGTTTCTGGCCGCCCTTCTCGCGGATGCCGTCGCCGTCGGAGTCCACCCAGCCGTTCTCCTCCAGTAGCTTGGCGGCGGCCTTGGGGTCGTAGGACTCGGTGGTCACGGTATCGTCGCCAAACTTCATGGTGGCGGGGAACGGGCCCTTGGCAGGCTGGCCGCGGCCGCTAAGAAGCGCCGTTACGAAGGCTTCCTTGTTGATGCCCATGGCAATGGCCTTGCGAACCGCTTCGTCGCTCATAACGGGAGAGGTGTAGTTTGCCTGGCCAAAGAACACGCGGCTGGTAAAGCAGTCGGACACGTGGTAGGCATCGTTGTTAAACAGCTGATAGCTCGAGTATGCAAGGCCATACGTCGCGTTTACCTCTCCGGATTGCAGGGCGCTCTGCAGGGCGTCGGTATCCGAGAACGCACGGACGACCACGGTGTCCACCTTGGGCTTGCCTCCCCAGTAGTTCTCGTTCTTGTGCAACGTTATCTCTGTGTCCGATACGGTATCGGCCACGTAGGGTCCCGTACCCGCAACGTTGCCTTCGGCCGTAACGCCTGCCTGCATGTCTACGATGGCCCCGTAGGGGTCGCACAGGTAGTTTATGAGGGCGGGACACGGCTCGGTGGTCTGAATGGTTACGGTGTTGCCCTCTGCGACGATGCCCGCAATCTTCATGTCGGACGGCGCGCGATCGTGCGTTGCCACAAGGTCGTCCAGGCATTCCTTTACCGCCGCCCCATCCATCGCGCGGCCGCTCGAGAACGTAACGCCGTCGCGCAGCACAATCTTTACGTGGGTATCGTCCAAGAACTCGTAGCTCGTGGCCAGCCACGGCTCCGCCTCCATGGCGTCGTTGAACTTAAAGAGCGTCTCGCCCACGCCGTAGCGAACGGCCGACCACCCGGAATAGGCGCTGTGGGGGTTGAGGCCGGCGTCGTCCATCTGTGGCCCGTATCCCGTCGTGCCGTACACAAACCGCTTCTCGCCCGACGCGGCGCCGGCACTGCCCCCCTGGCTTGCCCGCTGAGAGCCGCCGCACCCCGCAAGCGCGACCACCGCCATCAAGGCGAATGCCACCGCCATAAGCGCGAACCCGTTTCGCTTCCATTTGATGCTCTTCATGCTTCCTCACTTTCCTCTTGTGTTTCCCTTACAGCACAAGCTGCAGATTGGGGCAGTCCTCCTTTTGGACTCGAGTTACGCCCCGCACTTGCATTCCGCCTGCTTCGCTGCGACGGGTCCATGTAGTCGCGGACCGTGTCGCCAAGCAGGTTGAACACCATAACGGCAACGAAGATGGCAACGCCTGGGGCAACTATGGTCCACGGCGCCGTTTGCAGGAGGCTGCGGCTCTCGCTCATCATGGAACCCCACTCCGCCGCTGGCGGCTTGGCGCCAAGGCCCAGGAATGACAAGCCCGCGAGCTCCATCATCATCGTGCCAATGTCCAGCATCGCGGTAACCAGCAAAGGTCCCGCAATGTTGGGGAGCAGATGGAAAAAGACGAGTTGTGCCGTGGAGCAGCCTGCAAGCCGCGCCGCGGCAAGGTACGGCTCGCTCTTTTGTGCGAGCGTGAGACCACGCGCAATGCGCGCGTACTTGGGCCAGCCTATGGCCGCGAGCGCGATAACGGCGTTTATCATGCCGCCGCCAAGGACTCCCGCAACGGCCAGCGCAAAGACCAGTCCCGGAAACGCCAGGAATACATCGGACGTGCGCATGAGCACCACGTCAACCTTTCCGCCCTTCCAACCGCACACCACGCCAACAACGACACCAATCGCAGCGACTATGGTCACGAGTGCGAGCGTATAGAGAATCGAAGGCCGCGACCCCAAGATCACGCGGGAGAGCAGATCGCGGCCGAATCGATCGGTGCCTGCCAGATGCGCGGCACTCGGAGCCTCGAGTGCATGCGAGAGGTCCTGTGCGTATGGGTCGCACGGGCACAGCAATGGCGATAGAACCGCCACGACAAGCAACGACGCCGCAAGTGCGCCAAACACCACGAGCCTCGCCGTAATGTGTTCGCGTCGCACCTTCTGCGTGCGCACGGTAACGGGGTTGGTGGTGCGACTTGCCTCCGCTGCAGACATCAGTCGTCACCTCCCAGCCTCACGCGCGGATCCAGATGGTGATACAGCAGGTCGGCAATCAGGTTTACCACCACGTAGATAATCGCCATCCACACCACGTACGCCTGAATCATGGGATAGTCGCGCATGGTAATGGCATCCACCGCAAGCTTGCCCACGCCATCCCACTGAAATATCGTCTCGACAATCGCCGTTCCTCCCAAGAGGTCACCGATGGACAACGCCAGCAGCGTTACCAGCATTATGAGCACGCTCTTGAGCACGCTCTTGGTAAGGATGCGCCTCTCGCTCACACCGCGTGCCCGGGCGCCTGCCACGTAGGGCTTTTCGAGTTCGTCGAGCACGGTTGCGCGAATCTGGCGAATGTACTTGGACGTCATGGCTATGGCAAGCGTTGCCGTGGGCAGGACGAGCCCCGTCCACGAGATTGCCGCGACGCCGGTCTTGCCAATGTTTGCAGAAATAACGGGCAGCCATCTTAACGTTATGGCAAACACAAGGATAAGCAGCAATGCCACAAAGAAGTTGGGCAGCGAGTTGCCCACGAAGCTAAGCACGCGAATGAGGTAGTCCACGAACCTGTTCTGCTTGGTTGCGGCAACGATGCCCAACGGCACCGCCACAATTACGGTAACCAGCACGGAGGAGAACGTGAGCAGGATGGTGGCAGGCAGCTTGGAGACAAACGTCTGGAACACGTCCTTTCCCGACACGTAGCTCGTACCCATGTTGCCAGTCACAAGCCCTTTGAGCCAGCCGAGGTATTGGACCAGGAAGGGTTGGTCCAGGCCAAGCTCGTGGCGCTTTGCGTCTATGACGTCCTGAGTTACCGCCACGCCCTGGTTTTCCAACAGGGCCGTAACCGCGTCCCCGCCCGCGAGGTGCATCATGCCAAACGAGAGCAGTGTGATGCCCAACAGTATGGGCACGAGCTGCAACAACCGTCGGATAACGTAGCGATGCATGGACGCCGCTCCTTAGGGATGCCCTACTTGCGGGCTTCGATCATAAAGAGGGGCGAAGAGCCGTAGTAGGCCTGCTCTTCGGCAGACCAGAGATCGCGCCATGCCTGCTCGTCCACCCTTACCTGTCTTGCGCCAAGTTGCCTGAGCACCTGGATGTCCCACTGAGGACGCCTGACGGAGGTCAGCGGGAGCTCGGCTGCTATCTGCTCGCAGCGCCGCTCCTCGTCGTCGGTCGCGCGAGAGTTCTTGTCGTAGACCTCCGCGTCCTTCTGGTCGCTGCGACGAGCGGCGTCCACCTCGTCGTCGACAAGATAGCGATACCAATTGGCGTCGAACACAAGGAGCTTGCCTCCAGGACGCAGCACCCGCAGCCACTCGGCATAGGCACCTTCGGGATCGCGCATGAGCCAAGTGAGGTTGCGCGAGACGGCAAGGTCGAAGGTGTCATTCGCGAAGGCGAGGCTTGCAGCGTCGCACTGGTGGAATGCGATGCTGGCACCGGGCACGGCTTGCGCCGCGTTGGCACGCGCACGGTCGAGCATCCGCGCGCTCATGTCAACCGCATCCACGGCGCAGCCCTCATCGGCAAGCAGGATGCTAAAGAAGCCCGGCCCGCAACCCAAGTCAAGCGCGCGCACCACGCGACCTTCCTTTGCCGCAGCTTCGCATGTATCTTGTATTGCACGCGCGAGCGCGCGCTGCCAAGTGCACCGGCAGTATCCGGCCAGCTCGTTTTGCACGCCATTGGAGTACGTCTGTGCACGATTGTCCCAATACGCGCTAATGGCATGGCCCAGCTCGTCGCGGGACTGCGTGATTGTCATCGTGTTGCCCCTCCAGCGATAGTTAGATTCGTAACGCCTCAAGTATACGGCATCTCCATAACACAAGCTTTCGTATCACGTTGCTATACTTAGGCAAAGAGAATGGTGGGCAGGCCATCCGAGAACTCGTGATGAAGTGGGGTGCCTCTTGGGAGGACACGCATAACTTCCGGTTATTTAGAAGCGCTCCCCTATGCTCGTCCTTCGCGCAGACACGCGATTAGCGCCTCGCACCCCTCCAGGACGTCCGCGTAAGTGGTCTCGAAGTCGCCTGTGTACCAGGGGTCGGCGATGTCACGCGGGTGCTCGGACCAGTCGAGCAGCAGGTAAACCTTGCCCAGAGGATCGCTGCCCAAAATACGCATAATGTCGTAGCGGTTCTCCTCGTCCATGCCAACAATAAGGTCGTAGCGCCCGTAGTCACCTTTGGTAAGCTGGCGCGCGCGGTGGTTTCCGCAGCGTACCTTGTGGGCTGCGAGCACGCGACGCGTTCCCATGTGAGGTGTTTCGCCAATCTGGTACCTGCTTGTTGCGGCGGAGTCCACGCGAACTTCGCCTGCCATCCCCTCCTGTTCCGCAAGATGGCGCAAGACGTACTCTGCCATGGGAGAGCGGCAGATGTTGCCCAAACAGACCATAAGAACACGCATGTCGTTGACCTTCCTTGACCTTTTGCGAGCACGTAAGCGCACGTGTGGACTCTACGCCCTGTCCAATTCCGCGGTCAGACCTCATGGAGTCACCGTTTTCCCAGGGCGCTACTCTCACAATTCTATTACACGGGTGCCTGACCACTTGCGCGAATGCGTGTAGACTGTGACGTGTACAACACCAAGCCGAACGGATTGCCATGACCACCTTGTTTGTAGACGCCGACGCATGTCCCGTAACGCGCGAGGCGCTTGACTGTGCCCGCAAGGCAAACATCCCTTGTGTAATAGCGGGCAACTCCACGCAAAATCTTATGCGACATGTGCGGCATTCCGACCCCACCCAGCCGCCGGCAAATGGAGGCTTTTGGGTGCGCACGCTGCAAGTAGGCATAGATGCCGACTCGGCCGACTTTGCCATCGTGTGCGAGCTTAGCCCCCAAGACGTGGTGGTAACGCAGGACATAGGCCTTGCGTCCATCGTGCTCGGACGTGGGGCGCGAGCCATAGGCGTGCGCGGCCGCGTATACGACCCGCTTACCATCGACTCCATGATGTTTATTCGCCACGAAGAGAAAAAAGTCCGTCGTGCAGGCGGGCGCACCAAGGGACCCGCCGCCTTTACCAGCGACGACCGCAAGCGATTTGTTCGCAATCTGCGCTCGCTCGTACGCGAGGCCATGGACTCATAAGCAACCAAGAAGGGAACTGCCATGTTCAACAAGCCCACCACGCAAATTGAGGAGGCACAGCTCGCGTTCGTACGAGCCGTCCACGACGACTGGGCGCTCGTTACCGCAGGAACCCAGGACGACTGGAACACCATGACCATAGGCTGGGGCGAGGCCGGCACGCTATGGAGCACGCCAACTGTAACGGTATACGTGCACCCAAGGCGCTACACCCATCGCTTTATGCTGGAAAACGACTACTTTACAATCCAGCTGTTTGGCCCCGAGCACAAGCGCGACCTTGCCTTGCTGGGCGCCAAGTCCGGACGCGACACAAACAAGGTCCAGCTCACCTCCCTCACGCCCAAGCCCATCGAGCATGGTATGATGTTTGAGGAAGCAACCGTCACCCTCGTGTGTCGTAAGCTCTACACCCACCAGATCGACCTTACGCAGGTGCCTCCCGAAGTGCTCGAGCACTTTGCGAGTCGCAGCAACAATCTGTATGCCGAAGGCGCCCACCTTGCCTACACCGCCGAGGTCGTGGACGTTCTCTAACCATTGGCGCAAACACAAGGGACAGCGATGATAAGACCAATTATGAGGATGACGTTCTTCCTGCAGCAACCGAGCGAGGCAGCCACCCCCGACGATCTTCCCATAGCACAAGACCTCATTGACACCCTAGAGTCGCACAGGGCAACGTGCGTGGGCATGGCCGCAAACATGATAGGCCAGCGCAAGCGCATAATCGCGGTGCTGGACGACGGCGGCAGGACGATTGCGATGCTCAATCCCACGCTCGAATGGGGAAAGGACGAATACGAGGCGCAGGAGGGGTGCTTGTCGCTGGACGGCACGCGGCCTGCAAGGCGGTTCCGTCGCATACGGGTCTCCTGGCTGGACACGGGCTTGCAGCCGCACGCGCAGACGTTCTGTGGGGGCGTTGCCCAGGCGATCCAACACGAGTTGGACCACTGCAACGGAATCCTCATTTAGCGCCACAAGGCAATTCGCATGCCGGCCTTGTTGTCACACGCAGAACGGAGAAGCACGTGGACTTTACGCTCGGAATACCCCAGACCTCCTTTCCCGAGGACGGAGACGTGCTGCGAAACGTAGGTCGCGTTGTCGCAAGCGCGCGCGAACGCGGCGTCGACCTGCTGGCGTTCCCCGAAAACCTCATGTGCCCGCGCGAGCTTTCCGCACGCGAGCTCGCCGAGCTCTCCGAACCTCTGGACGGCCCGTATGTGCGTGCCGTCTGCGACATGGCTCGGGAATCGGGCATTTGGATCGTGTTTACCATGAGCGAAACGAACCCGCAGGGCGGTCCACCGTTTAACACGGCGGTGGTCGTGAGCAATACCGGCGAAGTGCGGGGCACGTATCGCAAGTGTCACCTTTACGACGCACACGGCGTACGCGAGTCCGATCGCATGACTCCAGGATCGCAGCTCTGCTCGCCAATCCGCACGCCATTTTGTACGTTGGGCGTGGGCATATGCTACGACTTGCGCTTTCCCGAATATGCCCGCGCGTTGGCACTTGAGGGCTGCGACATGCTTGTGTTTCCCGCTGCATGGCACGACGGCCCAAACAAGCCCTTACATTGGGAGACGCTCCTTCGCGCCCGTGCCATCGAGAACGAATGCTATGTGGCGGGCATCTGCCACAGAGCGGAGCGCTATGTGGGCCACAGCCACGTGTTCGACCCGCTGGGCAACGCAGTGGCAAGCGGGAGCGACGAGCTTTTGGTGTGCAGGATAAGCCCGCAGCGGTTTTGCGACGCACGCGACGCCATGCCCGTGTTCGACCACCGACGCCCCGAGCTCTATCGCACGCTCGGCAACAAGTAGTGAATGGTCCCTGGCGCGCTGGGGCGGCGACTTAGCGGCATGCGAAACGACCGTGAATACGTGATGTTGCGGACTGAGCACGCATCCGCGTGCATCTGGACGGCTGGCCGTGGCCGAAACGCACGTCGCTGCGTGGCGTCATGCGCAACTGTACGCAACCGCGTGCATCTGGACGGCTGGCCGTGGCCGAAACGCACGTCGCTGCACATAGTCAAGCGGAATTGCACGCAGAAACGTGCGTTTGAGATGGAAAACACGCTTGAGATGCACGCGTTTGCGTGTAGAAGGTGACCACTGTACGCAAACGCGTGCGTTTCCGCTGCCAGCAGCCTCCCGAATGCACGTGCGTGCGTGGCGTCATGCCCAACTGTACGCAAACGCGTGCGTTTCCGCTGCCAGCAGCCTCCCGAATGCACGTGCGTGCGCGGCGTCATGCGCAACTGTACGCAACCGCGTGCATCTGGACGGCTGGTCGTGGCCGAAACGCACGTCGCTGCGTGGCGTCATGCCCAACTGTACGCAACCGCGTGCATCTGGACGGCTGGCCGTGGCCGAAACGTCGCTTGCTGCGTATAGTCGAGGAGCTGGCACTCCCGACTCATCCTCAGGATTGGGCCCACGTCCCCTTAACCATGCTTCTATTTGCAACAAGTGCGGCAATTTTGTCACCCAGGCGCAGTCCTCGGCTATTATGGAGGGCGTCTTTTTCAACGAAGGGTAGGTTTTTATGGTTTCTCGCGTCTACGTGGAAAAGAAAGCCGGCTTTGACGTCGAGTCCCAAGAGCTCAGCCACGAGCTGCGCCACACCTTGGGCGTAAAGGGGCTAAAGGACGTTCGCATAATCAACCGCTACGACGTGGAGGGAATAGACGCCAAGCTGTTTGAGCGCTGCGTCCCCACCGTATTTAGCGAGCCACAGTCCGACAACGTGTTCTTCGAACTTCCGAAGTTCGCAAAGACGGCCAAGGTGTTTGCCGTGGAGTTTCTTCCCGGCCAGTTTGACCAGCGCGCCGCAAGCGCAAGCGAGTGCATACAGCTCATAAGCCAGGGCGAGCGGCCTGTGGTCGCAAGCGCCAAGGTATACGTGCTGGAAGGTCGCGTGAGCAACGCGGGGCTCGAGGCAGTAAAGAACTACGTAATCAATCCCGTGGAGGCTCGCGAGGCCTCACTGGAAGAGCGCGAGACGCTGGCGCTCGAGCTGGCCGAGCCCCAGGCGGTAGAGGTCCTAAAGGGATTCCGCAAGCTGAGCAAAAAGCGGCTCGCAGAGTTCATTGACGAGCGGGGTCTGGCAATGGACCTCGCGGACATCGCCTTCTGCCAGGAGTACTTTGCGTCCGAGAAGCGCGACCCCACCATTACGGAAATAAAGATGATAGACACCTACTGGTCGGACCACTGCCGCCACACCACGTTTGGCACGGTGCTCGACAAGGTGGACATCGACGATGCCGTGGTGCAGGCGGCCTTCGATCGCTACCTAAGCATTCGCGGCGAGCTTGGACGGGAAAACAAGCCCGTGTGCCTTATGGACATGGGAACCATTGGCGCAAAGTACCTTGCACACACGGGCAGGCTCACGGGACTGGACGAGTCCGAGGAAATAAACGCCTGCACGGTAAAGGTAAAGGTGGACGTGGACGGCGAGGACCAGGACTGGCTGTTTCTCTTCAAGAACGAGACCCACAACCATCCCACCGAGATCGAGCCGTTTGGCGGCGCGGCCACCTGCATTGGCGGCGCTATCCGCGACCCGCTTTCTGGCCGCAGCTACGTGTACCAAGCCATGCGCGTAACCGGCGCCGCCGATCCTACCATCCCCGTAAGCGAGACAATGTCCGGAAAGCTGCCCCAGCGCAAGCTCGTGCGCACTGCCGCAGCGGGATACTCCAGCTACGGCAACCAGATTGGCCTCGCAACCGGTCAGGTAAGCGAGCTCTATCACCCAGGATACGTGGCAAAGCGCATGGAGATAGGTGCCGTGGTGGGCGCCACCCCGGCAAGCCACGTGCGCCGCGAGTGCCCCGCTCCCGGCGACGTTATTGTGCTGCTGGGCGGACGCACCGGCCGCGACGGAATCGGCGGCGCCACGGGCAGCTCCAAGGCACACAAACTGGAGAGCCTCACCACCTGCGGAGCGGAGGTACAAAAGGGCAACGCCCCTATAGAGCGCAAGCTCCAGCGTCTGTTCCGCCGCGAAGACGCCTGCAAGCTCATAAAGCGCTGCAACGACTTTGGTGCTGGCGGCGTAAGCGTGGCCATTGGCGAGCTGGCAGACGGACTGGACATCAACCTGGACCTCGTACCCAAGAAGTACGAAGGCCTGGACGGCACCGAGCTTGCCATCTCGGAGAGCCAAGAGCGCATGGCTGTGGCACTGGCACCCGAGGACGTAGAGGAGTTCTTTGGCTATGCGCAGGAGGAGAACCTCGAGGCAACGGCCGTGGCAACCGTAACGGCAGACCCGCGCCTGCACATGAGCTGGAACGGTGCGACCATTGTGGACATAAGCCGCGAGTTTCTTAACTCCAACGGCGCGCCCAAGCATCAGAGCGTGCATGTGAAGGCCGCCGAGCCATGGGCTCCATCCTGGGAAGGCACAACCGTCGCCGAGCGCCTGCGCTCGGTTGTGACCGACCTAAACGTGGCCTCCAACAAGGGTCTCTCCGAGCGCTTCGACTCCACCATCGGCGCCGCGAGCGCGCTTATGCCCTTTGGAGGTCGCACGCAGCTGACTCCTTCCATGGGAATGGTTGCCAAGATGCCTGTGGACGGCGAGACGACAACCGTAAGCGGCATGGCATGGGGGTACAACCCCTACCTTGCCAGCGCAAACCAGTTTACGGGCGCCTATCTGGCCGTCGTGGAATCGGTCTCGCGCCTCGTGGCATGCGGTCTGTTGCACAAGGATGCCTACCTTACCTTCCAGGAGTACTTCGAGCGCCTGCGCGACGAGCCGGAGCGCTGGGGAAAGCCCTGCGCCGCAGTACTCGGTGCCCTAATGGCGCAGCTCGACCTGGGCATTGGCTCCATTGGCGGCAAGGACTCCATGAGCGGCAGCTTTGAGGACCTGGACGTGCCGCCCACCCTGGTGAGCTTCGCGACCGCCGTCGGCAGCCTCAATCGCGTAACGTCGCCCGAGTTCAAGCACGCAGACAGCAAGATCGTGCTCGTGCGGCCAAACTACGGCGCGGACGGCATTACTCCCGAGCCCGAGTCGCTCCTTGCCGTGCTCGACTTCGTGGAGAGGCTTATTGGCGACGGCGATGCCCTGGCGGTCTCCACCCCTGGCTATGGCTGCTTTGCCGAGGCAGTGTTCAAGATGTGCGTAGGCAACCGTCTTGGCGCAAACCTGTGGGGCATGGACGCAGACCTGCTGTTCTCCCCCGCCTACGGCAGCTTTGTGGTTGAGGTGAGCGACTGCACCTTTGTTCCTCGCAGCAACAATCTGGTGCGCGTCGAGCATGTGGGAACGGTCACGCGCGCCTACGAGCTTGTCTGCGACGGCGAGGCCATCGACCTCGCGGCCGAGCAAGAGGCATGGGAGTCGCGACTGGAGCCCGTATTCCCCTATCGAGGCGAAGGCGATGAGGTCGAGCAGGTCAACTTCCATACGGAGACTGAGAAGAGCATCCCCCACGTTTCCATAGCCAAGGCCAAACCGCGCGTGGTAATACCCGTGTTCCCCGGCAACAACTGCGAGTACGACTCTGCCCGTGCGTTTAGGCGCGCCGGGGCCGAGGTGACCACGTTCGTAATTAACAACCTTACCCCTGCGGCAGTCGCCCAGAGCACCAGCAAGCTGGTGGAGGAGATCGACCGCGCGCAGATCGTTATGATACCTGGCGGCTTTAGCGGCGGCGACGAACCCGACGGGTCGGCCAAGTTTATTACCGCGTTTTTCCGCGCACCGCAGGTGACGGAAGCTGTGCGCAGGCTCCTTAACGACCGCGACGGCCTTATGCTGGGCATCTGCAACGGCTTCCAAGCTCTGGTAAAGCTCGGCCTGGTACCGTACGGCGACATTGTGGACATGACCGACGCCTGCCCCACCCTTACGTTTAACACCATAGGCCGTCACCAGAGCCGCCTGGTACGGACGCGCGTGGCAAGCGACCTTTCGCCCTGGCTCTCCAAGTGCCAGGTGGGAGACGTGCACAACATTGCAATAAGTCACGGCGAGGGACGCTTTGTGGCCTCCGACGAGCTGCTCGCACAGCTTAAGGACAAGGGCCAGATTGCCACGCAGTACGTGGACGAGCAAGGCGTGCCGTCCATGGACCTAAGCGTTAACCCCAACGGCTCGGCCCTTTGCATCGAGGGCATTACCAGTCCCGACGGACGCGTTCTGGGCAAGATGGGACACACCGAGCGCTCTGCCGACGGCCTGTACCAAAACGTGCCGGGCAATGCGTTCCAACCGCTGTTCGAGGGTGGCGTGGCCTACTTTACGGAATAGCACGGACCTATGACCTCTCAAGGGGGAGTACCCCTCTTGAGAGGTGCCTCTCAAGAGGGGTACTCCCCCTTGAGAGGTCAAGAGTTGCTACGCCTCCAACACCTTGTTGAGGAAGCTCTTGGTACGCTCATGCGTGGGGTTGTCAAACACCTCTGCGGGGGTGCCGTCTTCGGCAATTACGCCCTGGTCAATAAACAGCACGCGGTCGGAGACCTGGCGCGCAAAGCCCATCTCGTGCGTAACTATAACCATGGTCATGCCCTCTTTGGCAAGCTGGCGCATAACGTCTAGCACCTCGCCCACCATCTCGGGGTCAAGTGCGCTCGTGGGCTCGTCAAAAAGCATGAGGCCAGGCCGCATGGCAAGGGCGCGCGCAATGGCCACGCGCTGCTTTTGTCCGCCACTCAGGCTGTTGGGCATGGCATCGGCCTTATCGGCAAGGCCTACGCGCTCCAGCAGGTCCATGCCCACCTTTACGGCCTCGTCCTTTTCCATCTTTTTGCGTAGCACGGGCGCAATGGTAAGGTTTTCCATTACAGAGAGGTGCGGGAACAGGTTAAAGTGCTGGAACACCATACCCACGTCCTCGCGGAGCTCGTCGATGTTCTTGGCTTTTTCGTCCATAAGGTTGCCGTCCACGCGCACGGTACCCTGCGTGGGCTCCTCAAGGCAGTTAATGCAGCGCAGGAAGGTAGACTTGCCCGAACCCGACGGACCGATTACGCATACCACCTCGCCGGCCTGAATGTCGCAGTCGATGCCCTTGAGCACCTCGTTGTTGCCAAACGACTTGTGCAAATCGCGAATTTGCACCTTGGGGGTATTGGAATTACTCATCGAGCGACACCTTCTTCTCTACAAAGCGGGCGAGCAGGGTAAGCAGCCAAATAATGATGAAGTACATGGCGCCAACCATCAGCCACGTTTCAAACGAACGATATGTTCGGGCAATAATGGACTCGGCTGCATTGGTGAGCTCCGCCAGGCCAATGACCGAGATAATGGAGGTGTCCTTTATGGTTATGCACCACTGGTTTACCACCGAGGGAATGCAGATACGAATTGCCTGGGGAATAATAATGCGCCATGTGGTCTGCCCAGCAGAGAGGCCCAGGCTTCGCGCCGCCTCGCGCTGTCCGGGATCGACCGCCTGAATGCCGCCGCGAAAGATCTCCGAGAGGTAGCCGCCCGCATTGAGCGAAAGTGCGATGGTGCCCGCAAGGAAGGCGGTAATGCGGATGCCGAGAAGCCCCGTAATGCCAAAGTAGATAAAGAACGCTTGCACCAGAAGCGGCGTTCCGCGCACGACGGCAACGAGTGCCTTGTTTATGGCCCTAAGCACGATGTTCTTGGACATGCCCATGAGTGAGGCCACAATGCCTATGATCATGGCAAAGAACAGAGACACCGCCGACAGCTGAAGCGTGAGGCCCATTCCCTGCAAGAGCATGGGCAATGATTCCTGCAAAAGCGAGAAGAAGTCCATAGCAATCCTTTGTCCGTTAATGTAAGAGTCAATCATATACGACCAGTAGGACCTTCTGGCGTTTTTTAACGTGAGGGTAATCCAGTTCCAGGTATGGGAATGCGTTTCGGAGGCGTCCGGTATTCCAAATGCACGTGGGTGCGTACAGTTGGGCATGACGCCCCGCAACGACGTGCGTTTCGGACACGTTTGGCTTTCCAAATGCACGTGGGTGCGTGCAGTTGGGCATGACGCCACGCAACGACGTGCGTTTCGGATACGTTTGGCTTTCCAAATGCACGCGGATGCGTGCAGTGCCGGCTAACAGCACGCTTCCACGTGCATCTCGGGGTCACCTGGCCACCCAAATGCACGTGGGTGCGTGCAGTACCGACCAACTACACGCATGCACGTGCGTTTCGAGGGCGGTCGGCTTTCCAAATGCACGTGGGTGCGTGCCAAATGCACGTGGGTGCGTGCAGTACCGACCAACTACACGCATGCACGTGCGTTTCGAGGGCGGTCGGCTTTCCAAATGCACGTGGGTGCGTACAGTTGGGCATGACGCCCCGCAACAGCGTGCATTTCGCGCGGCCGTGACAACCCAAATGCACGTGCCTGCGCATTAAGTACCGCAACAACACGCTTCCACGTGCATTTATCGTGGCGGCACACCTTGCATGCCACATTCTGCGCTGGATCACAAGTGGGAGACTGCCCGAAAACAGTGTGCCGTAAGGGGATATTCCCCTACGGGTAAATCGCGGATTGGCCTCCTCGAAAGGGAGTGGCCTTCTTGCGATGTACCCGATGGGGAGTATCCCCTTACGGCACACCACTCCGACACGAGTTTTCGGGCAGCCTATAGGGGACAGTCCCCAAGTTGTGGTTTCGATAAATCACAACTTGGGGACTGTCCCCTATCTGTAGTCACGCATGCGGGACCACTCGGGTCTATTATCCGAGGTACTTCTTTACGATCTCCTCGTACTTGCCGCTCTTCTTTATGTTGGCAAGACCGTCGTTGAACTTCTTAAGCAGCTCGGTGTTCTTGCCCTTTTGCACGGCAAATCCGTACTGGGAGGCAAATGCGTCGTCGGGGCTAACCTCGCCAATAATCTTGAAGTTCTTGCCCTCCTTGCCTCCGGTGGTCTTGTACTGGCTAATGGAGTAGGCCATAACCGGGGTGTCCTCGAAGCAGGCCACGGAGTTGCCGCCTACCTCCTGGTACATGGTTGCGGAGTCCTTGAAGGTCGTGGTGGTAAAGCCGTACTTGTCCTTAATGCTTTCGGCCCACTTCTGGCTCTCGGTGCCGTCCTTTACGGCAACGTTCTTGCCGTTGAGGTCCTCGAGCTTGTTAATCTCGGAGTCCGCGGTCGTGGCGCAGCACACGGTGGAGTCGTAGTAGGGATCGGAGAAGTCAAACTTCTCGCGACGCTCTTCGGTAATGCTCATGCCCGCAATAACGCCGTCCACCTGGCCGGCCTCGAGCGACGAGACAGCCATCTTAAAGCCAACGTTCTGAACCTCGTAGTTGAATCCCTGGTCCTTGGCAATGGCGTCCAGAAGATCCATGTCGATGCCCGTGTAGGTGTTGTCGGCCTGTGCAAACTCAAACGGAGCAAAGCCGTTGTCGCTGGCAATTATGTAGGTCTTATCGCCAGAGCCGCCTTGCGCGCTTCCGGAGCCATTGGCTGCAGCGCCGCAGGCCACAAGCGAGACCGCCAGCAGCGTACCAGAAAGAGCTGCCACGATGTTCTTAAGTTTCATTCTTCCCCCTTGGATAGAGTCCGTTTAAAGAACAGACCTCATACTATAGAGTTACTTGACATATGTCCACGCCTACGAGCAACGCTTAACCGCAGGTTTACGTTGCATGAGACGTGGTGTGCCACCAGGGGATACTCCCCTACGGGTACATCACGGATAGGCCTCTCGCAAGGGAATGGCTCGCTCGCGATGTACCCGATGGGGAGTATCCCCTGGTGGCACACCACTCCGACGCGACTTCTCGGACGACCTGCCACCTGTACCTCCACAATCATACGAGCTCATTTGAGGTATGCTTTTGCCAGCAAATGAGCGTAAGGAGGAGACCCCATGGATGCCAATTCCCGAAAGATCCTCGGCCTTGCAAGCGAGATGAACGCGCGCTTTGTGGTGCCGGTATACCAACGCCCATACTCTTGGGGCGAGACGCAGTGCGCCCAGCTGTGGGACGACATCCTAACGTGCGGGCGCAAGCGCAAGGCCTCGCACTTTACGGGGTCCATAGTTACCATCCAGGATGGCCAGCTCTCCGAGCAGGGAGTGGTGCCGCTGCTGCTCATAGACGGCCAGCAGCGCATGACCACCATATCGCTGCTCATGGTGGCGCTGGCACGCTATGCCAACGCCCACCCAACGCTCGTGCGCACCTTTTCGGCCAAGGAAATCTTGGAGGGTGGCTACCTTACCAACCGCTTTCGCACGGGAGACGACCATTACAAGCTCACCCTTTCCAAGGGCGACCGCGACGCATATCGCAGCCTTGTGGACGCGCTCGACGAGGGCGTGGAGCCCGAGCTCGATCCCATGTCGCGAATCGCACAGAACCTGGCGTTCTTCGAGCGTCGCGTTACGGCACTCGACGACGTGGACCTCGTGTGGACAGGCTTGCAGCGCCTGGAGGTCGTGTCTATCTCCCTTACGCAGGGCGTCGACGACCCGCAGGTAATCTTTGAGTCCATGAATGCCACCGGCAAGGATCTTACCAATGCGGATCTGGTTCGCAACTTTGTGCTCATGAGCTATCCGCTTGCCGAGCAGCAGGACCTCTACCACACCTATTGGCGTCCCATAGAGCAGATTCTTGCCACCGAAACGGTGGCCTTCGACGACGCCTTTGACGACTTTATTCGCAGCTACCTAAGCGTGGTGCACGCGCCTACCTCCATGGCCAAGGTGGACGTGTACCAGGCGTTCAAGCGCTACGTGCTGTTTAACGGCTTTAACGAGAACGACCGCATGAAAAACCTGAGCCTCAAGCTTAGGCGGTTTGCCCGCTACTACGCCGCCGTCGCCCGCGGGCAGGTAGAGGACGAGGAGCTCGGACGTGCATTTGGCCGCATTGCCCAGCTAAACGTACTGGCCGCAAACCCGCTGCTCATATCGCTCTACGACGGCTACGAGCACCACGAGTTTACGCGCGAGGGCTTTTTGCACATGCTGCAAACGCTGGAGAGCTATCTCTTCCGCCGTGCCGTGTGCGACTGTGCGCCCAGCGCCCTGGCACCGTTCCTCTCTTCGCTCATCGCACGCATAGACGCCGTGCGCAGCGAGGGCGGAAACGTTGTTGCGGTATTTACCGTCATGCTCCTTAACGAGGACGACACGCCCAGGCGTTTTCCCACCGACGCCGAGTTTGCCCATGCCCTTGCCACGCGCGACATCCACTCGCTCTCCAGCGCGCTGTACCTGCTGGCACGCATCGACGAGCACATGGAGCCAACCGACACTCTGGTGCTCGAGCAGTACAACTGGACACTTGAGCACATACTTCCCCTGCGGGCACTGCACGACGAAGCCTGGCGTGCGACGCTTGGCAGCGACCCCGAGCGTGCGTTTGAGGGATGCGTTAACAACCTGGGCAACCTTATGATAACAACGCACGGATACGATCTTCAGGATGCGAGCTTTGAACAAAAGCAGCAGCGCATTGCCGAGGTGCCCCTAGTAATGGCAACCGACGTTCTTGCCACGCAGGAGTGGACACCCCAAAGCATTCGCAACCGCGCCGAGCGACTGGTTGAGCAGGCACTCGAGGTATGGTGGCGTCCGAGCGTGGCCGAGGGGGTTGGCGAGGAGTATCGTCTGTCCAAGCGCGCGGCCGAAACGCGCAAGGTGAGCTTTGCCGACCTCTTTGACGCTGGTCTGGTGCAGATGGACGATGCGCTGGTAAGTGTGAGCCCGCTCCATCCCGGCCGTGCCACCGTAACCTCCACGGGCAAAATAATGCTGGCCAACGGCGAGATGTTCGAGGACCCAACCGAGGCCTACGAGCGGTTCCTTACCTCGCTCGGCGCCTCCGCAGACGGCCAGAGCGGCTGGATGTACTGGCGCCGTGGCGACGGCGGCCCGCTGCTGGACGACCTTCGCGCAGAGCTTGCCTAACTCAAAAGGGGCAAGGGGATGAATCCCTTGCCTGCTTGTGCATGGAACAAGGAGAACTGCTATGGGATTGGCCCTAAACATATTGCTAGTAGTAGGAGTGGTTGTCGTAGTTGCGCTGGGAGGCGGCCTCGTTTGGGGCATTGGCCACGCGGCCGGCTGGGGCAAGTCGGGAAACAAGACCCTAAAGAGCGCGCAGAAAAAGGCTCTCCCCAACTCGTTTATCGACCTGGAGGGCGACATATCGCAGGCCGAGGTGCAAAGGATCGCGCAACGCTACGTGGGCGACAGCGCGCTGGACGCCACCGCACGCGGCGTGCTGGACACCTTTACCAAGGCCGACCTTACCAAGCAGTCGATCTTGTCGCTTATGAACCAGGAGTTCGAAAAGGGTTCGCTTACGTGGGACAAGTTCAACGTGCCCGTGGAGCTCGCGTTTGAGGGCATTACACGCAACGCCGCGCAGATTGTCAATCGCATGCAGGCGTTTGACTCGGCGGAGTACTCGCGCATGGACCGCATAGACCAGGCGGGTGGCTACGACGACGAGAGCAACGAGGTCGCACGCCTTAAGGTCATGCGCAACGCGCTTGGCGAGATGCGCGCGATCCAGAACAAGAACAACCAGCTCCTGCTTGAGCTGGAAAGACTGGAAAGCGAGCTCTCCAACCTTACCGGCAACGACACCGACCAGATTGTGGAGGAAATCCAGCAGCTTGCCGACGACGCGAAGTACTACTCGTAAGGGCGGGGCTGGCCTTCGCCCCATCAACGGCAGCCCGCTTCTGGGTACCGCGTTTACCGTAAAGGTTCCCGCAGGCGACAACCTGTTCTTCCACATTGCCATGGACCTCGCCAAGCCCGGCGACCTTATCGTAATAGGTACCCCATCGTTCTGGAGCGGGACACGAGTTCTGTTGCTTAACTTGGAGAATGCCACCGGGAAGGGAGGGGGTTTATGAGTGAGGAAGCACGCTAGACAAGATGACCGAAAGTGAGCTCGAAGATATCGTGGGCGGTGAGGGCAAGCTGGAATACAGCAGCAACGGCGATTTCACGTTTTCCTACGAGTGCCCCTACGACCATTACAGGGAGTTCATTACCACGGGCAACGCAAAGTTCTATATGACGGTTGACGGAACCTTCACATGCCCTAAGTGCAGCTATACGAACGACTTCCATTTGAGGGTCGACAAGTGGGGCGTCAAGGCCTGGGGTCGTCCATAACGTTTAGGGTCTTCTCAATCAATCTCGCAGGCCCATACCAAGACAGGGTCAAAGCCTGTGTGGTATGGGTCTTTTTCCGAGTCGGTGCACAATGCATGGTGGCTATGCGTACGCCCCAGCAAGCGTCAGCTCCTCTTGTACCAGAATTACTTGAGGCCACTCGTCCACAGCACGACGGCATCGCGTCTGCCGTGCGAAACGGCAGGCGAATTACGGTATACGGCTCCAGATAGAGTCCCTTGCCGTTTGTTGCAAATCGGTCGAACGAGGACTTGAAGGGCTCGTTGACGAAGGGGAACGTGGTGCGGAAGTAGTCCTCCATGCCCCGCTGTAGCTGTCTGGCCAGGACCGACGGAATCATGAGCTTTCCTCCAGCCACTCGGCGAGCTTTCTTTGTAAGAGCTGCTTGTCAGGCAAGTAGAGCTTATACTCCCGTGCATAGATATGGGCATCCTCGGGCAGCGTCAGTTCCACAAGCGCTTGGTCGCTTCGCTTGCAAAGTAGGATACCCACCGTGGGGTTCTCGCCTGGCAGCCTGACGTAGCGGTCATAGTAGTTGACGTACATCTGCATCTGCCCCAGGTCCTCGTGGCGGAGGAGGTCTGCCTTAAAGTCAACCAGTACGTAGCAACGCAGGAAACGGTTGTAGAGCACCATATCCAAAAAGTAGTCGCGATCTGCAAAACTGAATCTCTTCTGCCTCTTCTCGAAGAGAAAGCCCTTGCCCATTTCCAACAAAAAGTCTTGCAGGTGGTCGAGCACCGCCTGCTCAAGGTCGGACTCGTGGTATGAGGCTTTGTCCTCAAGACCAGCAAAATCGAGCACGAAGGGAGTCTTGAGCAGATCCTGGGGTTTCTGCGGGGTTGCACTTTCGTTAGCCAGACGCATCACATCTTCTTTGTCGCGGCTGAGCAGGAGTCGTTCGTAGAGGCTCGATCCATATTGGTGCCGCAATGTCTTTGCGTCCCAGTTATTGTCAAAGGCCTCGCGTTCATAGAAGTCGCGCTCAGTGTGGTCCTCGATACGCATGAGGGTAAGGTAGTGAGTCCAGCTTAGGCGGAAAGGGCGGATTCTTGGGTTCGGCAAACTTTGAGATTCGTCAATTTTGAATTGACGAATTCCCGTTGCCCCCTCCTCGATCAATTCGCCAATTTGTAATTGACGAACTGATTCCTCGCGGTCACGATATGCCAAATAGAACTGGCGCATATATTTTAGGTTCGTTGTCGAAAAGCCCCTGCCATACATTTGTGTAAGCGAATGCGACAAGGCATCGATTACCTGTTTACCATAGTCAGCCCGGCTGCTGCCTTGTTGCTCCTCCTCCACGATGTATCGTCCCAGCTCAAAGCTCGTATAAACGGTAATGAGATTGGCCGCTTGGCCAATATAGCTGCGCGACTGAGCTACGAGTTTGCTCGCACGTTGCAGCATTGCGTCCAAGCTCATATTGTGCGCAAGTATTGATGGCTTTGCGCTGCTACTAGAGTCAGCCTTTGGACCGCTATTCAGCTCACACATATTTGTTCCGTTTCTCGTTTGTTCTTCGTACTTCTCTCACATGTTCCTCGTTGGATATCTAAGGTTAGCAAATACGGAGGACAACAATTCTCGCTACTACTTGTTAAGACCATACTTCTTACTAAAGAAGGTAAAGAAGGCCCACGCGGTGCAGTAGTCCTCCACGCGGTCGCAGGTGTCGAAGGGAGCCACGTACTCGATGATTCGCTCCACGGGGCCTCCCGGACGCGTATCATCGATGTAGGTCTTGGGGTATGTGCCTGAAGCACAGGCATTTATTTCGCCGAAGGCTTTCCTGAACTCCGCAGGCTTGTACGTAAAGTTGCCCATGGCCTTGCGCGAGCACACTACACGACTGTTAACGTCATACCAAGTCTCACGCTCATAGGACTGCAATACCGAGAAGTCTAGCTGGCATACGGCAATGAACTGCTCTAATGTAAGCCCAAGAGCAGGCGAAGCCAACACGTCCAGCTCCACGAGGGCTTACCGACGTTCATAATCGTTGCGCAGAATGCATTGTTCTGGCGTTAAAAAGTCGAGGCTTATGCAGGCGGCGTAACGCCAAGGTGTTCGAAAGCAGCCAGGGTGGCCTGACGACCTTGCGGAGTGCGTACTATTAGTCCCTGCTGCAGCAAGTACGGCTCATAGACGTCCTCGAGCGTGGACGGGTCTTCCGCTACGGCGCTGGCTATAGTGGTAAGGCCAACGGGTCGACCCCTGAACGTCTGAGTAAGGGCCTCAAGGATCTTTATGTCCATCCAGTCCAGACCAAGCTCGTCTATCTCGAAGAACGAAAGGGCGGCAGCGGCCACCTCCCAGGTTATCTCTCCCCCGGCCTTTACCTGCGCGTAGTCGCGCACGCGCTTGAGCAGGCGGTTTGCGAGACGCGGGGTACCACGGCTGCGCGACGCAATTTCTGCAGCGGCATCGTTGTCCAAAGAGACACCCAGAATCGTAGCCGAACGCTGAACGATTGCAGCCAGGTTGGGCACGGAGTAGTAGTCGAGCCTGTACGAGATGCCAAAGCGGTCGCGCAGCGGACCCGTGAGCAGACCGGTGCGCGTGGTTGCCCCCACCAGGGTAAAACGCGGCACATCCAAACGGATGGAGCGCGCAGCCGGTCCCTTGCCTATTACTATGTCTAGGAAGAAGTCCTCCATAGCGGGATAGAGAACCTCCTCTACCTGGTGGTTTAGACGATGGATCTCGTCCACAAACAGCACGTCGCCTTCCTCGAGGTTGGTAAGAATCGCCGCGAGGTCACCCGTACGCTCGATGGCAGGACCCGAGGTGGTACGCAGCTTTGCACCCATTTCGTTTGCCACAATGCCGGCAAGCGTGGTCTTTCCCAATCCCGGAGGGCCAGAAAATATTACGTGGTCAAGTGCCTCCCCACGAGCACGGGCAGCTTGAATGAGCACGCGAAGGTTTTCTACCACGCGCTCTTGTCCGCAGTAATCCGCAAGCGTCTGGGGGCGCAGGCTACGCTCTACGTCTATGTCATCTCCCGTAAGCTCCGCGGATACTGCTCGTGCCGCAGGCGCTTGCCTGCCCGGTCCATGCGACCCTTGCACCTGGCCAGACACACCCATATCGGCAAAGAGATCGGCCGAGTCTGCCTCCCACATGCTAGCTCCTTCCTCCCAGACGCTTGAGGGCGTACGCGAGCGCCTTCTCTACCGTGGTGGCACCAGCCTCCTGGTACCCTTCCACTGCAAGCTCCGCCTCTTGGCTGGTAAAGCCCATGGACATGAGCGCCTCTGCCACATCGGCTTCGACGGACGAGGGAGCAGGGGTCGCGCTCGGCGCAACAGAAGGCGACTTTGCACCTGCAGCCAACCCGCTGAGCGAGGGATCCTTTGCAAACACATCGGTAAGCTCCATTATGAGGCGCGATGCTGTTTTCTTCCCCACGCCGGGAACGCGCGACATGCCGGACACGTCGTCTGCGGCAACAACTGCGGCAAGGCCAGCTGGGCTAAACGTAGACAAGACCGAAAGCGCGAGCTTTGGTCCCACGTGGGATATCCCCACTAACTTGTCGAACAGCGTGCGCTCGTCGCGCGAGGAAAACCCATATAGGTCCACCGCGCCTTCGCGCACGACCATGCGCACAAAGAGCGAGACACCTGCCGAGCCCACCTCGGGAAGCGAGGCGGCCGTAGTGGCAGATACGCCCAGCTCGTATCCCACGCCTCCCACATCGAGGACCACCGTACTGGACGTTACTTCCAACAGGGTACCCGTAAGATAGACGATCATGAGGTAGACCTCCTACTTTGTCGTACGTGGCTGGCCACGTTGCGGTCGCGCTCGCCACGCGCGCGATGCGATGCCGTAGCTGCGGCCGTTATCTGGCGCGCCATGGCGCGATCGTGACGCGCCTGCGCCTGCTCTTGCTCCAACATCTGAACCGCAGCGTGATCGCGGGCAATTGCCTGCGTGCGCATAAGGTTTGCATGGCACACCGCCGCCGCAAGCGCATCCGCGCAATGGTCGGGCCGCGGGTCGTGATCCAGCGCAAGCACGTTGCGCACCATATAGATAACCTGCCGCTTGTCGGCAGCTCCCGTTCCCACAACTGCTTGCTTTATTTGCATGGGAGTGTACTCCCCCACCACAAGACCGGCCTGTGCCGCAGCGGCTAAGGCGGCACCACGAGCTTGCGCGGTTGCCATGGCCGAGCGCACGTTTTCGCCAAAGAAGATCTTCTCTATGGCAAGCTGCGTGGGACCGTATCGCTCGACGGCCTCGCTTATCTGAGAAAATATGCTTCCCAGCCGATCCACGAGGGGCATGCTCGACTTGGTGGTAACGCACCCGTAGGCACGCGCACGACACTGCGCGCCCCGCGTTTCCACTATTCCCCATCCCGTGTTGGCAAGGCCGGGATCTATGCCCATAATTATCATGGCTGTCTCCCTATACGAACGATTGTTCTATCGTATCACATAGTTGGGAAGGGTGGCACAAGAACTGTTGATTGGGAGCCTGCCATCAGAGGTACATACCCAAGTGTCGTCCCGTCAGACTTCGAAGCATGTTCCACCTCGGTCTACGCAAATCGCAAGATAGGATTTAATTGATTTGACGCGAATCATCATATTCGATTAATGTACGAATGACTATACGAGGGGTACTCTCCCTTGATTGGCTAGTTCTCCGAAAAGGGGCTTCCCCACGTGAGCGGGCCAAACGGACCCTCGATTGGGGGTTGGCCGTCCTGCGCGCTAAACTCCTGCAAGAGGCCCAGAAGCTCGTTGATCGTACCCTCTACGGCGTCGGAGCCCACGCCCTCCAAGCGGCCGCCCTTAAACTCGACTTCCATGCCCTTAAGCAAGTCGCCTAAGCCTGCGTTGCCAAACGCACCCGAGGGCGGTTCCGACGGCTCCTTGGAGCCTCGGAGCTTGTCTACAAGCTCGTCCATTGCGCGCATGGCCCCACTTCGCTCGTCCTGGGTTCGCACCCTGTCGCTCCATGCGCCGCCCAAAGGCAATCGCGCGCTAAACAGCGGTCGCGACGACATGACCAGGTAGTACGGCCAAACACTGCGCGCCGCCTCGGTGTGGTCTAGCGCGTCTATTATGTTCTGGCACACCTGCCCCTCGCCCTGCCTGGCCACCACGTCGGTGAGCGAGCGCTCCCACTCCACGTGGTTGGCAAGCGTAACGTCCACGCGCTTAAGCCGCGCCTCCGGCGTGGGCTCCGCCTCATCAAGCCCGCTAATCGCAGGAACCGAAAAGTTGGCAAACGCCGCCGCCGGCACGATGGGCGAAATAGTGTTGCGCATGTGCGCGAGCTCCATGAGGTCCGAACGATACACGTCGCCAAACGGCAACAGCTCAGCAACCCTGCACGAAGCCGAGGATGCCTCGACGGCAAGGAAGGTCTTGTCGGCATGATAAAGCGCCACCGCGCCCTTTTGTGCGGCAACTTGCGCAAGATATGCCTGCAAGGCATTAGAGCGCAAAGGCTCGCTCTGGATGGCGCGTATGCACTCGTCGCATTCAATAAGATTGATGCGCAGCGCGCGTGCCACGTCCAGCGCAATGCCTGCGTATTCTGGTCTCGCGTCATCCACAAGCGCGAATACGCGTGTGGGGCCAAGCGCGTCGGTAGCCAGCACGGCAAGAAGACACGATGCCAGAGAACCGTCCATCACAAGCACGGCATCCGCGCGCTCGGTCTTTACAAAATAGTCGCGAAGCCCCAAGCTCAGTGCCTGCCACAAATGCAGCGAGCGATTGTATATCTCGGGCTCAAGAACAAGCTCTCCCTCGGGGGTATTGGCCTCACCCGCAGCGCCATGCACTTCTGCCACAAGCAGAGACTCCTCAAACGCGGGCGCAGACGCAACTAACTGCCCTGATGGAGAGAGCGCAAAGCTTGCGCCTGCATATACCTGCAACCCGTATCCGCCAACCGACCCCGCAGCAACAAACCACGCATCGAGCGCAATGGCGTCGGCCCTTAGGCGGTTTTCTGCAAGTGCCGAACCAAGCACGGAGCCTGCATCGTCAAGCGCATAGCTGTAGTCCGAAATAAACAGCACCACATCCACGTTGGCATTTGCGTCCACGAGGTCGTCCAGATCCTCGTAGGTCTGTGCGAGCGCCATGCTAACGCCACCAAACTCGAAGGTGGTTATTGCGCCAATGCGCTCCCTTTGAGGCCCTTCCCCGCTCTGTAGGAAGGCACGAAGACGAATGGGAACCGCCTCCCCGCCCTGAAGCATCACTACTTCGTGGTAGGGCTCGTCGTCCATCTGCATGACCACGGGCACCATACATGGACATGCAACCCTCTGCGCAAGGTCCAACAGCGCGGCCCAGAGGTCGATTTGGAATCCCTCGCGCTTGGAATAGTCCACAGGACGCGGCCCCGTGTACGCCGCCATGGGAAGAACCAGGAGCTCCGCACCCTGCTCGACGGCGGACTGCGACAAGGCCTCCACACGCATATTTGTTGCCGTAAAGTCGCCCGCACGGGTGCTTATCTGGGCAATGGCAATCTTCATAACACTCCTCCATTTCCTGTGGCAGTACCATAATACGCCATGAAAGCGAAAGGAGGGAGTTGGGGGCGGATGCGTCCCGGGGTGCCGCGGGGGGAGTATCCCCAAGCGGCACCACGGGACAAACTTTTTTAAACTGTTATGCCTCGGCCTTCCACAGACCGTGGAGGTTGCAGTACTCGTACACGGTCACGTTGTCCGAGCCGTCGCACGCGAATTCGGTCGCGGGCTTCTGGCCAGGATGCAGGTAGTGAATCTCCACGCGGTCGCCTGCTACAAGCGCGATCCACTGGATGTAGTGGGCGTCCAGCATGGGGTGCTCGACCTCGCCAACCTGCACCTTAATCGCACCGCCCGCACGTGTTACGGCAGGAACGTGCTTCTCGGTAGCAGCGTCAACGGATCCGGCCTCGAGCTTCTTCATGGGCTCGCCGCAGCACTGCGGCACGCAAGTGCCCTTTTGTACCACATATACCAGGTTGCCGCACTTCTCGCAGCGGTAGAACGTTACTTCGGACATGGTTCTCTCCTCTCGTTGCGAACTCCAATACAGCCAGTATAGACTAGGACGCACCTCACACCAGCACGACCTCGCCCTCTTTGCCCAGGATGTCGCGCACCAACGTAAGCATGTGCACGTTGTGGGCGTCCACCCGCAGCGGCAGCGCCATGCGCATGGTGTCGCCAGATGCAGAGCGCACAAGAATCTCTACGCGATCCATTCCCGAGAAGCGCGAAAGTGCGGTGTTGAGCTTTTCCATGCGTCCACGCGAAAGCAGGCTGGAAGGAAGCACTACCTCCACGATCTTGGGCCTGTTGGTACGGTCCGAGAGCTCGAGCGCCTCCACCTTTTGGCAGATAATTTGCACGCCGCGGTCGCTGCGCTCCATCTTGCCGGTAATGCTCACAAACACGTCGCCTTCCGACTCGCCCATTTCGTTGAGCTGTCCGGCAAGCGTGGCTGCGCACGTTTCGTACAGGTTGGGAAACACCACGCAGCTTACCTCGCCCTCCATGTCTTCCAGCGTAACGATGGCCATGGCCTTGCCCGTTTTGGTGGACTTTTTTGCCACCGACGAGACCATGCCGGCAAGGCGTATGGTCTTGCCGTCCTCCACGCGCGGAACGGATACAGTGGCGCCCGTGCGCGGGTCCACGTGCTCATCGGTTGCCTCAAGGTCCGATATTTGGAAGTCGCGGGCTTGCGCCAACGCGTACTCAAACGGCCCAAGTGGGTGGTCGGAAACGTAGCGACCCAGCACTTCCTTTTCCTGTGCGAGCTTTACGCTCCGGTCCCACTCCACGCCGTCGGGCTCGGGCACGTCTTGGTCGAAGCCAGATCCGTCCACGTCCGCAAACATGTCGAAGAACGACACCTGTCCGCTTGCACGGTCGCGCTGGCGTTTGGCCGCCGCGTCCAGGATGTTCGTCGGGTTGCCCTTGTCAACGAAGAACAGCAGCTGCCTGCGCGTGTATCCCGTGGAGTCAAACGCGCCGGACTTAATGAGGGCCTCCACCACGCGGCGGTTTGCGGTTCCAGAGTCCACGCGGTCCACGAAGTCGTGAAGGTTCTTAAAGGGGCCGCCCTTCTCGCGCTCGGCAAGAATGGCGTCGCCTACGCCCTCGCCCACTCCGCGAATGCCGGCAAAACCAAAGCGGATGCCCTCGGGAACAGCCGTAAAGTCCTTGCCCGACTCGTTGATGTCGGGAGGAAGTATCTCTATGCCCTCGTGGCGGCATGCCGAGAGGTAGTGCACGATCTTGTCGGTCTTTCCCATGTAGCTGGTAAGTACCGACGCCATGTATTCGCGCGGGTAGTAGGCCTTGAGCCACGCGGTCTGCATAACCAGGATGGCATAGCCCGCCGAGTGGGACTTGTTAAACGCGTAGGATGCGAACTCCAAAACGTCGTCCCAAATCTTTTGTGCAATGGCACGTGTGTATCCGTTTTTTTCGGCGCCGTTCATCCAGTGGTCGTACGTCGTCTCGTCGCTGCCGTCCTCCCAGTGGAACACCGTACTGGTAAGAAGCTTGATCTTCTTCTTTGCCACCGGCTTACGAATACGCGAGTCGGACTCGCCTGCGCTAAAGCCGCACATCTTCATGGAGATCTGCATAACCTGCTCTTGGTAGACCATGGTGCCGTAGGTCTCGGACAGGATGTCGGCCAGGCGGTTGTCGTAGAACGCAACCTCCTTACGGCCGTTCATGCGGTCGATATAGTCGGCTACCATACCAGCGCCCAGAGGGCCGGGGCGGTACAGAGCAATAAGTGCGACCACGTGCTTGAACTCCTTGGGCTGCATGCCCTTTATGGTTGCCGTCATGCCGCCCGACTCAATTTGGAACACGCCCGCCGTGTGACCGCGTCCCATAAGCGCAAACAGGTTGGGGTCGGAGAACGGAATCTTGTCCACGTCTATGTCTACGCATGTGGCGCCCGGCTTAATGGTGGAGCGCACCGCCTCGGGGGCGTTTGCCACGTCTTCGGGTGTGGCGTAGTTGGTGCGAATGTTGCGCAGCGCTTTGGTTATTACCGTAAGCGTGCGCAGACCCAGGAAGTCCATCTTTAGCAGGCCCATGTCTGCGACCGAGTGGCCCTCGTACTGCGTGATTTCCACGCCACCCTTGGTGTCGAGCTTGGTGGGCACGTGGTCGTTAACCGGCGTGGGCGCAATGAGCACCGCGCACGCGTGCACGCCCTCGCCGCGCGTGAGGCCCTCGATGGAAAGCGCCGCGTCTATTATGCGCCTGTCGTCGGCATTGTTGCGGTATGCGTCCACGAAGTCCTGGCTATACAGGTCCTCCTTGCCGTCGGTCTTGTTGAGCGTAAACTTGAGCTTGGCGCTGGGGCTGGAGCTCACCATCTTGGAGAGCTGCTGTGCTTTGTACACCGGAAAGTCCAGCACGCGCGCGGAGTCGTTGATTGCCTGCTTGGCTTTAATGGTGGAGTAGGTAATAACGTGGCTCACGCGGTCGGCGCCATAGAGCTCGCGAACGTGCTGGATTACCTCCAGCCTTCGCTCGTCGTCGAAGTCCATGTCGATATCCGGCATCTCCGAGCGCTCCACCGAGAGGAACCTCTCGAACATCAGGCCGTTTTCCAGGGGGTCAAAGGTGGTAATGTCCATGGCGTAGGCCACGATGGCGCCCGCCGCCGAGCCACGGCCCGGCCCCACGCCAATGCCGTTTTGCTTGGCCCAGCGCACATACTCCTGAACAATAAGGAAGTAGTCCGCAAAGCCCTTGGTGCATATTACGTCGTACTCGTACTCAAACCGCTCGCGGATGTCTATGCCGTTTATCTTCTTGCCATCCCAGTCGTCGCCATAGCGGATCGCGAGGCCCTCCTCGCACTCCTTGCGAAAACGCTCCTCGGAGGTCTCCCCCTCCTCGAGGCCTGGGAACTTGGGCAGGAACATGGAAGACCAGTCCAGCTCGAAGTTGCACTTCTGCGCGATCTCGAGCGTGTTGTCGCACGCCTCGGGACACCACGAGAAGAGCTGGCGCATCTCCTCCTCGCTCTTTAGGTAGAACTCGGTGCCCTCCATGCGCTTGCGGTCGGTCTGGTCTATTTTGGCGTTCGTGCCAATGCAGGAGAGCGTGTCCTGCACGGGCGCGTCCTCGCGCGTGAGGTAGTGGATGTCGTTTGTGGCAACCACCTTTATGCCCAGCTTGTGTGCGAGCTTTACCAGCTGCTCGTCGAGCCTACGGTCGTTGTAGCCGCCGCGGAAGTCCAGGCCGTGGTCCTGGATCTCTATGTAGAAGTCGTCCCCAAAGATGTCTTGGAACGTGCGCGCCCACTGCTCCGCCTCGGCAAAGTTGTTGTCCAGGATGTTTTGCGGAATGATGCCCTGCACGCACGCGCTCTGGCAAATTATGCCCTCGTGAAACTCGCGCAGCATGTCCAACGTGGTACGCGGCTTGTAGTAGTACATCTCGTTGGCGGCCTTGCTCATCATCTTCATAAGGTTAACGTAGCCGGTCTCGTCCTTTGCAAGAAGGATAAGGTGGTAGCGACGCTGCTTGGTGCCGCGCTCAATCTGGTCGTCGGTAATAAAGTACGCCTCGCACCCAAAGATGGGCTTTATGAGCGGAGCCGGCTTGTTTGCCTTTACCGCGGCGAGCGCCGCATCCTTGTTGTCTGCACCACCGTTGGCGTTCCATACGGCCACGTCGCTTGCCCATTGATCGTGCACGCGGTCGTGAGGGCTGGCATCGGGCGCGTCTGCCGCCGGCTCCTCCAGCTCCCAGTCCTTGGTAAAGCACTCCAAGTCGTGCGACCACTGCTTAAAGTCGGCCTGGGCCGTGTTGTAGCCCCTGCACGCAAGGTCGAAGTTGGGAACGCCAAACATGTAGCCGTGGTCGGTCAACGCCACCGCGGGCATGCCCAGCTCCACGGCACGACCAACGAGGTCGTCCACGCGCGTAGCGCCGTCCAGAATGGAAAAGTCCGTGTGGTTATGAAGATGAACGAACGCCATGGGCTCGTCCTTTCTGTTGAGGATTGAGGAACAAGTGTACTACAACTCTGCGACATTAATATGCGCGGGATTGGCCTCTAGATGCGGGTATACTGTTTTCAAGGACCAACGCATCCGGGAGGGTGAATGGGAATCTACCTTAATCCGGGAAACCGAATGTTCCAACGTGCGCTCAACGCGCAGTTCTATGTTGACAAGAGCGAGCTTTTGTCGTTTATGAACGCACGTCTTTGCCTTGATTCTGGCTTCGTGGCCATAAGCCGGCCACGACGCTTTGGCAAGTCCGTGGACGCAAACATGCTGGTGGCCTACTACTCCCGTGGCTGCGACTCCCGCGCGCAGTTCGAGGGACTCAAGGTAGCCTCCGATCCTTCCTTCGAGCAACACCTCAATGCCCACGACGTAATACGCGTGGACGCCCAGCGCTTGATTGGGCGCGGCGGCGGGATACAGAACCTGGTGGAGACGTTTAAGACCTGTGTGCTCACCGAGATTCTGCGCGCGTGGCCCGAGGCGCAACCCTACCTCGAGGGAGACCTCGCCGGTGCACTCGAGCTCGCGGCGGACCTCAAGGGCTCTGGCTTCGTGTTCGTAATCGACGAGTGGGACTGCCCCATGCGCGAGGCCGCCGAAGACGAGGCCCTACAGCGACGCTGGCTTGACTTCCTGCGCGACCTCTTTAAGGGCGCGCCCTACGTGGATGCCGCGTACATGACGGGCATCCTACCCATCAAGAAGTACGGGCAACACTCGGCGCTCAACCTGTTTGACGAGTACTCGGTGGTCGACCCTAAGGACCTGGCGCAGCTTGTGGGCTTTAACGCAGACGAGGTCGAGCGCCTATGCGCCCGCTTTGGCATGGATTATGCCCAGATGGAGCGCTGGTACGACGGGTACCTTATCGGAAAGGGCTCAGAGCAGCTCCACGTGTACAACCCCAACTCCGTGGCGCGCGCAATCGGCAGCGGGCACTACTCTAACTACTGGACCTCAACCGAGGCCTACGAGGCTCTGCAGGTCTACATCGATATGGACTTCGACGGTATTCAGCAGGACCTCGTGGCCATGCTCGACGGACAGCACGTGCCTGTAAATGTAGCCCATTTCGAAAACGACATGCGCACCATACGCTCGAAGAACGACGTGTACACCCTGCTCGTGCACCTGGGCTACCTTGGCTACGACGAGATAGAAAGAACTGTGTTCATCCCCAACGAGGAGATCCGCCGCGAGTTTGCTGTGTCGGTGGAGGCGGGCGCCCGCCCCGAGCTTGCGCGCCTGGTGCGCGACTCGCGCGAGCTACAACGCCGCACTCTGGAGGGAGACGCCACGTACGTGGCCGATGCGGTGCGCCGAGCCCACAACAGCGCCGCCGGGCCGCACTATTACAACGACGAGCAGGCACTGCGCGCCGCCGTTAAGCTCGCCTACATCTGGAGCGTGGACGACTACCTGCGGGTGGATAAACTGCCAGGAGGGCGTGGCTACGCAGACCTCGCGTTTATACCCAAGCTAGGCTCGAAGCTTCCTCCTCTGGTGGTAGAACTCAAGTGGAGCAAGGATGCAAATGCCGCAATCGACCAGATTCGCGCGCGTGACTACCCTGTGGCGCTCGCGGGCCTCTCTGGCGAGTGCGTGCTGGTGGGAATTACCTACCGCGAGGACACCGACGAGCACGAGTGCACGATCGAGCGCATTGAGCTCGGGTGAACGAAGAGGCGCTCACCTATCAAGGGGGAGTACCCCTCTTGATAGGTTTTGTAAAACCAGTAAAGAAATCGAATTGCCCGCCAACAAGAGTAGGGAGGCGCATTTGAAACGCTCCACTAGTTGCTACCAAACTTGTAGCGTGCAACGACGCCTGTCTCTACAGCTATAAAGGCGCACTCCACAGAGTCGAACCCCAGCGAGAGAAGCACGCTGGCGTAAAGCTCGGCCTGAGCGGCATGGCGCGCATGCACCTGATCCTCGGTTAGGCGCAAGTCTCCCGTTTTGTAGTCCACCACCAATGCCGCACCCTCGCATGCTGAACCGTTGGTACACAGCAGGTCGATGGCGCCCTCTACGTAGCGACCGTGGGGGCTTTTGCCAGAAAGCGTGAAGAACGGCACCTCCGCACGCACCATACCCCAACCGAGCGCCTCTGCACGCAGTTCGCTCGTACGCCACATGGACAGTGCAGCGTCCAGCCGCGCGCGTTGGCGTGGCGAGAGGCCCCATCGGCGGCAGATGGCATCCACACGCGCATCTGGCAGCTCGCCAGCAGACTCCACCATTGCTTGGGCAATCATGTGGAATGCGGATCCCAAGTTGGTGGCCTTGTCCTCGTCGGACGTAACCGGCTCACCAGCGGCCTCCGCCTCGCGCTCCTCCTTGCGCGGCATGGGTGCCGGACGCGCATTGCCACGTGCGGGCGACGCAGCCTCTCCCCCATGCGACAAGCCCGCCAGCGCAGAGCTGTAGCTAAACACGTCCTCGCGGGCACGCACGAGCGAGACCTCGTCGCAAGAGATTCTTTCCACAGGATAGAGTCCCACAACACGCATTGCCTCGTCTGCATCGGACGTCTCGACCTCGTGGTGTGTTGCGACCACATGGCGCACGCACGCCGGCGCCGAGCCACCATAGTCCAGCGAGCACTCCCCTTCTGGCGGAAGCTCGCCGCCCATAATCGCATCCACCACACCCGCTGCAAGCTCGGACGATATGCCCTGCTTGGAGGTGGGAACGTTCATGGCAAGAACGAGCGCCTCGCGCGCACGGGTGAGTGCGACGTAGAGCAAGCGCGCCTTTTCTTGCGCGTCCGCAGCACGCGCGTTGTTAAGCAACCTACAGGCGGTATCCACGATGTCGCCCGATCTGCACGCATCTTCTGCAGCATCGAGCTTAACGCCGCCTTTTGGAGCGAGCACCGCCTCCGTCTGTCCCTCGCCGTTCTTTCCCGACCAGAGCCCACCGTCCTGTTTGGGATTGGCCCAGCACTCGGCGACCGCGACGACTGGGTACTCCAAGCCCTTGGATGCATGGATGGTCATTACGCGCACCGTGTTCTGTTCGGCACCCGCAAGCGATGCAGGTGGGACCTTAGTCACGTCCAGCCAGTGTGCGAACTCGGCGGCTGCGCGCACAGGCCCGAGCCCCAGCTCGGAGGTGAGGTCGCGTATATAGCGGATGGCTGCCAGCACGTTTGCCTCGCGTGCGATGCCCTGTGGCCCCTGCCCTTCGAGACGTGACAGCCAGCCCGAGCCCATTGCCACGTCCATGCATACGTCTGCGATCGGCTTCGTACTAACGTCTTCCAGCGCCTTTGCAAGAACCTCGTGCGCAAGTTCGAGCCGCGCCGAGGGCGCTACACCGCCAAAGAACTCGAACTCATCCAGACCTCGGTCAATCGTGCGCTTGGTTGGCGCCTCCAGCTTCTGCTGTTTTCGCGAGCCAAGTTGCAGGAAATCGTTTGCGTCCAGCTCAAACATCTCGCTCGAAAGCAAAGGGAACAATCCCGACTGGGTGTCGCGCGGATTAGCCAGCGTGCGCAGCAGTGCCAGCATGACCCCCACTTCTGGCGCCTTGGTAAAGGTGGATCCACCCGTTACCACGCACTCCAGGCCACGCTCCCGCAATGCGTCTATGTAGCAGTCGGCGTGGGTGGTGGAGCCTAGGAGCAGCGCCATTCCACCGGCAGACTCGCCGGCAGCACTGTACTGGGCCAGCCGGTCGGCAACCTGGCTCGCAAGCTGCATCGTGCGATCCAGCGCATTTACGCCCTTCTCTTGGCTCGTGGTTACTTCTATGGCCACGCGTGGCAACGAGACGGCGCGGTAGCCGTCCTTGCGCGTGGGACATGCATCCAGGTGCATAAAGTCGTTAAGCACCCCCGCTGGGCCCCCACACACGGCGTCTACGAACGCAAGAACGTCTGCGTGGCTGCGGTAGTTCATGTCCAACCGCACGTGTCCGGCCTCGGGCACATGCGTGCCGTGCGCGTTAAACACAGAGACGTCTGCTCCGCGGAAGCGATAGATGGATTGCTGCGCATCCCCCACCGTTGCCAGGTGCCGCGGAGCCTCCCCGCCAGAGGCATCCTGCGACGACGCCGCTCGAGCAATGTCTCGTTGCTTGCCGAGGTCGGCGACCGAGGCGGACTTGTGTGCCGCTAGGGGATACTCCCCATCGGGTACATCGCGAGCAGGCCATTCCCTTGCGAAGTAGTCCGTCCGCGATGTACCCGTAGGGGAATATCCCCTAGCGGCACCCCGATTTCGGGAAGCCAGCTCTGTTGCGTTAGAGCTCCGGCCAGCTCCTCCCCCGGCAAGCAGCGAGATGAGCTCGAGCTGCTTTGTGTCGGTGTCTTGGAACTCGTCCACCATTACGAGGCGGAAGCGTCCCGCATAGCGGGCCTCCACCACCGGGTCGTTGCGCACGGCGTCGAGCGCAAGGGTAATAAGGTCATCGTTGTCCAAAAGTGCCTGTGAGCGTTTGAGCTGCACATAGCACTCGTCGGTACGCTGTGCAAGGTCCACGAGCACCGGCGCCAACTCGGCTGCGCCCTCAAGCGCTGCCATTGCCCTCGCATACTCAAGCCCCGCCTTTGCCTCTGCGTGAAAATCCGCAATTGCCTTCGAGGAACGTGGCATCTTGCATGCTGCAAGTGCCTCGAGTGCGCGTTGCGGCGTACGGTGCGAGGGCGGCAATGCTTCGAACCCGCGCAGTGCCTCGAGAGACGGGCCTACCGCCTTTTGCGCCGCTGCACTCAGGCCCTTTGCCGACCCCATGGCTTCGTACGAGCGCGTAAGGTCGCTCATGGCCGCGGCAATGCCACCAGCAGCACCTGCCTCTGCCACGAGCAGCGATTCAAACCCCTCGTTTGCCGCATGGGCAAGGTTCACGAGCGTACGCACGCGCGTAATAACGCCAGAATACTCCAGCTCCTCAAACATGCGCCATATAACCGAGTCGCGCTTTGCGTTGCGCCTTGCCGCTCCCACCGCGCGTTCGATTGCCTCGTCTATCATCTGTTCCTGCAGGTGCGTATCGCATACCCCAAAGCCGGGATCGAGCCCCAGTTGGAGCGCATTGCGCCTAAGGATTCGCTGACACATGCCGTGGATGGTACTTATCCACGCGGAGTCAACGGAAAGGGACAGCTCGTGCATCCCCGCGTCGCGAAGGGTTGCGCGAACGCGCTCCTTTATTTCTCTGGCAGCCGCATTGGTAAAGGTAATTACCAGAACCTGCGAGAGGTCGTCCAAAAACGGCCTGCCATCGGCTCCGGAGCCCTCCGAAAGTGCCCAAACCACACGCCGCGTAAGCGTAAACGTCTTTCCCGAACCCGCACCTGCCTGCACGAACAGCGGGTCGTCGAGCGTGGTTGCTATACGACGCTGCGCCTCGTTGAGCGTCGAAAGGTCTATGCCACTCATTGCAGCCTCTTTTCGCAATTGGAAACCGGGCAGAATAGGCACGCCTTGGCGTCGCAGGGCGCAGCCTCAATATGACCTTCTCTCAGGCGATCCACCTTGCGCGCGATTGCCTCTTCTGTGGCGTCGAGCAGGGCGTTTATGCCTGCCTCGCCCTCCTGCCCAAAGGACTGGGAGCGATCTACCACAACCTGCATAGCACGTCGCGGGCCAAGCGTGTCTCCAAATATCGCATCGGCTTGTGCCTCGTCCACAACTCCCGACAGCTCGTGGCTGCCACGCGTGCCAAGGTAGAGCGCACCCACCACGCGTAGGTCGGAAAAAGCTCTGCGCACAACCTGTGCATAGAGCAACGACTGTATGCGTCGCGGCAGAACAAACTCGTCTTCCTGGACGCCCTTGCCACCAAAGGCGGCGTATTCCGCAAAGAATCCCGTGGGTCCCTTGTGCTTGTAGTCAATAATTACGGCCTGGCCCTGCCCATTTATGTCTATGCGGTCCACCGTGCCGGTTACGCGCACACCCGCATAGGTTGCCTCCGCAAGCATGGGAAGTCCCTCCTGCTCCGGCGCTCTGTTCCCTCGGCCAAAGCCCCACTCAAAGGCACGCGGCTCGTAGCCCTGCAAGCGCGTTCCCAAATACTCCAGCGTGGAGGAAAGGTCGCGATGCAGACGCTCCAGGTCGTTTTCTTCCCTCGAGGAATGCGGAATGAGCGCCTGGTAGGCCATTCTGTTGCCCACGCGCATGTGCTGGTGCTCAACATGGGTCCTAAACTGCTCGTCTAATACAGCATGCGCGTATGCCATGGCATCCACGTCGCGCACGTTTAGCACGGCCTTGCCCTCCGCAAAGAGCTGGGCAAACGTGAGCTCGAGAACGCGATGCGCAAAGGTACCCATCTCCAGCGGGCCAAATCCGGCGTCGTTGTCGCCCAAGCGCAGGCGACGCAGACTAAACCACTTAAGCGGACACTCGAGGTACGACTCAATTTGCGATGCAGAAAGCACCGGCAGTCCGTCGGGAAGCTCTGCCTGCCCCTCCTGCGGCACGACCACCAGGCGGCGCAGCGAGTTGCCCACGCTTCCAGCGGGCGCCACCTCTTCTTCCTCGACCTTTGCCGGCTCTGCACCAGTTGCCGAAAGGTTCGCACGCGCTTGGTCCTCGGAGAGCTGCGACGCGGGCAGGTCTTGTCCATAGCAACTTAGCAGCTCTGTTAGCATAACCGCAGGATAGGTTTCCTTTGCGTCCGACCCAAAGAGCGGGCGCTCGAGCAAAAGGCGTTTGGTTGGCAGGGAGCAAAGTCTAGAAAAGAGCGCGCGCTGCGTGGTAATGGCGTCCTGCTCCTGTTCCACTTCTAGGTCCGCAAGAATACCCTCCAGCTCGCCCTCGGCAGAAGGCACGGCAAAGTCCGTGGAAGTAAGCCCACACAGCACGGCGACGTCGAACGATGCCGGCGTCAGGGATGCCGCGGCCCTGCGTCCCACCAGCAGCACGCAGGCGCGCTCGTGCTCTGCGTGCGCCTCCACCCGCAGAGCTATACGTGTGGATTCCAAGGCCATCTGTGCTGCCTTGGCCAGCTCGGACAGCGGGACGGACGTTTTGAGCTCGGGGTCTGCAGTCAAGCCCAGCTCCTTGAGCGTTGCCGCCACGCTTAAATATGCACCCAGAACCGCCGTGGCCTCCTCCTGTGCCAGCGACGCATGGCTACGCGCCGCAGGTGTGCCCGCTCCCGCGGCAACAAAGGGAGCCAGCAGCTTGGACGCCGCCGATCCTACCCTGCCGCGCAAAAGCTCCCGCGTGGCACGCTCGACCGCATCCGACGTCGCCTTCGCGCTTTGAAGCTGGTCCAATACGTCTGAAGGCGAAAGCAGACGGTTACCGCGCCATGCGATGTCGAGCGAGCGCGCCTTAGCCGGAGCAACATGCGAGACGCTGCTAAGCAAAAAGTCAACGAGCTCGGTGGGTGGCCACCAACTCATATCACCTATCTGCACATACGTACCGTCCGTCACCTCCTGCGGCGGCGGCCACGTTGGAACGAGTTCCGCGAGCCGCGCAACCGTGCGCACGTATCCCGCAAACGCCCGGCCCGACTCGGTATCTGCGGGCGACATGCTCATATGCGCACGCACCGTAACGTTATGCGCCAGTAGCTTGGGCGCAAGCTCGCGCCATGCGCGCCGCACGTCGGGCACGACCACAACTACGCTGCGTGCTCCCTCCCGCGCAAGTCCCGCAATCTCGCGCGCCATAAGTTCCGCCTCCGCAAGAGGCCCCGAGGGCAGCAGCTCTCGCACGGACCCCGTTGGCTCCAGAGGCATTGCGCCTTTTCTAAAGAGCGCGCGCAAGAGTGCGTCCAACTCGGAATCGCGATTGACAGACCCACCTTGCATCGCTTGCTCGCTGGAGACCTTAACCCCACGCGACTCCGCATCCTCCCTTAGCTGGCCTGCAGCGAGCAGAGCCTGTTCGTAGGAGAGCGTCTTGGCAGTGCGGACCACCAGGGTAACCTCTGTAAGCCGAGCCAATCCACATACCAGCTCTCGTGTTGTGCGATTTAGGTCGTCAAATCCCACAAGCACTACAGGAGGAAGCGAGACTTCTGCCTGGGCAAGGGAGTCGGGCAGCAGGCACGCACATTGCGCTCCCTCTATAAACCCGCGTTCGCTTATTAGTCTCTCGTATGCGTCCAACAGATATACCGCATTACGCTCGGCAGGAGTCAACCTGTCCCCATGTTCACGCATGGCTTCTTCGAACCAAGGCAGCGCACGCTGCGCCAGCGAGCCAAGCAGCTGCACCGTTCCAGGCGTCTGCGAAAGCTCTAAACCGGGCTCGTTTGCGCTTTTGCGCAGGCACTCGGCAATCAACAGCGTCCGCACGGGACCGTCCACCACGCGACGGCCGTCTCCCCACACGTCCCATCGGTCGCGCATCCACGAGTCTGGCGTGCACACCTCCACGCCCAACCCTGCGCCCTCGTCTGCCAGGTCCTTTTGCACCTGAAGTACCTCAGAAAAGCTCGGCACCATTACGACTACGCCGCCACTCTGGCACCCGTCGGCAACGAGCCGTTCCAAAGCGATACCGGCAAGGCGTTCCTCGTCTGTGGTAAGGATGGTTAGCGACATTCGCTCCCCCTCTTTTTCAGCTGATCCATGATGCACATAATACCCCACGCGCAAGACAACAATGATGCAGGGCATATGCTGGCGCGCTGGAATACCTCTTCAGTTGCTCTTGGCTCAAAACCACAACTAAGGGACTGTCCCCTATTCGTGGTTTTGCAGGCTTTGATTTGTTGAGACGAGTAGTTTTGGTCACCAAACATATCCTCGATTGCAAATTGGGTATTATGATGGCTCCATATTTGGCAGTTGGACGAAAGGAGCTTCGTTGAAGTTCATTCTTACATGGCTTGTTACGGCCGTTGCGGCCGCGGCAGCATGCATGCTGGTTCCTGGCATGGAAGTAAACGGCGGCTATGCGGGCATCTTTGTGTTTGCCCTTGCCATCGCACTGGTTAACGCGAGCATCCGACCCATCATGCAGGTAATATCGTTGCCCGTAACCATTCTTACCTTGGGCATCTTCCACTTTGTTATTAACGCCCTCGCCCTCAATATTGCGAGCTGGCTCTCGCTCAACCTCTTTAGCATTGGCGTATATGTGGTCGATTTTTGGGCTGCACTCTGGGGATCCATTATCATCTCTATCGTCTCGGCCATCGTTGGCTCCATCGTGGGCCTCAACGACGAAAGGCGCTAGTCGCAAAGGCTGGCAGCCCTGGTGGCACACAGGAAAAGCCCCTCGCCGTGGCACTAAGACCATGGCGAGGGGCTTTTGCTGTCCCTTATCCGCTGACTTGGCTCTACGCCATAATCTTACGGAAGAGCTCCTTAACGGTCTCGTGGTCGGCCTCGCGGGGATTGCCGGGATAGCAGGCGTCGGCAAGCGCATCGCTGGCCAGCTGGTCCAGGTCGGCCTCAACCAGGCCGTCGCAGGTCTTGGGAATGTTTACGTCCGCAGAGAGCTGGCGCACGGCGGCAATCGCGGCGTCGGCAGCCTCGTCTGTGCTCATGCCGGCAATGTCCACGCCCATGGCAACCGCCACGTCGGCAAGACGCTCGGCAACGACGGGCTTGTTGTACTCCATGGCAATGGGGAGCAGCATGGCGCAGGCAACGCCGTGCGGGGTGTCGTAGTGAGCCGAAAGCGTGTGGGCCATTGCGTGGTCGATGCCCAGGCCAACGTTGGAGAAGCCCATGCCCGCAATGTACTGACCAAGCGCCATGCCCTCACGACCGCTGCCGGGCTCGCCGCTCTTGGCCTCTGCGTAGGAGTCGCGCAGGCTGGCTGCGATGGTGCGGATGGCCTCCAGGTGGAACATGTCGGAGAGCTGCCACGCACCACGGGTGGTATAGCCCTCGATGGCATGGGTAAGCGCGTCCATGCCGGTGGCGGCGGTAAGGCCAGCAGGCATAGAAGCCATCATGTCGGGATCGACAACCGCGACGTCGGGAATGTCGTTAACGTCCACGCACACGAACTTACGCTCCTTCTCGGGGTCGGTAACCACGTAGTTGATGGTTACCTCGGCAGCGGTGCCAGCAGTCGTGGCAACGGCAATGGTAAAGGTCGCGTGGTTCTTGGTGTCGGCCACGCCCTCCAGGCTCACGACGTCCGCGAACTCGGGGTTCTGGGCAATAATGCCGATGCCCTTTGCGGTGTCCATGGCGCTGCCGCCGCCCACGGCCACGATGCAGTCTGCGCCAGACGCCTTGAATGCGGCCACGCCGTCCTGCACGTTCTTGATGGTGGGATTGGCCTTTATGTCGCTAAAGAGCTCCCAGGCAATGCCCGCCTCGTCAAGCAGGTCGGTTACCTTGGTGGTTACGCCAAACTTAACGAGGTCGGGGTCGGAGGCTACGAACGCCTTCTTGTAGCCGCGACGAGAAATCTCGCCGGGAACCTCTGCGATGGCGCCCTTGCCATGATACGAAATGTTGTTGAGTACAAAACGGTTTGCCATGTTTCCTCCTAGTTATGTGAATAACTGATACAAAAGAGAATTATAGTCCAGCGCAACAGACAGCGAACGGTCTTATGCTTGCGCTTTTGACAAAAACACAACCGATGGATACGCCCTGTCCCAACGAAGGGCCGGAGGACGACTGCGCGCGGCTGCTTTCCATGGTGCCTTGCGGTTTTGTCCTTTGCTTAGGGGACAGGTTGCGTCACCTCAGTCTTGGGAGGCTTGTTATCGGGTACGTCCCCATCCAAAGCCAGATGCTATTCTTCCGTTTGGCCCGCCTCGGACTTCTTGCGCTGGAAAAGGCGACGCTTGGGCTTGTCTTCTTTGCGAAGCTCGCTGTGAGCAACCATGTTACGAGGGGAGTCGTCCTCCCACTGCAGGTCAAAGAAGGAGGCCCACGGGTCTCCCCTGCTTACCTCTACGCCGTAGCGAGCGTCGGAATGGGCCTGTTCCACGCGCATTACAACCATGCCAAGCACAAAAAAGAGTCCCGAGGCCAGTGCCGGCGCAATCCATATTCCGTAGTACAGCAAGTCCGACGTCTCCATAAGGAGGTCAAATATGCCCACAATAAAGATGGCGTACACCACAAGCATGTGGAAGAAGCCCCAGCGCCAGGCAACGCGGCTCGAGGCACGCGTGCGGTATTGCACAATCTCTCCCATAATAAAGCTGTAGGGAACGCTTCCTATAGCAAACGGCATAAGGAAGAGAAACACCCAGTGTCCACGGCTGATGCCGCCGTACTGAGACAGTACGGGCCCCAGCGCAGAAAGGCCAAACAGCAACAAGTACGAAATCCACAGTGGAATCATACGTTTAAACGATCTGCCCATGTACTCCTCGCTTAGCCAAGAACAAGCACAGTGATAGATAGGTTATAGAATAGGACAAACTCCCATGGGAGTGCAAGCACGCAACCGCGACTAGCCAGTGTTTTAGGACGGTCGCGCTAGATCGTCGCGCTAAAACATAAGGTCGTCAAAGGTATAGTAGCCAGGCTCTACCGCAAGGAGGCGCTTGCCACAGGCAACGGCACCGTTAACGAAAATCTGACGACTCGCCGCCCGATGCGTAAGCGTAATTTCCTCGTCGGTTCCAAAGTAGTGCACCTCGTGAGTACCCGCAACGGTACCACCGCGCATGGAGTGGCACACCACGTCGCGACCGGAAACTTCGCCCACCTGCTCCGCAATGGTCTTTGCCGTGCCAGAGGGGGCATCGAGCTTCATCTTGTGATGCGTTTCCACTATCTCGATCTCCCAGCCATCAAGGGCGCGTGCCGCCTCCTTGGCCACGCGGCGGAGCACCGCCACGCCCAGCGAGTAGTTGGACGACCACACCACGCGCGCGTTCTTGCCCAGCGCCTCTAGACGCGCAAAGTCGCTTGCGCCCAGGCCGGTGGTGCCGCTCACCAAAGATGCGCCCGTGCGCTCGACATAGGCCGCAACATGGGGCAATGCCGCAGGCTGCGAGAAGTCTATTACAAGGTCCACCGCAGGTGCCAGCTCGTCCAGCTCCGCTATGTTTGCCACGTCGTAACGGCCTGCGAGTTCCAGTCCCTCGGTCGCATCCACCAGGTCGCATACGAGGCCACCCATACGACCCTGGGCGCCAACAACGAATACCTTAGCCAAGGATACCAGCCTCCTTCATAACCCGCTCCAGGCGATCGCGGTTATTTGCAGCCATCGGGTACAGCGGCATGCGATACGTCTCCTCCATAAGGCCCATCATTGCCAGCGCGGCCTTTACCGGAATGGGGTTAACCTCGCAGAACAGCGCGTGCACAAGATCGAGTCCTTCAAGCTGTATGCGAAGCGATTTCTGGCAGTCTCCCTCCAGGAAGCTCGATACGAGCTGATGGCACAGACGCGGCTGCACGTTTGCCCACACGCTTATTACGCCCGAGCCACCCAAGGAAAGAATGGGAACTACCATGTCGTCGTTGCCCGAATACATGCGGAAGTCGGGCGAGAGGTGACGCGCCACGCTGGTGGCATAGCTAATGGAGCCCGAGGCTTCCTTTATGCCCATAACGTTGGGATGCTCGGCAAGACGCACCACATTTGCCTCGCTTATGGAGCAGCCAGTGCGACCAGGGATGTTGTAGAGGATAGAGGGAATCTCGGTCTGGTCCAGAACCTCGGTAAAGTGCCTGTAGATGCCCTCCTCGTTGGACTTGTTGTAGTACGGGGTAATAAGCAGCAGCGCGTCGCAGCCTATCATCTGCAGACTCTTGGCCTTGCGCAGGCTCTCCTCCGTGGAGTTTGATCCCGCGCCGCCAATAACGGGAATAGCACCGTCCACTCGATTGATTACGTGCTGTGCCACCGCAACGTCCTCGGCGTCGGTCATAGTGGAAGACTCGCCCGTGGTGCCCAGTACCAAGATGCCGTCCGTCTCGTTTTCCAAGTGAAAGTCCACAAGGCGGTCGAGCGCCTTAAAGTCTATTTCTCCGTCGGCCGTAAATGGCGTTACCAGAGCAACGATGGAACCTGTGATATTGCGTACGTCCATTGCCATACTTCCTCTCTCTCAAAAACCATCGCCCACAAGGCTGCAACCTTGTGGGCGACAAAGCATCAACGCCAAACGACCACAAGATAGCTCCCCCGCAAGCAACACTCTACTCGCAGACAGTTCTGAGGGTATTCCCCCCAGCCCCACCAGAATCCGTTGCCACGCATTCCAGTTCGGCAACCATCGCCTCCACATGTGGTCACAGCCCGCCGACTATCCCATGTCTCATCGTAGTTGCTCCTCTATCCAACACACTCAGACTAGCATGCATTTGGTATGGCGAGCTGCAAAACACCATACCGAAACACAGGCAAAACAGAAATATGGCCACAGGCTTAAATGAGCTCTGTTGAGCACGGTTTCAGGAGAACAATGACGTAAAACTCCTTACGCTTTGCACATAATATTATTTATCATATTGTTGACATATGTCTAACTTTGTCAACTTTCCAAAATCAAACAGAAGATAAATATCCGAGACGTGCGCCAAAAAGACACTTAATTGGTATTTTTTTAGCCGTAAGATGCCTATAACTGCAATTTTTTTGTTGCCCGATTGCGGGTTTTTTGCTAATGTGGCTTCTTGATGTGATATTAAAATATAAAGTACTCATTGTGCACCTTGGACTTTAACGTGATATCCTATGAAAGACAACTGTTAACGCTTTGACTGTTTGGAAACAAAAACTCCGAAAGAGGCGAGAGCTAAATGAACAACTCCGTTATTGCAGCGGTAATCCTTAACGACACCACGCTAGCCGTGTGGTTCGACAACGGGGTATCAAAAAACTACAGTCCACAAGACTTGGACGAAAAGGCAACGAGCCTTCCCAGCAACATAGTTGTTGCTGGCGATGGCGCGGGCATAGCCTGGGAAAAGGGCGGTTCCATGAGCGCAGACGATCTGTTTGCCAAAGGCACTGAATCCGATTACGTAGAGCAGGAAAAACGCAATTTGCTCAAGAACCTTTCGGCAATTAGACGCGACGCATCCTTCTCGCAAACCAGACTCGGCGAAGCCGCTGGCATTCGACAGTCCGTAATCAGCCGTATAGAGGGCTGCGAGATTTCGCCACAGATCAACACCCTCCTAAAGCTCCTTGCTCCTTTGGGCAAAACCTTGGCAATTGTCGATCTTGGGGAAGGCAAGAACTAAACTAGTCCCTTCTCAAAACATATATAGGTCATTCTAACAGTTATCAGCTATGGCCCCTCTGCCGCACAGACAGAGGGGTCTAGTTTGATTAGTACAATTGTCAGGGATACTCGCAGTGGTAGCATGCCTCGCGAATGAGCTCGCGCGCCTGCTTGCAGAGCGCGTCTGTTCCATAGCCATCAAAGGCGATGTCGGCAGTACGCGCCAGCGCATCCAGCACCGCCGGATGGGCACTTTCCAAATAGTCTGACGAAAAGGGCAACTTACGCATGCTAGCAAAGGCTTAGCGCGGCCTCGTCTGCAACAACAAAGCAGTCGGCATGCAGCTGCAGTATGGATGCCGTGCAATGCGGGCTCACGGGACCATAGATCATGTCACGCACTGCCTGGGCCTTGTCTTCGCCCGACGCAGCAACAAGGATGGTTTTGGCGCTCATAATGTTTTGCACGCCCATGGAGTACGCCTTGCGCGGCACGTCGTCTATGCTGTCGAACAGACGGCTGTTTGCCTGAATCGTACTCTCGGCCAACTCTACGCAATGCGTGCCCTTGGAAAACGACTCGCCTGGCTCGTTAAAGCCCACGTGCCCGTTGCGCCCAATGCCCAGCAGTTGCAGGTCCAGCTGTCCGGCATCCGCCATGAGCTTGTCGTACTGAGCGCAGGCCTCCTCCGTGTTGGGGTTGGACCCGTCGGGCACGTGCGTGCGGGCTTTGTCGATGTTAATGTGGTCGAAGAAGTTGGAGTTCATAAAGTAGCGGTAGCTCTGTGGGTCGGCTAAAGTCCACGTCTCCCTTGTTGTACCACGCAATAAGCTGCTTGTATGCCCCTATGGGCGTGGTTCCGGTGGCAAGCCCGAGCTTGGCGTTTGGCTTAAGTATTACCTGGGCCGAAATAATGTTGGCCGTCTTGCGACTCATATCGTCATAGTCTTTGCACCGTATTACGCGCATGTGAGAATCCCTTCCAACAAAACTAACTTGAATATGATGGTATACCAGCTACTAACACGTTTACAGCACAATACCTGCCGACGGACAATGTTTGGTTACGAGTTGGGTGCACCTGCACATCTTTGCGCGTGTTTGCACCACAATGGGTCGTCATACTGTTTACGGTTTGCGACCGAGCCTGCTGGCGAGGTCGAGTTTCTGAGGAGGAAACATGTCGGACAACCCCTCGTTCCTTGAGCGCAAGGACATACGGCCCAGCTTTAAGCGCTATGCCATTGACGCGTTTGGGGCCATGGCGCAAGGCCTCTTTGCCTCCCTGCTCATTGGAACGATATTCTCGACGATCGGAGATCTTACCGGCATCCAGATGTTCGGTCAGATTGGCGGATTTGCCAAGTCGGTAGCCGGACCCGCCATGGCCATTGCCATAGGCTCCGCGCTCAACGCCCCTCCCCTCGTGCTGTATTCGCTTGCCGCGGTGGGATTTGCCGCAAACGACGCCGGCGGAGCAGGTGGCCCTCTGGCGGTGTTCGTGGTGGCCATTGTTGCCGCCGAGCTCGGCAAGGCAGTGTCCAAGGAAACCAAGGTGGACATCCTTGTTACCCCTGGCGTTACGGTGGGCATAGGATGTGCGCTTGCACTGCTTGTGGGGCCATGGATTGGCATGGCCGCGTCCTGGCTGGGCAGCTTGGTAATGTGGGCAACCGACCTGCAGCCCTTCCTTATGGGCGTGGTGGTTTCGGTATTGGTTGGAGCGGCGCTCACACTGCCTATTTCAAGTGCGGCCATATGCGCGGCGCTGGGACTTACGGGCCTCGCCGGCGGCGCGGCGCTCGCGGGATGCTGCGCCCAGATGGTGGGCTATGCGGCAGCGAGCTTTGCCGACAACGGCTGGTCGGGCGTGGTCTCGCAGGGACTGGGCACCTCCATGCTGCAGGTACCCAACATCTTTAAGAAACCGGTAACCTGGGTGCCCGCGCTTGCGGCAAGCGCGGTAGGCGGACCTGTGGCAACCGTCGTATTTGGCCTACAGCAAAACGGCGCAGCGATTGCCAGCGGCATGGGCACCTGCGGACTCGTGGGGCCAATTGGACTTTACACGGGATGGGTGGAAAACGGTGTGGCCGTTGGCCCCATGCAGTGGCTTGCCATGGCACTCGTATGTGTAGTTATTCCCGCGGCCGTGGCATGGCTCGTTGCGTTTGCCCTCCGTCGAGCAGGAGTTATCCAGCCAGGCGACATGCGCGTGGAGTAACGCGACACGGGTGATTCCTGGCACAGCTCCCATCCCCAAACAACTGCAAGCATAGTGTGCCGCAAGGGGATACTCCCCTACGGGTACATCGCGGATAAGTCCCTCGTAACGGAATGGTCCGCTCGCGATGTACCCGATGGGGAGTATCCCCTTGCGGCACACTATCACCACAGCTGTCTTACGGGTACATCGCGGATAAGTCCCTCGTAACGGAATGGTCCGCTCGCGATGTACCCGATGGGGAGTATCCCCTTGCGGCACACCATCACCACAGCTGTCTTACGACAGCCGAGGGTCTCTCTCCTGTGCGAAGCATTGCCTTCCCGAAAGGGCAAAGTGCGGCCAAACGCGCAGGCGTGCAGCAGGCGGGCAAATGGGCTCGTAGAACTTGTCGGCAACAACGAGGCTGGCACCAGCAAGCGCCTCCTCGATTGCCTCCTCGCCATATGCGCGTACGTCACAGTTGGACAGCATCTCTGGCTCACACTCGAGCGGACACACCACACGCATTGGCCCCGCATCGCGTTGCAGCGCAGCGGCCACGGACCCCGCCGCAACAGGCTCGCCAACTATGCACGCAGAGCCGTCCCCCGCCGGTTCGCGCACGTCGCGGCATGGCCAAGCGCATGACCCCGTAAGCTCGGCCTCCTTAAGAGCCGCCCCAAGTACCTGCGAAAACGTCCCCACGGGAGTTCCCACCACATAGGGTGTTCCAAATCGCTCGCGCAGCACACGGGCGGCCAAAAGACCCGTGGACGACACCACCAAGTTTACGCTTGCCTGCGCAGAAAGTGCCAGATCGTCCAGGCTCGAGCCTATTGCCCAGCACGACACAACCTTGTAGCCGGCATCGTACGCAAAGTCGTGCAGCGCCTGTACCTCGCCCGACGTGCAAAAATCCAGGGGCGTAACGCCCATTATGTTGAGCGCACGTGCCCTGGGCGCTCCATCCGCAACAAAGCGCTGGGCTATTTGGGCAAACGCGTTGCCCGCGCCTATCACATAGTCGTGCATGCCGTTGGTGCTTACGTAAAAGGCGGGAATTCCCGTCTTTCGCTCTATGATCTTGCACAGCGCCCGGAAGTCGGTGCCGGAAATAAAGGGTATGGGCGAGTTGCAGAGCGCGATAAAGCGAGGCTTGAGCTCAAGCGCGGCATCCACCACGTCGTCCACGAGCTTTTGGTCGTTGCCCAGAATCGCGTCACGCTCAACGAGACCGGTAATGAACACGAGGCTGTCCCTGTCGTACCAGCGCGTCTCGTCATGCGTGTTGTACGTGGAGTTGCAGCCCGATGGGTCGTGGATGACCACCATGCCGCCCAGCTCGAAGAGTGCGGAGCACGCACCCGACACATCGCCCGTGTAGGTTGGTAGTATGCGATAGCTTCTGTTCATACAGTCTCCGTCGGTTGTTCTCTCGTCGCAAACAGCATACTGTTTGCCGCCATGCTTTCGAGGAGGCATGGGCAAGTTGTTAAGAAGCGCCTTTGCCGCGCGAGGTACGGGCGCTGTTTTGCTCTAGAAGCAGCTTGGGCAGCCAAAGCCCTTGCGCGGGATGATGTCTTGCGGGTCTTTGGGCGACTCCCATGCCTCCAGCATCAACCTTGCGAGGGTACGAATGCCCGCAAAGCCCCACAGGCCGGCACCTTGCACAATGTTAACGAAGTACGATGTGCCACAGAACCATGCGGCGCGCGGTCCAATGGCTAACGTCTTGCGGTCTCGAACGCGCGGTGCCACGCGTAGCTCGGGAAGCACCGTAGACGACAGCTGAACCCCTGGCGCGTGGTCGCGAAGCCACGACAGCTCGTCCGCCTCTTCGGGATTGACGGCATCCAGGTACACCTCTGTAACGTTGAGCCCGTGTTCCAGCAGCAGGCGCGCCATGCCCAGCGGACGCGGATGTGCGACGGCATCAAGCGCTATGGGAGCGCTTCCCAGCACTACCCTAACGCGTTCCAGTGCCTCGTCGCACAACGCACGTTGGGCCTCGAAGTCGGGAAGCTCTATGCCAAGCGTCTTGCACAGCTCGCGCTCGTGGTGCTCGATCTCTGCATAGTCAAATGACGACGGCACATACAGCAACCGACGCTGGAGCCTCGCCGAAACCTTTTTTGCGCCAAACAAGCCGCCAGGGTATGTGCACAGCATAGTGCTGGCACGTGCAAGCCCCTTGAACTCGTCGTAAGTCGCGCAGTCGTGCACGCTCCTAAAATCGTATCCACCCTTGGCCAACAAGATGCGCAGGTCCGCATCTGGATCGAGCGCAAAATCGCTTCCCAACAGCGCCACCAGACGCGGGTCGGCTTCGCACGCAGGCAGCGGGTCGTACATAACCTTGCGCAATCGCTGGTCGGGAATAAGCCTTCGCTTGGAAATGGGGTCCATAAAGGCACGCACGAAGTCCACGTCGGGAAACTCGGCCTCAAGCTCGCGATACACATGCGCCATGTTGATGCCCAAAAACAGGTGCGTACACACGGGAAACACCAGCACGCAGGGTGGAAGACCTGCATGCGCCTCAAGCTTATGGAGCACGTCGGAGATGCCGCGCAGGGTAACCTCTTCGACCTTACCCTTCGTGATGTCCTCTTCCTTAAGGATCACGCACGAAAACCGATCGCGCGCGCCCATCTCGGCGGCAGTAAGCACTACGCCACGCATGCAGTTGAGCGCACAAACGTATATCTGATGCGCCTCGGGCACCAGCATGCCAATGTGCACGATGTTCCACGTGCCGTGCGCCGGAGGGTTAAACTCCAGCTTGGATGCAAAGAGCTCGGGAGCAGTCGCGTCCCCCGCTGCCACAACCGATGGACCCAATCGCTTAAGCATTAACATCCCTCCTTATACCGTCCGAAAACTCGTGGTGGTAGGCCGTGCCGTTAGGGGATACTCCCCATCGGGTACATCGCGAGCAGAACACCTTTGCACGAGGTGGACTATCCGCAATGTACCCGTAGGGGAATATCCCTAACGGCACGGCATTTAAGACAGCCTGCTCACCAATGCGCTAGCAGATGCGCGGCAGCAGCTCTCCAGTGGGTTGAGGCAGCAGCGTCTGCGTTCCCACCTCCGTGTTCATAACCACCCAGCCAGGCTGCTCGTTGGTAATCCGACCGATTATGGCGGCACCGCCCGAATGCGGGGCAGATCGCAGCGCATCCACCAGCGCCGGGGCCTCCTCTTCTGGAGCAATAACCACCAGCCTGCCTTCACAGGCAAGGTAGAGCGGTTCGAGCCCCAACATGCGACATACGCCGCCAACAGCAGGATCGACCGGCACTGCCGCGGCATCCAGCGAAACCCCCACGCCGCTCTGTGCGGCTATTTCGTACAGCACCGTGCCCACACCGCCGCGCGTCGCATCGCGAATAACGTGGATGTTCTTGCTCGCATCCAACATAGCCTCCACGCTCGACCAGAGCGGAGCGCAGTCCGACGTTACGTCTGCCTCAATTCCAAAGTCGTCGCGCGCCAGCAGAATGGTGCAGCCGTGGCGACCAACGTCACCCGTAACTATAATCGCGTCGCCAGGCCGCGCATTGGCACCAGCAGGCGCGGCGTCCTCTACGACCTCGCCCACACCCGTCGTGGTAATAAACACACCATCCACCTGGCCTTTGCCAGCAACCTTGGTGTCGCCAGCAACAAGGGTAACGCCAGCTTCGGCCGCCGTGGCAGCCATGGCATCGGCAATCTGCTCGAGCTTGGCGAGCTCGAACCCTTCCTCAATAACAAACGCACAGGTAAGGTAGAGCGGCCGCGCGCCCATACACGCCAAGTCGTTAACCGTGCCGCACACGCTCAGCTTGCCAATGTTGCCACCAGGAAAGAACGACGGCGACACTATAAACCCGTCTGTCGACATGGCAATCCTGCCTGCCGGCCGCTCGAGAACCGCAGCGTCGTCCGCCGTAAGGAGCGGGCTCTGGAACCGCTTGGCAAATACCGCATCTATGAGCTCTGCCGTCTGCTTTCCGCCAGCCCCCATGGCCAATGTAACCTGTTTGCTCACAGCAAACCACCTCCGTACTGGAAGTACGCCGAGCAGGCGCCTTCGCCCGATACCATACAAGCCCCCACCGGATGCTGCGGCGAGCATACCTTGCCAAACAGTGGGCAGTCCGAGGGCTTGCAGTGCCCCTGAAGAACCTCTCCGCACCTGCATGCCGGATTCGGCTTGCCCTCAATATGCGGCATGTCAAACTTCTTGCGCGCGTCCACGCCCGCGTATGCCTCGCGCAACTGCAGTCCCGACTGCGGGATAACGCCCAGGCCACGCCATTCGGCATCCACGGGCTCCATTACCTTTTCCATAAGCGCCACAGCTGCCGGCGTTCCCTCCGAACGCACCACGCGAGGGTATGCGTTAACAAAAAACGGCTTTCCCTCCTGGAACTTGCGTACCGCCACTGCAAGCGCCGTTACCAGCTCGTTTGCAGTAAAGCCAGCAAGCACTCCGCTCACTCCCTGTCTTGCAAGCTCCTCGCAGAGCCCCGTGCCCGTAATGGCATGCACGTGTCCCGGATACAAAAACACGTCGGCACTCTGTCGCAGCGCAGCATACGCATTGGGCATCGTCTTGTTGGCCGTAAGAAGGCTAAAGTTCCCCACGGCCTCCTCATGCGCCTGATCCGCCGCCAGGCAGGCCGCCGGGATGGTGGTCTCGAATCCCACCGACAAGAACGCCACCTGCTCGTCCGCATGCTCCTTTGCATAAACGAGCGCATCGAGCGGCGAATACACAACCTGAACGCGACCACCGGCAGCACGGGCGTCTGCCAGGTTCTTGCTCGTTCCCGGAACCCGCACGAGGTCGCCAAAGGTTGTAACAGTAACCCCATGCTCTGCCAGCCAAACAGCCTCGTCAATAAAGCCCACTGGCGTTACGCACACAGGACATCCTGGACCGGAAATAAGGTCTACCTGCTGCGGCAGCAGCTTGCGAATGCCCAGCCTAAAGATCTCGTGCGTGTGCGTCCCGCACACTTCCATAATGCGCAGCGCAGGCCCGTCGTAGGACCTAAGGATCTCCGCTGCCGCCTCCCTAGCCGTGGTGCTCATGACAAAAGCGCCTCCATAACCTCATCGGCCTCGCTGTCGTCCTCGTCGGTTATCTTCGCAATGGCAATGCCAGCATGGACCATAACGTAGTCACCGGGCTCAACATCGTCCATAAGCTGCACCGACACCTCGCGACGCGCACCCGACGCGTCTACCATAGCCATACCGTCCTGAATTCGTACCACCTTTGCAGAAAGTCCTACGCACATAGTCTCTCCTTTCGTAAAGCGCCTCGCACAACGACGAGCCGCGCATGTTTTCGTAGTATGTTCCCTGCGACCAGGATAGGGGCGTGGCGGCGGGCGTTCGCCACGTGCTCAAACAGTCCTCGCATCGCTTCGCTCGCTGCGGAACTGCGCGCGTGACGAGCCGCCCGCCGCCACGCCCCTATCCGGGCCTTAGGGAACGCGTCTCCGTTCCTTCATGTCCCCGCATCGAAGGACCTGGGTCGGCGGTGGACGCAGAAGCGTGCCCGCGCGCAGTTCCGCAGCGCAGCGAGGACTGTTTGAGCACGGGCACCTCCTGCGTTCGACGCCGACCCAGGTCCTTCCGGACAGACCCACTCCTCTTTGCCGCCACCACGGCTTGGCCCAGTGCAATGCCGCCATCGTTAGTCGGAACAAGGCTATGCGTAAGCACGTCAAAGCCTTGGGTGCGGAGCCTCTCCACACTGAGCTCGAGCAGCAACAGGTTCTGATAACAGCCGCCCGTAAGAGCCACCACGTTCGTGCCGGTGCTCTCGCGCGCCCGTATGCAGGCGTCCTCCACATAACGCGCGAGTCCCAGATGGAACGCATATGCCAGCCGCCCCGCGTCTTCGCCCGCAAGTCGGCGCTCCACTATCCATGCAAAGAGCTCGTCCGTTTGCGCGAAACGTGGCAGCTCATCATCCGCACCAACAGACGACCTCGCCCGCTCCGCCGCAAACTGAAGCTGTGTTGCGGCCTCACCTTCGTACGTGGAGCACCTGCGCACGCCCAGCACGGCGCTTACCGCGTCAAACAGCCTGCCCGCGCTTGTGGAGGTTACGGTATTAACGCCACGTCGAACCATGGCCTGCACCACACGCGCCTCCTCCTTCGTACACATCCCAAGCCGTTCGGCCACCAGCGCGGCGTCCTCGCCGTCGCCCAGCATGCCCACGGCAACGCGCCAACCCTCCTTGGCGGCCATATCGCCGCCTGCCTGGGCAAACGGGGCTATATGTTCCAGCCGCTCGAAGCCCTCGTAGTCGCACAGCAGAATCTCGCCGCCCCACACGGTGCCGTCCGTGCCATAGCCGGTGCCGTCGAAGGAGACGCCTATTACCTTGGCGCCATCGGGCACGTCGTTTTCTGCCATGCACGACGCCACGTGGGCAAAGTGGTGCTGGACCTCGATCACGGAAACGCCCGCGCGACGAGCCGTCTCTTGCGCCACCAACGTGGAGTTGTACTTGGGATGCAGATCGCACGCGACCACCTGCGGTTCGAACTCCAGCAGGGTCTGGAACCGGTCGATCGTCTCTTCCAACGCATGCACCGTGCGTACGTCACCCAAGTCGCCCACGTAGGGAGACGGATAGTACATGTCGCGCGAGGCCAGGCAAAACGTGTTTTTTAGCTCTCCGCCCACAGCCAGCACGCGCGCACCAAAGTCCTTGGACAAGAGCACGGGCAAGGGCGCCCACCCACGCGAGCGGCGCACCATATAGGGCTTGTTCTCAAAAAGATCCATAACCGTATCGTCCGCTCGCACGCGAATCCTGCGGTTGTGCGAAAGAATGGCATCGCACAGCCCGCCAAGCTCGCAACGAGCGTCATCGTCGTCTCGGCATATGGGCGCACCCGACTCGTTTGCACTTGTCATTACCAGGAGGTCGGGCATCTGGATTTCGTCATCGTAGTCAAACAGCAGGAGATGGAGCGGCGCATACGGCAGCATTATTCCCAGCTTTGGGTTGCCGGGCGCTACCGCTTCGCATGCCTTGCCACCCTCGCGCTTGGGAAGCAGCAGGATCGGCTTCTGATGCCCGGTAAGAATCTCCTGAGCCACGGACGACACCACGCACTCGCGGCGCGCGACGTCCAGGTTGCGCGCCATTACCGCAAAGGGCTTTACCAGCCTGCGCTTGCGCGTACGAAGAAGCTCCACTACCGAGGGACTGGTGGCGTCGCAGCACAGGTGAAACCCGCCTATGCCCTTTATGGCCACCACGCCTCCCTGCGCCACCACGCGACGCGCCGCAGTAATGGCCTCGGCCCCGCGTTCCGGCCTGTCCACAAGGTAGACAACGGGACCGCAGTCGTTGCAGCACACCGGCTGCGCGTCGTAGCGTCTGCTCGAAGGATCGTGGTATTCGCTCGAGCAGGCATCGCACATGGCAAACTCCCGCATGCTGGTGCGCTCGCGATCGTAGGGAAGCGCATCCAGAATGGTCATGCGCGGCCCGCAGCAGGTGCAGTTTATAAACGGATGAAGATAACGCCTGTTGCTGGGATCATGCAGCTCGCGCGCGCAGTCCTCGCAAATGGCAATGTCGGGCGAAACGAATATCTCTCCGCTCGTCTTTTTGCTCTCCACTATGGAAAAGGTGCTGTATTGCGGGGCTTCCTCCACCGCCTTTACGTCCAGCTTGAGCACGGCCGCACGGCGCGGCGGCTGGGTGCGCAGGAGCTCCAAAAACCGTTCGATGCGCTCGTTACTCCCCTGCGCAAAAATCTCCACGTAGGGACCCTTGTTGCACACCGTGCCCGTAATTCCCGCAGCCGTGGCGTGCCTGTCCACCGTGGGTCTAAAGCCCACTCCCTGCACTATGCCATATGCGCGGATGCGTTTTGTGCTCATAGCGCAGCTCCCAAAGCCTCCGCCAAGTTGCCCGAAACCGGAAACTGCGGCAGGTCTACGGTTTGGCCCTCAAAGCTGCCCACAATGCGCCAGAGCGCCGGGTCCCCAACAAGCACGTCGAAGTCCCCGCCATACACGAGCTCCTCGAAGTCGTCCTCCTCGCGCAGACGCACATCGCCCTCCTGCGAGAGTTCGGGCAGCTGCATAAACCACGTGGCGCAGGTAACGCTCGCGGCACCGCGTTCCAGCAGCTCCTCGCGCATGGTATTGGCAGTCACCTGCTGGTCCACCACAAGGACGCGCCTTCCCTCAACCGACAAGCGCGAGTCCGGCTGAGCCTCCTCGCCAAGGCCCGCGAGCGGATTTGCCACCTCGTATGGCGTGCCAAAGCGCCGTTCGAGCAGCTTTGCCGCAGCCAGGCCCGAGGGGGCCACAACAACGTTCTTCTGCGCAGCAGAGGCGGTTACGACGTCGGAAAAAGAGAGGCTCATCCACTCGGGCGGAATGCGGCTCAGGTCCAGGGGATTGGCCCCCAGATAGGTTATGCGGCCCTCCTCCACGGGCAGCTGTTCGACGGCAAACCGGTCAAAGAGCTCCACGTACGCCTTGCTCGCGCCAACGTCGTAGAGCTCCATGCCCGTGGTGTCTACGGTAAGAACCGGAAGGTCGCACTTCCGCTCCGCCATGCGGCGCAGCGCGCGGTAGTCGGTGCCAATAACCGCCGGCACCGGTGTGCCCACCACCGCTGCAAAGTTGGCCTCAATCTTGCTGGCGGCGTCGGCAAGCTCCGCCACGAGCTTGTCGTCGCGACCCAGGATGGCGTCCATGTCGCGCAGGCCAGCACTAAACACGGCGCTTCGCAGCAAGGACTCGGGACGCTGTGTGCCCATAATGCCCGCGGTCCAGCGCGGTTCGTCAAAGCCGCATATGTTTCCCGTACATCCGCCCGCATCGCATACCACCACTATGCCGCCGAGCTCGTACAGCACGCTTACGGCGCCGGACTGGTCGGGCGCAAACGGCGTTAGGTACTTTCGAAGTCCCCTCATGCGTTATCCCCTCCCTGGTCACCGTTTGCACTACGCGACGCCACCACATTCCGCAGCGCCTCAAACAGACGCCGCACGCCCGCATAGCCGTAGGGCTGCACGTCCTCGTTCCACGCCAGGTACGCCGCCTCGGGGTGATACCACCCCGCGTCCTTGCCCAAGCACACGTCCACCGGACAACCTGCCGCATCGTAGTACAGCATGGTGGGCTCCATGTTGGAATAGATGCGCGTGGAGGGGCTGGCCTGCGCAAGACGTCGCACGAACGCGAAGTTCTCGGCTTGCACGGTGCCAAACACCTCCCGCACCTCAAAGCCGTAGCGCACGAGCGCCAACGCAAGCTCAAACGCGTCGCCGTTTAGGCACTCGCCCACGCTAAAGGTCGCGCGCGGGGCCACGGCAGCAAACGCCTTAACAGCCGCAAGGGCAGCGTCGTAGTCGGCCGCATCGTCAAACTTTGCGCCCAGCACCTGTCCCAGTGCCTTGTACTGGCTGCGAATGCGATCTACGTCGTACAGTCGCATGAGCTCGATGGAGGGAATCCCCAAACGTTCCTGTAGGTCGGCCGCAGTAAAACGCGCCTCGGGGTGCAGTACGAGGTTAAAGTTGGCCTCGGCCATGCGCAGGAACTCGTCGTAGCTGGAACAGCGGGAAATCTCGCGCACGGTTTTTACGCCGAGCCCGCGCAGATACCCGTACAGCTCGCAGTCGTCCACCAGCGGGGCAAAGAAGCCAAGGAGGTTTACCGAGGTCGGCCGCTTCTTTAGCGGCTCGAGCAGCGAATAGAGGCTCTGGCGCACATGCACCATGGGCGGACGACGTCCCTCGCGCGTGAGCGCATACATGTAGCACGGCCGCACGGGCAGCCCCACGCGCTCCTGCGCACGCCTACACACGCGTTCCATGTCTGTTCCCAGCAGGGCATCAACGCAGGTAATGCAAATCATTACCAGCGACGGTCGTTCCGGCAGGCACTCGACCACCTCCTCCACCGCCTGGGGAATCTTTTTTAGGTGGCGCCCCGTAACAATGTCGGTCTCGGCCATGTTGAGGTAAAAGAAGCGGTCCTTGTAGGCCGGCATGTTGCTAACAAGCGAGGTGTTGCGTCCGCAGCAGCCGGGAGCCACCAGCAGCATTACGGATCCTGGAATAGCAAGGCCCGCCCGCTTTACGCCAAATCCCTCGGCACCGGGCGAGTTGAACGCGAGCGTTGCTGGCGAGCTGTATATAAGATGACGGCTGGAGACAAGCTCGTCGGGCAGGTTATCCAGCCCGCGAGTCGCTATCTCCTCCGCCGTGTAGTAACGGGCGGTTTTTTCCATGGGCTAGATCTCCCCCGCGCTCAGGCGTGCCGCCAGGTCCAGGAAGCACTTGCTTACCGGCAGCGAGGGGTCGCCCTCTACGACGGTCTTTCCCTCGTCCTCAAAGCGGTTTATGTCGTCGCTTCGCGGGATGCTTGCTACCACGGGCAGGTTTCGCTCGTCCGCGAACGCCCGAACCTTGGCGTCCTCGTCGGGAACGTTGCGGTGGTTCAGGATAATACCTGCCACGCGCGCGTACCCGCGGTCCTCGAAGTTCTGCACGGCGGTGTTTATGTTGTTCGCGGCATAGAGCGCCATCTTCTCGCCCGAGGTAACAATGAGGACCTTCTCGGCATAGCCCTCGCGAATAGGCGCGGCAAAGCCGCCGCACACCACGTCGCCCAACACGTCGTACAGCACGACGTCGGGCTTCCACGTCTCGAACAGGCGCAGGTCCTCCAGCAGGTTAAACGTAGCTATTATGCCGCGTCCTGCGCAGCCGAGACCGGGGGTTGGCCCGCCCGTCTCTATGCACAGCACGCCACCAAAGCCCTCGCGCGCAATCTGGTCCAGGGTCGGGTCGTTATCGTTTTCGCGCATGTAGTTCATTACGGGCTCGAGCGGCTGCCCGCCAAGCAGGTTTATGGTGGAGTCCGCCTTGGGATCGCACCCAATCTGAATTACACGCTTTCCCTGGCTGGCAAACGCCGCCGCCAGGTTACTTGTCATGGTGGACTTACCAATGCCACCCTTGCCATACAGGGCAATCTTGAGCATATGCTCTCCTTAGAACTTCGTGCTCGGACGTATCCTCGCCGTCAGAACGTAAGAGCATCCTAACAGATAAGACCGTCGCGTTGCGCAACCCTTCCGCAGTCGTCCGCACCTCTCAACAAAAGAACAGGTTTGGCGCAAATATACAAACATCTGTTCTGTTTTGTGCTACACTGTAATTGTTGCAAGAAAGCTAGCCCGCCATCACGAGAGTGAGCTCTCTTTCTTTATACGCAATACCTGCGCTCACATGGGTTCCTAGGGCTCGCTATGCGCAGTGCGCGCTCGGGGCAACATCTCCTAGTCATTTCGCGCACCATTTGCTACGAGGGGAGAGATCAGTGTCTGCTACCGAAATCATTCTGTTCGAATCCAGTGACGGAGTAGTTACGCTGCCCGTTGAAGTAGATCGGGAGACTGTATGGCTCAGCGCAGAGCACATGTCTTCACTATTTGGTCGTGAAGTTAGTGTTATCAGACGTCACATACGTAATGTCTTTAACGAAAAAGAGCTGGTAGAAGGTAGTAACGTGCATTTTTTGCACGTTCCAAACTCCAATCGCCCAGTCGCGTTCTATAGTCTGGACGTAATTATTTCCGTAGGCTATCGCGTCAAGTCGCAACGTGGTGTCGAGTTTCGTCGATGGGCCACGAACGTACTGTGACGCTATATCACAAAGGGATATGCTGCTAACGAACAGCGACTTGTTGAACTGGGCAAGATCATCAACGTTATGTCGCGCCTACCAGAAGGAGACCTTGCCACACGTCAAGTGCTCGACATCATTAGGAGCTATACATCCGCACTCGACCTTCTAGACGACTACGACAACCATACCATCACCCGGCCAGAGGGCTCTTCCAACGCATACGTGCTCAGTTACGACGAGTGTCGCGAGGTTATTGCCAACATGCGATTCGGCTCCGAGTCCACCCTTTTTGGTGTGGAGAAGGACGACTCCTTCCGCGCGTCCATCGGGGATATATATGCGGGCTTTGCCGGGCAAGAGGCATATCCTACCGCGGAAGAGAAGGCCGCGAATTTGCTCTACTTTATTGTGAAGAATCATAGCTTTCTAGACGGCAACAAACGCATTGCTGCGGCGCTCTTCCTCTACTTCCTCGATCGCTGCGATCTGCTCTTTAATAAGATGGGTGGCAAACGCCTGGCCGATGAAGTGCTTGTAGCAGTCACCATTATGATTGCCGAGAGCCAGCCAGGCGAAAAGGAGACTATGGTGAATCTTGTGATGCATTTTCTATGCAAGAGCAACTCATATGCAAAAACTCACACATTTTGATATAGAAAGTCTAGAAGGGGCAATGCCCTCGTTTTACGCACTGGCAAAACGAGGGTGTAAGCGTCGATCATATTTAGCCCCTAGGGGGACTAAATTAGCCCGACGCCAACACCGAGTGCTCCCTGCGCGGGACAGTTGTCTCCATCCCCATCGTCCGCGGTAGGGACCCGCGCGTGCTAGAACTGTACACGGTGGAACGGACTGTACACGGTGGGGTCCCGTCGGTCCCAAAACTGTACACGGTGGCGGGCCGCGGGCACCGTGTACGGTTTTGGGACGTAGCCTTCCCTACCGTGTACGGTTGTGGCCGATAAGTGCGCACGGTAGGGACCCGCACGTGCCAAAACTGTACACGGTGGCGGGGCACGTGGCGGCGAGTGCGCGCGGCGCCACGGACCTGTCCTCTTGTTGTGCAGCGCACGAATAAGTACAATACGGTAATCCGACCGAGAGGATACGTCCGACCGAGAGGAGCGACTCACATGAGCCTCAACGCCACACCCTCCGCCAATCGCGTGCACATCGGCTTCTTTGGTTGCCGAAACGCCGGCAAGTCGAGCATCGTAAACGCCGTAACCGGGCAGGACCTCGCGCTCGTGTCCGATGTGGCCGGCACGACCACCGACCCCGTCCAAAAGACCATGGAGCTCCTTCCGCTGGGCCCCGTGGTAATCGTGGACACGCCAGGGTTCGACGACGTGGGCATGCTGGGCGAGGCGCGCGTCCTGCGCACCAAGCGCACCCTCAACCGCACAAACATTGCCGTGCTGGTAGTAGACGCCACGGCGGGAATGCGCGATGTGGACGATCAGCTTGTTGGCCTCTTTGAGGAGAAAAACATTCCCTTTGTGGTCGTGCACAACAAAGCCGACCTCCTTACCACCGCGCAAAGAGCAGCGCTTGCAAAGACCGGCGGCGCCCATGCCATCGTGGCAAGCGCCCATACGGGAGAGGGCGTAGACGAACTCAAGAATCGGCTCGGTGCACTCGCGCCCAAGCAGGATCCCGACCATCGCCTGCTGGGCGACCTCGTAATGCCAGGCGAATTTGTGGTTCTGGTATGCCCCATAGATGAGTCGGCCCCAAAGGGAAGGCTCATCCTCCCGCAGCAGATGGCCGTGCGCGACGTGTTGGACTCCGGCGCCATTGCCGTGGTTTGTCGCGAGACGGAGCTAGCACATACGCTCGAGCGTTTGGGCCACAAGCCTGCCCTCGTGGTAACCGACAGCCAAGCCTTCGGCGTGGTTAGCAAGATTACCCCCAACGACGTGCCTCTTACGTCCTTCTCCATTCTTATGGCGCGCTACAAGGGCTTCCTACACACGGCCGTGGCAGGTGTTGCGGCCGTGGAAGGCCTCAAGGACGGAGACGCTGTGCTTATGGCAGAGGGATGCACGCACCATCGCCAGTGCAACGACATTGGCACGGTAAAAATCCCCCGCTGGCTGCGCGCCCACACGAGCTGCGACCTGCAGATAAAAACGTGCTCGGGCCGCGAGTTCCCCGAGGACCTGAGCCTCTACGCCCTCGTGGTGCACTGTGGCGGCTGCATGATAACCGAGCGCGAGGTGCAGTATCGCATGAAGTGCGCCGAGGACCAGGGAATCCCGTTTACCAACTACGGTATTGTCATCGCCCAGATGACAGGCACGCTCGAGCGGAGCGTGCGCCTGTTCCCCAAGGTACACGACCAACTACAGAAGGCGTAGGTGGCGCTGTGGACAAAAGAATCGCCGAGCTTGTTTGCAAGCTGGAAGAGACGCATCACCTAATCGAAGACGAGTATTGCGAGCTCATACAAAACCGAACGAACGAGTCGGCCGAGCTGCTTGCCCAAAGGGCCGTGGCCGTCCGCGAACCCATCTATGGCAAAACCGTGTTCACGCGCGGGCTCATAGAGGTAAGCAACATTTGCAAGAACGACTGCACCTACTGTGGCATACGCCGCTCCAACCACAACGTGGAGCGCTACCGCCTGGAACCCGACGTTATTGTTTCCTGCGCACGCGAAGGCTACAAGCTGGGCTTTCGCACCATCGTGCTGCAGGGTGGCGAAGACGCGTTCTTCTCGGACGACGTTCTGGGCGGCATTGTGGCCCGCATAAAGGAGTCGTGCCCGGACACCGCGGTAACCCTTTCCATGGGAGAGCGCAGCCGCCAAAGCTACCAAAACCTGTTTGACGCAGGCGCGAATCGCTACCTTCTGCGTCACGAGACAGCGAACAAGGGACACTACGGCCTCCTTCATCCCAAGGAGATGAGCTGGGAAAGAAGAATGCAGTGCCTGCGAGACCTGCGCGACATCGGCTACCAAGTGGGCACGGGGTTTATGGTTGGCTCGCCCCACCAAACCGTGACGCACCTCGCACAGGAGATGCGCTTCGTGGAGGAGTTCAAGCCCGACATGTGCGGTATCGGCCCCTTTATTCCCCACCACGACACGCCGTTTGCAAACGAGCCCGCAGGCACGCTGGAGCTCACCTGCTACCTGCTGAGCATCATTCGCCTCATATATCCGCCCGTGCTCCTGCCCGCCACCACGGCTCTTGGCACAATTGACCCACGCGGTCGCGAAAAGGGCATGCTGGCCGGCGCCAACGTGGTAATGCCCAACCTCTCCCCCGTCGCCGTGCGCAAGCAGTACGAGCTGTACGACAACAAGATTTGCACGGGCGAGGAGTCCGCACAGTGTCGCGGTTGTCTGGGACTCCGCATGAACCTCATAGGCTACGAGTTGGCCGTGGATCGCGGCGACATACGACTGTAAAGGCTGATGCATGGGATGCTCCTTGGGGATACTCCCCCTCGGGTACATCGCGGATGGGTGCCGCTAGGGGATACTCCCCCTCGGGTACATCGCGGATAGTCCACTCATGATGAGACGGGCAACTCGCGATGTACCCGAGGGGGAGTATCCCCTAGCGGCACCCCGTTCCGGCACGAGCTCGCTGGTGGGCAACTCGCGATGTACCCGATGGGGAGTATCCACAAGGAGCACGTCGTTTGCCGGAACGCACTCCTACAGCTCGCCGCCGTCGCGCGCGGCAACGAAGCGCTGGTAGTCGAGCTCGTTCTGGTTGGCATACGCAACGGCAAAGTCGTACATGGCCTGATCGAACACGTCCTTCTTGCCCAGATAGGATGCTATGGCAAACCGGTCTCCCGTCCGTGCATGCGCTCTGGCAAGCGTCCAGCCGCATGCGCCAGAAAGCGCCACGAGACCTGCTGGCGATATGCGGTCCAGATCTGCCGACCCCTTTCCGTCCCACAGCTGTCGCACGTAATAGTCTCGCTTGCCACCGTCGACGTCAGGAAGACGGCACCAGCCAAGGAAGGGATCGCCTGCCGCCTGAATCGCGCGTTGTCCCGAGACCACGCGATGTCCGTGCTCCAAGTAGCTGCTCTTGCCGCAAAAGCGCTCGATAACCGACTCCTGCGCCTCCTTGATCTGCAGCACAAGATAGTCGTTGCTGTTCGACCCTTCCATCACCACAATCCACGCGCGCGTGCCCACGCTGCCCACGCCAACGACCTTGTGCGCAATGTCCACACCACGATACTGGTCGAGCAAGTGGCGATGCGAGGAGTCGAGGGTCATGCGATACTCAGACAATATGTGGCTTACCGCATCGGCAATACTGCTGTACCCGAGCTTTTTGGAAAAGGCCTGTATGCTCTCGGGAGCATCGCGAAGGGGCACGAGCACGGGCGGGTTGGACACAATCCTCACCTGCCCATCGACCTCTTCCGTTAGCTTGACTATTGCACGGCTGTTGTCCTTGAGTTTCGCCTTCTTGATCGTCTTTCTTAAGGCCTTCTGGTCCGCCTTGCTAAACTCTCCAGAGAGTTCCTTTTCGAACTTCTGTGCACTTAGGGTAGGGAGCACATCTCCAGAGCTGAGCTTGTGCACAAGCTCATCGATGTCTATGTGCGCGTAGAACACGTCTATGTTGCCCATCTTGGCAAACTCGCGCATTGCCGTTCTGTAGGTACTTGCGGCTGCAAGAACCGCACGTCGCTTGTCTTCCGTAGAGAAGCCACGGTCGCGACCACAGATCTCCAGGCTTGCCACCAGGCGCTTTACGTCCCACTCCCACGGACCGCGGGATGTCTCGTCAAAGTCGTTGAGGTCGAAAACCAACCGTCGCTCCGGGCTGGCAAACAGACCGAAGTTGGAAACATGCGCGTCACCACAGAGCTGGACGTCTATGCCCGTGTTTGGCGTATACGAGAGGTCCTGCGCCATAATGAGCGCCGCGCCCCGATAAAAGGTAAAGGCCGAGACGCCCATGCGCTCGTACCTAAGCGGCAGGAGGTCCTGGACGCGATTCTTTCCCTGCTCCCGTATGAGGTCGACCGGGTCCGGCCGATGCTCTGCTACGGCAAACTCCCCCATGCTCTCGCGCGGCAGCCTATTGCGAAGCTTTTTTCCAGCAGCGCGCGACGCCTTAGGGTCAATACGTTCTGCAGGTGTTACCGCAGCCTTTATAACGTTTCGTATGCGGTTGTCTGGATCTATACGATCTAAGATGCTATGCACCATGGCTTGCCCTTCTTGTTGAGGTGGTCTGTACCATCGTAGCTGTTTTTTGGGAGCGGCTGCGTACCAAACCACAAATTGGGACACTTGTGGGCACCTCGCCTCTCAAGGGGGAGTACCCCTCTTGATTGGTACCTCTCAAGAGGGGTACTCCCCCTTGAGAGGTGATAAGCTAGCTGTGTTGTGGTGCGCCAATTCTATAAGGGAGACAAGCATGAGCAAGCGATACCTGGTTCTGGACATCGGTGGCACGTTTATTAAGTACGCCATCATGACCCAGGGCGGCATTATGGAGAAGCAGGGCAAGGTGGCGGCGATAACGAGCAACGAGGACACCATGCTCGAGTCTCTCGAATCCGTGCGCAAAACGGTTGCAGGCTACGACTACGAGGGCGTGGCCATTTCCATGCCCGGCCGCATAGACACGAAGCGCGGCATTGCCCACACGGGCGGGGCCTTTACATGGGTGCACGACTATCCCGCGGCACAGAAGTACGGCGCCGTATTCGGAAAGTCCGCCACTATATCCAACGACGGCAAGTGTGCGGCGTATGCCGAAAGCTGGCTGGGCTCGCTGAGCGACGTGGACTCCGGCGCGGTGCTCGTTCTTGGCACGGGAGTCGGCGGCGGCATCGTGCTCGACGGCAAGGTGGTCATGGGCGCGTCGGGTGGCGCCGGAGAGCTCTCGCTCCTGCTGGGCGACTTTGACATCATGCGCAAGGGCTTCCCGGAAGCCGGCTCCTCCATGTGGGCAAACCGCATCTCGGCCAAATCCATAAGCGCCGCGTTTGCCAGGCGCAAAGGGCTCGAAGAGGCTGACGGCATCATGCTCTTTGACGCTTACGACAATGGCGACGAGGACGCGAAGGCCGTTCTTGAGGAATTCGGACTCCAGGCAGCCGCAGGCATCATGAGCCTGCAGGCCACGCTCGACCTGCCGCGCTACGCCATCGGCGGCGGCATTAGCGCGCGGCCGCAGACGACAGAGATCGTACGCGAGACGTTCGACCAACTGTACGACCCCAATGCAAGCTGGCTTCCCTTTAGCAAGCCGGAAATCGTAACCTGCAAGTTTGGCAACGAGGCAAACCTCATTGGCGCACTTGCCTTCCATCTTACGAAATAGCTGGAATATCTCTTCGCCCAGCAGGCAGTCCGAAAACGGGGTGCCGCAAGGGGATACTCCCCTACGGGTACATCGCGAGCAGGGCTTCCGTTGGATACCGGCTCATCCGCGATGTACCCGATGGGGAGTATCCCCTTGCGGCACCCCCACTTCAGCACAAGCTTTCGGTTTATCCCTTTATGCTCACGCCAATTACGATTCGGTTGTCCGATGGTTTGAGCCTCGTTACCTTCATGCTGGCAACCATACTGGAACTATTCTCGCTAAGGGTGTAGGTAACTATAAAGGTTCCGTGCTCCTCCAACTGTTCGAGAATGCGCTCGCGCGTGAACCTCTCCATGAACACCGGTCTTTCCTCTTCGCTCACCAGGTGCATCGCGTCGTTTGTAACAGCGGCAAAGAAGTCGTCGCCATGACGCTCCACGGCCAGGTCGTCTCCGCCATTCGCGGGAGAGCTGTACTCAATAAAGTGGCCAGTGTCGAGGTCGGCATAGTAGATTCTGTAATAGTCCGTGGCAAGGGCTCGAGCTATGTTTGCATAGGTTACGCCCTCCTCGCCAGACAATACCAAAAGTACCGCAATCGCCACGGCCGTAGTACCGGAAACCGGGTTCGTACTCACTCTCCTGGCAAGGAAATGGATATTGGTCTGCTGGGAGAGCTCTTCGTCAAACATGCCCTGCTCGTCCTTGCCGCAGCATTCTTGCACGTACCTGGCGAAGAAGGACCCCGCAACGTCCAGCGCAGGCACGTCGCCATCCGCGTCGGTTGTCGCAGAGCCAAAGTAACGGTGTACGAATGACCTAAACGACTGATTAGTTCGAGCGAACACGGCGTCGGCGCCGCTTATCTCCAAAATGCCCATGGGAATTGTGTTAAAGATGTTCTGAAGGGAGTTTTGGTCCTTGTGGGTAATAGTCGCAAGGTCATAGAGATTTGCCTTGCCGATGGTCGCAAAGTAATCGGATTCCTTGGGATTCTCGTATCCGATCTGCTCGCCCTTGTTGTAGCGTTCAATAATCCCCTCTAGGGATATGGGCTTGCAGTAGTAGTATCCCTGCAGCTTGGAGCACCCGATTTCCTGCAGGAACCTTACCTGCTCCTTGGTCTCCACGCCTTCGCATATGGTGTCCACGCCAAGTGCCGTGGCCATTTGCATGAGCTCGGTAAGTATAACTCTGCCGTTCTTTCCGTCGTCGAGCTTGCGCAGGAAGCTCATGTCGAACTTTATTAGGTCGAACTGGATGCTCTGCAGATAGTCGAGGGACGAGTAGCCACTTCCGAAGTCGTCCATCCACACGGGGAATCCAAGGCTCTGGAAGCGCTCGACCTGTGTTTTCATAAACTTGAAGTCGCTGCCAATTATGCTTTCGGTAATCTCGATGGTTATCATGTCGCGGCTTACCCCCGCGGCATCCACCCGCTTGCAGATCTCGTCCACCATGTCACACGAGTCGAAGTCCGAACGCGAGAGGTTTACGGAGTGCGGGACTATTGTGAGGCCGGCCTTGCTCTGGTTACGAATCTTGTCCAGCACCTGCTCGAGCACATAGAGGTCCAGCTTGTATATGAGACCGGAGTCCTCGAGCGCGGGAATAAAGTCGGCAGGCGAAAGGAACCCGCGCTCCGGGTCAATCCAGCGCGACAGCGCCTCCTCGTCGCACACCCTTCCGCTTACCGCGCGCACGATGGGCTGGTAGTATACCTGAATCCAGTTTTGATCGATGGCCTGGTCCAAATGGCTCACAACATGGCGCAGGAGCTCGAGCTGTCTTATCATGCCCTCGTCGAAGAAGCAGCATCCCGAGAAGTACGACCCACGGCGCCTGTCGCAGGCGTACTTGGCACGGTCGCACGCAACGCTAACGCTCACGTCCTCAAGCTCGTTACGGTATATGCCAACGCTTACGGGAAGGCTGTTGCCGCCGTTTACGCTCTTGCAGTCCTCGAAGACGGCGTAGATCCTTTCCATGAGGTTCGTGTCGTCGGTAAGGACGGCAAACTGGTCTTGTCCGAAGCGACTCGTGCGCCCGACGCCAAAATGCCGCGCCAGCACGTCGGCTGTCTCGCATATTAGGCGGTCGCCCTCGTCGAACCCGTGCTGGCGGTTGAAGTGCTTCATGCCAACGAGGTTGACGTACAGCGTAACCGGATGCAGCCCGGCTTGGAGCATGCGGGCGCGTTCCTCGTCGGCCAGCTTGAAGAAGTACCGCTGGTTGGGCAAGTCCGTAAGGTCGTCCGCGTTGATTCTGCGGTTAAGGTCCTCGATGTATGCCTGAAGCTGGTCGCGCATCTGCTTGAACGCCGCGGTAAGGGCGCCCACCTCGTCACGGCCACGATAGTCGAGCTCCACGTCGTAGTCTGCGGCCGCAAGTCGTTGCGACGCGGCGGTAAGCCTAAGGAGTGGCCGCGTAATAAAGTGCATGCCCACCAGGGACAGCGCAGCAATAACCGCGGTAACGAGCAACGCCACGGGCGGGATGGTGCCAATGAGCCGCATAGACGAGGCGTTTATCTCGGACACGGGTGCCACCACCAGGAGCTTCATGCCATTGGACAACGTAGTAAACGACACCTGCCGCTCTTGGCCTTCGGAATTGTAGCGAATGAGCTGGCTTCCGTTGTTCTCTTGCTTGAGCACCTGGTCGTCTACGGGTAGGTTCAACTCGCTGCCTGGCTCCAAGCTCGGATGGTAGATAACGCGTCCGTTCGCATCCAGGAGGCTCACAAAACCCGTGTTGTACACGCGAGTCGAGCTCACGAGGGACACAAGGGTCTCCGTAGGAATGTCCATCCCAAACAGGCCTATGAAAATTCCCGACTTGTATATGGGCACGAGATACGAGCAGAGCGACATCTCGTTAATGAAGTGAGCCTTGTATGGACCGACCCATGTGGGACGCCCGCGCTCGATGGACGTGAAGTACCACGTAAAATGCTCCATGTCCGTGCTGTCGAACTCACGCGCGTCCAGAGGCTCCTGCTCAACAAAGCCCGTTTTCCCCACCCTTGAATAGAAGAATCCATGCGACGAAACGCTGATGTCGGGGTTTATGCAGTAGTAGTAGCACACCAAGCCGTGCGTGTGGTTGGCCACCGACGCGGAGTCGACCAGAAGATCCTTCGTGTACTCGCTTATGTACGCGTCGACCTGCGCTACTTGCTCTGTTGTCCGAGCGGTACCGGTGCCGTTGCCCATGCCCGCCTGAATACCGTTTTGCAAGAGCACCGCGCTGTCAATCTTGTCGCTCGCCAGGTTGCCCAACGTCTCCACAGAATTCTCTATGTTGTCGGTGTATTTTTCCAAGGCCTTCTGCGTATCCTGCGCGATGACGTCCATCATCTCCACCGAGCGTCGGTCGTTTTCGGCCTGGATGATGGAGAAGCTAACCAGAAACACGCAGAGTATGGCTGTAAGTATTTCCGCGATGGTGATGGCTGTTATTTTAAAGCGTATTGAATGCACCGTCGCTGCTCCTAGGGCTAGGATGACGCGTCTATTTCCATCTCACGATACACGTTTTTGACCGAGCCGTTCCACGCATGGTGGAAATTCTTCACTCGTTCAGAAGTCACATAGAGACGCGTCCTGGAGAACAGGGGTACCCACGCGGCATCGTCTTGCACGATGGTCTTTTCCAAGTCGTGGTACTCGTCTATGCGCTTCTTGGAATCGGTAATCGTACGTGCATTAGTCACCCGCTCCATAACGTCTTCTCTAGGATAGCAAAGGCTTCGGAAGGTGGTGTTCGCTCGGTTGCCAAAGAAGGTGTAGATATAGTTGTCGGGGTCGTTGTAGTCCGCAGTCCATGTGGCGGTATAGCATTCCAGTGTGCCGCCCTTCCTGCGACTCATAAACTCCTCTTCTGGAATCACCTTTACTTCGGTATGCACCCCCACCTGCGACCACATGTTGGCCACTTCGCGCGCAAGCATCGACTCTGCGGATGTGGAGGACGATTTGACGCTAAACGTGAGGTCAAACCCATCGGGATAGCCAGCATCGGCCAGCAACCTCTTTGCCTCGTCGACGTTTTTCTCAATTGGAGGAAGACTTGCGTTGTGACCATACAGCCCACGCGAGAATATGCCGTTCTCCAGTGAGCCGCGACCGCTGTACACCACGTTGAGCAGCATGTCTCTGTCCAGGGAAACCTGCAGCGCCTTTCTTACGCGCGCGTCGTCCAGAGGGCTTACGGATTCGTTGAGCGCAATGTAGGATATGCCTATTTGCGGCACTTCGTGAATCCTGTCTTTGTTGACGTCTCCATGCACATAGTACTCCGCATAGTCGTCAAGGTCGTCAAGATCCAATATGTCGAGCTCTCCGTTGTCGAACAGCGTGCGTATTTCCTCCTGCTCTGTAAGAAAACGAAGGTCCAGACCCCCGCAAAGCGGCGGGCCGGCCCAGCAGTCGTTGTTTACGCCAAGCTTCATTCCCTTCTGGGGCTCCCACTCCTGCAGCACAAACGGGCCAGTTCCAATCGTATGAGCGGGGTCCTTTCCAAACTGATCGCTTGCCTTCTCGGTGGTCTCCTTGTCCATTATGGATGCGCCAGGCATGGAAAGGCATGCCAAAAACGCCTCGAAGGGCTGCTCGAGCGTAATGGTAAAGGTGTGGTCGTCAAGGATCTTGAATCCCTCTAGCTCCTTGGCCGCACCCGACTCGAGCGACTTCGCGCCCTTGATTATCTCCACGATGTCTTGGTTGCAGGAATCTGGATGCGTAAGCAGCCTAGTGAACGAATAGAGCACGTCGGACGAGGTGAGGGCGGATCCGTTGCTAAAGGTCACGCCTTTCCGCAGATGGAACGTGTAGCTTCTTCCATCCTCCGACTCCTCCCAAGATTCGGCCAGCGAGGGGGTAACGCCAACTTCCCCGCTTTCGTTGGCCTTCATCTCCACCAGGCGATCGAAGACGTTCGTGGCAATGGTGTAATGAATCGAGGTGCACTGGAAGTCCACCGTATCCGGTTCTTCCTCGACGGCAACGAGATAGCGGGATTGCTTTGTTGCATCCGCTGGCTGATTATCTGTTGGGGCAGGCTGTTGGGTAGCGCACGACGTACAGAGGAGTGCGAGGAAGAATAGCGCAGCCGCCAATAGCGAGCGACAATACCGGGAAGCTTTTGCCATCATCTCACCCACCTTAGGCCAGTGACGCCATGCAGAAACATACTTAACACACATTGTATAGGGCGCGCGACTCCTTTTTGCAGAGAATTTGTCCAGTTAACGTGCCAAATTGGAAATGCGGTTACTTTTCACGGGCCGAGCGACGAGTGCCCTGCCCGCGCATGAGCCGAGGCGTCCCGCCGGCCGGCCCGTGAAAAGTAGCGAAATGCAGGCCTACAACAAAGCCCAAGGTAACGCCATCTGCTTGCACGAGGTGCGCTAATTCTCGCCAACGAAGGCTATCATCTGGCGCAGGAAGAGCTCGCAGGCACGCGAGTTGGACTGGTAGCGTTTCCATATGAGCCATGCCGGAGTTGTGGGATAGTCCTCAAATGGCACGAACGCAAAGGGGGTGTCTTCGCCAGCATTGACAATGCCGTCAAAGCACACGGCCACGCCCATGCCAGCCTCCACCAAAAGAGACGCATTGTAGAGGAGCGTGTAGGTAGCCGCCACGTTGAAGCCATCCGCGGCCATACGGTCGAACATCGTTTGGCTTCCCCTGGCAAACTCGCTGCTTTCCCCACTCACAATAAGACGTTCGTCGCGCAAGTCGTCAAGCGAAATCGCAGGCGCATTAGCCAGACGATGGCCACGCGGCACAAGCACTCCCCAACGGTCCTCGTGTGGGAGCCTCAGAGAATCGTAGTGTGTGTCTGGCTCTTCCCCAAACACAACACCAAAGTCGAGCAGCCCCTTGTCCACGCGCTCTATAACATCGGTCGCGTTGCCAGAGTGTATGCGCATCCTTACTCCAGGGTGCTTTTGCCCAAGGTCTGTTGCGACCCTTGCCACCATTGCCATGGCGCGGGACTCTCCGCCGCCCACCCACACGTCGCCCTCGACCTCACTAACAGGCGAGCGCAGCTCGAGCTCGGTTCTGTCGGCAAGGCTCACTATCTCGTCCGCGCGCTTGCGAAGATGCATTCCCTCGTCGGTAAGCGTTACCCCACGCGGCTCGCGAATGAGGAGGGCGCATCCCATCTCGCGCTCGAGCTCGGATAGCTGACGCGAGAGCGCAGGCTGTGTGATGTGCAGCAAACGGGCCGCCCGCGTAACGTTGCCTTCCCGCGCAACAGCAAGAAACGACCGAAGCGTACGTATTTCCATTGCGACCCCATTCCCTGCTTAAGACGACGTCAAAACATGCACATGGCTTATATGTTAACACTATTGATTAGCAACCATTATCCTTAACGCCCCTGTTTCCCCACCGCGAATTCCACGCGCGACGGCGTCGTCCCTTGCGAGTGCGCACGGTAGGGAGCGATTGGTGCCGGAACTGTACACGGCGGCGGCAACGGCAGCAGCGACTGTACACGGTAGGGACCCGTTCGTCCCATAACTGTACACGGTGCCGCGCGCCTGCCAGCGTGTACGGTTATGGGACGTAAGCCTCCCCACCGTGTACGGTTATAGCCGATAAGTGCGCACGGTAGGGATCGTTTTGTCCCGTTACTGTACACGGCGGCAGGGCCGTGGCCGCAAGTGTACACGGTAGGGACCTGCTCGTTCCAGAACCGTACACGGTGGCGGCAACTGTGAGCGAAGCGAACGAAGTGAGCCACGGACGCCATCGCCTCCCCAGCCGCGAGCGCGTGACGGACGACCCCTCCCGCCGCGAATTCCACGCGCGATTGCCGGGCCGCGGGTTCTCTTGCCACGAATCGTGAGCGCCCTCTGAGGCTGAGCAAGCAAGAGAATCTGTGGCCCGGCAATCGCGCCCCGTGGGCGCGCCCCGCGGGCGCAAAAGGTATACTTTAAACATACTTCTCATTTTGGAAAGAGGTCGCCATGCAGCGTTCCAGATTCGCGCGTCTTACTGCCATTACTCTTACCTTCGTGCTGGCTTTGCAAGGCATTGCGCCCTGCTTTGCGCTCGCCGAACAGCGCTCGGTAGACGTGGACAACCACACCGTCGCCACCGATCAGACCACAGCGATAAGGGACGTCGTAATCGGCGACGTGGACAAGCCAAGCGCCGGCTCCCCTCTGGACCAGGATGCCACCGCAACCGCCTCGGGTGATATCAACTGGAGCGTGCCCGTCCTCTGGGTGCGCGACGACCTCCAGGTGGAGAACAAAGCGACGGCACAGGACGGGCGCACCTATCTCCCCGTCCTCGCGTTCTTTGTGCCGCAGGAGTATTCGTTGGCGGAGGACGTGTATGCGGTAACGCTTTCCGACTCGCTTGCCGAGTTGTTTGGATCGCAGGAGATCATATCCGTGTACGATGCCTCCACGGGCATCACCTACATACTCCCAGCCTCCCTTAAGGACCTGTTCGCCCGTGCGAGCCGTGCGGAACAGACGACGGAGCCAGAAGATGCGCAGGTCGTGGAGCCGATGCCCGAGCCAAGCGACGAGATGCCCAACCCGGCTCCCAGCGCCACGCAACCGCCTGCCGCAAAAAAGAGCCTTGTGGAAATCTATTGCGCACAGTCTGCTCGCGACGCGCTGACCGACGAAGACCTTTCGTGGCTCATCGATCTGATAATCAACTATCTGGAGCCGCAGGCGGTCGAGCTCCTGCTCAACCGATTCCCAGCGATGGGCGAAGCTGCCGCCAAAGGCGAGATAGGCAAGCAGCTGGGCCTGTACATCTACTACAAAAAGGGCGACAAGGACGGAAGGCCGGGACACAACACTCCCGCCAATGCGCTTGCATACGTTGCCAAAGGCCCGTGCAGGATCGACGGGGACCTAAAGTTTTGCTACATGCTGGCAGTAGACGTCGATGGCCTTATAAAAAAGGACGAAGACGAGGATCCAGTACGCGATCCCAATACTGGCGCATACGTGCTCGTTCGCGATGGCAAGGACATGGAGACCTTGCGAAACACCATCGTTCACGAGCTCTTTCACGCTCTGATGGACGACTACAACCGCACGGGCATGGAAGGCAGTACCAACCTGGCAGACAACGAGGTCGGCCCGAACAACCAATACGTGCACCCAGCCGCTGCCGAACGGTACCACGTAATCCACTATCCTCAATGGTTCGTCGAGGGAACGGCGTCTGCCGTAGAGAACGTATACCAGTATCGGTACGACGTATTCCAGCAGTTTAGACGCGCGGTTGGAACCAACGGACGCAACGGCATGGGCGATCTAAACCCCACGTTTTACAAATCCACCATCCTTCAAAACTACCTTAGCGGATACTTCCCAAATGGCGATTACGCCTACCTGGACCTTAAGTGGTGCAACGGCGGCAAGGACTCCGACGGAGAAGACATCGAGCCCGCTTACAGTCGCTACGTTACTGGCTATCTTGCGTCGCTCTACATTGCCGAACTTGCCGCGCGATATAACAACGGCGTTAATGGCTCCGCCATAGAGACCGTAAACGGCATGACATCCGTCAACGCGTCCAAGCTTCGCGACGGTCTGAATTCGGTGCTCAAGTGGATGCACGAGGGTCAGACGCTCGACTCCGTTATAAGGACTATTTCTCCCAAGAACGCGAGCGGACAGCCCATCTACAAGGATACCGACTCCTTTGCAAACCTGTTTATAAAGGGTGAGGAGCAAGATGGCGCGTATTACTCCGACCCCAGCTCGATTGGGTTCGTCTACGATTTCCTAAACTACATGCTCTATGTGGAAGAAATCGTGCTGCCGGATGATCAGAAACCCAACGGCTCCATCCTGTTTGACTTGGACCGCAATTTCGCAGATCCCCTCGATCCCACCAAAAAGGCCTCGTCCCAATACCTGCAGATCGTGGAGTCCAACGAGATGATTCCCTCCACGGTGAGTCCAGACATATCAAACATCGGCGGCGGCAAGTCCAACCCCGACCAAGTGGCAGCCGCAAGCACGACACAACCAGAGGAAGCCCAACTCCCCATAGCGGCAAAGCAGGCAGAGGCTCAGGTCGTCCAAGACGACGACAAAACCAGCAGCAACGAGCCCCAGCCTGCCGACACCCCCACCGACACGCCCGCCAGCACACCCGCACCAGAGACTGAGCCTTCGGCCGATCCCGCACCCGTAGCCAGCCCGGAGCCCACGGCAGGCCCTTCATCGCCCTCCCCCACCAGCGCCACCAACAACGAGTAGCGAGTAACAGGCAGGACCTCCCACCGCGACAACGAGCCACGGACGCCAGCGCCTCCCCAGCCGCGAGCGCGCGACGGACGACCCCCCAGGCCGTCCGAAAACTCGTGATGGAGTGGGGTGCCGCTTGGGGATACTCCCCGTCGGGTACATCGCGAGAAACCCTCCTCATTGTGATTGGGCTATCCGCGATGTACCCGCAGGGGAGTATCCCCAAGCGGCACTCCCCTTTCGGACGACCCCTCCCGCCGCGAATTCCACGCGCGCCCGCAAGCCCAAAGTTTCTCTTGCCGCGAAACGCGAGTGCCCTCTGGGCCACGGATTCTCTTGCTGCGAATCGTAAGCGAAGCGAACGAGCGAACGAAGTGAGCGCTGAGCAAGCGAGAGAATCCGTGACCCAGAGGGCACGCCCCCGAGGCTGAGCAAGCAAGAGAAACTTTGGGCTTGCGGGCGCGCCCCGTGGGCGCAACTTATACCGCGTGCCCCTCGCCGTAGAACACGATGTTGCCAGACTCGGACTCCCTTGCGTCCTTAAGGGCGGCATCGGCCGCGTTGTAGATGTCCTTGTCACTCATGCCCTCGGTGCTAAACGCAGCTCCCACCGAAAGGGTAACAACCGGCAAATCGTCGTCGCCGTTGGCAAGAATGGTGTTCACGCTCTCGACCTTGCTCACTATTACGTCTCGCAGGTCTGTGCTCATGTTTGTCATAACGACGGCAAACGTGTCTTCCTCTATGCGGCAGGGGAAGTCCGTGGAACGGAATGCCTCGCTTAGCGCGGCTGCCAGCCTAATGAGCACGGCATCGCCCGTATCACGCCCGTACACCGCGTTGAAATCGGCAAAGTTGTCGATGTCAATAAGAATGAGCACGATGTCTCGCGTATGCGTGGCAAGGAAGCTGTCGTATCCGTTCCGATTGCTTATACCGGTAAGGGGGTCGCGCTCGGCAAACGCCCGCAGATGCTCGATGCGCTTGGCATTGTCCTCGTACATTACGTTGTACGCGTTTGCCAGGTAATGAAGCTCGTAGGCGCCATCTGCCTTAAGCGGCTCGTTCTTCTGAATCTCCTTAACGTAGTTACCAATGGGCTTAAGGATGTACATGAACAGCGTTAGGACGAGCACCATAATTACGCATAGCAGCAAGGCAACCGTTATGCGCAGCTGGAAGAGGTAGCCCTGTGCCAGCGTCTCGTTTTGTTCGAGGTTGTTGTTAAGGTAGGTAAGAAGGGCAGTCGAGCTTTTCTGGACCTCGTTTCCGATCTCCTGCTTATGCTTCTCGTAGTCCTCGCCCAGCACGAGTTCGGTAGCGGTTTCGAGCTCGGTCTTTCCTCCCTCGTTCAACCTGACCATACTCGTGCTTGCGTTCTTGACCGCGTCTGGCGGGTTTTGCACGCCGTAATGGCTCGAGGCTATTCTCATGGCCGCCAACTCGATTAGCGAGAGCGCATTCGAGGACGCAAGAGCATCTTCCAGGTTCTTGAGAGCTTGGGCGGAATGCTCGTCGGCGTTGGAGAAATTGCTTCGCAGCACCTCTACCGCCCGACCACGGCGATTCGTTTTGTTGAGCTCCTCTACGTAGGCGTCCATGTAGTCGCTGCGCCCGGTAGTCACATACAGGCGCGCCTGCGATGTGAGGAAGTTGGATGCGGTCAGCAGGTCGTCTATTGCCTCGTCGCACTCCAGATGCTGCTTCTCGCTGGCAGCAACGTTCGCCTGCGCATCGCCCACACGACTTGCCAGTACGAACGCATAGAACGAAAGGGCTATGGCTATTACTGTGGCAATGCCGCATATTACGCGAATGCTAATGCCGCGTTCGGTGCGTTCTTTTGCTTCGTTCTCACTCATTGGTCTCACCATCCTGTTTGGGAGCGTCGTCGGCAGACTCGTTGGTGTTCTGGGCCTGTTCGCCGTTCTGGGCCTCTTCGCGTTTGGCCGCCTCTTCTTCCAAGCGCTTCTTTTCCTCGCTCTTTTGCGCCACCGCAGCCGCCTTGTCGCGTGCATGCAGGAACGCGCGGGCTACTTGCGGGTCGAAGTGGGTGCCAATGCCCTCCTCTATAATGGCAAAGGCCTTTTCCACGGGGAATCCCGCCTTGTAGCTGCGCTTGGACACGAGCGCGTCAAATACGTCCGCAACGGCCATAATGCGCGCGGATAGCGGGATGTCCTCCCCGGCCAGGCCGTAGGGGTAACCCGATCCATCCCACTTTTCGTGATGATATGCCGCCAGCCTTTGCGCCTCGTCCAAATAAGACGACTCGGAAACGGCGCTCTTTGCGCTCTCCAGAATCTGCTGGCCGGCTATGGTATGACTCTTCATGATCGCAAACTCTTCCTCGGTCAAGCGACCGGGCTTGTTTAGGATCACGTCGGAGACGGCAATCTTTCCAATGTCGTGCAGTGGCGCCGATTGATACACGTTGGATATGAACTCGTTTGTTAGCACGTCGGAGCAAATACCCTCACGCCGCATCTGATTCATTATTATTCGCGCATAGGACGCCGTGTTGCGCACGTGGTCGCCGGTAAACTTGTCGCGACTTTCCACGAGGTCTGCCATGACCATAATGAGGTTGCTCTGCATGCGGGCAATGGTATTGCTCTGCTCCTGCGACTCGTCGATGTAGCGCACCGCCTCTTCCGACATCTGCTTTACCGCATCGTAGAGGTTTTCTATCTCGTCTCCCGTGTGTATGTCCAACGCCTCTATTGGTTCGAGGCTTTCCGGTCGGATGCCCTCGCCGCTTATCATAAAGCCGTTCGACACACGCGAGATGGAGTTGATGGGCACTATTACGCCATAACGCGATAGCCAGAGCACCACTGCCCACACGAGGACGAAGAAGGCCGCGAACAACGTGACGATTCCCGCAAAGAACGAGGACTCCTCGGCAATAAGGTGTGCCATGGAGATGTCGGCCGCAAGGTAGCAAACGGTCTCCCCCATCTGGTTCTTGAGCGGCTGATACACGGTAAGGAGCCACCCGTACGTCTCGTCGGAAATAACGGGGTCAATCTCTTCTCCCGCAAGAAGCGCCGGCAAGAAGTCCTTAAAGGACTCGTCGAAGGGTATTACGTCGCCGGGGTCGGACCCAGGCTCCTCTGCCGTGTCTGGGTCTAGTATCACGTGGCAGCCGTCTGGCTCTATATCGTAAACGTATACGTATTGCACGTCGTCAAAGGAGTCACGGATGCTCGCAAGCCTGGCCTCGGTTTCCAGATATCCAGGTGCCGCCTCGCCCTTCTCCTCGAACTCGGAGATCTTGTTTGGATCTACCACCGACGCCATGAGGGCCGTTATGCCACGTGCCTTGGTGCTCTCGGCGTCCACCATGGAACGGTGGTAGGTTATCTGGCTAAAGGCCGTCGTGGCAACGACCACAAACAGCACGATGGTGGCAACGAGAATAACCACCTTGGTGCCAAGCGACATCATGCGCGGCTTTTCGTTCATGGCATCGTCGAGCTCGCGTGTGGAGAGCGGCCTCTGCTGCCATGGCACAAAGTCGAAGCTCGCAAGCAGCTCCTCGGAAAGCATGTTGTGCACGAGCGTGGCAAACAGGACAACGAGCATCTTGTCTATGAATTCCACGAAGTAAACCGCCATCACCCTGGCCATTGCGGGGTCAAACGTCCCGATGGCCTGAAGCGAGCGAGCGAGCGAAACCGACACGTCCCTTTCGACACCCACACCCGTCACAAAGGTGGATACCACAATGGTAAGGGTTCCACAAACGAAGGCGAGCACCAATGCGGCAAGCATGGTGAACGACAGCTTTCTAAACCACTTTCGTCGCGCGAAATACGCAACAATAATGGCAATTATCACGTCAATAATGCCGTAATAGATTGACGAGGCAGAGAAGATGCCCTGAAGGAGCGCTGCAAGATAGCCGACGACAATGCCCGGAACATACCCGCCTATCATAGACGCAAGAACTGTTCCCAGGCTGTCGAGGTATACGGGCAACTTGAGCTGTAGCGCAATTTGCGATCCCAAGCAGTTTACAACAATGCAGACGATGCAAAACACGCCTGCCCTGAGGAATCGTATGGGTATACGCCCAGACCCTTTGGCCTGCTTGTTTTCCATAGTATCCCATCGACCTAGTAGACGATACTTACCTTGAACATTCTAATACCTTAGACCAATAGATGTAAGACCGCACGAGGCAAAGTTCCAACTCTTGCGACGTATGCCGGATCAAGGCAGCAATGCGCTAGGAGCATGCCAATACATGCACAAACTCAATTGGCATTCTGTGCGAATACGGTTAGTCTTAGTGTTGAGACTTATTCATAAGAGCAGCGAGGAGCGCGCATGACAAAACAGAACGGCCTTATGCTTAAGGTGGGCCTCTTGTCCATCTCCATTACCATGGGCACGCAGATGGCCATATCTCCCGTACTACCCGACATCATGAACAGCTTCCCGGAGAAGACCACCACCCAGGTTGAGACGCTTACCACGGTACAGTCTATAACGGGTCTTATCTTTGTGCTGTTGTGTCCGCTGGTGGCGAGCTTTCTTGGCAAAAAGCGCACCGTAGTGCTTGGTCTTTTGGTTGCGGGAATCTCTGGCATCGTCCCGCTCCTCTCTGGCACCCTAAGCGCCATGGGCTTGGACAACATTCTTGTGTTTCGCGTCATCTGGCTCTCGCGCCTGGTGTTCGGAGGAGGCATGGGCCTTGTGTGCGGCCTGGCAGTCTCGATGATCGGTGACTTCTTTGAGGGGGACGAACGCGCAACGCTGCTGGGCATTCGCACCTCGATGGAGACGTTGGGACAGGTTGCCACCACTGCCCTCGCAGGCGTACTGCTTGCATTCGGATGGCAGTGGCCCTTTGCCGTGTACGCTATTATCTTTGTTTTGCTGGCGCTTTTTATGGTGGGCGTTCCAGGAGACAAGCCCGCGGCGCGGGGGCAGTCGAGCGAGAAGTCGAGCGAGCCTCAATCCGTGCCTGTTTCGGTGCTCATCGTTTGTGCACTCAACTTCCTGTTTATGATCTGCTATGTGGGCATTAACGTTCGTATCCCATCAATCGTTACCGAAGGCGGGTTTGGCACTGCGTCTCAGTCCAGTCTCGTTATATCCGCTCTTGCCATATGCGGCCTCGTGTGTGGCCTCCTGTTTGGCAAGGTCTTCGAGGCGCTGCGTGGAAAGACCCCTGCCCTGGGTGCGGCACTGCTCTCCGGCGGCTGCCTGCTGGGCGGCATTGCCACGTCGCTTCCCGTTATGTTTGCCGGGGCGCTTATGTGCGGCGCCGCATATCCCCTCTTTATTTCCTACATCATGAACCTCGTAACCGAAATCTCGCCCAAAAGCTCGGTCATGCTCTGCACGTCAATTGCCATCTCCAGCGGCTTTTTGGCTTCGTTCTTCTCGCCTTACATCCTCTCGTGGGTGGGACGAGTTGCCGGCGAGGCCGCGGCAGCGCCCTTTGTGCCCTACGCCGTGCTTACCGCCGGCATAGCGGTGCTGTGCTTCTTCCTGTACGGTCGTAGGCGCTAGGGTGCCGCTTGGGGATACTCCACCGTCATTGAGTTAGCGCTGTGCACATTGGGGATACTCCCCTGCGGGTACATCGCGGATGAGCCGGACTCCAACGAAAGCCCTGCTCGCGATGTACCCGATGGGGAGTATCCCCAATGTGCACAGCTCCCCCAGACCCTTGACTTAATGGCAGGGGGAGTATCCCCAAGCGGCACATCACGCCACCGCCTCTGCTACCAACCCTTCTTTATAACTACCACGTTGGTGTCGCCGCTGCGCATATACGTAAAGTCGTCCATGGACTTGCGCACCATGTAGATTCCCAACCCGCCGATCTTTGCCTCCTGCACAGAAGATGGCTTTGTGGGATCCTCGCGCTTTATGGGATCAAACGGAACGCCCTTGTCGCGAAGCTCGACCGTAATCGACGACGGGTCGGTTCCGTAGGCGTAGCGCACATGCACCTTGCCAGGCTCGTCTTGGCCTGCGTAGGCGTAGCGGCACACGTTTACAAAGAGCTCCTCTAGCGCGACCTCCACCTTGTGCTGCACGTCCACCGGGCAAAGCCTGTTTACGAGCTCGGTGTTTACCAGCGAGGTTGCCTGATCGAGGTTCTCCAAAACGGCATCCACCGTAATGGAGCCCGTTACCTCTGGTGCCACGCCGTATTCCAGAGCCAGGATGGTAACGTCGTCAGACTGTTCGGCATCCTCTGCCCAGCGAGCCACGTCCGCGCGCAACGACCGCACGATCTCGCGCGAGTGCATGTTGTTGTGCGCAACAAGGAACTCTTCCAGTCGGTCGTTGCCGTACTCCTCCTCGTTAACGTTAAACGCTTCGTTTACGCCATCGGTGTACAACAGCAGCTCGTCGCCTGGCACCAGGGTTATGGTCTCCTGGCGATACTTTGCCGTCTCGAAGGTGCCCAAAAAGAGCCCGCACTTCTTTTTGAGCCACTCCCACTCGCCACTTGACCCATGGCGGAGCAGGGGGAAGTTGTGCCCGGCATTTACATACGTTAGCTCGCCGGTGCTGTAGTCCAAGGTAGCCGCCCACACCGTAACAAACATGCCGGCATCGTTGTTTGCGCACAGTCTCCTGTTTGCTGTGGCAATGGCCTGGCTCAGCTCCATGCCGGTGGAAATGTAGTTTTCCAGCTCTGTTTTTGCCGCCATCATAAACAGTGCGCCGGGGACTCCCTTGCCGCTTACGTCGGCAATCATAAAGCCCAGCGTGTGGTCGTCAATAAGAAAGTAGTTGTAAAAGTCTCCGCCCACTTCCTTTGCCGCATCCATAGAGGCAAAGATGTCGAACTTGTCCACCTCGGGAAACGGCGGAAAAACGCGCGGGAGGGCGCTTTTTTGGATGGCCTTTGCAGTGGAGAGTTCCTGTTCCATACGCTTTTCGGCAACGTCTATGTAGCCCTTGAGCGCATCGACGGTCGTATTTATACCGTCGGAAAGAGAGGCAAACTCTATGCTGCTGCTCTCTTGGACCTTCTCGTCCAGCTTGCCTTCTGTAATTAGAGCCAGCGAATCGTTGGTGCGATCGATTGGAGCAACTACGTTTTTGCTCAGCAGGCGCCCCGTTAGCACGTACACAACTGCGAGCAGGGCAAACGAAAAGAGCGTGGACCACGTCATGGTTGCCTGCCTGTTGCTAAAGGCCACCGAGAATGGCTTGGCCATCATAACGTAGTAGCCACCGTAATTCGCAGCGCGAACATACGCCAATTCCGCGTTGCTAAAGGTGCCCTCATCCGAAAGGACGGCATCGGGAGACCTGGTGTCGTACATGATTTCGCGGGTTTCGCCAGAATTGACGAGGTCCGTTACATAGTTCTCCTTACCTTCGCCAAACAGCTTCTCCGTAGTCCACTGTTTGGGGTACGCATCACTGTTTGAGTACAATACCATGTCTGAATAAAAGACGACAATCGTCCCATCTTTCTGCAGGCTGTAGCCCCCAACAATCGAGTCCAAATTGTCTCGGCTCACAATAGTTTCCAGTGTTTCCACCGGAATGCTGTTAAAGCGTTCCGAAGAGATAAGCTCTTGTAGGCTGGCCTCGCTCTCCAGGAGCTGGTTGCCTATGTAGCGTATGCTCTCGTCCATATCTTCTTTTGCATCCGCCGAGCTCTGAAGGGTAATTGCCACATAGCTAAGGGCAGAGAGGGAACAGAACACCAGCATAACAACCACAAACATCCAGGTACCAAACGAGGTTCGCACGCTCACCGCATGGTGGGTAGCATTGTACTTCCGCACCAAAAGGTCCGTAATAAACGTAGCCGCAAGAAGCAAGAGGAAGTCCAGCAAGCACTGTATGGTCAGGCTTCCAAGAGCGCTAAGTGCATTTATTACGTCGGGAGGAAGATTGGTCATGCTTCCTCTCTCGAAGGAAGCAGTTAATATACTTATGAGAGCATGCGTGAGGGTGTTTACTGCAAAGGCCAGGGTAAGCAGGATGGAAGCAATGGCACAAGCGATTGCTATATATGCGTTCTTTCGTTTGCCCGAGGGATTGTTGTGCAGCGCGATGGCGAAAAAAAGCCCCAGAATAAACCCTGCGAAGGCAAAGAGCACAAACGAGTTAAGAATAAAAACAAAGTAGCTTTCCACGGGGTTAAGCGGCTGAAAACGCGCATGCAAGAACTGCAGTCCACCACAAAGCAGGCCTTGGAGCGTGCCAATGCCCTTTCCCAAAAGGTATGCCGTTACCACCACCGGCAGCAAGAGCCCCATAACGTAGCAAATATACGTGCCGTTTGCCCCTACGCCAATAAAGCCTAGCTGCGTAAAGGTCATGGACGCGGCAACTATGGACATAACAAGGAAGGCCTGTATCTTGGTCCTCCGAGGCTTGTCGTAAAAGAGCCCCTTCCAGTCACGAATCCTGTTTTTAACCGTCACTTCGTTGTTCATTCCCCCACCTCACTTCTCCTCACAAATGATGTCACAACCACAGCGCGCATTTGCCGTAAGAGCAAAATGGTTAACGCCTTCTGCCAAAACGCGCTGAAGACCGGGACGGACGCCAGCTCAGGGGCTACGTCGACCGCAAATCGTATGCGCCTGGCGGCCTCCAGACTCTCTTGCAAGCGAATCACGAGCGAAGCGAGTGCGTCACAAATCGTGAGAGAAGCGAACGCCAATCTCCTCCTCCCCCGCCGCGAATTCCACGCGCGCCCGACGGGCCGCAGGCTCTCTTGCCGCGAATCGCGAGCGCAGTCCAGCCCCCTTTTTCTCTCGCAGCGAATCACGAGCGAAGCGAGTGAGCGAACGCCAGTGAGCGCTGAGCGTGCGAGAGAAAAAGGGGGCTGGACTTCGCACCCCGAGGAGGTTATGCAAGCAAGAGAACCTGCGGTCCGGCGGGCGCCGCAATGCGGGCGCAACAGACGATTTCGCGAACTTGTCAACTTATTGACATAAGAATCGTCTCGTTTGTGGTGCGGTGCAGCGTATTGTTCTACGATGGTCTTGTCCAACAAAACGGGGAGGTAAACAATGAGCGTTAAGATTCGTCGCAGCACATCCGGCCAGGCCATGCCCAGGGAAACGGTGGCACTGCCCAAGGAGGCATTTGGTCCCTCCAACACCACTACCGTCTATTGGCTTGGCAATGCGGGCTTTTTGCTAAACAGTCGCGGCACCACCATAATGTGCGACCCGCTGCTTGTGGGCTTCGACATGCCCACGCTGGTAGAGCCGCCCATCCTTCCCGAGGACGTACCTGCCTTCGACGCACTTTTGTACACCCACATAGACAACGACCACTTTGCCCGCCAGACGCTTGCGGGCTTGCGCGAACAGGCCGGCGAGGTTCACGCGAGCCACTACGTGGCGCAGGTGGCGCGTGACGAGGAGCACGTGCAGGGCGCCGTTGGCCACAATATTGGCGAGCGTTTTTGCGTGGGATGCGTAGACGTTACCCTAACTCCCACCTGGCACAACTGGCAGGAACACATGACCAGCGAGAAGTACCAGCACCGCACCTGGGAGCGCAAGGAGTACTGCGGCTTTTGGTTTGACACGCCGGACGGGTCCATTTGGCTGCCCTCCGACTCACGTCCGCTTCCCGAGTTCCTGGAATGGGAAAAGGCGCCTGACATGATGCTCTTCGACTTTGCAGACAACATCTGGCACATTGGGTTTGCCGGTGCGGTAGAGCTCGCCAACCACTACCCGGAGTCGGAGCTGCTGCTCATTCACTGGGGATGCGTGGACGCGCCGGAGTACACACCCTTTAACGGCGATCCCGAGCGCCTGGAGGCTGCGGTAAAGAATCCAGAGCGCGTGCACGCGCTCGCGCTGGGCGAGGGCTTGTCGCTTTAGGCGCAGACGGCTGTCGAGGCAAGGAGACCCACATGCAAAGGATAGACGTTTTTGCGCACGTGCTGCCAGAGCACTTCTACGCAAGGATGCTTGAGATAGAGCCCACCATCCCGCAGACGTATGCCTTCTTTAACAACCCCGTGCTACAGAGCGTAGACGAGCGACGCGCCCATTGGGACGGCAAGACCCGGCAGGTAATATCGTTTGTAAACGCCTTGCCCGAGGACTACGTTGGACCCAAGGAAGCCGCCGAGCTCTGCCGCGAGGCCAACGAGGAGCTGCTGCAGCTGGTGCGCGACAACCGCGACCTCTTTGAGTCGGCCGTGCTCATGGTGCCCATGAACAACATGGAGGAAGCCGTAGCCATCGTGGCCGACCAGGTGGTCGCAGATCCAGACGCTGTTGGCGTGCAGGTGTTTACGCGCGCCTTGGGCAAGAGCATTGCCGACGAAGAATACCGCCCGCTCTTTTCTGCCTTGGCAAGCGCCAATGTGCCCGCCTGGCTGCATCCCGTGTTCGATATGCGCAAGCCAGACAACAACATTGTGTTTAGTTGGGAATACGAGCTTACCCAGGCAATGCTGCAGCTGGTGCAGGCAAACACGTTCCAAGACTTGGACAACCTCAAGGTAATCTGCCATCACGCCGGCGCCATGGTGCCATTCTTTGCCGGTCGTGTGGACCACATCCTTCCGCCAGAGCAAGCGGCAGACATGCGTCGCTTCTACGTAGACACGGCCATATTGGGCAACCCCAAGGCCCTCGAGCTTGCCGTAGACTACTACGGAGTGGACCACGTTCTGTTTGGCACCGACGCGCCGCTTGGCATAATGCCGGCAGGCGCCACAAAGGAAATATCGGATGTCATTCTTGCAATGGGCATTCCCGAAGGCGACAAGCAAGCAATATTTACGGACAACTACTACGCCATCCTGAAAGGGGAATGAGACATGAGCAAATTAGTGACCCGCCTGTTTAAGCTCGAGCGCGACGTATCGCAGCGCGAACGATTTGACAACGAGGGACAATCCAACCTGCTTACGTCCATAGACACCGAGCCTGGCACGCTGGCAATGTATGCCACCCATCTGCCAGAAGATCCTTCGACCTGCTACGTGTTTGAGGTGTATGCCAGCGAGGAAGCCTACGAGGTACATGCGGCATCTCCGCAGTTCAAGGCCTACGCCGCAATGGCCATGGAAACGCTTACTGGTCGTGAGATTTACCAGCTTGTTCCAGAACTCATGGTAGAGAAGCCAGACGGACTTCGCGTTACGGAAGCGAGCGGGGCTTCGCCACGTTGCTGTTTCGTGGAGATCCTTCCCAACAAGCTCGAGGACTTCCGCGAGGAGGTGTTTGCCAACATGCGCACCTCAGTGGCCAAGGAGCCTGGCGTGCTGTACCTCTATGCGGCAAGCTTTGCCAACGACCCGCTAAAGTGGGTCTTTTGGGAAGGCTACGCCAGCGAGGAAGCCTACGAATCCCACATTCAGACCGCACACTTCAAGGAATACATCGCCGCCACCGCAGACTGCCTAGCCAGCAAGGAACTCATTCCCCTTGCCGCCGACACACTCGTGAGCCAAGGATCACTGCGTTAGGCCGCCCCGGCTCGCCCGTATATACGAGGCAGGAAGCCGGGAACCATCCCGCACAAAGGCCGAAACCGTGAGGCGCCATGGAAAGCAGCCGCGCGCAGTTCCGCAGCGCAGCGAGGACTGTCTGAGCACGGCGCTTGTCCATGGCGCCGGAAGGTTTCGGCCTTTGTGCGGGATGGTTCCCGGCTACCTGCCGTCCTCTGCCTGACTATTCGAACGCCTCCACGTTGCGTGCTGCCGTGGCAAGCAGCATGCGTCCCAACACCACGGCGGCGGCCACACCCACGATGGATATTACGGGCATGAACACCATGGGGTCGAGGTTTGCCAGGGGCGTTACCAGAAGCGGAAGCAACGTGTACACGAGTCCCACAAGGATCGAGCGAAGCTCGGCGCCGCCCGACTTGAGCTGCTTAACGTTAACATCTCCGTCGTTACCCCATTCCACGTTGGGCCTGCGACTTTCGCTCCAAGCGCCAACGCAGGTCATAAGCCACGCGGCGCCCAGCATAAGCACCACACCGCACACCATAGGCAAAGGACTCACGTGCAGCCGAGTAATCATCATAAAGCTGCCACCGCCCATTATCACCAGCACGATAAGGGAGTTAACAACGTAGCCGCACACGACCTTTGCAAGGATCTGCGTGGATATGGGCACCGGTATGAACTTCATATGCACCCAGTTGGAACCCTCACGCGAAACACCAGTTGCAGCAATCTTGTTCGAGCAGGTGCACAGGGTGGCAAAGAACATGAGGAGAATAAGGGCAGCCCCCGTTGTAATCCGGCTGGCATCGGGAAGAGAGCCTATCTTGCTCATAACCTCTCCCATCGAGTTTGTCATAAACATGACGCCAAACAGTGCCGGCGATATTACAAGCGGGTAGACCACGTAGTTGAGCAGCACCGAGGAATTGCGCGTAACCTTGTGGAACTCGGTGGTAAGCAGTGCCTTGAACACCGGGGTCTGCTCGTGGGTCGCATTGCCCGCATATGCCTCGGCCTTGCCCGCCCCGGAAGAAAGCGAGGTTACTATGCGCATGTAGAGCACGCGGGCCACCACAACGAACACGGCAAACGACGCAAGTGAGATAAGTACGAACAGCCAGGTTCCCAACGGATCGGCGTGCACCAGGGCGTACACGGCAAACCCGTAGGCAGGAAACGCCATTACAACGCTACCCACGCCCGCAGACATCTGGCCCAGCGCTTGCGCAACGCCGGCCTTAAGGTTTAGGCCGTTTATAACAAAGTACAGTCCTACCGAGATGCCAAGCGAAAGAACCGTGGTAAGGGTGGTTATGGCATCCTTGCGGCGCACACGCTTAAAAACGGTGGCAATAAGGATGGACAGCGTTCCGGCATATGCCGTGGGCATAAGCGGCGCCAAAAGAACGGCAAGGACGTACACGACCCAGTAGCGCATGCTCGCACCTGCTGCTATGCCCCAGCCAGCCAGTGGTGCGGCAATAAAGAGGAACGTCCACAGATACGAGGCGGTAAGCACGCCCAGTGCCTTGGAGAGCACGATGGCAAAGGGAGAGACGGGCAGCGGCAAGAGGTCGTTGATGTCCGACGACCCAAAGAACGAGCCAAGCACGGTAGGAAGCGAGAACGTAAAGGTAAGCAAGCCACAGGCCAAGAAGAGCACGTTGTAGATGGTCTTGGCAAGACCAAACTGGCCCACCATACCGTACGCCGTGTATCCAAACCAGCCAATTCCGCCAAGTAACAGCAAAGCAATGAGCGCGGTTCCTGCCATGGCTCCGTTCGCACCCGTGCGCTTCTCGATGGCCGAGCGCACCCCACCGATCGCCTGTGTTATTTGCAAGCGCGTGAGCAGAAGGATGCTATTCATCTGCCGTCATCTCCAGGAAGATCTGCTCGAGGCTCGAAGCGGGATGTGCCGCCTTAAGCTCGTCGAGCGTGCCCTCAAAGAGCTTGTGCCCATGCGCAATAATGCACACGGAGTCACACAGCTGGTCTGCCGTCTCGAGCACGTGGGTGCTAAAGAGCACGGAGTTACCACGCCCCGCATGCTCGCGCATCATTTCCTTGAGCTCGTAGGCGCCCTTGGGATCAAGTCCCAGCATGGGCTCGTCCAGAATCCACACGCTGGGCTCGTGGATAAGCGCTCCCAAAACATGCACCTTCTGACGCATGCCGTGGGAGTAGTCGGAAATGCGCGAGCTTAGGGCGTCGTAGATCTCGAAGCGCTTGGCGTAATCCTCAATAAACGACTCGCGCGTCTGGGCAGGCGTACCGTAGACGTCGGCCATAAAGGTTAGGTACTCAATACCGGTAAGACGCAGAAAGCGGTCGGGGTCGTCCGGAACGTAGGCAAACTGGCGCTTGGCCTCAATACCGTCGGTCACGATGTCGTGACCGTTAATCTTAATCGTGCCCTCGTCCACGGAGTTAACACCGCAAATCATCTTGAGGGTGGTGGACTTGCCTGCACCGTTGGGTCCAAAGAAGCCGGTAATCTTGCCGTCCTCCACGGTCCACGTAAGATCGTCTACGGCCTTGACCTCCTTTCCCGCATATGTCTTGGAAACATGACTGAGCTCTATCATGCGAATCCCCTATCTCCCGTCTGTTCTGTCTAGCGTTCTTTGAGGTCGATAATACCAAAAACATCACGGGGTGCCTGACATTCTGTGATGCGGCGAACGAGTATACTAAACACTTGCGGGAGGCAGCATGCTAAGCTACATGGGCATACCCACAAGCGGGGCGACTTCCGAATAGCGGGTCGTCCCAATCAAGGGGGTACTCCCTTTCGGTTGGTACCAATCAAGGGGGGTACTCCCTTTCGGTTGGCACCAATCAAGGGGGGTACTCCCCATTGATAGGTTAGACGGTTATCTCCACGCGGTTGCCCTCTGCATCGAGCACGCAGCTCTCGTAGTAGCCGTCGCCGGTGGTACGCGGGCCGCTTACGCAGCGAAAGCCGTCTGCCACGAGCCGTGCCGTAAGACGGTCGACCTCGGCAGCCGAGCCAACCGAGAACGCCACATGACCATACCCGTCGTGTGGGCGGTCCTCCGTGTTGGCATGCTGCGTACCGTCCCACATGAGCTCCAGCCGAGCTCCGTCATCTGGGAAAGTTAGAAAGTACGAGTGGAACCCCGCGGCATTAACGTACTCGTCTCCCGATACCGCACCAAAGTATGTAGTCCACCACTGCCTTGCCCGCTCCAGGTCCTCCACCCACAGCGCCACGTGCTCGATTCTCATGTAGTGCTCCTTTCTTATGGCCAGTGGGTGCCGTCAGGGGATACTCCCCTACGGGTACATCGCGAAGAGTTCTCCGCGTAGGGGAACGGCCTACTCGCGATGTACCCGATGGGGAGTATCCCCTGACGGCACCTCACGCCTTGCGCCTTCTTCTTGCAATCGCGGATGCAACAAGCGCCAGGGCGCCGGCAACAGCCATGGCAACAACCGCAACAGCGGAAGTCGCGTCGCCTGTCTTGGGCGTGCTGATCCTTGTGCTTTGCGCGCTGGTCACAGAACCGCCGGACGGGTTGTCCTTGTTGTCCTTGTCTTTCGGCGACGCCGCCTTAACGACAAATTCGGCAGAGGCACTGCCGTCCTCGAAGACCGCCGTCACCGTATGGCTGCCCACGGCAAGCGACTCCAAGTACGACGGCTGCAGCCTCAGAACAAGACTGCCCGCTTGCGCCTCGTAGTTTACTTTGCCGGACGCGTCCTTTTGCGGAACCGTCTTGCCGTCAACCTGAATGCCCGCAAAGAGCCCGAACGTAAGCTCGTCCTTGAACGATCGTTTGAACGTGAACTGGAGCGCCGTAATGCCGCCCCTCGTCCACGACTGCCCTTCGGGACCGACGTAGCGATAGACAGCCTTGGCAGGTATGGCGCACGTCTCGGTCTCTCCGCAGCGGGCGCACGTACGCGCTTCCTCGCCCTCTTCGGTCTCGGTGGCTGGCTTTGTGACCTTCCACTCGCCCCACTCGTGGCCGAGCGCCGGCACATCCGGACCTTGCTTCGACTGCGGCACGAATCCGTTCTTTGTGAAGAGCTGGGACGTAACAAGCGTCTTGCCAGGCTGCGTGCAGGTTGGCAGCACGTACTCCACCTTGCCCGCCGCCACCGTCTCCTGATCTTTGTGCGACGAATCGCGCAGACACACACGCGTTGCCGTTACCTTTGTGTCGTTGTCGCTCCATGCATAGGTGGCCTCGCCCCACTCGTGGCCGAGCGCATGGATAACCACGCCTTCGTCGTGCACCCATTCGACGCCTCCGGCGTCCTTAAAGCGCATTCCGCAGGGGCTTTCTCCTCCCGTGCACTCCCAATACTCAATGTTTCCGTTCTCGGTGCATGTGGCAGGCTTTGCCTTCACCTTCGTGAGCGCATGAACGTGGCCGACCTTGGGGATCTTACGCGTCTGGATGTGCGACGGATCGTTATGGCACACGCGCACTTCCTCGCCCTCCTCGCTTTCCGAAGGCGCCTTCGTTATGCGCCACGTGCCCCAGTCGTGACCGGTCGCGTGAGCGACGGTGCCCTCCTGGTGGACCCATTCCGTGCCCATCGCGTCCAAGAAGTACATCCCGCAGGGGTCTTTTCCTTCCGCGCACTGCCAGTACTCAACATTTCCGTCCTCCGTGCAGGTTGCGGCCTTGGCCTTCACATGCTTAAGACCGTGTGCATGCCCTGTCTTGGGTATCACGCGAACCACCACGTGAGCCGCGTTGTGAGCGCATACCCGTCGCTCGGTGCCCCAGGTCAGCTCGGTGGGCTCCTGCGTTACCTCCCACTCTCCCCACTCGTGGCCGAGCGCGTGGACGACGGTTCCCTCTTGGTGGATCCACTTAGTTGCGGCTTCGTCCTCAAAGCACATGCCGCAGGGATCGTTGCCTCCCGCGCACGTCCAGTACTCAATGTTGCCATCCTCGGTACAGGTGGCCGCCTTGGCATCGACCTTTACAAGCGTATGATCGTGCCCCGTCTTGGGGATAATTCTCGTCTGCACGTGCGACTTGTCGTTCTTGCAATACCGGGTCTCGAGGCCCGCATGCACTTCCGTGGCGTCGATGAGCGTTTGCCAGTCGTCCCAGTCGTGCCCAGTCGCGGGAACGTCCTCTTTCTTGTTCAAGAAGATCTCGCCGCACTCCTCGCAGCACTCGATTGTTTTACGCAGGCCTTTTTGCGTGCACGTAGGCTGCGCCACGACGGACGACAATGTCTCTCTTTGATGCTCGTGATTCTCTAGAACGTTGGTCACAAGCCACAGGCCACCCGTCTCCTCCGCAGAGCGGATTACTGTAGCGTATCCCTCTACCGCGTCCTCCGTAATGGTGTAGTCGTTCTCGTCGGTGGTGCCCGGCACCTCGAAGCTAATTATCCAGTGGCCTTGCGCGTCGCGAGAAACCACCTGCTTGTCAATCTGTTTTCCGTCCTTCAGCAGGTTGATGGTCACGTTTTTGGGGCGGCTGTTCCCCGCATTGTCGTGGTCGACCCAGCGAACCAGTCCCCGAATTTCGGTAGAGACCTTTGCGCCGCCCAGCACGTTTGTAATATCGAATCCCTTGGTGTAGGTGTCATACCCTTCAATCGGATCCTCTTCCACGCTGTAGTAGACCTCCTGGCCGTCCACATAGGCCGGACGCTCGCCAAAGTCCCATTTCCAACCGCTCTTGGCATCAATCGTCGTGGAATCGACCACGCGGCTGTCGGCCAGAAGGTGGACCGTTACGTTGCTGGGCCGCTTGCCTCCCGCATCGTCGTTGTCCACCCAATTGACAGTACCCTTGGCCTGGATGTTCTTCTGCGGCGTATGCGTGAGCTCTATTACGATGCCAGAACCACCCTCTCGGTTGCGAACCTCGCATGCATATTGGCCGTCCGTGTCCTCCCCAATGCGATCCCAGTCCACGGTAATGTCGTCGGGCTTTATGTCGCCGGGAATCGACACCTTCCAGTTCTTTGCAGCCATTACATCCACGGGCGTCTGGCTGCCATCGCTGCCGCGAACCTTGATCGTAAGCTTGTCCGCCAGACGCAGGCCGTCCTTGTTGCCGCCATCGCGCCACAAGACACTCGTCGACGTGTACGGTTGCTCGTCCCACAACGCCGTAAACGTCGTGTTGGCAATAATGCCATACGACTCGCCAGGATCGCAGTACCACGTGTTGCCCGAAACCGAGTTATCTATCTTACCTTCCCAGGTCTTGAAGTACTTGCCTTCGGCGTTTGGGTTGTCAAAGATGCACTCTGGTATGGGAATCAGGGTTCCGTACTCAACGGTATAGGTCTTCGTAATCTCGTCCGCAAGGCCGTTCTTTACGGTTACGGTACAGTATTCCTTCGCATCGAAGAAGTTCGAAGACCAAACGTTCTTGCTGTACTCGGCGTTCTCGCCGTCCATGTTTATAAGGCCAATGTATTTGCCCGCCTTGTCTATAACAAGCCCGTCCTCGCCAAACATGACCTCTAGCACGTCCTTGGCTATCTCGAGAGGCGTTATCTCGGGAATCGTGCGAGAATCCGTACCGTTGAGGCCCACGGAGTACAGGTAGTCGATAAAATCCTGCGCGGTACGCGGCAAGTCGTTGTATCCATGGTCGGAGAAGAACTTCCTTAGGTTCCTTATCTTTGCGGGGGCATTGTCTTTGTAGTCACCCTCGGGAGACTCGACCCCAGAGAGGCCCACGCCCTTGACCAGGCCGCCCAGAATCTCTGCCTCGCTGTCGCCACACTCGAGCACCACCTGGCCACGACAGTTCTTGAGCTCGGGGTACTCGGTGTATCTTCTGCCAAAGACGCCGTCCTCCATGTACAGGTAGGGCTTGCCCGTGGACGGGTTTATCTGCGTGGCAAGCTCCTCGCGCAGGTGCTTCCTAATGCGGGCCATGGCCTCGTCGTACACGTCGTCCACGCTCTCTACCTGCGTGTTCATCATGATGGTCTCGGTGGGATGCTCCTCCAAAAACGCCTTGATCCACGAGAGGACCTTCCTAAAGGTTAGGTACTCGTCGCCGTTGCGCCGATCCATGGCAAAGTAGGTACCGCCCGTATCGTCCTTGCCGTGGCATAGGTAGAGGTCCTCGCCGTTGTCTTGCTTTGGCCTAACGGGCCAGCCCGGCTCCACGTAGTATGTGTTCAGGCGAATGTCCAGGCAGCGTATGCCGTCCTCCAACTGTTCGTCGATGTATCGCGTTTGGCAATATGCAAACTTGGTTGCATAGTCGTTGATGTCCTCTGCCAATACGTCGCTACCCAGAAGCCCGAAGACCACGCCTCCCCCGATGCCCAGAGTGGCGGTGCCAAGAAGGAAGCCAAGAGCCGCACCGCCAAGCTCGCAGTATTCCGCGAGTTTGCCAGTGCTCAGGTTGCCTTGGACCTCCTTGGTGCCAGAGTCGTGGGTACCAGGCAGGTTGATCTCGTTAAGGCGACGCTCGCCGGAAAGGCCGCTCATCCAGTCGACTCCCGTAAGCTGGTCCACGTTGCCGTTTACCTGGCTGCCCGCATCGATAAAGGGGTTGGCGTCAATCGCGTCCTTTTTTGTGGAGACCTCGGACCCCTCGAGGTAGACCGTGTAGCCGTCGTTGGAGAAGAAGAAGGAAGCGGGATCCGTGCTGGGGTTGTTCTGTGCGTATCCGCTGGTAAACACAACGCCAAGGCCGTTTTGGGTGCGCACGCCAAAAATAGGGGCATTCGCATCGTTTTGGAGTGCCGCACCAAGAGTAAAGACCTTTCCGTCGCTAAGATAGGCGTCCCCACTCCCCTCGTTTTCCTTCATAACGACCTTGCCCTTTATTACGACGGCATCCGAGCCACCCTCTACCATAAGTCCGCCGCCAAGGCTGCTCGCGGCATTCTTTGTGGCAGTAACGCTATCCAGCGTGATCGTGCGCGTGCGGGCAAGCAGTGCGCCACCCGACTCCTTTGCGCTGTTCTCGGAAATCTTCGTGTTGGCTATGGTGGTGTCGCCGTTGGAATACACGCCACCGCCACCGCCGTCGGTCGTGTTCTGCGTTATCGTGGAGTTCTTGACCTCCATTACGCCACAGGCGGCAATGGCGCCACCGTCCTTGCCAGCCGAGTTGCCCTGCAGCGTGCAGCCGTCTACGGTCGTGCCGGAATCCACGCCGGCGTAGATGCACCCGCCTTCCATGTTGGAGTGGCTGCCATTGAGCGTGCACGAGGTGAGCGTAGCCGTGCCCTTGTTGTTGAGGGCGCCGCCACCGGCTTCGGTGCTGTTGCCAGTAAGGGTGGTGCCGCTAACGGTAAGAAGGCCACCCAAGTTGTAGATGCCGCCACCATCCGCCTTGCCCACGTTGTTCGCAATGGTACCGCCGGTAATGGTCACGACGCCGCGCGTGCAGAGGCCTCCGCCGTAGTCGTCGCCGTAGTTGTTGGAAATCGTCGTGTCGGTAATGGTGGTCGTGCCATAGCAGCACAAGCCGCCGCCAGCGCTGGAGGAGTTCTGTGTAATGGTGCAGTTGTTTATAACGAGGCTCTTGTCGCCGTTGTATATGGCGCCACCCTCGTTGTCGGCCCAGTTTTCCTTGATTACGCAGTTGGTAAGCGTGGCGTTGCCCTTGTTGTTTATGGCGCCGCCGCCCCACTTGTTTGCCTCGTTGCTTACGAGGATAACATTGGTGAGGTTAATGGTGCCGTTCTCGTGCACGAAGATGCCGCCACCGGACGGGGTGGAGTTGCGCGTTATTGTGCCGCCCGTCATGTTGAGCGTACCGTACACGAAGAAGGCGCCGCCCTCCTCGCTCGCACGGTTGCCCGTAAATGTGCCGCCCTCCACGTTGCAGGTGCTTCCCTCTTGTATGTTGATGGCACCACCATGCTCGGCGTAGCCGCCGGTAACGCGACCCGTGCCTGCGGTATCTTTGATGGTGAGCGTAGAGCCGCCCGTAATCCAGAACACGTGGCCGTCGTCGTCATCGTCGTCCAAATGGCGGTCGAGCGCGTGTCCGTTGAGGTCCACGATTACATTTCTTCCATTTTCGAGTAGCAGGCAATCGTCGTCCTCGTCGGCCGTAATGTCGTTGGCAAGACGGATGACCTTGTCGCGATTGGCGTCGTCGTTTATGGCATTCTGCAGCGCTTCCCAGTCACCTACCATAACCTCGGAGGAGGGCTGGATTACGTAGAGCTCCCCATCGCGAACAACAAGGCGATCAGTCGTTACCCCATCGTAGGAAAACACGGTGAGCGCCACATCGGCGCTTCCACTATTAGTAAGCCCCGAGGTAAGCGCCCTGGTGGGACTTTGCGCCACCAGGTCTATGCGCGCCTCGTTCTCAAGCTTTTGGGTTACGCCCATAACGACCTCGGAGGCCATATAGAGGTTGCGGCCAACAGAGGCGGTATTGTCGATGATTTTCGGACTGCCGCCCACACTAAAGGTGGAGCCGTTGGCCACCCATGCGCCGCCGCCACTGCCACTTGCCTCGTTGCCCGTTATTTGGCCGCCCGTCAGCGCAAACGTGCCCGAGCAGTGCACGCCGCCGCCGTCACCCTCAACGGTGTTGCCCGCTATGGAGCCGCCGGACATGTTGAGCTGGCCGCCTTGCGCAACAAGAACGCCGCCGCCTGCCTTTGCCCTGTTGCCCGTTATGTTTCCGCCCTGAAGGCTGATCGCGCCTCCATTTGCAACAACAAATCCGCCGCCGTCGCCATAGCCGCCACAGATCTTTCCCGCCTTGCCCTCGCTCGTGTCGGTAATAACAAGACCGCCGCTCACGTTAAAGACCTCGCCACCCGCTGAGTATTCCGTCCTCGCACGGTCGATGGTGTGGCCGTTGAGGTCGATGGTAACGCTCTTTCCCGCCGGCATGGAAAGCGCGAGGTTCTGAGGCGCCGCCCTCCAGTCGCGGTCGAGTGTAATCGTGGCGCCATCCGCGGCGTCGTCGATCATCTTTTGGAGCAGGACCCAGTCGGAGGCCACTATCTGCGCCTCCTGGTCTGCAGGTATCACGGCGTAACCTACCTTCGCAGAGAAGAACGTGCTCGGTGCTACGCCGCTCTCGAAGTTTGAGTAGTTGATCGTAAAGACGCCGGTATCGCGCTCGAGCGTCATGCGAACCTGCGATCCGTCAAGCTTGCCGACTACGTCTATGCACTTGTCCCCCTCCATGCGGAAGTCGTCGTTCACGTTGTCTTTTACCGTTACGGAGCCTTGCATACTCAGGTAATGGCTGCCCCCTGCCGCAAAGATGCCGCTGCCACCCGACGTTCCCTCGTTGTTGGTAACGGTTATGGGATGGTCGCCGCTGCCGTCCAAACGCAACGTGCTGTCGTTGCTCACGCAGATGGCGCCACCATGGCTCACCGCCTCGTTTTGGCTAAAGGTTCCGCCAACAACGGAGGTGTCGCAATCGACGTACAGGCCACCACCCGACACGTACGCCTTGTTGCCCGTAAAGGTACAGCCGGTGAGGGTGGTCGCACGATGGGCGTAAACGGCTCCACCATAAGACTCCTTGGACTCGTTGCTTTGGAAGGTGCAGTTGGTTACCGTAAGGTAGTCGTCGCCCTCGGTGTAGATACCACCACCGAAGCCCTCGGCAGCATTGCCGTTGAAGGTGCATCCGGATGTCTGGCACGAGCCCCCGTTAAAGATACCGGCGCCCTTGCCGTCGTCGTACGTCGTGTTTTCGGAGAGGGTAACGCCGTCTAGAGTGATGGCGCACTCGTCGTTGTAGATGCCGCCGCCGTTTTTGGCACGATTCCTGGATATCGTTCCGCCGTTTACGACAAGCCGGCCATCGTCGACGTAGATGCCGCCGCCCTCGTGACTTCCATCGCTAAGGTTGTTGTCTACCACGCAGTCCTGCAGCGTAAGGAGCAGGCTGGATTCGCTGAGGAAGATGCCGCCGCCATGGTCGTCCTCTGCCTTGTTGTCCCTAATCTGGCACTGCGTTAGGGTTATGCCGTCCCTCTCCGCGCGAATGTCGAGGCCGCCTCCCTCGTTGTGCGACGTGTTGTTGGAGACGACGGTCTTCTGCATGCTCAGGTTGCCGTCATCGTCGACGTAGATGCCACCGCCGTTGTCACCGGCCATGTTGCGTGCCACCACGCCTCCGCACGCATTGAGCGTGCCGACAACGTAGATGCCGCCGCCGTCCTCGGTCGCCCGATTGTTCATAACGGCACCGCCAAGCAGGTTGACCGTCGAGCCTTCGTGGATGTAGATGCCACCGCCATTGTTTGCATAACCACCAAGGATAATGCCAGCGCCAATGCTGTCCTTGATGGTAAGCGTGGAATCGTCATCCACTTCGAGCACGCGGCCATCGCTGTCCTCGGGCTCGCTGGCGTTCCTGTGGAGCTGCTTTCCGTTGAGGTCGATGGTTATGTTCTTTCCATCTTCCACGATCAGGCGCGTGTCGCCCTCCATTGCCATAACATTGCCGTCGAGAACAATGGTCTCGCCTGACGCCGCGTTGTTTATGGCTTCCTGCAGTTGCGCCCATGCAGTCACCCGTGTGCCACCCTCGGCTTGCTTGATGTAAAGCTCGTCGTTGCGCACTTCCAACTGGCTATGGTCGGTATCGTTGGTGGTAAAGCAGTCGATGCTGCATCCCTGGGACGTAAAGCCGCTCGTAATGGGTTTTTCCGGTTCCGACGTCATCACGTCAAGGCGTGCGCTGGAATCGAGGGCTCCTCCTATGGTCAGCCAGCCAGTTTCACCGCTTCCCAAGATGTTCTTGCCTATGGTTGCCGTATTGTTCGTAACCTGTATGGCACCAGAGACGGATAACGCATTGGACTGGCCCGCACTCAAATAGCTAACGTAGACGCCGCCTCCATGGTTGCTTGCGTAGTTGCCCGTAATGGTTCCGCCGTTAAAGCTTGCGGTGCTACCGGCAAGAATATAGACTCCGCCGCCGTCGCCAAACCTCCCGTCTGGATCGGAAATCGAGTTGCCCGTAATCTCGCACGCGTTGAGAGTTGCCGTGCCACCGCGGACGAGCATACCGCCGCCACCGCCGCTCTTGGCCGTATTGGAAGATATGCTCACTGCAGGGCTGTTCTGCTTAACGTCAAGCGTACCTGCATCCACGCAGATGCCGCCACCGCTGCCATTGGACGTATTGGAGGATACCGAACCGGAGTTGAACGTGGCTGAGCCAGAGGTGTACACGCCTCCGCCCATTCCACCAGAGGTGTTGTTGCTAATGGTGCAGACGGCGTTCGTAAACGTGCCGCCGTTGTACACGCCGCCGCCATCGGCGTCCGACACGTTGCCGGTAATGGAGCCGCCAAAGGTCTCGAATTCGCCACCGCCCTCGACGCGCACGCCACCGCCGCCGTCTTTACCATGGTTGCCCGTAATGGTGCCGTTGTGCAGCGTTAGAGTGCCACCGCTTTTTACGACAAATCCACCGCCCGCACCGTATCCACCGCGAACTGCTCCGTCTTTGTCGTATGAGTTGTCCACGATTCCAAGCGTGCCAGAAACGGTAAAGACCTCGCCGCCATCTGTGAAGGACGACCGGTGGCGGTCGATCGTGTGGCCGTTGAGGTCTATGGTAATGCTCTTGTCTGCGGGGATAACAAGGGCCGTGTTCTCGTCGGCAGCCTGCCAGTTGCGGTCGAGAACGATCGTAGCGCCATTTCCGGCCTCGGCGATAAGCGCCTGCAACTGCACCCAGTCGGATGTAACCACACGCGCCTCTCCGTTGCCGTCGGGCAGAATCGAGTAGCCGGGCTCGGGCAAAAAGACGCTGGCGGGATCCGTGCTGGGATTGGTGGCGTTGAAGTTGGTGGTAAACGTGCCTCCCAGGTTTTCCAACGAAACGCCAATATTGGTGTTCGTGGAAAGCGGCTCGTCCACCGTAATCTGCCTGTCGCCCGTAAGGTAGATGTTGTTGGCCTGGTTGTCCTTGACCTCGACGCCAGACCCAACATGCACCTCCCTCATCTGGTTGGCCACAAACACGCCACCGCCGCCCTTATAGGCAACGTTTCCGGTAATGGACGAGCTGGAGAGGACCTTGAGAACCCCGTCGTTGTTGCAGAAGATGCCGCCGCCGTATCCCTCGGCAGTGTTCTTGTTCAGCGTGGCGCCGTTGAGCACAACCGCACCACCATAGACGCGTATTGCTCCGCCAGACGCCTTGGCCTTGTTTTCGTTAAGCGTGCAGTCGGTGAGGGTGGACGTGCCGTAGGAACAGAGGGCACCGCCGTCGCTGTTGGTGGTATTGCCGGTAAACGAGCAGTCGGTAGCCGTTAGGTTGGTGTCGGGTCCGCTATAGATGCCACCGCCCTCGGCATTGGCCGCGTTGTTGCTAATAACGCATTTTGTGAGCGTCGCGGTGCCCTTGTTGTTGATACCACCGCCACCGGCACTACGTGCGGTGTTGTTCGAAATGGTAACGGCGCTTTCTTGCGTACCAAGGGTTATAGTCCCGCCGTAGTTGTAGATGCCACCGCAGTCCTCGCCCGTGTTGCCGGTAACGGAACCACCCGTCATAACCAGTTCGCCATACACGAAGATGCCGCCGCCGTTGATGGCCGAGTTGCCCGTAATGGCGCCGGACTCAACGATAAGGTGGCCGCTTCCGCCAATAATGATGCCGCCGCCGTTTTCGTCGAAGCCGCCACAGATCTTGCCGGTCTTGTCTGCGCTGGAGTCCCGTATGGTAAGCGTGCCTTCGTTTACGTCGAAAACGTGGCCATTGTTTTCGTCGTTCTGCGAGGTGAGGTTGCGGTTGATGGTGTGGCCTGCCAGGTCTATGGCAAAGCTCACGCCTCCGCGCTTGACCGCCAGCGTGCCATTGCCGTCGCCCGCCGTTACGTCGTTGCTCAGGAAGATCGTCTTTCCATTCTCCACCGAGTTAATTGCGTCCTGCAGCCCCTGCCAGCTGTCCACCGTTATGTCGCCTTCGGCATTTGGGGTAAGCGTCACGCCCTTGCCACCGGACGCGTTGGCATTTCGTTGTGCGGGAGGGCCCTGCTCCTCGACTATCTCTTCCGACGTGTTCGAGTTAGAGGAGCTTGAGCTCGACGTGTTTGTGTTCGAGGGGTTCGAGTTCGAGGGGTTCGAGTTCGGCGGGCCTGTTTGTGGCTCCCCTTCGTTTTGCACCACGTTCGATCCCTGCACGCTGCCTTGGCCCTTGTTAGTGTTCTCGTTACCGCCACTCGAGTTTTCTGGCACCTGGTTTTCGGCGGTGTTCTGCGAAGGCTTTACAGACCCCCTCGTCTGTTAACACGCTTGACGGTGTTTCGGAAAGCGCCTCTTCCGCCATCACACGCGGCGGCGCAGTGGGGACCATGCTGATTGCCAGCAAAAACGAAAGGAATACACAGGTTGCTTTCTTTAGGGTCTTCATGTTGGCCCCCGCTTCATTTTAGGTATACAGAAATAAATATACTAAATTACCTGCTCCTTTTACTACTGCTTTGCACGTAAGGTATATTCCAGCTTCCAGCTGGCGACTTCCACGCCCGCGTCGCACCCGCCGGACTTCTTCCGCAGCGAATCACGAGCGAAGCGAGTGAGCGAACGCAGTGAGCACTGAGCGTGCGGAAGAAGTCCGGCGGGTGCGACGCGGGCGCGGGCGCGAATCACGAGCGAAGTATCTTTACGCCATCTGCGCCAGCCATGAACGGCTCCTCGATGAACTTTACGCATCTCGCGTGGCCCCCAAATACGGTTGCGGAAACAGTAGTGCAAAGCCCCTCGTCGGAATTGCAATATCCCGCGATAAGCTATTGCCCCTGATCAACAATGGGGCGGCAACCCTCTCTTAGGAACTCTCGCTTCGGAACTTTTCTGACGCCACGAGATACGTCATGCAATACTTTAGCAAACGGTAAGGCGCTTACGCTGTCACCTCCAATGCGTTCAACATTACTGCTGCTTGCCTGAATTCTGGCCGAGATCCTCTGCCGTACCCAGAACTATCCAGGTTCCCGTCCGTCTATTGCCTATCCTTTTGATTGCCCTAGCATCTGTGAGTCGCTTCATTGCACGCTGGAGGGTTGCGCGTGACACGCCTAATGTATTGGCCAGTCGTGCTTGTCGCATTGACCCATCCTGAGCGAGCAAATCGATAATCTTGCGCTCTAAGGCATAGGAATCAGCATCACATTCAGCATCAGCATTAGCTTCATTAGCCTCATTCAAGCTATTAACTGAGGCTGATCCTGTCCCTATGTTGTCCCTAATGACAGCCGACTCGAGTGCGTGGAGAATCAGCGTGATGCCGTATCCGAGCACCTGGTACTCCGGGCGCGGCGCACCAAGCTCGTCGCAGGCGGCCACGATCTTCTGGATGCCGCGACCCCAGTTCTCGATGTAGCCCATACGGTAGAAGACCTTTGCGATGGTCGGGTTGTAGGGCATGGACTTGTGGGGCGACATCATGGATTCGGCATTCCAGCCTTCTGGCAGGATGCACGAATTGCTTATCTCCATGGTGTGCTCGTCTATACGTATCTGAATAGGCGTGCCCGTCATATACACGTTGTGTATGAGGGCATTGTAGATACCCTCGCGCACGGCTTCGTACTCGAAGGGATACGTCTCCACCCGAACTACGCCCTCGTAGCTTACCTTGCCGCGAAGGTACTTAAGATAGATGGTGTCCACGATTTTGGCGGCCGTGACGATCAGCGAGCCTTCAAAGTCGTCTTGGTACAGAAGGTCGCTGCGCCTCTCGCCAAACATGCCGACTTTGGTGTAGGTTGCGGTCTGGGCAAGGTAGTGCTTGTCGGTAAAGAGGAGCACACCCGCACGCGTTAGATGCCCGTCTTCCAGAACGCCGAGCTTCTCAAGCAGCTCAACATCGGATACAGCAAGCTCCTCCTCGGTCATGCGCTTGCGACGACGTGCCTCTCTGCGAAAGATTTTGATGGATTCCTGGTCCACATCCGCAATGGTCGCCCTCTCGACGACGGTGTCCTCCCAACTTGCACCCGCGCGGCGCATCACAAAATCCGCCAAGGCAAGGCCTGTGAGCTGCCGCCTTGTGCTCCCGCTGCGATAGTGAAACTCTCCGCGATAGCTCACGGGAAAGCTGCTGGGCAGCACCGTTATCTGGAGGTAGTCCTTGCCGTCCTCGGTATGCAGGTCCACGTCGCATACGATGCCAAGCGACATCTGAATCTTGCTGGGAATGTCCTCAAGCAGCCGCTTGCCATTCTTTACCCCCAGCACTTCCCCCTGGTCGTTGACGCCTATGTAGATGGTTCCGCCCTTGGCGTTTGCGAAGCCGCAGATCCACTTTAGGTACTCGTCGCGCCACGACTCCTTCCATTCGACATTCTGGCTCTCCTTCGCTTCAATTTGAGCGGTCACCGACGATCACTTCCTCCCAGCATGGCCTCGAGCTTTGTGAACCCATGTCAATCATCCACGACCACACAACCCTCGTAAAGTATCTCTGGTGCGATATCAACCATGTCGTTCCACACCACCGTGCCGCACTCCACATGAGCCAACATGAACAGGCCGAGGTTATGCAACGAGCGGTATGCCTTTCTCTCAAGGAGCGGCCTCATGTCGTAGCGACCAGTCTTTCCATCGGAGAACTCGATATCAAGAGTATAATTACTGTTTGGGGTTACCGAGGTTACAACCCACTTTGGGATAGCCATACGTCACTCCTAGCGTAGCAGGTCTATTCTAAAGAGCTCTCCGTCTCCCCAGCTGGCGACTTCCACGCCCGCGTCGCGCCCACCGGACTTCTTCCGCAGCGAATCACGAGCGAAGCGAGTGAGCGAACGCAGTGAGCGCTGAGCATGCGGAAGAAGTCCGGTGGGTGCGACGCGGGCACCGCGGGCGCGAATCACGAGCGAAGCGAGTGAGCGAACGCAGTGAGCGCTGAGCGTGCGGAAGAAGTCCGGCGGGCGCGACGCGGACGTGGGCGCATTATGCGTTGGGGCCCCAAACCACGATGCGCTTGTCGGGTGCGAGGTACATGCCGTTGCCCTCAGCCACGCCCAGCTTGCTGTAAATCGGGTCGAACATCTGCGCATTCACGTTTATGCGCAAATAATTAAGCGGGTGGGTGTCTGCTGCGTGCGCTGCAAATAGCGGCTCTGGTATTACCTGCGCCCAAATGTTGGACATGCTATTAAAGAACTTGACGTAATCGAAGTTTTCGGACTTGCCCGCAATCTCCAGCACAGCTTGCAGGCCGCAAAGGTCTGCGCAGGTCTCGGCAGCAAGGCGCTTGCCGTCGGCCATTACTCCCGGCATAAGCTCGATGCTCGAGTAATACTCGGCAAGCTTCGCGTTTTTGTCCAAGAACTTGCTTACGTCCGCTTCGGTGAATATTGGGTTGGGCGCACCATACGCGTCAACCTGGGCGCCTTGGTAGTCGAAACCGTGGCTAATCTCGTGGCCAATGGTAAACCCAACATCGGAGAGCAGTTCCTCGATGCCCATGCCATCTTTATAGACGAGGCTCGTTAGGTATCCGGGCAAAACGTTTATTGAGTTGTCCTCAACATCGTAGAAGGCGTTGCCAGTGGTAGGTGCAATCCCATACCATATGCACCCCTTAGAGGCTGGCTGACCGACCAACTTTGCTTCGCAGTCGTAGCGATACTGCTTGCAGACCAAATAATTCGAAAAGGCCGTGCCGCCCTGGTCCGTGGGCACCAGATTGAGTCCGCTGTAGTCAAAGTAGCCATCCACGGGTTCGAGCACATTAAGCGTCATGTGGTCAAGCTTCTCTTCCACGCGCTGCTTGGACTCCTCGCTTATCCACTTTGTATTGTTAACAAGGTCTTTATAGGTATTAACAACCTCTTGCGAGAGTTGCGCCAAACGCTCCTTTGTGCCTGCCGGCAGGCACTCGTCCACATAGGTCTTTGCCAATACCTGTGCAAGCGTGTTGATGTTGTCGCACGCCCTGTATGCGGCTGGACCCAAGCTCTCATTTATTTTGGCAATTCGCTCGGACGTCTCTTTGGAAACTGGCGTGCCACGATAAGGCCTTGTCTCGGAAAGCACCTTGGCCTTTGTCATGAGCTTTATCGCATCGAAGTTCTCTTCGGTCCACACGCCGTTGAACGCCTCGAGCCACTGGCGTGAGGCGGTATACCGCTCGGACTGGTCCTTCTTGAGGTTGGCCAGGGTCTCCCTCATGGGAAAGTTGGGGCACAAGGAGCACAGCTCTTCTAGCGTAAAGGTATCCGAGCGCATGTCCTGGGCCAGCGCACCAAAGTCCTTCTTTACGTATGTTGAATTGCTCTGAAGGTGCTTGCCGTGCTGCTTTTCGAACTCCGTGACCTTTGCCAATGCGCTCTGTATGGATTCCGAGTCCATTCCCATCGATTCGAAGTCGGCGCTCGTAAATGCGTTGGCGAGCGCAAACTGAGCCTCTGCGGCCTTCTGGGCCATTTGGTCGTCGGTGTCTTGGTAGTATGTTCCACCGACAATATCTGCGTTGCAGAGCAAAAAGTTGGGATTTAGGCTAACCGCATTTGTCGAACGGGTGTCGCTGGGCTTTACTTGGGCGGATATAAACGGACTGAACGGAAAGTCGTTTGCGACAAGCACGGCATTTAGCTCGTCGAGCGAGGTAGTCGCGTCTATGCGATCGAGATAGGGTTGCACTTCGGAGAGTCCCGTCGCATTGAGCTTTTCTGTGTCGGCTGCCTGGTTGTAGAGGATGCGCAGCTGCTCCAGGTCGTGGCCCTTCTTGGACTCGTCCTTAATCAATGCGATAGTCGCATCTCTTAGCTCGTTGAAATGCTCCTCCATCGCATTGCCGCCCGTCAGCTGATGGTCGGCAAGATAGTCGTAGGCATAGTGCATGTATAGGTCGTCCTTTGCCTCGGGCTGCTCGATTGGCAGGTTTCCCGCCAAGACAGACGTGATCCAAGGTTTGCCTACGAGCCCCTTGGCCTTTGTCTCGGAGGCCGTGCTCGCGCTCTGGTTTCCCGCGGCCGAACCGTCGGTGCTCGAAGCGCTACCACCACATGCGACCAGCACGAAGGCCAGCACCATCGTAAAGGCCAGAATTGCGACTCTTCTTAAACGCCTCATCTTGTTCCTTTCCCTCAGTCCTTCATAAAACCCTTAGTGGCGGGCTGTGCACACAGGGGATACTCCCCTGCGGGTACATCGCGGATGAGTCGGCCTCCAACGAAAGCGCTGCTCGCGATGTGCCCGATGGGGAGTATCCCCTGTGTGCACAGCTTTTTCGAACAGCCTTCCCCTACCGATTGCAACATACCTATTGTCCAAGACCCTGCAGCAGCTCCAGGAGCTCCGCAAAGAAGGGGTGCGGGTTTGTCTTGTGGAGGTAGCCACCGCTAAAGAAGCTATGGTCCGCACGAAGGTCCTCCATTACGTTCCACACCCCACGCTCTATATTATGGGAATCGAGCGGCCTCTGCGGCGCGTTTATGGGCGCGTGAGCGGAGACGGTGTTTACCAGCCCGTCGTTGGCATGCCAGGCATCGTCCACTACGCATCCGCCGGCGGTCGTAGTGCTGTATGCACCCATGTTGGCGGCCGTCTGCATAAAGAGCGGATCCATGAGCTTGGGGTCCGGCACGCGCGTGCCATCCTTGGCAGGCACGGTAGCGTCGCAGGCAAGAGAGAGGTAGTAGACGTGCGGCAGCATACCAATGCGTTCGTTGAGCGCCTGCGCGTTGTCAATCGTCATGTCGAAGTTTGCCCAATCACGCGGATCGCGCCCGTCCGTTTTTATTTTGGTGCGCATCTTTACGAACCTGTTTAGCATCTTGTGTCTGACGGACACCTTTACCGCACGCGCGTCAAAGCTTGGATCCATTGCCAAGTCGTAGGCGGTCGTACCGTTGCTGGGAGCGGCAAGCGTAACTATTGCGAACACACGATTTCCCATTCCGCCCACGAACAGGGGGCTCGTGTCCTCGGGGGCGGTGGCGGCGCGCTCCTCCTCGCTACCGTTGGCCAACAGCTCGGCAAGCAGGCGAATGGTGGCCCCGCCAAACGAGTGGCCAATAAGCACGAGCTTCGTGTCGTCGTCCCAGGCGGGAATAAGCGCGTTGCCCGTAAAGTCGCGCCCCACGCGGCTGTGTCCGTACTCTGCGCTGTGCGCCTTTCCGTAGTCGGTGCGCGTGCCGGCTATTTGCGCATAGAGCTCGCAGGCACGGTCCCACGCACTACCCTGTGGAGCAACGCTGGCAGCAAAGGCATCCAAGCCCTGCTCGCGCCATTCGGCAACAACGTCTCCCGACTTGCCGCCCCAGTAGGGTCTCTTCTTGTATCCCTCGTCGTACTGCCCTTGCCCGTTTAGGCCATGACAAAAAACATAGGTCAGCTTGGCCATGCGGCCCTCCCCAATTAGTCTTGTGTCCAATACGGCTATTGTACCGTTACTGTTCACGGGTCGGCCACAAGCCACGTAAATCGATGGTCGGCGGCGACCTCTCAAAGGGGGTACTCCCCCTTGATTGGTCGTAAGCGACCTATCAAGGGGGAGTACCCCCTTTGAGAGGTCGGAACGTTCTTCTGTTTGCCTCAAACCCCCATAACTCTGGTATGCTATAACGGTAGTTCCCCATTGAACATCGGATTTGCTATGGTCCCTACCGCACGGCGTCATTTTGCACTTGTGCGCGCGGCAATCGCGTGTGTTTTGGTCGCATGTCTTGCGGCCGGGGGCGCGCTTGCGTTCGCTCCGAACGTCGCCTTTGCCACCTTTAGCAGCAGCCAGCAAAACAACACGGTAAAGATGGGTGTGGTGGAGCAGGCGGGCTCTGCCCAGCGCGACCAGAATGGCGTTTTGCGCGGCTTCGACGCCGAGTTCATGAACCGCGTTGCGCAGTATGCCGGCTTCGACATGCAATACACCTTCTACTCCGACTTTAACGAGCTGCTCGACGCAGTGGAAAAAGGCGAGGTGGAAATGGCCGCCGGCATTTCCAAGACACCCGAGCGCGAACAGCGGTTCTTATATGCGGAGCGCAAGATTGGCAGCGGAAAGCTCAACCTTCGCGTTCGCCCCGACGACGACCGCTACGAATACGGCAACATAGAGCAGATTGCCCACATGAAGGTGGGTGCCATAGAAGGCTCCATTATGGCAACCAAGGCGCTCGAATGGGCAAAGCAGGCCGCCATAGAGCTAAATCTAACCACCTACGCTGGCGAAGACGAGCTGGTAAGCGCCCTCTCATCCGGAAAGATAGACGGCGCGTTTGTGAACTCGAGCGTTCTTACAGACTGCCGCGAAGTGCTTGTAATAGACGTAATCGACTACTTCGTTGTGTTCAACAAGAACGAGAAGGACCTCAAGAACGCCGTAGACTCCGCCATGAACCGCATCCTCGACGAAGACGTGCTGTACTTTGAGCACCTTGAGGGTGCATACAAGGCCAAGCGAGAGGCTGGGCTTGCGTTCACCGCCGCCGAGAAGAGCTTCCTGCAAGAGCACTCCCAGGCACCCCTTACCGTTGCCACGATTACGAGCAACCCTCCGTACCACGACAATGCCGACGGAAAGACAAGCGGAATCGTAAAGGACTACTACGAGCACCTTGCCAAGGTCGTCAACGAGTGCGGCACGTCGATATCGTTTGAGGTGGCGGACTACCCAAGCCTGGACGCCGCAATTCAGGCGGTGGCCGAAGGCAAGGCAGACGTCCTTGGCATGACAGTAATCGACAGCACGACGGCAGGGCAGCACGACTTGGTGCTTACGAGCTCGTACGGGATGCAAAACATCATTAGCATCGCAATGCCTCATAAGCAGAACCTCCTGTTTGAGGAGGCGCATGGCATAAGGACGGCCGTGTATGAGTCCGAGCGCGACACCCTGGCGGTATATCTTGCCACCCAGAAGACAGACTACGACCTTGTGTCCATGAAGTCGCTGGACGACTGTTATAAGGCGCTACAGAATGGCGAGGTAGATTTGTTCGTAACGTCTTCCGCACGCGCGACCTGGCTCATAAACCAACACCGCGCAGGCACCTTTGTGGAGGCGGTCGTCAGCGAGTCGATCCTTCCCGTCTATGGCGCCGTCGCCAGGAAAAACGCGACGCTCGGCGCCATCCTTTCCAAGGCGTCCCAAGCCGACGAGACCGCACTCGGCACCATAACCGTGGCAAACACCGCTCCGCGCGTGGACACGATGACCGTGTTCAACCGACTTCCCGTACCATGGCTCATCGCGGGCTTCTCTGCCGTGGCACTCGCGCTTGGAGCAATTATCTACGGTATCGGACGCGCTATCCACAATCGCGCCATGCACCGCAAGGACCTCGAGATAATTGACGCGCAGGAAAACCTGCTGTGGTCCTACGAGCACGATGCCGTAACAGGGCTCATTAACCGACGCGGCGCGATTCGCCGCCTTAATGCCGCCCTTGCCTCCAGCGGACCGTACACTATGGTGTTCGTGGGCATCGACAACTTCCACACCATCAACGAGTCGTACGGCCACGACATGGGCGATCGCGTAATGGTGGAAACGGGCAAGCGGCTGCTCGAATTCGCGAAGGAGACTCCGAACCGACGTACCGTGTATCGCTATGGCATGGGCCTGTTCCTGCTCGTGTGCGAAGACGTTCTGTATACGAGCGAATCCGCAGAGGTGCAAGAGATCGCGCGCATTGCCCAAACGCCGCTTTCCCTGACCGGCGACACAGCGCCGTCGGACAATTCCGAGGACGATGCACCCAGCACGGACGCACTCCACCTGCACGCAAGCATTGGCATTGCAACCTCAAGCGGCTCCGACGACCCGGAGCAGGTTATTCGCAACTGCCATATGGCACTCGACCGCGCAAGAGAAGGCGAGAGTCGCGGCATCTACGTGTACTCAAACGAGCTGCTCCAGCAGATGAGCCGCTCCAACGAGGTGCAGGAGCTGCTCGAGCAGGCGGTGGAAAACGAGCTCTTCTATATGGTCTACCAGCCTCAGGTTAACCTGGGCACTCGTACGGTAAGCGGCTACGAGGCACTCGTACGTATGCAAGACGGAAGCGTTTCGCCGGGAGAGTTTATCCCGCTTGCCGAGTCCAGCGGCCTTATCCTGCGCATCGGGCGCATTACCACCAAGCTCGTGGTGCAGCAACTTGCCGCATGGCGCAGCGAGGGCATGGAGCTCCGTCCCGTTTCCATTAACTACTCGAGCATGCAAATGGCCGATACGGGCTACATCGACTACCTCTTTGAGCTGCTGGACGAGTACGACATAGACCCGTCGCTCATCGAAATCGAGATTACCGAGCGGCTCGTTATGCGTCACGAAAAAGAGACGTCTACCTTCTTTGGCCGCCTTCAGCAGGCGGGCATCAAGATTCTTATGGACGACTTTGGCACGGGTTACTCGTCCCTCAACTACCTGGCATACATCCCGGTAGACGTTATAAAGTTCGACAAGTCCATTGTGGATGCGTTCCTCGTGCCCGAAATCGACTCCAACTCGGCGGGCACCGACTCGCGCGGCAACGAGTTCGTGCACAACCTCGTGCGCATGAGCCACGGCTTGGGCAAGGCCATTATTGTTGAGGGCGTGGAAGAGCCCTGGCAGGCCGAGCTTCTTACGACCTTTGGGGCCGATGCCATCCAGGGCTACTGCTTCTCTCGCCCGCTGCCTGCCAACGAGGTACCTGGCTACCGGGTCCCCAACCTCGAATAGACCTATCGAGAGGGGTACTCCCCCTTGATGGGTACCTATCAAGGGGGAGTACCCCTCTTGAGAGGTCCATAAGCAAAGCAACTGGATAAGGAGCACATCTTGAGGATTAAGAACAAAACGGCATCCATCGTATGGAAGGTCGTACTGCTTGTGTTTGGAACCTACGGCCTGCTGGATGGCTCGGGAATACTCGCTGGCGCCTATAGCCCCAATTTCCCGCACATGTTTACCAACATTTCCAACCTGTTTGCATGGGTCTATTTCCTGGTTGCGGTTATCTGGCTCGTGCGCAATCGAGACGACCAAGAGGCAGTAACGTTTGCACCGCAGGTAAAGTACACGGCCACCATCTCGTTGCTCGTAACCATGCTCATTGCCCACTTTATGCTCTTTGACGCACTTTTTAAAGACGGCCAGATTGTGTGGCACATTTTGGTGCTGCACTACGTTGTGCCCATAATGACGCTTTTGGACTGGGCGCTCTTCGACAAAAAGGGCAAGATGCCCGTATGGGGTCCCTTTGCATGGATGTCACTGGTAGTGGTGTATTTGGTAGTGGTCATGGTTTGCGCAGGTCCTCTTGGCATGTACATGGGAGGCGGCACCACCGGAGACGTAACCCGCTACCCCTACACCTTCCTCGACCCTGGCATCTCGGGCGTCGGTGGCGTAGCTGCATTCTGTGGCGTAATGTTCGCGGCGTTTGTTGCGTTGGGCTACATTCTGTTTGGCATAGACCGCCTGCTCGCACGGAAGAGCTAGGGACAAGGGGGACATGCCTTTTTACGGAGTGGTGTGCCGCTTGGGGATACTCCCCTGCGGGTACATCGCGGGAAACTCTCCTCATTGTGATTGGGCTATCCGCGATGTACCCGCAGGGGAGTATCCCCAAGCGGCACACTATTTCGAACGGTTGGCCTGAGTCCTTACGCGCCAGCTAGCGAGTCCAGCAGACCGTTAACGAGCTTTTGGAAGTTGGGCACTACCCCCTTTACGGTCTCTTCCACCGAGCCCTCGGTAAAGCCTTCCTCTTCCATTCCGGCAGCCATGTTGGAAATGCAGTTTATGGCGCACACCTTCATCCCCATGTGTCTGGCGGCCAGAACCTCATCGGCCATGCTCATAGCTATGGTGTCGGCACCAAGTGAGCGATACATCTTTATTTCCGCGGGAGTCTCGAACTGCGGGCCGGTTACCTGAAGATACACGCCGCTGTGCACAGGAATGTTGTTTTGCTCGCCAAGCTTAAGCACCGTATCATGCATGTTTTTGTCAAATGCATCCGTCATGCCTACGAACCTGCTTCCCAGCTCGTCGTTGTTCTTGCCAATGAGCGGCGACGGAACAAACGAGGATATCTGGTCCTCCACGCACACGAACTCTCCCACGCGGAAGTCGGGGTTAAGCGATCCGGTAGCATTGGAAAGAATTGCCGTATCTGCACCAAGCATATGGAGTACGCGCAAAGGTAGCACCACCTCCTGCTCGGAATAGCCTTCGTAGCCATGCAACCTTCCCTGCATAATGGCAAGCTTGAGGCCGCGATACTCTGCAAACACCAGGTTTCCCGCATGCTCTGGCGCCGTCGACATGGGCCAGCCGTCGATGTCCTTGTATGATATGGTCTGCTTTACGTCAAGCGACTTTACGAAGTCGCCCAGTCCAGTGCCAAGAACGATTACGATCTGCGGCTTAAAGTCCGTGATGGCCTCTATCTGCTCCTTGCACTTTTGGAGGCGCTCGTCGTACGACTGCTCTACGGCAGCCTCCTCCTTCTGCGGTGCAGGCGCCGCACACCCGCCAAGGGGCATGAGCAGAACCGCCATTATGCAGGCCACAATTACGCAACACGCTTTTTTCATGGGACTATCCTTACCCGTGGAAAATACTCTAACGATAGACAGTATGGCAGATTAGAACTGTGATGCTGATAAGATTAGGAATCGTCCTCCACTTGTAAGCCACATCTCCACCGCAGAAAGCCGTATTATATGACGTAAGGCCACAAACGACGGAGCGTAGCAAAATGAGCAAGCTGTTCGCAAAGACTCTGAGGGAGCTAAGGATCGAGAGGGGACTCTCGCAACGAGAGCTTGCAACTGCGATGTACGTAAGCCAGCCAACCGTCGCTCGATGGGAGAACGGCAGCCGCCTGCCAAACGTCGCGATGGTAACTCGGCTGGCCAAATGCCTCGACGTGGACACCAGCATATTGTTGGACTCCATGTCGGAAAACGATTATTCTCCAAACGTTATTATGGTGGAGGACAGGAAGGTAATCCTAACCGGAGGCTTGTCCGTCCTGGAACAAGCAATGCCAGACGCCACGATCGTGGGCTTCGAGTGGCCATCCGAGGCCATCGAGTACGCAAGCGAAAACAGGGTCTCCTTGGCCTTCGTCGACATCGAGCTGGGCGGCGAGAGCGGGTTCGACCTCTGCAAGTCGTTGCTCGACATCAATCCCCGCACAAACGTGGTGTTCCTTACCGCATACGCCGAGTACTCCCTTGACGCATGGGGAACCGGGGCCAGCGGGTTTATGCTCAAGCCAATTACGCCGGAGGGTGTTCGCGCACAACTATCGGATCTGCGGTATCCGTTCTCGTTGGGAGGCCCGAGAGAATGAGCTTGTATTTGCGCGAGATAGTCATTGCCCTAACTATTGGCGCATCGTTGTTGTTGTCGGCAATTGGACTTGGGTTCGTTGGCGCCACGCCGGGCATGACGCGGTGGAACAAGCGCTTCTTCATGTGCTTCTTCACGATTCTGGCCCTATACGCATGCAATTTCGTCATCGAACCTTTTGTCTACGGAGACCCAGACTCGCTCCAGATCGAAATGATAATTGGCTTTTTGGAGTCGCTGCTTGCTTCGATTCTTATAATCATGCCAACACCCTATTTGCTAAACTGCTGCGGGGAAACCTGGCGCAAGAGCATGCTTTTTCGTGGCGTAATGGCAATATGGACCGTGTTCTTAACACTGTTGGTAATTTGCCAGTTCACAGACATCTTTTATTACTACTCGCCCGATGATGCCCAATTTCAAATTGGGCCCCTCTATCCACTGCTTGTGGTCCCACTGCCAGCACTTCTTTTTCTGTGCCTGGCGGGCGTGATTCGCAGGCGAGACAAGCTGTCCAAGCGACAGTTCTACGCCTTCCTAGTATTCCTCGTTCCGCTGGCAATCAGCATAACCGTGCACATGTTTACCCCCATTTACCTGCAGGTATATATTGCCATGGCGGTTTCGTCCATCACCATGTTCGTAATTGTTGTGTCGGAGCAAAACGAGCAGTACATACTCTTGCAGCAGGAAACGGCGCGCCAACGCGCGAAGATTGCGGTGCTCCAAATGCGGCCGCACTTTATCCACAACACCATGACGAGCATCTACTACCTCTGCGAACAAGACCCCAAGAGGGCGCAGCAGGTAACGATGGACTTCAACACGTACCTACGCAAGAACTTCAACGCCATAGCCAACGACGAGACCATCCCCTTTTCCGAGGAGCTGGAGCACACTCGCGCGTACCTTGCCGTGGAGGAGGCGCAGTTTGCAAATAAGCTCGTCGTAGAGTTCGACACGCCACACACCCAGTTTCGCGTCCCGCCACTCACGCTTCAGCCGCTTGCAGAGAATGCCGTAAAGCACGGGATGGGACCGAACACAGTCCCGCTGCATGTATCGATTCGAACCAGAAAGGTCGGGTCTGCAAGCGAAGTCGTGGTGGAGGACAATGGCCCTGGCTTCGACCATGCGATTGCCAAAGACCCTCACACCACACTTGCCAACATTTGTCAGCGCCTAGAACTAATGTGCAACGGCAAGCTGGTGTTCGAGCATCGCCAAGGTGGCGGCACGGTGGCACGAGTAACGGTTCCCTAGGGAAGTGGGAAGCACCCGCCTTGCTCCCCGTTAGCTCGCAACCTTTGACTTAAGGGCGGCTTTGTCTTCGTACATTCGATGGTCGGCACGGTCGAAGACTGCGGCCACGCAATCCTCGTCCTCGAATTTGGCCACTCCGCATGCAACAACGACGCCATTGGAGCTAAGCGCCTCCTCGTTGTGCACGCTCACGTCCCATATGCGCTCCTCAAGATTGGCGTAGTCCGCACCCTGCGCGATTACCGCAAATTCGTCGCCGCCAACGCGAAATACGGGACTGTGCTTAAACGCGTCGCAGATAATCTTGCAGGCATCACAAAGAAGCTGGTCTCCGGCCTGATGTCCATCCGTGTCGTTGACCCTCTTTAGGTCGTTAACGTCTAACACCACGATGGCAAACGGAGGTGCCTGGCGCCTTGCAATCTTCTCGTTAAGACGCTCCTCTGTCTCTAGGTAGGCATGCTTGTTCTTAACACCTGTTAGGGCGTCAATGTTGGCTTGGGCCCGAGCATGCGCGAGACGTTTCCCGGTCTCCTCCTCCTGGCGAACCTGCGCGTCTATATCGGTAAGGCCGATAATCAAACGGGAGCCCTTGTTTTCCTCAACCAAGGCTGCCTTCATCTGAACGTGCATGGGCCTGCCATCTATCACAAGGCGATAACCTAAAGTAAAGATACCGTCACGCTCGATTGCGGACCACACGTTTTCCCTGGTAAAAGCCGTAAGGAAGCGACCCAAGTCCATTGGGTGGATGTATTGACGGGTCGTCTTCCTAGCGCGGCTAAAGAAGTCCTCCCCCTCCTTTTCCAGCGAGAATACCCGCTCGTAGTCGGCGGTCGAACTTATCTCGCGATAACGGTCGGTCTCTGGGTTCACCACATAGACCACAATATGGTTGCCGGTAATGGCATGAAGACGCGCATAGACCGTGCGCTCCTCCTGCACTCGCTCTTCCGCGCGACGCTTCCTTACGAGCTCGTCTATGTCCGACACCGCCACCACTATAAAACGGTCGTCGTCCCTCATCCGAGATATTCTCATCTGCACGTAGAATGACCTGCCGTCCTTTACCCTGCGGTAGGCCATCTCGTATTCCTCGCAGCGGTTCAAGACATCCGAGAGGAACTCCCTGTTCATGGTGTTCACAAACATGTCTTGGTCATCCGGATGCACATACAGCCTAACCTCCCGGCTGCAACTCTCGAAGAAGTCGGTGGCTCGCCTGCTTTCCAGGAGCATTCCGCAATCGTCGTCACTGCTGTACTCAATAAACTCACCGGTCTCCATGTTCACGTAGAACAGATCGGTGTAGGCCTTCGCCAGGGCGTAGGCAATGTGGGAATATACGATGCTGGAACTCCACATCCTTTCCTGGTTCTCCCGAAGCGGCGCGTTTTCCCGAAGTGGAGCACCATGCTCCATGGGCATATCGCTCGTATTATGCACAGTGCCTCCCATCTAGCAAACAAAGCACGATTGACATGAGCGGCAATTATCGTATCAAGCAGCAGACAATTCAAGGGGATATACCAGACTGTCATACCCGTTTGCGGCATACGCACATTAGTTGCGTCACATTTGTGGAAAGCCTTTAGCACGGGGGACAGCTGCATTTCCCCAGCGTAATGGTAAGTAACGCCAACCAAACCCAAGATTAAGGAAAGGACATGAAGACCAACGTTACGCCCAAAAAGAGACTAGACCGCAAAGGCTGGAAGATACTCTTTCTTTCGTTGTTTGCAATTGTCGGAGTGCTTGTTATGCAAGTGGTCGCGTATATTGCAGCACTAATGCTCCACCTGCCCGAGGACGGTCTTGCCTTTACGGCTGTTGCCCAAACTGTGTTTGCAGGAAGCGCGGTGCTTGCCATGGCCGCACTGGGAGGCGCGGCGTGGCTCAGGCCGTCAAAGGACGATGTTAAGCAGATGTTCCGCATGGGATGGCCCATAATAGCGGCCGACGTAGCCCTGCTGCTGTTCGCAGGAATTGGCCTCGTTTACGAAGGAGCCCACATTGCGTCTGGCTGGCTTCCCAACCTTGCGATAACCGCCTTGCTCTGCCTCTGCATTGGCATCTCCGAGGAAGTTCTGTATCGCGGCATTCTGTTCAATGCCGTGCTGGCGATAACGGGCAAGACCCATCGCGGAACCATGGCTGGTGTCGCCATTATCTCGCTCCTGTTTGGCCTCGCACATGTTTCTCTTACGACCGACTTTGCCAGTCCGTTCCTTGCGCTCCAGGCCGTTCTAAAGATCGTCCAAACCGGGCTCTTTTCTGTAATCATGTGCTCCGTGGTCCTGCGCACCCATCGCCTTGGAGGAGTCTCCCTCTTCCACGGGCTAAGCGACTTCCTTCTTATGGTCCCCACCCTAGTTCTTATGGGCGGGCAACTGACCACGAACTATGTGAGCACCGGCGACGAGGGCTGGGCAAGCATTGCGGTATACCTTGGGATAATTGCCCTCTACCTACCCTTTGCCATTAAGGCAATACGCACCATGCGCCGCGATCGCATAGCGTACAGAGGCGTCTTTATGGAGCGCGCCATAGCCAAGGGCAAAGACTCGCAGCTCCCCGTTGCACCCATGGGCCAACCAGACATGGCGTAGCGTAAAACGCATGGGAGGGTGCCCCCAACCGAAGGGGGTACTCCCCTTCGGTTGGCACCGATCAAAGGGGGTACTCCCCTTTGGTTGACTGAAAGGGGGCGCTCCCCTTAAAAAGCTGACAGGGGGTCAGTCGCCCTGTCAGCTTTTTAGCTAGACATAGAACAGCATGTCGTTGTAGGACGGCACGGGCCAGTGGTCCTTGCTGCAGATTACCTCCATGCTGTCGACTGCCGCTCGCAGCTCGTCCATTGCCGGCAGAACCTCGTCGCGATACGACTCGTCCAGAGTCGCTGGATCCTCTATGCCACGCACCGATGCGTTCTTCTGCTCAAGCTCGCCAGCAAGCTTCCACACCACATCGGCGCCCTCGGTCAGGGTTTGGCAGAGCTGCTCCTCCATGGGCGACGCAATACCAAGCTGGCCCCTTACGGCTAGACTGGAAGCGACTTTGCCCGCGTACGCCATGATGGCTGGCACGTACAGGCGACGGGCCATATCGCACATAACGTTTGCCTCAATATTGATGAGCTTGGCATATTGCTCTGCTTTGGCAACGTAGCGCGCATGAAGCTCAGCCTCGTTAAGCACGCCGTACTTCTGGAAGAGCGCAACGTTTTCTGGATCGATGAGTGCAGGCAGCGCATCAGGCGTGGTCTTGAGGTTGGGCAGTCCGCGACGCGTGGCCTCGGCCTCCCACTCCTCGGAATATCCGTTGCCGTCAAACAGCACGCGATGGTGGTCGCGGAACGTGTGACGCACAAAGCGCATGGCCACTACGAAGAACTCCTCGTCGGAACGTGCAGCCACATAGTCGCAGAAGCGCTCGCACTGCTCGGCAACGGCTGTGTTGAGCACCACGTTGGGATCCGCGAGGTTTTGCTGCGAACCACACATGCGGAACTCAAATTTGTTGCCCGTAAAGGCAAATGGACTCGTGCGGTTGCGGTCGGTGTTGTCTCGCAAGATCTCTGGCAGCGCAGGAACGCCGAGGTCCATGAGCTCCGCCTCGTGCGCCTCTGCGTGCTCCTTCTTGATCAAAGCCTCCACCACAGGAGAGAGCGCGTCTCCAAGGAAGATGGAAACGATAGCCGGCGGTGCCTCATTGGCGCCAAGGCGATGGTCGTTGCCTGCCGATGCCACGCTCATGCGCATAAGATCGGCATGCTCGTCCACTGCCGCAACAAGACAGGCAAGAAACACGAGGAACTGCAGGTTGTCCTCGGGGTGTGGCCCTGGCTCAAGCAGGTTGCGTCCGTCGGCCGAGATGGACCAGTTGTTGTGCTTGCCCGAGCCGTTTACGTACTCGAACGGCTTCTCGTGCTGCAGGCATGCAAAGCCATAGTTGGTCGCAAGCAGCTTGAGCTTCTCCATGGTAAGCAGGTTGTCGTCGATGGCAAGCGAGCCCTGCTCAAAGATGGGCGCGAGCTCATGCTGGCACGGCGCGACCTCGTTGTGCTTGGTCTTTGCGGGAACGGCAAGCTTCCACAACTCGTCGTCGAGCTCCTTCATAAAGGCGTTTACCGAGGGACGAATGGCGCCGAAGTAGTGCTCCTCGAGCTCCTGGCCCTTGGCGGGGGCAGCACCAAAGAGGGTCCTGCCAGTAAGGATAAGGTCGGGACGCGCCTCGTAGTCTTCCTCCTTAATAAGGAAGTACTCCTGCTCCGGCCCAATGGTCGTTATCACGCGCTTTGGCTCGCGACCAAACAGCGCAAGCACGCGCTTTGCCTGAGCCTCGAGCGCCGCCTCCGATCGAAGGAGTGGCGTGCGCTTGTCCAGAGCCTCTCCAGTATAGGAGATGAAGGCAGTGGGAATGCACAGCACCTCGTCCTTTATGAACGCCGGGCTCGTAGGGTCCCATACCGTGTAGCCGCGCGCCTCGAAGGTCGCGCGCAAACCTCCAGATGGCAGGCTGGAGGCATCCGGCTCTCCCTGCACAAGTTCCTTTCCCGAAAACGCCATGATTACCGAGCCGTCGTCCTGCGGGGTTATAAAGCTGTCGTGCTTCTCGCTCGTTATGCCGTTGAGCGGTTGGAACCAGTGCGTAAAGTGCGTGGCCCCGTGCTCGAGCGCCCACTCCTTCATGGCGTGGGCCACCTCGTTGGCTATGTCCAGATCGATGGGCACGCCCTCCCTAATAACCCGCGAGAGCTCCTTGTACGTGGGCTTGGGAAGCCGTTCGCGCATGTCGGAGTCGGAGAATACCAGGCTGCCGAACTCGGTTGAGACTTTGTCCTTTGCCATCTTTCACCTCTTTCGTCGAGTCCAAAAGAACGCGGACAAGAGTAGAGAGGTCATGTTTCTTGGTTATTTCGAGGTGGTATCGTAAAACAAAGCGTCTCTTTGCCACGGGATTGCGCGGGACGGCAAGGCGTGCCGCTTGGGGATGCTCCCCAAGCGGCACGTCCGTGAACCTACTCTGCCGCAATGCGCAGGACAACCATATGCTGCTGCACCAAAGAGTCCGTGCGTATAAAAAACACGCGGCCGTCAACAGGCGATTGCAACGTCTCCAAAACGTGCGTGTCAAACGCATCGAGCACCTGAGCGAGCTTTTGTCCCTTGCGCACGCGGTCCCCCACTCGCACGGTTGACATCAAAAAGCCCGCCGACCTTTTGGTTCTGAGGTCGATTAGGTCCTCTTCGGAGAGCAGGGTGGCTTGCGAGCCAGCCCCCGTAATCTTTTTTGGCGTGGATGTAAGCACGCCACGCGACACCAGAAACCGCAGTATGGCATCGGTCACCATAAGCGCGCTCCCCTCGTCTATGCGATCGGTTGCCTTGCTGTAAAGCGAGAAAGCATGCGTGCCGTTTTGCTGCCACACATAGTTGAGCGTCGACTCGTCGTAGGCTGTGGGTGTTCGGGTTACCACGTATGGAAGGCAAAAGTCCCGGGCAAGAACGGCCGAGTGATCCGAAATGGAACCTTGGTGGGCAATGCGCACGTGCGGCAAAAAGTCTCCCTGCTGGCTAAAGCTGCACAGCTGAATTCCATACTCATAGGTCTGTGCCACGCGCAGGACCGCCGCCGCAATTCGCTCGGTGGTGCCACCGTTGGCGTCTCCAGGAAAACTTCTGTTTATGTCGGAGCGATCCACAGGCCAGAATCGCTGGTGCACATTCATGGAAAACGGGTTAATACAGGGCAGTACGAGGACGCTCGCACGCGGGTCAATTAACCCCTCCTGCTCAAGTCCAGCAAACATAGCAACAAGACGGGAACATATGAAGGTCTGCTGAACCTCATTACCTCGCGTGGACCCCACGATGGCACAAGCGCGCGTGCCGCGTTCGTTGCCAAAGTCAAAACCACGAATGCGCATGGGCTCGCGATGAGGCACTTCCATCTGAAACACGATGCCACGTCTCATATCTCCTCCTCAAGTATTCGCGCAAGCAACGAGCCCGGTTGCGTAATGGGATAGACCCTAAGCGAGAACAAAAGTCCATTGCACGGAGCGCGCACCTCACATGCGGTCGTCCCTTCCAGGGGATCCACTATCGCGCCAATTACGTCGTCTCTGCGCACTTGCGTGCCGTGCTCTACCCGAGGGATAAACAGCCCTGGACTCGATGCGGTAATAACGGCTACGCTGCCGCCCCGTACCACCCTTGGAAACGGCAGGGCTACCGTAGAGCCAGTCCAGGCATGCAGGTGTTCCAAAAGACAGAATATTCCCTCTACCAGCCACGATCCTGAACTTGTGCTCACACCTACGCCCGCGCCCATTTCGACAACGATGGTAGGGCACCTACGCGCGTTGAGCGCATGCGCCAAGGTGGGCTTGGCCGCGGGCTGCGAATCTCGCACCCAAATAATCTGGGGGTTGAGCAAGGAGGCAAGGCCCACGAGCTCCTTGGAGTCGCCTTCGTCTATGCGCGCTTGTGTCATCTCGCGCACGTACACGTCGGAGGAGTGAATTACCACGCATACGCGAGCGCCCAAGATGTCGCGATACACAGCATCGGCAAGGACCTCCGTTAGGCTGCCATCGGGATTGCCAGGAAACGTGCGCTCCAGGTCAATGTCAAACTGCGGAACGCCGTGCTCACGCGACGATAGTCCCAAGGGGTTTAGCGCGGGATACACGTCTACAACACCCTTTAGGTCTCGCGGGCTCTCGCTTAGCCGGCGCACAAGCTCAAACGCCACAAACTGGCCGTCCAGCTCGTCTCCGTACATGCCCGTTACCACGGCAACGCGCGGACCATCGTTCCTTATGCCGCTAATGCGGTTCTTCTGCACCACGAGCTTCTCGCCGATGGGAAGCATCGCGGTAAAAATCGTCTGCTTCATGGGCGGCCCTCACCATCGTCCGAATGGAGATCAATACACTTATTTTGCTCGGGCGATGCTGCGGAGTGATTACCTGCGTATTTCCAGAATACTTCGCAAAGCTCACAAGCGCGTGTCCTTGCCGTCACAACTTGAAGTCAAAAAAAGAGGTGTGCCAAAGCGGCCAGCCTGTTGTGTACAGTTGCCTCCACGCTCTGCCGCACCTCCACAACTCTTGCGTTGCAGGGCGCACGAATGACTTGCATGAAGGAGAGGGAAATCCATGGACAGAGGACTCTATAGCCCTGAGTTCGAGCATGATGCCTGTGGCATTGGAGCGCTGGCCCATCTTAAGGGCGAGCGTTCCCACCGCATGGTGGACGATGCCCTAAGTGTGCTGGTTAACCTCGAACATCGTGGTGGCAAGGGACTGGAAACAAACACTGGCGACGGAGCGGGAATCCTGTTTCAAATACCTCATCGCTTCTTTCGCAAAGAGGCGCAAAAGTGTGGGCACCTGCTTCCCGACGAGGGCGACTACGGCGTTGCGATGCTCTTTTGCCCACAGGATGCCCGCGGTGTGGCACACGCACGGCGGATATTTGAGGAGGGCTGCGCGGCAGAGGGCGTTCCCGTACTGTTTTGGCGCGAGGTACCGGTGGACGACCACGACCTCGGCGCCACGGCGCGAGCGTGCATGCCCACCATCCTCCAGGTGTTTGTCGCCCGTCCGCAAGGAGTGGCAGCGGGGACGGAGTTTGAGCGGAAACTGTACGTATGTAGACGCGTAATAGAGAAGCGCAGCGACGCGTCGCACGAGCTTGCAAACAAGATCTTCTACGTCTGCTCTATGAGCTCCCGCACCATCGTTTACAAGGGCATGCTCGTGGCAACGCAGATGCGCCGCTTCTTCCTGGATCTTAACGATGCCGCAGTGGAAAGTGCGTTTGCCCTGGTCCACTCCCGCTACTCGACCAATACCACGCCAAGCTGGGAAAGAGCCCATCCCAATAGGCTCATTATCCACAACGGAGAAATAAACACGCTGCGCGGCAACGTAAACTGGCTGCGAGCCCGAGAGCCGCACCTCTATTCGCCCGTGCTCGGTGCCGAGCTAAAAAAGACGCTGCCCATCATAAATCGCGAGGGGTCGGACTCGGCAATCCTGGACAACATGCTCGAGTTCCTTTTGATGAACGGGCGTGACCTCGCCCGTGCCGTAACGCTCGTTATCCCCGAGCCCTGGGACCGCAACGCGCAGCTTTCGGAGAGGAGGCGCAACTACGACGCCTACCAGTCCATGCTCATGGAGCCATGGGACGGACCGGCCGCCATCGCGTTTACGGACGGCGTCGCTATGGGCGCCGCGCTGGATCGAAACGGCCTTCGCCCCGCCCGCTACTACGTTACGCGCGACGACCGCCTGATTCTTGCCAGCGAGGTAGGCGCCATAGACATGGATGCCAGTGTGATTCTGCAAGCCGGATGTCTGGGACCGGGAGAGATGCTGCTTGTGGATCCCGCCCAGGGCCGCGTTATATACAACGACGAGCTGCGCAACGGCTATGCCTCACAAAAGCCGTTTGGCACCTGGTTGGATACCCAGACGGTCGACGTGTGCGACCTTCCACTGCCCGATCCACAGCTTGCGGGAGTCTCCCGTCCCGAAGGAACCGACAATCCCGACGAACATGAGCCGCTAGTCTGGCGACTGGCGTGCCATGGCTACCACTTCGACGACGTGGAGGAAGTCGTGCGTCCTATGGCGCAAACAGGCAGCGTCCCCCTGGCTTCCATGGGCACCGACGCACCCGTGGCCGTTCTCTCTCGGCAGCCGCGCTCGTTCTTCGACTACTTTAACGAGCTCTTTGCGCAGGTAACAAACCCACCAATCGATGCGCTTCGCGAGAGCATGGTAACCTCAAACGTGCTGTATCTGGGAAACCATGGAAACCCGCTGGAAGACGGTCGCGACAACTGCCGCTGTATTCGTTTGGACGGTCCCGTGCTTTCGCAGGAAAACTTTGAGCGCATCCGTCGCATAGACCGTGTGGGATTCCGCGCAAAGACATTCCGTACCACTTATTCCGTGAATGCCGGTCCCCATGCGTTGAAAGATGCGCTTATCGAGCTTAACAAGAGCGTAACCGATGCGGTTGCCCGAGGCGTAAACATCGTTATTCTCTCCGACAGGTCAGGGGCAGGCGAGGCGCCGATTCCCTCCCTGCTCGCCCTAGGAAGCGTCCACAACCACCTCATTCGCCTGGGCATGCGCATGAAAGCCGACATTGTGGTGGAGACGGGCGACGCCATGAGCCCGCATGACTTTGCGGCACTCGTAGGCTACTCGGCAACGGGTATCCACCCCTACCTCGCTCATGAGTGCATAGATAGCCTCGTGGCGCAGGGCGCTGTGAACACCCCTGCGCAAGAGGCCAGGTCGAACTACGACCGAGCGGTTACGGCTGGCATCGTTTCTATTATGAGCAAGATGGGCATCTCGACTATGCAGGGGTACCAATCGGCCCAAATATTCGAGATATTGGGACTGAGCAAGTCGTTGGTTGACCGCTGCTTTGCAGGCAGCACCTCTCGCATTGGTGGATTGGACATCGACGGCGTCCAGCGTGAGGTGGACGAACGATATAGCCTGGCAGCATCGTTCGCAAAAACGCTCACAGCACATGCGTTGCCCAGTTCGGGCATTACCAAGTGGCGACCAGGCACCGAGGAGCATCTTATTACGCCGCAGGTAATCTACCTGCTTCAGCAAGCATGCCGCAAGGGAGACTACGAAACGTTCCGAGCATACGTTAGCGAGCTGCGCCGCCCGGGCCGCACCGTGGTACTGCGGGACCTGCTCGACTTTGTCCCCCTGCCTTCCGGACCAGTGCCAATCGAGGAGGTGGAGCCCGTCTCCTCCATCGTACGCAGGTTTAACACGGGAGCCATGAGCTTTGGTTCCCTTTCCAAGGAGGCGCATGAGTGCCTTGCCATAGCCATGAACCGTCTGGGTGGACGTTCCAACACCGGCGAGGGCGGAGAGGACCCCGCACGCGAGACGCCGCTTCCAAACGGCGATAGCCTAAACTCTGCCATAAAGCAGGTGGCTTCGGGCCGCTTTGGGGTTACGAGCCGCTACCTAAGAAGCGCGATTGAGATCCAGATAAAGATGGCACAGGGAGCGAAGCCTGGAGAGGGCGGCCACCTACCAGGACGCAAGGTATGGCCATGGGTGGCGCGCATACGTAACTCCACACCTGGAGTCGGGCTCATTTCTCCCCCGCCGCACCACGACATCTACTCCATCGAAGACCTTGCCGAGCTTATCTTTGACCTCAAGTGTGCAAACCCCGACGCACGGATTTCTGTAAAGCTGGTGAGTGAGGCTGGCGTTGGCACCATTGCCACAGGAGTCGCCAAGGGCGGCGCGGCCAAAATCCTAGTCTCTGGATCGAACGGCGGCACAGGAGCGGCGCCACGCGACTCCATCTACCATGCGGGTCTTCCGCTGGAACTTGGTCTTGCCGAGGCGCAGCAAACCCTGCTTATTAACGGCCTGCGCTCCCGCGTGGTGCTGGAAGCCGACGGAAAGCTCATGGACGGGCGCGACGTGGCGATTGCCGCCCTGCTTGGCGCAGAGGAATTTGGCTTTGCCACCATGCCATTGGTGGCCATGGGCTGCCTTATGCAGCGCGACTGCCACCAGGACACATGCCCGGTGGGCATCTGCACGCAGGACGAACGGCTGCGCTGCCGCTTTGCGGGCAAACCCGAGCATGTGGTTAACTTTATGACGTTCGTGGCGCGCGACCTTCGCGAGCATATGGCGCGCTTGGGCTTCCGCACAGTGGACGAGATGGTGGGGCATCCCGAATGCCTATGCCAAGTGGAGGTCGAGGACCACGCAAAGGCCAACACCTGTGACCTATCTAAGCTGCTTTATCGTGCCACGCCTCAGCTGGCCGAAAACATTCCCGGCGCCGATGACGTACGCTTTATTCCCAGCATGGCCGCAGATCTTCATTTGGACGAGACGCTGGATTCCACGCTGTTCGTGCCCTACACGTCAAGCGCCCGCGAGCACATGGTGCCCGTGAGGTTTAACGCCGACATAGACAACGTAAATCGATGTGTGGGCACTCTGCTTGGAGCTACGATTACGAAAGTCCATCCAGAAGGCCTACCCACCGGTGCCATAACCATAGACTGCACGGGATCGGGTGGCCAGAGCTTTGGTGCGTTCCTGCCACATGGCGTGACGCTCAACATTGAGGGTGATGCGAACGACTACGTGGGCAAAGGGCTTTCGGGTGGTGTTATAAGCGTGCGCCCATCCCAAGATGCCACATACAAGTTCGACGAGAACGTGAGCGTGGGCAACGTTGCTTTCTATGGTGCAACCAGCGGCCGTGGCTTTGTTAACGGCCTGGCCGGACAGCGCTTTGCGGTAAGGAACTCCGGCGCTACGCTCGTGGTAGAGGGCGTGGGCAACCATGGTTGCGAGTATATGACAGGCGGCGAGGTCGTTATCCTTGGCGAGGTGGGACCAAACTTTGCCGCAGGCATGAGTGGTGGCGTTGCCTACGTGTACGACGAGCTGCACACCTTGGAAAGCCGCTGCAACCAGGACATGGTAGACCTGCTCGTACCGACCGATGCCGAGCTGGAGCATGTTCGACAGCTCATGGAGGAGCACGTGGAGCGCACCAAGAGCCCGCGCGGCATTCGCCTGCTCTACCAGTTTGCGGAGGCCAAGCACTCCTTTGTAAAGGTCATTCCGCGCGAGTACCGCAGGATTATAGAGCAGGCGCAGGCAGAGCAAGCGAGTGGCGTAAGCCGCGAGGAGGCAGTCGAGCTTGCATTCGAGGCACTAAGGAAAGAGGTGTAGGCCATGGGAAAGCCAGGAGCATACTTGGATGTCGTGCGGCACGAGCACGGCGTGCGCAGCGTGGCAGACTCCGTTGCAGACTACGGGGAAATCGCACACGCATTGTCGCGTGACGAGCAGCGCAGGCAGGCCAGCCGCTGCATGTACTGCGGTGTGGCCTTTTGCCAGGCGGGCCTAAGCTTTGGCGGCACGCGGCCAACAGGATGTCCGCTGCACAACCTTATTCCCGAATGGAACGACCTGCTGTACCGCGGGCTATGGGAACAGGCGGCGGCGCGACTTGCACTTACCAACCCCTTTCCCGAGTTTACGGGACGGGTGTGTCCTGCCCCGTGTGAGGTAGCCTGTAACTTGGGACTCAACGACCAGGCGACCACGATTCGCGATAATGAGCGCACCATCTCCGACTGGTCGTGGGACGAGGGCGCGGTAGCTCCGCTCGAGCCAGCCCCTGCGAGCGCTCCCTCCGTCGCCGTGGTTGGCACTGGCCCGGCTGGCTTGGCCTGCGCATGGGAGCTCACACGTCGCGGCGTTAGGGTAACGCTTGTGGAAAAAGAGGACCGTGCAGGCGGGCTTCTTATGTACGGGATTCCCAACATGAAGCTTCCCAAGCACGTGGTGGAGCGGCGCGTTGACCTCCTGCAGAAAAGCGGCGTCGAGCTGCGACTGGGCACCGATGTCGCAAATCCCGAGGTGGCGGCGGGCCTGCTCGAGAATCACGATGCCGTGGTGGCCGCCGTAGGGGCGCGTGACGCCCGTCGGTTGAGCGTGCCGGGTGCGGAGCTTCCCGACGTCGTGCTTGCAGTGGACTACCTTACTGGCGCCACGAAATACGTGCTGGACGGCACTGCCCCGAGCGTAGACGCCAACGGCTTGGACGTGGTGGTAATCGGTGGAGGCGACACGGGAACCGACTGCGTTGCCACCGCACTACGCCAAGGCGCAAAGAGCGTGGCGCAGCTCGAGTTCCTGCCCGAGCCGCCGGCAAGCAGGTCGGAAGACAACGTCTGGCCACAGTGGCCGCGCGTACGCAAGGACGACTACGGGCAATTGGAGGCAATGGAGGTCCTGGGGCACGACCCGCGAATGTGGGCCACCGAGACGCTGGAAGTTTTGGGAGAAGACGGGTGCGTGAGCGGTCTGCGCATCGCGTCGCTGGACTGGTCGGACGGCAAGCCGCTGCGTGTCGCTGGCACAGAGCGGGTGCTCGACGCGCAGCTCGTGCTCATTGCCATGGGCTTTGTTGGCCCCCAAAGAAACGTGCTCGACGCGCTGGGTGCGGAATCCAACCCCAAAGTGTTCGTTGCCGGGGACGCAAGCACCGGCCCCTCCCTCGTGGTGAACGCTATAGCCAGCGGCCTTGCCTGCGCCGCTCGCGTAGCCGAGAGCCTTACGTAACAGGGGCACCTATCAAGGGGGGTACTCCCTTTCGGTTGGCACCAATCAAGGGGGGTACTCCCTTTCGGTTGGTTGCTTGTCACCAAGTGGTATCGCACACATTGCCTGTACGTTTCCCTACCAATACAGCGGCGTTGCAGCGGATTCTCCCATGTCGCGCGCAGCCTGTCCCTCCTATACTGCGACCGCCATTCTTTGGACGAAAGGCGGCACACATGAATCTATTGGTAAGCGAAGGCAGACCACCCGCGCTCTTAGCCCTCGAGGACGGCACGACGTTTGCTGGCTGGAGTGCAGGTGCTGCGGGCGAGACGTTTGGCGAGGTGGTGTTCAACACCTCGATGACGGGCTACCAGGAGATACTGAGCGACCCCAGCTATGCGGGACAAATCGTGACGCTCACCTATCCGCAGGTTGGCAACTACGGCGTCTGCGAGCAGGACTTCCAGGCTCCGCGACTCCACCTACGTGGCCTGGTGGTGCGCGACATGTGCCATACCCCCAGCAACTGGCGTGCAACCGCGAGTCTCCCCGAGCTTTTGCGATCGCACGAGGTCGTGGCCATAGAAGGCGTGGACACGCGCGCCCTCACGCTGCGAATTCGTGGCGGCGGCGCCATGCGAGCAGCCATATCCACCATGGACCTGGACGCAAACAGCCTCGTCGCACGTGTGCGACAGTCGCCAGGCATTTCCGACCGCAACTACGTTGCGGACGTATCGTGCGGCATCCCGAGAACCGAACGGGTCCAGGACAGAACGAGATGGCACGTTGTTGCCTACGACTGCGGCATAAAGCAAGGGATTCTGGATGGTCTTACCGCACGTGGATGCGAGGTACGCGTGGTTCCCTGGAACACGCCTGCGCGCGACGTCCTGGCCTTCAACCCCGCCGGCGTGTTCTTCTCCAACGGCCCAGGAGATCCCGGGCAGGTTTGGGCAACCGTGGAGGCAGCTCGCGAGATTATGGGGAAGAAGCCTGTGTTCGGCATCTGCCTGGGAAACCAGATAATCACGCTTGCCGCGGGAGGCCGCATAGAAAAGCTCTCCTTTGGTCATCATGGGGGAAACGAACCCGTTGCAAACCTGCTTACCAGACGAGTAGAGATCACAGCCCAGAATCACAACTTCGGTATGGTGTTTAAAAGCCTTGGACCCCTCGTGCCAGATGAGTCGGGCGGTTTCGAAGAGCACGAACGAGACCTTCGCTTATGGTTCCGTCGCGGCGTTGCCCCTGTCGTGCGCAACCCCCTGTGGGGCCGCATCCAGCTTACCCACGTAAACCTCAACGATGGCACGCCAGAGGGCATGCAATTCTTAGACATTCCCGCCTTTAGCTGCCAATACCACCCCGAGGCAAAGCCCGGCCCAAGTGACTCCTCATACTTCTTCGACTCCTTCGTGCAGCTTATGGAGGAATACGAAGGGAGGGAAACGCATGCCTAGGCGAAACGACATCCGCAAGATCCTCGTACTCGGCTCCGGGCCCATCGTAATAGGCCAGGCGTGCGAGTTCGACTATTCGGGAACCCAGGCGTGTCGCGCGCTCATGGGCGAGGGATACGAGGTCGTGCTCGTTAACTCCAATCCTGCAACGATAATGACCGATCCCACCACGGCAACGCGCACCTACGTGGAGCCCATAACCGCCGACTCCGTGGAGCGCATCATAGAGCGCGAGCAGCCGGACGCGCTGCTCCCCAACATGGGCGGTCAGACCGCACTCAACTGCGCGGTTGAGCTCCACAGACGCGGTGTGCTTGATCGTTATGGCATCGAGGTAATTGGCTGCGATATTGTCTCCATACAGACCGGAGAGGACCGCGAGCTCTTTGCCCAGGCAATGCGCGACATTGGTCTCAAGGTGGCCGAGGCGCGCATAGCGCACACTGCTCATGAGGCGCAGGTGGCAGCCAAAGAGATCGGCCTGCCCGTGGTTGTGCGTCCCTCATTTACGCTAGGTGGAGCAGGCGGCGGCATGGCGCGCACCACAGAAGAGCTCGACCGCATTGTGGCCCAGGGACTCGATCTTTCCCCCGTGAGCGAGGTCCTTATAGAGCAGAGCCTGGAGGGTTGGAAAGAAATCGAGATGGAGGTCATGCGCGACGTCTTTGGCAACGGCATCGTGGTGTGCTCCATCGAGAACCTCGACCCCATGGGCGTGCACACCGGCGACTCCATAACGGTGGCCCCCTGCCAAACTCTCTCCGACGTGGAGCTGCAACGGCTGCGCGACTACAGCCTTGCCGTGTTGGACCGCGTGGGCGTTGCCTGCGGCGGATCCAACGTGCAGTTTGCCGTAAATCCCTCAAACGGCGACGTGGTGGTAATAGAGATGAACCCCCGCGTAAGCCGCTCTTCGGCACTCGCAAGCAAGGCGACGGGCTTCCCCATCGCCAAGGAAGCCGCCCTGCTTGCCGTGGGATACACATTGGACGAAATTGTCAACGACATAACCCGTGCCACGCCCGCATGCTTCGAACCCTCCATCGACTACGTGGTGGTCAAGGTCCCGCGCTTTGCCTTCGAGAAGTTCCGCGGCACAAGCGAGACCCTTACCACGCGCATGAAGAGCGTGGGCGAGGCCATGGCCATAGGCCGAACCTTTGAGGAGGCACTGCAGAAGGTCGTGCGCTCTCTGGAGGATGGACACACGGGCCTCGTAGACCAAGAGGCCACGCTCGCCGACGATGCGCAGCTTGCGGAGTTGGTAGCACGTCCCACCTCGCACCGCGTCTACCACGTGGCCGAGGCCCTGCGCCGCGGCTGGCCCGTCGAGCGCATTAACGAGCTCTCGGGAATTGACCCTTGGTTCGTACATCGCATGCGCGACATCATAATTGCCGAGAATACCATCGCCGCAGCTGGGCTCGAGGGCCTGGACGCCCCACACCTCCTTGCCGCCAAGCAGATGGGCTTTTGCGACGCAAGAATCGCCGAGCTGTGTGGCCAGCGCGAGGACGTGGTACGCGCCATCCGACGGGTCTTAGGCGTCCGCCCCGTGGTTAAGACGGTGGACACCTGTGCGGGCGAGTTCGCCGCACGCACGAGCTACCACTACCTTACCTACGAGGCGGGCGGCTCCACGGAGCACAAGCGCGCCGAGCGAGAGCGCGTGCTCATCCTCTCGGCCGGCCCCAATCGCATTGGCCAAGGAATCGAGTTCGACTACTGCTGCGTACACGCGGCATATGCCCTGCACGACGAGGGATACGAGACGGTAATGCTCAACTGCAACCCCGAAACCGTGTCCACCGACTACGACACCTCCGACCGACTGTACTTCGAGCCGCTTACGTTTGAGGACGTTATGGCAGTCGTTGAAGTGGAACAGCCCGCAGGCGTCATTGTAACCCTTGGCGGACAAACGCCCATCAACCTGGCAAGCAGGCTCAAGGCGGAGGGCGTGCCCATTATGGGGACGCAGCCCGAGGCCATCGACCTTGCGGAGGATCGTGGGCGCTTTAGCCGCCTTCTGGACAGCCTGGGCATTGCCTATCCCACCTCAAGCGTTGCGCAGACTCAGGAGGAGGCCACGCAAGTCGCACGTACGGTTGGGTACCCCCTCCTTGTTCGACCGAGCTATGTGCTGGGCGGTCGGGGCATGGGAATCGTGTATAACGACGAGGAGCTGGCCTCCTACATGGAGCAGGCGGCGAACGTTACTCCCGACCATCCCGTTTACCTGGACGCATTCCTGGAAGATGCCGTGGAGCTTGACGTGGACGCCCTCTGCGACGGCTCGCAGGTGTACGTGGGCGCCATACTCGAGCACATTGAGGAGTGCGGCATTCATTCCGGTGACTCGGCATGCTGCTTTCCGCCCTTCTCGCTATCCGCCCGCATCGCAAGCAAGGTGCGTAATACCACGCGCAGGCTCGCACTTGCCTGCGACATCTGCGGTCTTCTTAACGTACAGTACGCCATTAGGGACGAGCAGGTATATGTGATCGAGCTCAATCCCCGTGCAAGTCGCACCGTGCCCTTTGACTCCAAGGCCTCTGGCGTACCCCTCGCAAAGGCCGCCGCACGCATTATGGCAGGCCGCACGCTTGCCGAGCTCAACCTCCCTCCGGAAGACCGTGCGTTTGGCTACTTTGCTGTTAAGGAAGCTGTTATGCCATGGGCGCGCTTCCCTGGCACCGACACGACACTCGGACCCGAGATGAAGTCAACCGGAGAGGTAATGGGGCTCGACCGCACCTTTCCCCTCGCCTATGCCAAGACGCGCGAGGCAATTGACTACCGCATTCCTATGGAAGGCACCGTGTTTATCTCTGTAAACGACCGCGACAAACGCAGCATTGGTCCCGTAGCCCTTACCCTCGCGAATCTGGGCTACAGCATCGTTGCCACCGCGGGAACCGCTCGGGTGTTGGATGCCGCGGGCATCCCGTGCGAGCGGATCAACATGGTAAGCGAGCCACGTCCGAACATCGTCGATGCCATCGAGCAGGGGCGCATCGTCTTTATGATAAACACCCCGGGCAGCCACCGTTCCCGCGGCGACGGATTTCGCATTCGCGCTATGGCAGTTAACCACGGAATAGACCTCGTTACGGCCATGAGCGGCGCCACGGCACTCATCCAGGCAATAGCGGCGTTGCGTGCCGGTTCGCTCGAACCGTACGCGCTGCAAGACGTCGGACCTATCAAGGGGGAGTACCCCTCTTGATAGGTACCAATCAAGAGGGGTACTCCCCCTTGATAGGTCACCCTCAGAAAGGAGTAATTATGCACTTTACCAAGATGCACGGCTTGGGAAACGACTACCTCTACGTGTATGGGGAGGTACCCGCAAACGTCGCGGAGCTTTCGCGTCGTCTGTCCGACCGCCACTTTGGCGTCGGCTCGGACGGGATGATCTACATTAGCCCATCCTCAGTCGCCGACTTTAAGATGCGCATCTTCAATGCGGATGGCAGCGAGGCCCTCATGTGCGGAAACGGTATTCGCTGCGTGGGCAAGTACGTATACGACAAGGGGCTCACCAGCAAGAACGCCTTGCGTATCGAAACCTTGTCGGGCATAAAGGACGTGGGACTCACGCTGCTCGACGGGCGCGTGGACAGGGCAACGGTGGGCATGGGCGTTGCCCAGGCAAGAGGCGAGCTCGAGCTGAAGGTGGGAAGCGCAACCGTCTGCGGCATCCCCGTATCTGTGGGAAACCCGCACTTCGTGATATTCGTGGATGACGCCCAAGCCGCCCCAGTGGACACCCTCGGTCCAACAATCGAGCGGCACGAGGCGTTTCCTGACGGCGTCAACGTGGAGTTCGCTCAAGTGCTGGCTCGCGACGAGATTCGCATGCGTGTTTGGGAGCGAGGCAGCGGCGTGACCATGGCCTGCGGAACCGGCGCTTGCGCCACTGCCGTCGCGGCCGTAACGCAGGGCAAATGCCCATACGGCAGGCCGATTGCCATCCATCTAGACGGAGGCGACCTGCACATTCGCGTGAGCACCGACGGCGCCGTTACCATGACCGGTCCCGCCACAACCGTCTACGAAGGAGATATAGAGATATGACCAAGCCCAACATGCACTATGCCGACCTGCAGGATTCCTATCTGTTTCGTCGAATCGCACAGAAGGTCGCAACATATGAGGAGGAGCATCCGGGCAACCACCTGTATCGCATGGGAATAGGCGACGTTTCTCTCCCGTTGTGCGATGCGGTTATCCACGCGTTGCACGAGGCCGTGGACGACCAAGCGGATGCCGTGCGCTTCCATGGCTACATGCCCGAATGCGGTGCGCCGTTTTTACGGAAGGCAATTGCGAAGCACTATGGATTGCGCGGGGTCTCTCTCGACGCCGACGAGGTCTTTGTTTCCAGCGGCGCAAGCGATGAGCTTGGCGACATCCTGGATCTCTTTGATGCGCGCAGCAGCGCCATGGTTATCGAGCCTGCCTACCCCGCCTATGTAGATGCAAACGTTATGGCGGGAAGAGCTGTTGTGCACGTTCCAGCATACGAGGAGGAGGGATTCCTTCCTCGTCCCAGCAACAACTTGCAGGCGGATGTTATCTACCTCTGCTCCCCTAACAACCCAACTGGAGCCGTATTTGGCAAACGGCAGCTTCAAGAGTGGATAGACTTCGCAAACCGGCACGATTCTGTAATTCTGTTTGACGCTGCCTACGAGGCGTTTATCGAGGACGCCGAGCTTCCGCACAGCATCTTTGAGCTGGACGGCGCAAGGACTTGTGCCATAGAGATCTGCTCGCTCTCCAAGACGGCAGGCTTTACGGGCACACGACTGGGTTACACCGTAATCCCCAAGGAACTCAAGCGGCACGGCATGTTGCTCCACGACATGTGGGTGCGCAACCGCACCACCAAAACGAACGGCGTTTCCTACATAATCCAGCGAGGCGCCGCCGCCGTATTCACGCCAGAGGGACAACGTCAGATCCACAAGAGCATAGGTGTGTACAAGCAAAACGCACGCGTGTTCATGGACGCACTGGACAAGGCGGGCGTTTGGTACTGCGGCGGCAGGAATGCGCCGTACCTCTGGCTCAAATGCCCCGAAGGCATGGGCAGCTGGGAGTTCTTTGATCGTCTACTCAACGAGATTCAAGTGGTGGGAACGCCTGGAGAGGGCTTTGGCTCCTGCGGCGAAGGGTACTTCCGCTTGTCGACCTTCGGCGACCCGCAAGACACCATTGAGGCTGCACGGCGCCTTGCCCAAGTAGGTGTATTCCGCTGATGTTTAGGAAATAGCTGCCCGAAAGGAGTTGCTAGCATGTGTTCGATTATGGGATATTGCTCAGACGACGTGGATCGCGACGCCTTTATGGAGGGCTTTTCCCGTACGATATCGCGCGGGCCAGACGACTCGCGCGTCATCGATACGGGGCACGGCCTCTTGGGCTTTCACAGACTCTCGATCATGGGTCTTACGCCCGAGGGAATGCAGCCGTTTAGCCTTGGCAACAGCTACGCCGTATGCAATGGCGAACTCTACGGGTTCGAGCGCATGCGCGACGAGCTGCGCGCAAAGGGTTACGCCTTCGAGAGCGACAGCGATTGCGAGATACTGCTTCCGCTCTATCGCGAGCACGGAGTCGGACTCTTTTCTCTACTTGACGCCGAGTTCGCCTGCATAATCTACGACGGGGACACGCAGGGCTTCGTTGCTGCACGCGACCCCATTGGCATTCGTCCCCTTTACTACGGATACGACCTCCATGGTGCCATTGTATTTGCGAGCGAGGCAAAGAACCTCGTGGGGCTGGTGGAGACCATTGTGCCGTTCCCGCCAGGACACTACTACCAAGACGGGCGATTCGTTTGCTATTGCGATATTGCAAAGGTGCGCTCCGTTATAACGGACGACCTCGAAACCGCCTGTGGCCACATTCGCCAGAAGCTTGTGGATGGTGTGCGCAAGCGACTGGTTTCCGATTCCAAAGTGGGCTTTTTGCTCTCGGGTGGACTGGACTCCTCGCTTGTGTGCGCCATTGCGACGCATGAGCTCGGACACCCCATCGAAACTTTTGCAATAGGCATGGAGGAGGACCCCATCGACCTCAGGTATGCACGCGAGACGGCCGATTTCCTAGGATGTCACCATACCGAAGTTACGATGACGCCTAAGGAGGTGGTTAGTGCGCTCGACAAAGTTGTAGCGCTGCTTGGCACCTACGACATTACTACCATCCGCGCAAGCATGGGCATGTATCTTGTTTGCAGGCACATCCATGAGCGTACGGACATACGTGTTCTGCTTACCGGCGAAATATCCGACGAACTCTTTGGCTACAAGTACACGGACTTTGCCCCCAGCGCGCAGGCATTCCAGGAAGAGGCACAAAAGCGCGTGCGCGAACTGCATATGTACGACGTCCTGCGTGCCGACCGCTGCATATCGGTAAACTCGCTCGAGGCGCGTGTGCCCTTTGGGGACCTCGACTTCGTACGCTACGTAATGGCACTCGATCCTCGCCTTAAGCTCAATACCTATGGAAAAGGCAAGTACCTGCTGCGCCACGCATTCGAAGACACGGGACTGCTTCCCAGCAGCATCCTTTGGCGCGAGAAGGCCGCATTTTCCGACGCGGTTGGTCACTCGATGGTGGACTACCTCAAGGACTACGCCGAGCGCCGTTACACAGACGATGAGTTCGAAGAGAGGAGAGCCGCCTACGACCACGCCCGGCCCTTTACAAAGGAATCGCTCCTGTATCGGGAGCTCTTTGAGCGCCACTATCCCGGTCAGTCACGCATGATAGTCGACTTCTGGATGCCAAATCGCACGTGGGAGGGCTGCGACGTAAACGACCCGTCGGCACGCGTCCTCGCAAACTACGGAAGCAGCGGAAGCTGAATCCTTAATTCTGTCGCGAGCCTAGTCTTACATGCCGTTGACCGCCACGCAAATAAATGAACAGGGGACGGGTCCGGTGTTCATTCCGCGCTCGTTCGGATGAACACCGGACCCGTCTCCCGCTCAAATGTCCCGTCCTACGCGTCCACGGGCTGCTCGGTGCCCTCCTGGGGCTCGCCGGTCTTGCTGTCGAGCAGGGTGCGGGTGCCCGCGTGGACCTGGTCGGCGCTTATCACGTTGCCCTCCACGGCGTCGACGGTCACGCTGTAGTGCACCTCCCCGAGGTCGAGCTCGACCACGTAGTAGACGGTGCCGCCGCCGGTGATCGGGCCCCTGCAGGTGACGTT
>CADBDT010000003.1 GCA_902793465.1 uncultured Coriobacteriaceae bacterium | reverse complement strand
GTCAACGAGCCCGCGCCGGAGCTCCCCGAGCCGGCGGCGTCCGCGCTTCCGCCCTCGGTGGCCCCGGCGATCATGGCGGCGCTGGCGAAGGACCCGGCCGAGCGCCCGCAGACCGCCGACGAGTTCAAGGCCATGCTGCATGGAGGCGCCATACCCGCAACAGCCTCCGTAGCGGGTTCCTCGCTCGGTGCGGCCGCCGCTGCGACCCCGTCACGCACTACCTCACGATGGCTGCCCTATGTCCTTGTCGGCGTGGTTGGCGTTGCCGTTATTGCCTTCGTTCTTGTATCTGCCCTTGGCGGCGGCGGTGGAGGAGCCGCGCCTGCGTCTGGCGGGAGCAATGCCACTGCCACGAGCTCCACGGCAGCAACGGCATATCTTGCAGCCTACGAAGGTAATGTTGCCATTTTTAAGGACGATTCGAGCACGCCCTACGAAGTTACCGATGTGCTGATTTCGGATCTTACACCCGAAGATGCTGTTGAGCTTGGCGCACGTATACAGGTTTCTTCGCTGGATGAGGCTAGGACAAAGGTCCAGGCGTATCGCGACACAATAAAGAAAGGCAAACAGGGTACCAGTACTGCGGCTTCGAATGAGCCTGTTGGGCCACCCGTATTCACAACAGTGGAGGCAAGTTCCATACTTGATCCCTCCTTTGGATATACGTATGAGCCAGAACTGACCTTGGACAACAACCCCGACTCGAGTTGGCAGGAGGGCGTTGATGGACCTGGAATTGGAGAGTGGGTTCGGTATAGCTCCAGTACGCCCCAGCGTCTAAAGGCGGTTTTGGTAAAAGGCGGCGTCAATAGCAAAGAGAGCCTGTATTACCGCAATAATCGGCCTAGCAAAATCTCGGTTATTACGGACGAGGGTGTTTTTGGCCCCTTTGCCATAACCGATTCGTACGACCACTGGGAAAGACTCGAATTGGGAAAAGACGTTATTACGAGTTCTGTTACCCTGCGAATAGACGATGTGTATCGTTACGAGCCAGAGGGAGGAAAGCCTACATATAACGACACTTCCATATCGGATGTGGAGTTCGAGTAGGTCGGAACTCAGACTTCCGTTGTGTAAAGTCCTTCTTCGACGTAAGGTATCGCAGACTGCAGACGTTCGTACAAGCGTGGCGCCAAGATATGTCGGCCATGCGTCCCCTTCCGTCATTTCCTGCAGAAACGTCGTTTTGCGCTTTTAAAATACTGAATTGCATTTTTATGCAAGTCTACTACAAAACGCCGTGCCCGTAGGAGATGCCCGCCTTACGGGCCTGTCCGGAACGTACGTGCGGGTGTGCCGCTTGGGGATACTCCCCAAGCGGCACACCACTCCGACATGTACCTTTAGGACAACCTGGCAGCACCTTGTTTGCTCAAAGGCGGGGCGTTCCCGGTTCTGCGAGCTCGTTAGGCCAGGCAGTATGCATCGCGTCCTTGCATGCGGCAAGCGGGTCTGCAAACGTCTCCGTTCCCTCTTCCAGCAGCTTGCGCCTCATGCCAACCGAAAGGGCGTGCGCCCACAACCCCTCGGCCTGGGCAAGCGTCTGAACGGCAGGGCCATCGCTAGCAAGTCCTTGCGCGGTATACGAGATTACGCTGGAGCGCTTTACAAAGTCGTAGACACCCAAGGGATTGGAGAAGGTTGCGGTCCCACCTGTTGGCAACGTGTGGTTGGGACCCGCAACATAGTCTCCCAGCGGTTCGGACGACCACGGCCCCACGAAGATGGCGCCCGCGTTGTTAATCGATCCCAGCAGGTCGAACGCATCCTTGCAGTGAAGCTCAAGGTGTTCGGGCGCAATTACGTTTACGGCGTCTAGAGCCGCTTCCATAGTGTCTGCAACCACCACGACGCCGTTGTTATCCAAGCTGGCGCGCGTAATATCCTCTCGCGGGCTCTGCGAAACAAGCGCCTCGGCTGACTCGAGCACACGTTTGGGAAGTGCGTCGTCGCAGGTAACCAAATAGCAGGTGGCCATGGGGTCGTGCTCTGCCTGGGCCATGAGGTCCGCCGCAACCACGGCTGGGTCGGCGGTTTGGTCGGCAAGTACGCATACCTCCGAGGGTCCGGCTACCATGTCGATTCCCACGTCGCCAGAAACGTAGCGCTTGGCAGCCGCAACGTAGGCATTGCCCGGTCCCACAATCTTGGATACGGCAGGTATGGACTCCGTGCCATACGCCACCGCCCCGATGCCCTGTGCGCCGCCTACGGCATATACCTCGTCCACGCCCGCCAGCGCAGCAGCGGCCAGCGTGTATGCCGACAAGGACCCGTCGCGCTGCGGAGGCGTAATCATTACTACCCGCGGAACGCCGGCGACCTTTGCGGGCAGGGTGTCCATGAGCACCGTGGAGGGATACTGCGCACGACCTCCTGGAACGTATACGGCAACGCTTGGAACAGGTGTAACCTTAACGCCCAAAATCGTCCCGTCGGAGCGCGTGGTAAACCAGGACTGCTCAACCTCACGCTCGTGAAAAGAGCGAATCTGATCGCGCGCGAGCTTTAGCGCGTCCAAGAACTCTGGATCGACCATAGAGAGGGCGCCCGTAACAACCTCTTTGGGCACGCGGAACTCTGCGGGACATGCACCGTCAAAGCGTTCGCAGTACTCGCGCACGGCCTCGTTTCCACGGGCACGAACGTCCTCCACTATGGCAGTTGCGGCCTCTGTTACCTCACGCGGCAGGGCGCCAGAACGGTGAAGGTCGGCCGTCGTAAGGCGGCGATTGCCCTTGAGCTCTATTGTTCTCATCCTTGCTCCTCTCGTGCAACAGCACCGCGTGTTAAGCACGCGCCTCAACGACCTCGCTGAGCTTCTTTGCAAGATCGCGTATGCGTGCATCGCATCTATATGCCGCTGGGCCTGCAAAGAAGCGTGCCGTACACTCCAGCACGTCGTCCACTATAACCAGGTCGTTTTCGGCAAGCGTGGTACCCGTTGCCGTAATGTCCACAATGCGGTCGGTCATGCCCACTATGGGCCCCAGCTCAATGTTGCCGTGCAACTGCACTATGTCGACCTGCTGCCCAATTCGGTCGTAGTACGCCTGAGTAATGCGCGGGTACTTGCTTGCCACGCGCATGGTGCCGCGCCACGAATAGGCTCTTTCGGCCATGCCAGCCGCATTTGCAGGCTCTGCCACCACAAAGCGACACCAGCCGTAGCGCAAATCAACCAGCTGCAAAAGATCTACGTCGGCCTCAATAATTGAGTCGCGACCACAGATGCCACAGTCTGCCCCACCAAACGCAACAAAAGCCGGGGCATCCTGGGCGCGCACTATAACGTAGTCCACCCCGTCTTCGTGCACGATTAGCTTTCGACCCAAGTCGCGCAGCCCCTCAACGGGAAGGCCTGCCGCCTCCAGAACGCGCAGCGTGTCGGGAAAGAGCGAGCCTTTGGGAATCGCAATGCGCAGCGAGCGATCGGCCATACGGACGCCGGGCGTTACCACACCCGAGTCTCCCTGCTCGCCCAGCACCTCCTGAAGGCGCTCGAGCGACATGGCAAAACCGCAGGCACTCACGCCAGGCAACCCAAGGTTCTCCAAAACCGCATCGTAGTGACCGCCAGACGCCAAAGACGCCGCGATCCCCTCCGCGTAGGCCTTAAACACCAGTCCGGTGTAGTAGTCAAAGCTGTTAATAATGGAAAAGTCGAAGCGCAGCCTTCCCTGGCGAACAAGCGGCGCGCAGCTCTTTAGCAGGTTGCGCAATCCATCCGTTATTGCCTCGTGTCCGTTAACTCCTGCCGACTCAAGCAGCTCTTCGAGCTCATCTACTATGCGCTCGTCTCCGTTGAGCCGGACTATTTCTCTAAGGGCACGCTTTTGGTTGTTGGAAAGCCCGTCCGTTGCGGCAAGGAGGTCGTCGAGCCCCACCAGATCGGAATTGTGCACGAGCCTTAGCACTTGTCGAGAGAACGTCTCCCCAAGGGCGCATGAGTCCAAGAGTGCCGTAAGCGGTGCGACCGAGCCACACACCACATACCAGTCGGGAACGCCAAGGCGAGCCAGTGCGTCTGCCAGAAGCGACACGACCTCGGCCTCGGCTGCGGCCCCGTCTGCGCCCACAAGCTCGACTCCCAGCTGCGTAAACTGCCGAGGCTGGCCCCGCAGCGCTCCCTGTTCCCGTACGACCGGCGCAACGTAGCGCAGGCGTGCCGGCAGCTGATTGGTGTTCAGGCGAGAGGCAACCATGCGTGCTATGGGCAGCGTAAGGTCTGGGCGCAGCATAAGGAGCCTGTCGTCCTTGTCAAACAGCTGGAACGGAGAATCCTGAATACGCCCCGCCGTTTCTATTACGCCGCGGTCTTCCAGTATAGGAGTCTCCACCGGCAGATACCCGTGCGAAGAAAAGCACGAACGTACCGTTTCGGTTATGCGCTCACGCGCCAACGCCTCTTGCGGCAATATGTCTCTAAACCCACGCGGTGTCTGCTGAGTCACAATAAAACCCCTTTGTTAGTTTATGCAATAGATACGAGGACAAAACAGGTACTTCGCCTCGTCAATTGACTAGTCGTCCATATGGAACAAGCGAGCAAAAAACTCGCCAATTCTGGCAAAGAAATTGAGCTTTGGCTTGGTTGCCAGCATGTTAGTAACCGTATGCTGGGGATGGTCGGGCGGACGATTAGAGAATTCCGTGCTTACCCTTAGGCGCTCCTCGTGCTCGGCAGAGTGCGCATCCTGGGATGGGCCCCCGTCTTCTGCTGCCTGGCCTTCCAGCTCTTGTTCCCTCTGCTGCTGCTCAACAGCGGCTCGAACGGCCTGGTGGTCTAGGACAGCCGTAGACTCGAGCCCGTCCTCGCGCTTCTTTTGTTGCTCGAGCTTCCGCTCGTGACGAGATTTGGGTGCCATGCCAGCAGCAGCTGCAGCCTTGTACTCCTCGGGCTCTATGGGTAGGTCGTCCAGGTCCAGGTCCAGGTCCAGGTCGTCTAAGTCCAGGTCTATGTCTACATCTATGTCTACGTTGGGGCTCGGCTTGGAATCCTGCGCAACCTGACGCTCAAAAGCCGCGGTTTCCTGCTCGGAGACGCTACGGCGTTCCTCTTCCTCGGCCAGACGACGAGCGGCTTCTTCTGTCTGGAGCCTCCGCTCCTCGGCCAGGCGGAGCGCTTCCTCCTCGGCTTTACGCCGGACTTCCTCTTCGGCCTTGCGACGGGCTTCTTCTTCAAGGCGCCGTTGTTCCTCCGCCTTGCGACGGGCCTCTTCTTCTGCAAGCCTCCTCGCTTCTTCCTCGGCCAGACGCCTCGCCTCTTCCTCGGCCTTGCGGCGTGCCTCTTCCTCAGCCTTGCGGCGTGCCTCTTCCTCAGCCTTGCGGCGTGCCTCTTCCTCAGCCTTGCGACGGGCTTCCTCCGCCCTGCGCCGCGCCTCCTCTTCGGCCTTGCGACGGGCTTCCTCCGCCCTGCGCCGCGCCTCCTCCTCGGCCTTGCGACGAGCCTCTTCCTCTGCCCTGCGCTTCTCCTCGCGCTCAACACGCATGGCTTCTTCTAGCTCCAGGAAAAGGTCTTCTATGTGCTGACGGGCACGGGCGTCTGCTTCTTCGTCTACAGGAACAGGAACGGCAAATGTCGTCACTGGCCTCTGGGCGAGCTCCTCCGCTAAACTCGTTTCGCCTTGCTCAACGGAGGAAGCGCCTTCCCCTATGGCCTGGGCAAAACTCCCATCGCTATGTATCTGCTCGTCCTGCATTTCTTCGTCCCTATTTGTGAAGAGATCCGCTGGCATTGCGTTCACTCCCCTCAGTTAACCTCGTTTAAGCACCTCATTATACACGTTATGACCTAGCGACAAGAACGGAAGCAGCAACGCGCAAACCTACCAAGAACTGAGCCTTAACCATCGATCGCTGCGCATGATCGACTGGCACGCCACGCAGCCACGTGCGTTTGGATGACCAGACGCAGCAGAAACGCACGCTGGTGCGTATAGTCGGCCATTGCTACACGCAGCCGCGTGCATTTGGGGCTTGCCAAACAGACGAAATGCATGTTAGTGCGTATAGTTCGCCGCAACTGCACGCAGCCACGTGCATTTTAGCGGCTATAAGCGGCACAAACGCACGTTGCTGCGTGTAGTTGGCTGTTACTACACGCAATTGCGTGCATTTGGGCGACCGTACACGACGCAAACGCACGGTTTTGCGTGCAGTAACCCGGTACTATACGCAAGGACGTGCATTTGGGGCCCTCCAGACAGACAAGATGCACGCCAGTGCGCATAGTCGGCTGCAACTCCACGCAGGCGCGTGCATTTGGGCGGCCGCGCACGACGCAAACGCACGGTTTTGCGTGCAGTTAGCCGACACGCCACGCAACCGCGCAACGAATCGGGCGGGCCACAACTAAGGGACAGTCCCCTATTCGTGGTCCGTCCGATTATTTACCGCTCGGCCACTATGTCTGCATACGTGGCCTCAACAAACGCCGCGAGTTCGTCTGGCGCCAGCATAAGCGTGAGGCCCTTTTTGCCACCCGACACACCCACGTACTCAAAGAGCTGCGCGGTCTCGTCAATAAGCGTCCTAAACTGCTTTTTCATTCCAATGGGAGAGCACGCACCACGTACGTAGCCACAGGTAGACTCCAGGTCTCGAACGTGCATCATGGAGAGCGACTTCTCGCCCGCTGCCGCAGCTGCCTTCTTGAGGTCCAACTCCTCGTTTACGGGAACGCAGCATACCACGTGGTCGCCAGAAGGCGTGGTGGTAACGAGCGTCTTAAACTGCGAATCGGGGTCTGCACCAACAAGTCGCGCTATGCGCATGCCAAGGTCTCGTTGCGGCACACCCTCCTCCACCTCATATGTGTGAACATCGTAGGCAATGCCCGCGGCATCGAGCTCGCGCATTGCGTTTGTTTTTGCCACCTTTTGCTTTCGCGCCAAGGCCAACACCCACTCTTGTATCTAAGAATAAAAGCTCTTGTTGCACTTGCAGTTTACACGTACTACGCCCATAACGTACGTGTAAGATGTTTGGAAGAAGTTGGCAAAAACCATACGAAAGGAATAGCCATGGCAACGCTAGACGATATTCGCAAGAAGGCAGAAGAAGCAGTCGAGGGAATAAGGCCCGAGGACGTGACCGCAGGCGCCGAGCTCGCCTCCGAGGCGGTTGCGGATGCGGTGAGCAAAGTCGCAGCTGGCGTATCTAGCATTACACCCGAAGACGTTGCCGCTGGTGCAGAGCTTGCCTCCGAGGCGGTTGCGGATGCGGTGAGCAAGGTTAGCGCAGGCGTATCTAGCATTACCCCAGAAGACGTAACCGCGGGCGCCGAGCTCGTATCCGAAACAGTGTCCAATGCAGTAAGCAAAGCTGCCGAAGATGTTGCCGCCGGAGCGGACCTCGCAAAGGAGGCCATGGAGGACGCCGCTCAAAAGGCCGAGGCGGAGTAGGTGCTCGCAGGGAAGTCTGTCCGAAAGCGGGGTGCCGTGAGGGGATACTCCCCTGCGGGTACATCGCGGATAGGCCGGTCCGCAAAGGAACCCTTGCCCGCGATGTACCCGATGGGGAGTATCCCCTCACGGCACCCCGTCACCTTTATCCGCCCAGATACGCCTCGCGTACGCGCTTGTCGTGCAAGAGGTCGTTGGCGTTGCCGCTCATGGACACGCGACCCGTCTCCAAAACGTAGGCGCGGTCGGCAATAGATAGGGCCATGCTCGCGTTTTGCTCCACCAGAAGGATGGTCGTTCCCTGGTCGTTGAGCTCCTTGATGATGTCGAAGATCTCCTTTACCAGGATGGGTGCCAGACCCATGGACGGCTCGTCGAGCATCATGAGCTTCGGTTTGCTCATAAGTGCACGTCCCATGGCGAGCATCTGCTGCTCGCCGCCCGAAAGCGTGCCTCCCGCCTGGGTCCGACGCTCCTTGAGTCTGGGAAAGCTCTCGTACACACGAGTACGCATCTCCAAAGACTCCCGGTCGCTGCGGGTAAAGGCACCCATCTCCAAGTTTTCCCGCACGGTCATGTCCTGGAAGATTCGCCTGCCCTCGGGACAGAGTGCTATGCCCTTGCTCACCATCTTGTGAGCGGGTACGCCCACAAGGCTCTCGCCCTCGAACTCGATAAAACCAGACCGCGGCTTTAGCAGTCCTGCCACCGTGTTGAGCGTCGTGGACTTTCCCGCCCCGTTGGCGCCAATGAGCGTAACTATCTCGCCCTCTTCGACCTCGAAGGAGATGCCCTTTACCGCATGGATGGAGCCGTAGTAAACGTTTAGGTCCTCTATCTTAAGCATGCTCATGCTACTCACCGTCCTTGTCATCGGCCTGACTGCCAAGGTAGGCCTCGATGACCTGAGGGTCGTTTTGGATGTCGGCAGGAGTCCCCTTGGCAATTATCTTGCCAAAGTTGAGCACGGCAATGCCCTCGCAGATTCCCATGACCAGATCCATGTCGTGCTCGATTAGCAGAATGGCGATCTGGAATTCGTCGCGAATGCGTACGATGGTCTCCATGAGCTCGGCCGTCTCGGACGGATTCATGCCAGCGGCAGGCTCGTCGAGCAAAAGGAGCTTGGGGTTCGTCGCAAGCGCTCGCACGATCTCCAAACGACGCTGCGCGCCATACGGCAGCGACCCTGCCACGTCTCCGGCGTTGTCGGCCATATGAAACACGTCGAGAAGCTCGAGCGACTTGTCGTGGAACTCCTTTTCGCTCAGCCAATGCCGCGGAAGCCTTAGCATGCCGCTCCACATGCCGCACTTAATCTGGTTGTGCAGGCCAATGCGAACGTTCTCCTCCACGGTAAGGGAGCCAAACAGGCGGATGTTCTGGAACGTTCGTGCGATGCCCGCCTTGCTTACCTTGGCGGTGTCCATTCCCGCCGTGTCTACGCCGTCGAGCATAATGGTTCCGCGTGTGGGCTGATAGACCTTGGTCAGCAGGTTGAAGACAGTGGTCTTTCCCGCTCCGTTGGGACCAATGAGACCTGCTATCTCGGTACGGCCGATCATCATGTTGAAGTCGTCCACGGCTCGCAGGCCGCCGAAGTCTATACCCAAGTGACGGCATTCGAGAATCGGGCTCTTATTTGCGTCGCGCTCCGGAACGATGGAGTCGCTGGGAACGGGAACCATGCGCGTGGCAGCGACCTTGGGCTTAGCCACGGAGTCCTTCGCGCCACCGGCTGCCGCCTGCTCGCGGGCCTCTGCGCCGGCGCCCTTCTTTGCGGCAGCGCTCTGCGCCTTGTAGGTGGCGCGCACGGAATTGGCCTTGCTTTGGGCCTTGTAGGTACCCTTTACGTCATTACTCATGCTTAGCGCCCCCTTCTACCGCATCCGCAGCCTGGGCGGCCTTGTCGTCTCCTCGTCGTCGGAAGCGTTCCTTAAACTCGCCAAGTACCGACTGTATCTTGGCGTTGTTGGTAACGATCATTACCACAATGAGCACGATGGCGTAAATGAGCATGCGGTAGTCGCCAATAAAGCGCAGCTGCTCGGGAAGCACGGTGAGCAGCGCCGCAGCAATAATTCCGCCGCGAATGTTGCCCATGCCGCCAAGCACCACAAACACCAATATGAGGATGGAGGTATTAAAGTCAAACTTCTTTGGCGCAATGGAGCTAAAGTTCATGGCATAGAGCGCGCCCGCCATGCCGGCGAGGGCAGCAGAGACCACAAAGGCAATAAGGCGGTACTTGGTTACGTTTATGCCAACCGACTCTGCGGCAATGCGGTTGTCGCGTACGGCCATAATGGCACGTCCCGTGCGACTGTTAATAAGGTTGAGCACCACGAACAACGTAAACAGAATAAGGATGAATCCTGCCAAGAAGGACGATAGCTGCGGTATGCCAACCGCTCCCTTTGGACCCTCAATAAGAATCTTGCCGCCCTGCATGCCCAGCGCCTCGGCGCTCTTCATGGAAAAGTGAAGACCGTGGTCGTCCAGGCCAACATACAGGTTGTTAAGAAGGTTCTTAATTATCTCGCCAAAGGCCAGGGTAACAATTGCAAGGTAGTCACCGCGCAGGCGCATAACGGGCAGGCCAATAAGCACGCCTGCTACCGCCGCAAACACACCCGCGATAACGATGGCAATAAGCAGACAGAGTGGGCCGGCCCCTACGATTCCCTTAAAGAACGACACGGCCACGAGGCCAGAAAACGCACCCACGCTCATAAAGCCAGCGTGTCCCAGGGAAAGCTCGCCCGAGATGCCCACCACTAGGTTGAGCGATATGGCCATGCAAATGTAAGCGCAGATGGGCACCAGAAGGCCAATGAGGGAGTGCGAGACGGCATGCGCCGCAATGAGTCCCTGCATAACCAAAAAGGCAACTATAACGATGCCGTAGGTTATGGCGTTGGACTTGGTGGTCTTGCTAAGGTTGCGTATCTTGTCCATGGCCTACACCTTCTCGCGAATCTCTTTGCCCAAAAGACCAGCGGGTCGAATGAGCAACACCACGATAAGTACCGCAAACACAATGGCATCCGCGAGCTGCGTGCCAATGTACGCCTTGGCAAATATCTCGATTACACCCAAAAGCACTCCGCCGAGGGCAGCACCGGGAATCGAGCCAATGCCGCCAAGCACGGCGGCCGTAAAGGCCTTGATGCCCGGCATCGAGCCCGTGGTGGGAACCAGCGTGGGATACGCGGAGCACAAAAGCACGCCTGCGATTGCCGCAAGGCCGCTGCCAATGGCAAACACCATGGAGATGGTGGAGTTTACGTTTATGCCCATGAGCTCGGCCGCGCCCTTGTCTTCCGAACAGGCGCGCATGGCCTTGCCCATTTTTGTTTTTGTGGTAAAGAGCGTAAGCGCAACCATAATAATGGCCGCCGCAAGAACCGTGGCTATGGTCACCGAGCTAATGGTTAGCTGGCCGTTAAACAGCGTGATGGACGGAAAGGGCACAACCGAGGCAAACGCCTTGGGATCTGCGCCCCAAAGGAGCAGCGCCGAGTTCTGCAAAAAGTAGCTCACGCCAATGGCGGTAATGAGCACAGCCAGCGACGGGGCCTCGCGCAGCGGCTTGTATGCCAGCCGTTCCACCACGATTCCCAAACACGTACAGGCAATAACCGCAAGCAAAACTCCAACCAGCGGCGGCAGGCCCAGGCTGCCCATGGCAAAAAAGCACACGTAGCCACCCACCATAATTACGTCACCGTGCGCAAAGTTGAGCATCTTGGCAATGCCATACACCATGGTGTATCCCAAGGCAATAATGGCATATACGCTCCCCAGGCTGATCCCGTTGATCAGGTTGGTGAGAAAACCCACGGCACTTCCCTCCTTCTACCTCTTGCAGACGATGGGGGACAACCTCTGCGAGGTGCATCCCCCATCGGCCACGCTAACCGATAACTTGCTGCAAATGCAGGCGCCTGCCGCACCTCTTAGTCAAGGGACTCGTACTTGCCGTTGGTAATAACGACGCCCTTGGGATCCTTGGATACCTCTCCGTTGGAGCCCCAGGTCATGTCCTTGCCGGTAAGTCCGCTGTATACGTACGAGCCCGAGCCGAACGTCTTAAGGAGCTCGGCACAAATATCGGCGTTAGACGAGGAAGCGTTAACGCTGGAGTCCTTAAGGGCAGCATAGATGGCAAGCACGCAGTCGTAAGCGTCTGCCGCAAACTGGTTGGGATCCTCGCTGGTGCCGGTAAGCTTCTTGTATGCCTCCACGAAGCCCTTGGTCTCCGCGTCGTCTGCACTGGCAACAAACGGGGTAAGCAGCACCAGACCCTCGGCGAGCGAGGTGTCAAAGCCCTCTACCGTAAGGATGCCGTCCATGCCGTCGCAGCCTACGAACTTGGGCGCAAAGCCCATGCTCTTTGCCTGCTGCAGAATGAGCGAGGCCGGCGTGTAGTAGATGGGCAGGAACACGAGGTCGGCACCCTTGCTCTTTGCGTCGTTGAGCTGAACGCTAAAGTCCGTGGCCGAGTCATCGGTAAACATCTGCGTGGACACAATCTCCAGCCCCAGCCCAGGAGCGGCCTTGGAAAAGCCGTTATAGATTCCCGTGGAGTAAGCGTCGGAGTTGTTGTAGATAATGGCGATCTTGGAACCAAGCTTCTTCTTGGCAATGTACTCGGCCGACTTCTCGCCCTGGTTGGGGTCGGTAAAGCACATTTGGAACACGTTGTCCTTGCCGGCGGTAACGTCGGTGGACGACGCGGAGGGCGTAAGCTGGAAAATACGATCGTTGGCGGTCTTGTCGGCCACGGCAACGCAGGGCGTGGTGGTCGTGGTGCCCACCAGAATCTGCATACCCCAGTCCATGAGATTGTTGTAGGCGTTTACGGCCTTTTCTGCATCGCCTTCGTCGTCCTGCCAGTTGAGCTCGAACACCGTCTTGCCCTCGGAGTCGTTGACCTTGTCCACGGCTACCTGCGCACCAAACTTGGTTGCATTGCCATAGATGGCCGTTGCGCCCGTTATGGGACCAATGCCGCCGATCTTTATGGCGCCTGCAGCGCTAGAGCCGCTTGAGCTGCCCGAGCCAGATCCGCCGCATGCACTCAGGCCGAGGCCGGCAGCCGCCACGCCCGTCAGCTTTATGAAGCCCCTACGCGAAATGTGTTCAAGAGACATAACAGAACCCACCTTTCCGTGCCCTTTCGGGCAATAGCCATAGTCGTGTGCAAATATGGCAAATACTACCGAAGGTGATTGGAGGGAATCTCTTTATTTACCGATTTGAAACCCATGCACTGGGGTGCCGCTCGGGGATACTCCCCTACGGGTACATCGCGGGAAGCCCATCTGAACTGAGTGGGCTATCCGCGATGTACCCGATGGGGAGTATCCCCGAGCGGCACCCACACCACACGCTACAGCCCTTGGCGTGCCGAATCGCGCTCCAGAATTCGCGCCAGGTAGCGTCCCGTGTAGCTGTTGGGGTTTTGCGCGACCTTTTCGGGTGTGCCGTAGGCAACAATCGTGCCGCCGCCTTCGCCGCCCTCGGGACCGAGGTCCAGCACGCGGTCGGCCGTTTTTATAACGTCCAGGTTGTGCTCGATTACAAGCACCGTGTTGCCTGCGTCTACCAGCGTCTGCAGCACCTCCACCAGCTGGCGGACGTCCTCGAAGTGAAGACCCGTGGTTGGCTCGTCCAGAATGTAGAACGTCTTTCCCGTCTGCTGGCGATGCAGCTCCTTGGCCAGCTTTACGCGCTGGGCCTCTCCGCCGGAGAGTGTGGTTGCGGGCTGTCCCAGGTGAATGTATCCCAGCCCCACGTCGTAGAGCGTCTGGAGCTTCTTGCTAATGCGCGGGATGTTGGCAAAGAACGCGAGCGCCTCGGTTACCGTCATGTCCAAGACGTCGGAGATCGTCTTGTCGTGGTAGCGGATTTGCAGGGTCTCTCGGTTGTAGCGCTTTCCGCCACACACCTCGCAGGGCACGTACACGTCGGGCAGGAAGTTCATCTCTATCTTGATCTGTCCGTCGCCCTTGCACGCCTCGCACCGGCCCCCGGTAACGTTAAAGGAAAAGCGCCCGGCGGAATAGCCACGCGCGCGGCTCTCGGGCACGCTGGCAAACAGCTTGCGCAGGTCGTCCCAAAGGCCGATGTAGGTTGCCGGGTTGGAGCGCGGCGTGCGCCCGATGGGACTCTGGTCGATGTCGATTACCTTGTCTATGGTCTTCTTGCCCTCGTCGTCCACAAGGCCCTCAAGCTTGCGGTGCGGCCCGACCGCGCGCTGCGAGCGCTGCACCGCGTTCGTGAGCGCAGGAGCCAGCGTGTCGGTTACCAACGAGCTCTTTCCCGAGCCCGAAACGCCGGTGACCACGGTAAAGGTCCCCAGCTCGATGCGGGCGTTGATCCCCTTTAGGTTGTTCGCGCGGGCGCCGGTTAGCTTTATGGATCCGCGTCGGGGGTTACGCCGCTTGGAGGGCAGGGCAACCATGCGCTCACCTCGCAGGTACGACCCCGTAAGCGATTTGTCGCTCTGCATTATTTGGGATGGCGAGCCCTCGGCAACCACCTCGCCGCCCCTCTCTCCGGCGCCAGGGCCCATGTCTATTACATGGTCTGCCGCAAGAATGGTGTCCTCGTCGTGCTCCACCACAATAACGGTGTTTCCCTGGTCGCGAAGGCGACGCAGCGTCTCTATTAGGCGATCGTTGTCGCGCTGGTGAAGCCCGATGGACGGCTCGTCCAGAATGTAGAGAACCCCCATGAGCCCCGCACCTATTTGCGTGGCAAGGCGAATGCGCTGGGCCTCCCCGCCAGAAAGCGTTGCCGCAGCCCTGCTAAGCGTAAGGTAGTCGAGTCCCACGTTTACCATAAAGCGCAGGCGGGCGACGACCTCCTTTACGATTGCCGTGCCTATGAGCTGCTGGCGCTCCGTGAGCTCGAGGCTTTCAAAGAAGTCCAGGGCATCCTTGCATGAGAGGTCGCACACCTCCTGAATGTTGCGCTCCCCCACCGTAACCGCCAGGTACTCCGGCTTAAGGCGCGCGCCGTGACAGGTGGTGCAGGGCACCTCGCGAATGTACTTCTCGTAGTGCTTGCGCATAGTTTCGGACGAGGTCTCCTGGTACTTGTCAAACAGGATGTTTCGCACGCCGGCAAACTTGGTATACCAGTACGTGTCGCGACCGTCGCGCGTATGGTAGTCCACGCGGATCTTGGTGGATCCCAAGCCGTCCAAGAGCGCGGTACGCGCACGGCGCGGCAGCTCGTCCCACGGCGTGTTGGGGTCCACCCCAACGTGCAGGCACACGGCGTTGAGGATCTGCGGGTAGTAGTTGGAGTTGCCAAACACGCTGCCAAACACACCCTCGGCCACAGAGAGGGACGGGTCGGCTATGAGCGCCTCGGCATCCACCATGCGCTTGGTGCCCAGTCCGTCGCAGTCCGGGCACGCGCCGTAGGGAGCGTTAAACGAGAAGTCGCGCGGCTGGAGGTCGTCAATCGAGTGCCCGTGCTCGGGGCAGGCAAGTGCTAGCGAATACTGCAGCAGCTCCTCGGGAATGCCTTCGGGATCCTTGCGGTCTGCCAGCAAGAGGAACCCCACGCGTCCCTCGGCCATGCGCGTTGCGGTTTCCACCGCCTCGGCTATACGGCCCAGCGAGTTCTGGCGCACCACTATGCGGTCCACCACCACCTCGATGGAATGCTTGAAGGTCTTGGGAAGGCGAATTGGCTCGCCATCGAGCTCTCGCACCTCGCCGTCCACGCGCACGCGGCTAAAGCCCTCGTGACGCAGATCCTCAAACAGCTTGGTGTATTCTCCCTTGCGACCCAGCACTACGGGGGCGAGCACGAGCGCACGACGGCCCTGCGCATGGGCCAAGACCTTGTCGGCAACCTGGTCGGTGGTTTGGCGCTCGATTACGCGACCGCACTCGGGACAGTGGGGCGTTCCCACGCGGGCATACAAAAGGCGCAGGTAGTCGTATATCTCGGTTACGGTTCCCACGGTGGAGCGCGGGTTGCGGCTGGTCGTCTTCTGGTCTATGGAGACCGCCGGGGACAGGCCGTCAATCGAGTCCAGGTCGGGCTTGTCCATCTGGCCAAGGAACATGCGCGCGTAGCTGGAGAGGCTCTCCACGTAGCGACGCTGCCCTTCGGCATAGATGGTGTCGAACGCCAAGCTGGACTTTCCCGAACCGGAAAGGCCCGTAATAACCACCAGCTTGTCGCGCGGAATAGATACGTCCACGTCGCGCAGGTTGTGCTCGCGCGCGCCCTTTATTGCAATGGAGTTGGAAGCCATAGGTGTCCTCTCTGTGATTGTTCGCCCTCAAGTGTAGCGCGTGCGCACTGGAACATTCGTTCCCATTCCCAGAATCACAGGGTTCTCAAAACCTGTTCGATAAACGAGAGGCGTGATGAGTGCCCACGTTCGCGGAAACGGGTAGAATGGCAAGACTAGGCACTATAGGCACGTGAATGGGAGGAAGCATGACCCCAGAGGAAGAAGAGGCAATTCGTCGCGAGTTCGAGGCAGCGCGCAATGCCAGCCGTCAGAGCCAGCCCGCGCAGGAGGAGCCGCCCTCGTTTGACCTAAACGAGCTAAGCCACATAAAGCATGTGGTAGGCGTGGTGTCCGGCAAGGGCGGCGTTGGAAAGTCGCTGGTTACGGGCATCCTCGCCCGCGAGCTGGCCAAAACCGGAGCCAAGGTGGGCATTCTGGACGCAGACGTTACCGGCCCGTCCATTCCCCGCATGTTTGGCCTGGTGGTCGAGAAGGCCATGGGGATGGGAAACCTTATTGTTCCCGTAACCACCGCTGGCGGCATTAAGGTTATGAGCGCCAACCTGGTGCTCGAGCACGAGGACGACCCCGTACTGTGGCGTGGGCCCGTTCTTGCCGGCGCAATACGCCAGTTCTGGGCCGAGACATACTGGGAGGAGCTGGACTATCTGCTGGTAGACATGCCCCCGGGAACGGGCGACGTAGCGCTTACGGTGTTCCAGTCGCTGCCCATAGACGGCGTGGTAATTGTCTCCAGCCCTCAGGACCTGGTGCAGATGGTGGTTGGCAAGGCAGTAAACATGGCCACCATGATGGACGTTCCCATCTATGGCCTTGTGGAGAACATGGCCTACTTTACCTGCCCGCACTGCGACCAGAAGGTCGAGCCGTACGGCCCCAGCCGCCTTGCGGCGACCGCCGAGCACTATGGCATTAAGGCGCTGGGCCAGTTGCCCATAGACGAGCGCTTTGCCAAGGCGTGTGACAAGGGCACGGCCGAGACGAGCCTGCCAGATGGCCTCCTTCCCGAGGCCGTTGCCGCCATAACCCGCTAGCAGGATGCTCCTCTACGGATACGTCGGGGACCAGTTGCCGCTTGGGGATACTCCCAACGCCATTTAGTTAAGGGTCTGGGGGCGCTGTGCACATTGGGGATACTCCCCATCGGGTACATCGCGAGCAGGGCTTACGTTGGAGGCCGGCTCATCCGCGATGTACCCGTAGGGGAATATCCCCAATGTGCACAGCGCTAACTCAATGACGGTGGAGTATCCCCAAGCGGCACCCCATGCCACTACCCGATAGGGAGCATCCCTGGCGACACGGCCGCGTATTAGTCCGAGACGTCGGAATCCAGGACGGCCACGAAGGCGTATTCGGGAAAGAGCTCACCCATCCTGTCCACCACGCTTTGCCGCACGGCCTCGCGGCTCTCCGCCTCCCAAGAGATCACCACGTCAAACGTCGCGCCCTTAAGTTCGCTGTCCACGTAGAGACCATGTACCTGCAAGACGTAGGGATCCTTCCTCACAATGCCCTCAAGTGCCTCGCGGATGGCCTTCGCGTCGGATCCCTCCGTCGAGTTGGTTGAGTAGATGCCCACCGTATGCAAGATAACATGGTGCTCCTTAAGAACAAGCATCTGTATCTCGCGGGTCATGCGGTCGACCTCGCTTGCCGTGGCCTTCTCGTCCACCTCAACGTGAATCGATCCCCAAAGGCGTTGCGGCCCGTAGTCGGCAAGAATGAGGTCGTATGCGCCGCGCACGCCCTCGACGGAGCAGGTGGCCTCCTTTATGCCCTTTGCAAGGTCGGCGTCCACGCGCTCGCCCAGCACCTTGTCCAGCGCCTCTCGCAGCATCTCGACGCCGCTCTTTACGATTACGATCGATATTGCGGCACCGAGCCATGCCTCGAGGCTCACGCCTGCGAACACGTACACGAGGGCAGCCACGAGCGTTGAGGCAGATATTATGGCATCAAACGAGGCGTCGGCCCCCGAGGCCACAAGCGTGTCTGCGTCCAAGCGCTTGCCCGCCGCCGAAACATAGCGGCCAAGCACGAGCTTAACGACCACTGCCACGCCAATAATTGCAAGAGATATTGGCTCGTAGCTGGGAGCCTGCGGTTCTACGATGCCCTTAATGGACTCTACGAGCGAGGTCAGGCCAGCCCACAGCACGATGCCCGACACGACCATGGCGGTTAGGTACTCTATGCGACCGTATCCGTACGGATGGTCGCGATTGGCCGACCTGCCCGAAAGCTTTGTGCCCACTATGGTTATGGCCGAGCTCGCGGCGTCCGAGAGGTTGTTTACCGCATCGAGCGTTATGGCAATGGAGTTGGAAAACAGCCCGATTGCGGCCTTGAACGCCGCCAACGCAACGTTGACCACAATTCCCACGATGCTCACGCGCACGATTTGCCGTTTGCGACTCTTCTCTTCGTCCATGCCACTCCAACCGTCGTGTTAGGTCATCATACAAGGATACGGCAAATGAGCGTACGCTGCGCGCCGAGCGGACGCATGGGCTCATTTCGCACGCCGCAAAAGGTGCATTTTGAGGGCTACAGAATGCACGGCTGCCAAACCCTCCGACAAAAGCGCAGGTAACGGCCCGGCCGAAGAAGCTCGTGCATTTCGCACGCTGCAGAAGGAACATTTTGCACACCGCAGGATGCAGCGCAGGGAGACAAACACCGCCATTCCCCGCAACCAATTGCCCACGGGCATATGCGGTAGAATCGACCGCAAGGTTAGGCAATCTGCGCATCGTGGGAGACAGGTGGTCGGTAGGATGGCACGCAAGGTTTCCAGGGTATCAAAAAGGGCGGACATGCTGCGCACAGCGTCGCAGGTTCGCGTACCCGATGCCTGCGACGTATGCGTGATCGGCGGTGGTGCCGCGGGGCTTGCGGCGGCAATCGCGGCCGCCGTGGCAGGGGCACGCGTGCTCGTGCTAGAACGCGATCTGGAATGCGGACGCACCATCCTTGTCACGGGCAACGGACGCTGCAACTTCGCAAACAGGCATCTTGATCCCAACCTCTACAACAATTCGGAGTTCGTGGAGGGAACGTGCGGACCATCCTGGCTCGACGACGTGCTGGGCTTTTTCGACTCCTGTGGCCTTGCGTGGGCGGAGGAGGCGGAAGGACGCTTGTACCCCCTCTCGCGCCAGGCGGCGTCGGTACGCAACGTCTTGCTGCTGCGCGCGCAAGATGCCGGGGTCGTACTTGCCCCCGCACGGGAGGTAACGCATTTGGCCAAGCGCGGCTCTGCGTACTCGATAACCTTCAGCGAGCTCTGGGATGGCGGACGCATGCAAACCGTTTGCGCCACCTCTGTCGTCTGTGCGGTTGGAGGGGCCGCCACGTCCCTTTACGCGGAACTGGGGCTAAAGGTCGTTTCCCCCACTCCCCTGCTCTGTCCCCTCGCCTGCAAAGGTCCGGCGCTCGACAAGCTGGATGGGCGCCGCGTCCGCGCGACGGCACAGCTTCGCCGCGCAAAGAGGACCGTTGCGCAAGAGAGCGGAGAAGTCCTGTTCAGAAGCTACGGACTTTCCGGCATAGCAATCTTCAACCTGTCTCGCCACGCCCAGCCTGGCGACATGTTAGCGCTCGACCTTCTTCCCATGCTCTCGACACAAGACACCAGGCGACTAGGCGCCTCGACGCTCGATGGGATCCTGGATCCCGCCATCGCCCAAGCGCTCGTCCAGGCATCCGGCTCCCCGTCAGACGCGCTCACGCTGGCCAAGAGCCTTGCCTTCATCGTCGTGGGCACAGCCGAGACCGAACGCGCGCAGGTACGACGCGGCGGCCTGTCCGTCGAGCAATTCGACCCCGCGACGCTCGAGGCGCGTTCGGCGCCCTGCCTGTTTGCATGCGGTGAGGCACTGGACGTGGACGGCCCTTGCGGCGGATACAACCTTGCCTGGGCTTGGAAGAGCGGCATGGTGGCAGGGAACTCCGCAGCACGGGGCGCCACAACAAAGGAAGAAGAGCGATGATCGAGATAAGCAACTTGCGCATTCCCCTCTCACGCTTGGATGGTACCGAGCAGCGCGAGCTGGCCGTCTGCCGCCGTGCCGCCGCCAAGAAGCTCGGCATCAAAGAAGGACGCATTCGAACGGTCGAGCTCAGACGGAGGTCCGTCGACGCACGCAAGCGTAACGCCATCCAAATTATCTTTACCGTGCGCGTGGGCGTACAGGGCAACGAGGCGCAAATCGCGCAAGGCGCCCGCAACAATGTATGGCTCGTCGCAGAGAAGCCCTACGCCCTTCCCGCCCGTATTGAGCACTACCAGGGACCGCGTCCCGTGGTCGTGGGCGCCGGCTGCGCAGGCTTGTTCTGCGCTCTTGCGCTTGCAAGCGCTGGGCTCAACCCCCTGCTCGTGGAGCGTGGCGACGACGCCGAGCGTCGCACAAAGGCGGTACGCCACTTCGAGCAAACGGGCGAGCTCGATACCCAGAGCAACATACAGTTCGGGCTGGGTGGCGCGGGCACGTTTTCCGACGGAAAGCTAAGCACAGGCACCAAAAGCCCTGCTCATCGCCTTATCCTGCAAATGCTTGTGGATGCCGGCGCACAACGGCGCATCCTGTGGGACGCCAAGCCACACGTGGGAAGCGACGTGCTCCCCCATGTGGTAACGGCTCTCGTAGAGCGCATCCGCGAGCTGGGCGGAGAGGTCCGTTTTCGCACGCAGCTGGTTGGGCTCGACGTCTCCCGCGCAGCCATACGCGGCGTAGACCTGCAGACCAACGGAACCATGGAGCATGTGGACGCCACCGACGTCGTCCTTGCCTGCGGCCATTCCGCACGCGACGTGTTTGCGCTGCTGAGCGACTCTGGCGTTACGCTCGAGCGGAAGACCTTTGCCATGGGCGTGCGCATCGAGCACCTGCAGGCAAGCGTAGACAAGGCCCTCTACGGAAGAGCGGCGGGACATCCTGCGCTCGGAGCCGCCCCCTACAAGCTAGCGCAGCACAACTCCGCAGGACGCAGCGCCTTCTCGTTTTGCATGTGCCCCGGCGGCTATGTGGTGGCAGCCGCCAGCGAGCAGGGTGGCGTGGTTACCAACGGCATGAGCCTTTCTGCCCGAGACGGAAAGAACGCGAACTCCGCACTGCTTGCCAACGTCTTTCCCGACGACCTTCCAGGGGAAGACGTCTTGGCAGGGGTGGAGCTGCAACAGGCGTGCGAGCGCGCCGCATACGAGGCCGGCGGCGGGGCGTTTGTGGCGCCAGCCCAACTAGTGGGCGATTTCTTGCAGGACGTTCCGTCAACTGGCACGGGAGCCATTGTCCCCACCTATCCACGCGGCGTAGCCTGGGGCACCGCCGCCGGTTCACTGCCCTCCTACGTCACCGAGACCCTGCGGGCCTCCATCCCGCTCTTGTCACGGAAGCTTCACGGCTTTGACGCTGCCGATGCCGTTCTAACCGGTGTGGAAACGCGATCCAGCTCACCCGTTCGCGTTGTGCGCAACAAGGACCTGCAATCCGTGAGCACCAACGGCCTTTGGCCGTGCGGCGAGGGCGCCGGATACGCAGGCGGCATAATGAGCGCCGCAACCGACGGCCTCAACGTTGCCGAAGCACTCGTTCGCACAACGCGAGAACGAGCGTAAGTGGCAGACACTGTCTTTCTACTCTTGACCCTTACGCAACGTTAGGGTTTAAGATGACGCCATAAGGAGGGCATGGCATGAGGACGGTGCATGAGGTAAGCGCGATTGCGGGTGTAAGCATTCGCACGTTGCAACACTACGACAACATAGGTCTCCTACGGCCTGCAAAGAGAAGTGCGGCAGGATACCGCCTGTACAGCGAAGAGGACCTCGTGCGACTCCAACAGATCCTGCTCTTTAGGGAGCTGGGGTTTTCGCTTAAGGACATCAGGCGCATCGTGAGCTCGTCCGACTTCGAGCAAACACGCGCGCTTAGTATGCAAATCGAGCTTTTGGAGCTCAAGAGAGAGCGACTGGGCAAGCTCATTCGGCTTGCACGGCAACTGCAAGAGGAGAAGGGAGCACACACTGTGAGCTTTGAGGCATTCGACACAAGCAAGATAGACGAGTACGCCGAACAGGCACGGGCGGCTTGGGGAGAGTCGCCCGCCTGGAAGGAGTATGAGCGCAAAAGCGCCAGACGCACGAAGGACGAGCAAGCAGCTCTTGGCGCGGACCTTATGGCCCTATTCGTGCCGTTTGGGCGCATGGCCGCGGCAGGCAAAGACCCCGCAAGCGACGAGGCCAAGCGTCAGGCAAAACGCATACAGGACTTTATAACCGAGCACTACTACACGTGTACGGACGAGATATTTGCCCAGCTTGGCAAGGCATACGGCAGTGGCGGCGAGTTTACGCGCAACATCGACGCCACAGCCGGCAGTGGCGCGGCCGAGTTTGCCGCACAGGCCGTCGAGGCCCTCGTGGCTCAGAGGGACGAGTAGCCGTCCCGGGATGCCCGGTCAATGGAAACGGATGCCTGCCCCTAAACATGAGTCACGTGCCACGACCACGGATTTGGGGTGGTGGCAGAGGAGCCCTCTTGCCACGACCCTAGATCCGCGTCCGTGGCAGCCCGTTCCTATCCCGCGGGCGTGATGGCCTTGACGTCCTCCTCGCCGGTTCGGATGCGAATGGCCCGGTCGATGCGGTATACGAATATCTTTCCGTCGCCGGGGTTGCCGGTGTGGGCTGCAGACCGTATGGCCTCGATGGCCTTCTCTGCCCAGTCGCTGGTCGAAACAACGATCTCGAACTTGATCTTGGGCAACATGGTGGTGCTCACCTTGTTGCCACGCACGAGCTGGGTGTAGCCCATCTGCGTGCCACAACCCATCACCTGGCTCACGGTGATGCCTCGGATGTCCTGTGCCAGCAATGCCGCCTTCACGTCCTCCAAGGAGTCTTCTCGCACGATCGCCTCTATCTTGAACATCCTCCAACCTCCCTAGTCGTCGAGTCCGTTAAACGAAGGATAGGCGCGCTCGCCATGTTGCGTGAGGTCGAGTCCCAGACGCTCCTCGCGCTCGCTCACCCGCAGGTCGCCTACGAGCCGCACCACGAATATGCACACGAGCGTGCCGAGCACTGCCAGAGCGATGGTCACCACGATGGAGATCACTTGGGCCACAAAGAGCTGGGTGTCTCCAAACACGAGTCCGTTCCACTGTATGGCGGGGTTGACCTCCTTGGTGGCGAAGAGTCCCGTGCACAGTCCGCCGAATATGCCGCCGACACCATGGCACCCAAAGGCGTCGAGCGCGTCGTCGTATCCGAGTCTCGGCTTGAGTCTAGATACGCACAGGTAGCAGATCGGGCTGGCCGCGGCGCCGATGAGAAGGGCGGCCCACAGGGGTACGAAGCCGCATCCCGGGGTGATGGCCACGAGACCGATCACGAGTCCGGTGCAGGCCCCCACCAGCGTGGGTCGTCCGTCGTTTGCCACGTCCATGAGCATCCAGGTGCACTCGGCCGCCGCCGCCGACACGATGCTGGCCGCAAATGCATGCGCTGCCAGGCCGTCTGCCGCAAGGGCGCTGCCCGAGTTGAATCCCAGCCAGCCGAAGAGCAAAAGCGCCGCACCGATGGCGACCATGGGGATGTTATGGACGCGGTATCCGCCTTGGTCGTATCCCATGCGACGGCCTAGCACCATGCAGAGCACGAGCGCGCTTGCCCCGGAGCTGATGTGCACCACGTTGCCACCGGCAAAGTCAATCGAGCCGATCGAGGCAAGCCAGCCGCCGTTGCCCCACACCATATGGGCTATGGGGTAGTACACCACGAGCGTCCACAGCACCACAAAGAGGGCGAGAGACCCAAAGCGCATCCTGCCCGCCACGGCGCCGGTGATGAGCGCCGGAGTGATGATGGCGAACATCATCTGGAACATGGCGAAGGCCGAGAAGGGAATCGTGCTCGCGTAGTACCCGGGATCCATGCCCACCCCCTGCATCATGAGGTGGTCGAAGCCCCCGATGATCCCGGCATGGTCTGAACCAAACGCCAGCGAGAATCCGAAGGCGAACCACATGACGGTTGCAATCCCAATGAGGAAGAACGACGACAAGATGTTGTTGGCCACGTTCTTTCTCCTTCCCAGCCCTCCATAGAAGAAGGCAAGGCCAGGAGTCATGAACAGGACGAAGGCCGCGCATAGCAATACGAAACCAGTGTCACTCGCACTCATGGGCATCTCCTTTCGTTGACTGACGTGCCTGTCGAGCACGTGCCCAATGACCGCGCTATTGTTGAGGAGCCGTATTGCCCGCAGGTGAGGCACGTGTTACGGGAGTGTGAACCGCGGATTGCGAACGGATGGCGCGAGATGCCTGTGACACCAGGGGGTAACCCCTAGCCCTAAAGATTCAATGTGCAGCTCGCACGTCTCCTCGGTGCCGAACCTCTCGATGAGCTCGGCTATGTTGCCGGCCATCCCCCTCGGGGCGTTCTGCGAGGCGGTCCTCGCCTTCGACTTCGACCTTGTGCCTTCCCTCTTCCTCGCCACGTCGCACCTCCTGCTCGGGTTGTCGTCACGAGCGCATTGTCGCGCCTGGCGTGGACGGAAAAAACGCCCCTCTTGACTCATCTTTAGGGCCAGGAACGGATGCCTGCCACTAAAGATGAGTCAAGAGCAGGCTATACCCGTCTGTCCCAGGTGACGTCATAAGGCAATATTCAGGCTGCCGACCCTCGGGCGCCTCGCCTCGGTCCTGTCGGGGGGCGTCGCGCGCAGGCTCACAAGAAACTCGCAGAGGCACGGGTCTTCTCGACGGACTCCCGTGCATCAATAACGCAATGTGCGCACCAGACGTCCACGGAGGCGCGCTTCGTGCGCGCTGGTGGACCCGCCGTGCGCACGAAGCGGTTTTTTGCGGACGCGCAGTGCGCAGATTAAGGGTTTTATGCTGGGTGCTATGTATCGGCCGCGCTCCGGTCTGTGCGGTCCCGCATCCCGTCCTTAAATGGAGGGGTGTCCCTTGGGCTGACAAGGCCGCCACCCCGTCCTCCGTTGGGGTTCGCGACAAAAAGAAATCGTCCTATCAAAAGGGCTACTCCCCTTCGCTAGATAAAAGGCTTGCTGGGAAACGGGTGCGTTTCGCGCGCCGCAAAAGGCGCGTTCCGCGGGACGCGAAACGCAGGGCAAGCCGTTCGCTCGACAAAGTCGCAGGTGAAGACCTTATCGGGAAGGTGTCTGCATTCCGTGCGCCACGGAATGCACATTTCGCGGGCCACGCAACGCAAGACGAATCGGCACTCTCGCAAAGCTGGAAGGTAAGAAGGGCAGACTTCCCGTCGCCTTTGTCCTCAACGATGCCGCCTGGGCCGGACGGGAATAGCCTGCTCGTAACTCGTCTTTCGTGGCAGGGGACGGAGGCAATCGTCCGCGCCAGCCAACTGCACGCAATGCCGTGCGTTCCCGACGCGCCTGGCCGCACAAATGCGCCGGTGCGTGTAGTGGTAGCTGACTATACGCAGCGACGTGCGTTTCGCACGCGGTCGGCCGCCAAAACGCACGTGGCTGCGCGCAGTGCCGGCTGACTATGCGCAATGGCGTGCGTTTCGCACGATGGGGACGGGACCGTCCATCCAGCTTAGAAGGCTCAGGGACGATGAAGGACGATGGGGACGGCGAAGGGGCCGTTCGCTTCGAAACCAGGGGGATGTGTTTGAAATTCTGGTGCCAGTTGCCCGTACGGGAGATATGGCACCCCATAAAGCCGCAGGTCATGGGTGCCGCGAATAGGGCCCCGCAAAACAAGGTGCCCAAATTTCAAACACTTGGGCAGGTTTTCGAAGTGAAAGAGGGTCTCGCCGTCCCCGCCTTAGCTTCCCGAAAACTCATGGTTGCTCGAGGCGCACGCGGGGCTCTCCTCCACGCATGGACCCTCATATCGGCCTCCCTTCACGTGCCCTCACCTTAAGGGGCGGTCTGCAACCGCACGGGATTACGCGAGAACGCGAGGCTTCCAAAGACGCGCTGCCTCAGACGCCACGTATCGCCTCTCTCCAGGCGTCCATTATAACTGGCAAGCCTCCCCAGGATGGCATCCAGATCCGCTTCGCCGTTTGCATACGCCTCCTGCATCCGCTTGAGCCTGCGCTTGAAGCGCCGCTTGCTCGAGGCCCGAAGCCCCTTCATCGCCTTGCCGGTATCAGTGAGGCAGTGGCGCTGCCCACGTAGTCCATCCCCTGCGAAAGCGGGTGCATCTGGGTCCTGTCGCTAAGCTGGAGTCCCAGGTCGCGACGTACTCACATACGCATGTTGAGCAGCACCCTTCCCGGACGCCCTGCGCCACCATGGCTCATAGACACAGGACAGGCACCGGTCATGCTTTTTTACCATGGCAGGAAACGTCACCGATCAGACGGCGCCCTTGCTTCTGAGCCCGCGGAGCATTGACTCTAAGAAGGTATCGGGCCCTATTCTCACTCTGCGACGCAGGCTGCGGGCCTCACGCCTCCTCGATGCGGCAGGTGTGGCGCTTGGACTTGCGGTCGTAGGTGACGCCCACCAGCAGGATTGGCCCTCCCCAGCCGCGCAGGACGGCCGGGTAATCGCGGTCTCGCACCTGGGCGATGGCGGCCTCTGGCGAACGGTCCCACTTGAGCTCGACCAGAAGCGCCGGCGCCGGGTCGCCACGGCGGGGCAGGTACACCACATCGGCCAGGCCACGACCGGAGGGCAGCTCCTCGATTGTCGCGTAGTGGTCGGCAGCGGCGATGTAGGCGGACTTGACCACCGCGCGCAGGGCCTGCTCGTCGTTGTAGAATGTCGGCGCGCAGCCATTGTCGTGCGCTCGCGAGATGCCCTCGGCCACCGCATCCTCATCCAGGTCCCAGGTGGCGCGCAGTAGCGCGTCGCTCTCGCGCACGATGCGCGCGACCTCGACGTGGCGGCTCTGCGCCACGGCCTGTCGGAGCTCGGCGCGCACCTCCTCGTTGGGCACGCGGGCGGTACGCGTGTCCGCGTCGTAGCAGAGGTAGCCCAGGTGGCACAGCAACGTGAGGGCGTCGTCGCGGTTGGCGACGTCGTGAATGCTGTTCTCGAACGAGTGGGTGTCCACGCGCACACCCGCGCCGCCGAGAGCCTGCACGACAGCCTGTTGGAGCCCGTCGAAGTCTAGGTCGACGTAGGTCCGCAGGCTGGCGAACGCCTCCGAGCTCACCCAGTAGGGCCCGACCTCGCCGCGGTTACAGGCGCGCATCACCGAGTAGGGCGCGTAGGCGCGCACGACCCTGCGCTCACGGGTGGTCTTGTCCACGTAGGGCAGCTCATATCCGTCGTACCAGCAGCGCAGCTCGTCCATGTCCATGCCGTACCGAGCGGCCAGTGCCTCCACCTCGGCCTCCGTAAGTCCTACGTAGGGGGCGTAAGCGCTCGGCTGGAGCACCGTGTACTCGTCGAAGTCGGACAGCGCCGACTGCGTGCCGTAGCGCACGATGGGCAGAATTCCCGTCATGTAGCACGCGGCGATGGCTTCCGGCGTGAAGGTGGCGTTCTTGAACAGCAAGCGGAGGAAGTAGACCCAGACCTCCTGCGACTCCCTCGACCGCCGCTCGCGAAGCGGCGCGTCCCACTCGTCGATCACGAAGACGAACTTACGGCCAGTGGCGGCCACCACGTCGGCGAGGGCCGAGACGAGTTCCAGCGAGGGATCGGGGCTGCCCTCGCCAGCTCCGGGGCAGAGCGCCCTCAGCTCGGGAAGCAGCGCGGCCCTCACCACGGCAGCCACGTCATCCGCGCCGCGAAACACCGTCATGTCCAGGTGTACCACGTTGTAGGCGTTGAGGTGTTCCTCAAAGCTCGGGTCGCGCGATATGTCCAGCCCCTCGAAGAGCCCCCGCGAGTCGGCGCCGCAGGTGTAGTAGGCCACTAGCGACTCAGCCGCGAACGTCTTGCCGAAGCGCCGCGGCCGCGTGGAGCATACGAGGCCGCTCGGCGTGTCAACCACAGCGTTCACAAGGGCAATGAGACCGGTCTTGTCGACGTACTCGTCGGCCAACATCCGCTTGAATCCCTCGTTTCCCGGGTTCACGTACATGCCCATGTTACCTCCTTGCCTCCCTGCGCCCCCCATGGTAGCACGTCAGGACAGGGACGGCGGAGCGTGGACAAACTAACCACTGGGGGTCTCCCACGTAGTTGATTCGAAGAGGAGCGACCCTTGCAAAGCCCGCATATCAGAAGGGACTACGTGACCGGTCTCGTGGGGTACGGCATCGCGCCCGAGCGCATCCCGCTATACCGGCCAGTTGTCCTTTACCTGCTTTGGCCCTTTGCGACGATCCTTGCGCGTAAACGAAAGCCCGCCTATGTCGAAGTCCAGGGCGTCAGAAGCCTCCGCCACATTTTGCATAGCAGCCTCGACCTTGCGCTTCGAGGAACGATAGGCCAACCAAGGCGTTATAACCAGAATAAGCAGCATGAGGATTGGCAGACCCACAACATACACCATGTTGCTTGTCGAAACGCGGCTTAGGTTGTGCAGGCTCACGTTGCTCGGCAGGAACAGCCTCCACAGCACGAAGAGCAACACCAAAAGCGGCAGGAATATGAGCATGTCTATTACGATTTGCTTTGTAATGGCCTTTTTCTTCTTGCCCTCGTCGATGGGTAGGTTAACGGCCACCTTGCCGGTTTGCCCGTTAACGCCAACGAGGTGTCTCGTTCCCGCGAACTCAACAACAATGAGCCATACGGGAAGCAGCGCCTGCTTTGACGACACATGGTGAACCACCGCTCGTGAGCGGCTTCCGTCTGCCGCGGCGTGAATCCAAACGCTGTCCGTCACGTCGTCCTTGCACGCAAGCAGGGCGGAGTTCTTTACCCGTCGCTCTATGCGATTGTTTACCTCCTTGGGTCCCACCGAATACCTCTCTGCCATGAACCCGGGCATGCAGTCGGTCGTAAACGGCTCCAGTGCGGCGTAGTCGTAGGGCTCGAGAGAGTCCATCATGTCGTCCGCCATGTTGCGCGACCCATCGGCGGGAACCCGCGAATAGGTATAGGTACCCTCTGTGCGGAAATCCATATAGGTTGTATCCCGAATTTTTCCGTCATCGAGGATAAAGGTAAAGTCGAAGTCCACCACGCCATCTTTGAGCCAGAAGGGCACATAGGTGCCCTGGACCGACACAATGCGAGAGTCGGAGACAAACGAGTCGGGCAAATAGCCCTTTTGGGCAACGTGCTCCCGATAGTTGTCGATCGCCTGCTTCTTGGTCACAGAAAACGGAATCACGTAGTCCGGCTCAAACTTGCCGTCAAAGCGCTGAGGGCTCACCTCGTTGTTTCCGCAATACGGACAGGTAACGGACGCCAAGAACTCGTCGACGCAAACCTGGGCGCCGCACTCGGGGCAGGTGAAGCCATCCAGCGACGTGCTAATGGTCTTGACCTCGGCCTCCTCTGCGGAATAGGCGCTTCCACACCACACGCACGAGAGCGTAGACAAGCGTGCGTCATAGCGAAGCGAGCCGCCGCAGGCGGGACACTTTCGAACCTCGATGGTCTGTGTGTTGGCCATAGCGGAACCTTCCCCCTTTTGCCGTGTGAACCTTGGCGTCGCACCTTTAGCTTGTTCAATTATAGAACCTATCAAGAGGGGTACTCCCTTTTGATTGGTACCTATCAAGGGGGGTACTCCCTTTTGATTGGTTATGCAGAAGCCGGTCCAGGAATCATCTTTTTGTAGCGCCCAAGCAGCATGTCGATTTGCGGCATGGTGGGGAGCATGGCATACAGCACATCCACAACCGCACTAACTACCACCGCACGGTCGTTTACATCGAGCTCCTTTATGGCAGTAACAATCTTGGGAACCGTGGTGCGCCAGTTGCGCCTTATGCCGCCCATCGTCGTCTCGCCCGAGGACTCCAGCACACCAAACACGGTATCCACAAAGTGTTCGCGCTCCTCCTCGCTGGCACTTCCCAGCCATTCGTTTATGGATGAGTCAAAGACGTTGGCACCCATCTGCAGCTTGCTGTCTAGCACGAAGTCGCAGCCATCTACCTCCCACTTGTATGGGTCGTGTTGGCTAAACCCAGCGCCGCGGCTGTGAACGACCGAGAACTCACGCTCCTGCTGCTCGAATATCATGCCAATGACGGAGGACTGCGGAATGGTCTTGTCTACCAGCTCGCCAAGATTCCCCCAACGATTGTCGCTCATTGTTTGTGCAGAGAATCCCGGGCCATCGTGCGAGAAGCATGTTTGCACGCGCTCCCTCGTTTGCGGCTTGCACATTACCCCCGCATACACGGCCAGGTTTCCTCCTTTGGAGTGACCTCCGCACCATATTCTGCCCTCGACCTGACTCGCAATCCATTCGAGGTACAAAACGGCACTCACCTGCGAGGGGACGGCGGTCTGGAAGGACATGTTGAAGTCTTCCTTCCATCCCACCAGCGTGTTGTCCGTTCCCCTAAACGCCACAAAGGTATCGGTGTGAGACATCCTAAACGACATCGCGCAAAACTGCTGCTCGGTACGTTTGTCCAACAGCGTGGAGTAGCCACAAACGAGCACATCGCGAAACCTGGGGTTTGCTGCAACGGCAGCAAGCAGGTCGCGCGCTGCCTGCGGATCGTACACCTTGTTGCAAAGCTCGTCAAACCAGTCCGCCCTATACAGGTCCTTTATGCAAATGCCTTCCATGGCATAAGCTGCCTGTGCCTCCTGTGGAATCCTGAGATATGCCAGGCACGAGAACACGAGGCTGTCCACGCGACACAGGCTGCGCTGCTCGAACGTATCGAGCTGCGTGCGAGCATAATCTATAACGTTGTTGAAGCTATTAGACATATCTCACCTTTATTTCATTGCCACCGTTATCTGTAAACTGCAGGCTGTGCCCTTTGGGGATACTCCCCCTGCGGTACATTGCCCACAATGTACCGCAGGGGGAGTATCCCCAAAGGGCACAGTTTTTCGACCCAGCCGTCCCACCGAGCTCAATACTTGCCCCTCTTGCGATACGGGCGGCGACGCGCGTAGTCGCTGCCCTTGCGGGCGTTCTTCTTGAGGTTGCGCATTACGTCCTCCGACGACTTGCCCTCCACGAGCCCCTTGAGCTCCACCAGCTGGTCGCGTGCCTTGGCCGCGCGCTCGAAGTCCATGCTTTGTGCGGCAGCAGCCATCTCTTCCTCGAGCTCGGCAATTATGTGCATTACCTCGTCACGCGGCAGCGCCGAAAGCTCCTCGGCCACCTGTTCGGCCGTAGACGGCGTTACAAACTCGCCGTGCATGCCCTCGCGGTCCTTGCCGTCCAGCGTAGCCGCAGCCTCCTGGATAAAGCTCGAAATGTCGCTTATTGCCTTGCGAACCGTGCGCGGCTCGATGCCATGCTCTTCGTTGTACTGCTCCTGAATGGAGCGGCGGCGGCGCGTCTCGTCTATGGCCTCGCGCATGGAGTCCGTAATCTCGTCGGCATACATTATTACCTCGCCGCTCACGTTGCGTGCGGCGCGGCCCATGGTCTGAATGAGCGAACGACGGTTGCGAAGAAAGCCCTCCTTGTCGGCATCCAGGATGGCCACGAGCGACACCTCGGGGATGTCCAGGCCCTCGCGCAGCAGGTTGATGCCCACCAGAACGTCTATCTTTCCCTCGCGAAGCTCGCGGATAATGTCCACGCGCTCGAGCGTTGCCGTGTCGGAATGCATATAGTTAACGCGCACGCCTTCGTCGAGCAGGTGGTCGGTTAGGTCTTCTGCCATCCGCTTGGTAAGGGTGGTAACGAGCACGCGCTCCTTGCGCGCGGTACGCTCCTTTATCTCGGCCATAAGGTCGTCTATTTGCCCGCGCACCGGACGGACGTCTATGAGGGGATCCAGGAGGCCGGTTGGGCGAATAATCTGTTCCACCTGGTTTTGAGAGACCCGCTCCTCGTAGTCGCCGGGCGTAGCGCTCACGTATATGAACTGGGGAACGCGCGACTCAAACTCGTCGAAGCGAAGCGGGCGGTTGTCGAGCGCCGACGGAAGGCGAAACCCGTGGTCAACAAGGGTAATCTTGCGTGAGCGGTCGCCCTCGTGCATGCCACGGATCTGCGGCACCGTAACGTGGCTCTCGTCAATAATGCACAGCATGTCGGAAGGAAAATAGTCGATGAGCGTGTAGGGTGGCTCGCCGGGAGCGCGCCCGTCCATGTGACGCGAGTAGTTTTCGATGCCCGAGCAAAAGCCCATGTTCTCCAGCATCTCGAGGTCATATGCCGTACGCTGAGAAAGGCGCTGCGCCTCCAGAATGCGGTCGGCCGCCTTGAGCTCCTCCACGCGGTTGGCAAGCTCTTCGCGAATGGTGTCCAACGCGTGGGTTACCTTGGGGCGCTCGGTAACGTAGTGGGATGCCGGCCATATGGGAATGGCGTCGTATTCGCGCAGCACCTCGCCGGTAACCGAGCTAATCTCGGCAATGAGCTCCACCTCGTCGCCAAAGAAGCCTATGCGCAGGGGGTTTTCTGCATACGGGGGAAACACGTCCACCACGTCGCCACGCACGCGAAACATGCCGCGCTGCAGGTCCACGTCGTTGCGGTCGTACTGGATGTCTATGAGCTCGTGAATAAGGTCGTCTCGCTCGAGCGGCACGTCCTTGCTCACGTTTGGCGCGAGGCCGGCGTAGTCCTGGGGAGAGCCAATGCCGTATATGCAGCTTACCGATGCGACCACTATTACGTCGCGCCTGCTAAGCAGGCTGGATGTCGCCTGATGGCGGAGCTTTTCCACCTCCTCGTTTATGGAGGCGTCCTTTTCGATGTACGTGTCGGTTTGCGGCACGTACGCCTCTGGCTGGTAGTAGTCGTAGTAGCTTACGAAGTACACCACGCAGTTGTTGGGAAAGATCTCCTTCATCTCGCTGGCAACCTGCGCCGCGAGCGTTTTGTTGGGCTCCATAATGAGGGTCGGCTTTCCCACCGCCTCTATGGTCTTTGCCATGGTAAAGGTCTTGCCGGAACCCGTTACGCCCAAAAGGGTCTGATAGCGAAGACCGTCATTCACGCCCTTGGCCAGCTTCTCTATAGCCTGGGGCTGGTCGCCGCTGGGCTCGTAGGGAGCAATGACCTCGAGCCTCTCGCCGCCGTCCTCTATGCCAAACCGCTTGAGTTCCGCTCCCACACGCTCCCGCGCCTCGGTCATAGTAGCTCCCCGCCCTCTCGTTTTGCTACAGCACGCTCATTCCGTTGGGATAGTACTTGCTGTACTGGCGCAACGCCTCGTTTACGCGCTCCAAATAATGCCTGGTCTCCGGATACGTAATGGACTCGGAGAAGTCCTTGCCGTTAGCGTCCTTGGTCCACGTGCGCACGGTACCCAGCCCGGCGTTGTAGGCCGCTATTACCTCGTCGGTCGTCTTGAGCTCCGACTGCAGGTAGCTGAGCATTGCCGTCCCGTACTCGATGTTGGTCGCAGGGTCGGTTAAGTTGTTGGGATCAAATTTATTTGTGTCCACCTTGCCCATCTGCGAGATGTTTTGGGCCGTGTCGGGCATAAGCTGCATAAGGCCCACGGCTCCCGCGGTGCTCTGAGCGGTGTCGTTCCAGCCGGACTCGCAGCGAATAACCGCGGCAATGAGGTGCTCGTCCACGTTGTAGCGCTTTGCGGCATCGTCTATGCGCTCGGCATAGCTCACTGGAAAGAACAGGCTGCGCACCATGTTTATGGGCAGGTAGTCCACGCTCAAAGAGAGCGCCAGCATAAAGGCCATTAAGGCCAAGGGCAAGACTCGATACCATCTAAAAAAGCGTGCGTTTCGGGTGTCCATGTACTATCCAATCCGTTGGGAGACGGCGTCGAACTCCATGTGGCTCTTGCGTCGCTGATCCCACCAGTCGTCAATCTGCTCTATGAGCTTGCGCTCGTTGCTGTCGTTAAGAAAAACCGTATCTGCCATGGAGACAAGATAGGTGTCGGAGGGCTGCTGTGCCACTCGCGCGTCGAAATCGGCTCCAATCATACCACGGCCAATTGCGCGCAAACGGCGCTCCTCAATTGGACACAACACGCAAACAATTTCGTCGGCAGCCTTGGCCAAGTCCTCCACCTTGTTGAGCAGGGGCACCTCCACCACACAAAGCGCATCCTCCCCCTGGGCGGCAAGCCGCTGGGCAAGGCGCTCTTTGATTGCGGGATGCACAATGCTTTCCAGCTGCCGCGTGCGCTCCTGCGAGCAAAAGACATGCTGCGCGAGTGCGTGGCGTTTGAGCGCGCCTTTATCGTCGAGCATATTGGAACCAAACTCGCGCGCAATAAGCTCGTTTGTTGGCGAGCCAGGCGTCGTTACCTCACGCGAAACTTCGTCCAGGTCTATGCAGCAAGCGCCCCGCTTGCGCAGCTCTCGCGAGACGGTGGACTTTCCAGACGCAATTCCGCCGGCAAGATACGTTATATACACAGGCAGTCACACCTACGACCGGGCTTCAAACTTGTTGCCACACTCGCGACAACGAATGCGAATCTTGCCCTTTCCACGAGGAACGCGCATGCGCTTGCCGCACTCGGGGCACTTGAAGTGCTTGTATTCGCGCGCCTCCGCAGCGGCGCGAGCGGGATTGCGCAGCCATGGGCGCACCGGTCCAAGGAATTCGCAGAACACGGCGTTTTCGTTTTCGCGAGCCTCGAGGTTCCTCGAGAACATACGGAACGCGGAATACCCAATGAGCGCCACCGCCAGAACGGTAAAGAATATGGACTTAACGAATATGTTTACGATCAAAAACAGCAGCGCAAGTATGAGACAGAACACCGATATCTCGTCGGAGCCGTTTCTGCCACGAAGCCATTCGTTGACCTTCTGATTTGCATTTCCCTTGGCCATAGTTGCCTCCCAACGCCAAGAATCGTGGTTGTAGAGTATACCCCTCGATTCCTAACACTATGCATCTGTGCAAAATCATCAGAATAGGGCAACGAAGCGCGTCGGGGGCCCGCCTGGGCTGTGCGCCCAGCTCAAACAGTCCTCGTTCCTGCGGAACTCGCTGGGAGCAAAGCCCAGGCGGGCTCCCTCTTGTTGCACTGGACAGGTGCAAATCTAGTGCGCTTCGCGCGTTTTGTAAGGGCTGCGGAACTCGCTGGGAACATAGTTCAGGGACGAGCCCTCCTGTTGCACTGGACAGGTGAGGAAATTGGTGCGCTGCGCGCGTTTGGTAGAGCTGCGGAACTCGCTGGGAGCAAAGCCCAGGCGGGCCCCCTCTTGTTGCACTGGACAGGTGCAAATCTAGTGCGCTTCGCGCCCATGATAGAGTGGGACGCGCATTGCCTGCCCCTAAACCAAGGCCAAAACCGCGAGGCGCCATGGAAAGCAGCCGCGCGCAGTTCCGCAGTGAGCGAAGCGAAACGAGGACTGTTTGAGCACGGCGCTTGTCCATGGCGCCGGGAGGTTTTGACCTTGGTTTAGGGGCAGGCAATGCGCGTCCCACACCACCACAAGTTTCGGACACCCGCACGTATTCGGGGCTAGCCCAGCAGGTCTTCTAGGTCCTCGCGCGTAAGAGACGCGAGAGATACGCTGGATACGTCGCCTTGCACCACGGCATCGGCAAGCTCGGACTTTGTTTGCTGCAGCTCGAGTATGCGCTCCTCTATGGTGTCGCTCACTATAACTTTATACACCGTAACCTCGCGCGTCTGGCCAATGCGGTGCGCGCGATCGGTGGCCTGGTTTTGCGCCGCCTCGTTCCACCATGGGTCCGCATGCACCACCACGGTAGCGCCGGTAAGGTTGAGTCCTGTTCCACCCGCCTTCAGCGATATGAGGAACACGGGCGTGTTGTTGGAGTTGAACTTGTTTACCAGCTCGACCCTTCGCGCGGAAGGAGTGCTTCCCCGAATTTCGTAGTAAGCAATCCCCTCTTCCTCGAGCCTTCCAGCCAACACGTCCAAATAGCTCGTAAACTGCGAGAACACCAGCATCTTCTCTCCTGCGTCGGCAACGCGCCTAACCAAGGTAAGAATGGCGTCGGTCTTGCACGACAAGCCCTCGTAGTCCTCGTAGAGCAAGCGCGGATCGCAACAGATCTGGCGCAGTCTGGTAAGGAGTGCGAGTATTTGGAACTTTCCTCCTCCGGCCTCGTTCTCGTGCTCTCGCATCTCGGCGCGGGCCAAGTACGTCTGAGCGTCATAGAGCTTGCGCTGTTCGGTGCCCATGCTGGTTCGGACCGTCTGCTCTACCTTGTCGGGTAGGTCCTGTGCCACGTCGCGCTTTGTTCTGCGCAGGATAAAGGGTTTAAGGGAGTCGCGCAGATGCTCGGCAATCCGCTTGTCCTCGTCCTCCACTATGGGCCGCTCGAACCGCTCGCGAAAACGCTCGTACGAGCCTAGCAGGCCAGGCATCAAAAAGTCGAAGATGCTCCACAGCTCGGAGAGGCGGTTTTCTACGGGGGTGCCCGTAAGCGCCACGCGGTTATGCGACCTCAGGCACCTAACGGAGCGCGCAGCCTGGGTGGTGGGGTTCTTTATGTATTGCGCCTCGTCCAGCGCAACGCACCAAAAGTCCATGCCCTCGTATTCGTCTATATCGCGCCTTAGCAGGTCATACGATGTTATAAGCACGTCGGACCCAAGCGTTAGGCGAACCTCCGCCCTCTCTTGGGGCGTGCCGGACACCACGCGAACAACGAGTTCCGGCGCAAACCTGGCAAATTCGGCCCGCCAGTTGTACACCAACGACGAGGGACAGACCACCAACGACGGCCCGACCTCACGCGCCTCCTCGCAAAAGGACAGCAAAAACGAAATGAGCTGGATTGACTTACCGAGTCCCATCTCGTCGGCAAGGATTCCGCACAGGCCAAGCTCGCACAAGCCCGACAGCCATCTAAAGCCCTCACGCTGATACGACCGCAGCACAGAGGACAGCGACGGGGGAACCTTGCGATCCATGCGTCCAGCGGAGCGCACGCGGCTTACGTACTCCTCAAACGATACGTCCCTCTCGTCCTGCTCAACCATGCGGTCGAGCAGCAACGCCCTATATGCTGGCAGCTCCACGGAGTCGCCTATGTCCGCAGGACTGAGGTCGAGCTCCTCCACAACGCGACCCGCCTCCCCCACGTTGGCGTCCCGCATGTTAACAAAGGAGCCGTCGGCAAGGCGATGGTATTTCTTTCGCAGCGAATAGCTGCTTAGGATTCCCGCGAGCTCCTCTTGGGGAAGCCCGTCCAGCCGCAGGCTAAGGCTAAGGAGGTTGGAGCGGACCGACAGCCCCACGCGTATGGCAGGCCTCGTGGTTCGCCGAAGTCGTTCGAAGGCAGGGTATGCGTACACGCTGCCAATTTCCTGCAAGGCAGCTACCGCCTCGTACACCACCACACCCAGGTCTTCCCCGCGGGCCTGCGCATACGCCCTACCGTCGCGGAACACAAAGTAGTGGCGCAGCACCTCCCGCGCATGCGACTCCTTGCGCAGGTCGCGCTCAATGCCGTGCGAAGCGGAAGCATCGTCGTCCAGCGGCACGGTATCCAGTAGGGAAACCACCACGTCTCCGTACTTCGCACGCGGGTCGCAAACCACCATGTCTTGGCGCTTGGAATAATCGAGGTAGAACTCGAGCTCACACGGCAAGGGGCGCAGGCTCTCCAGCCCATCTGGCACATCCACGGCCACGCAGCCCTCCAGCCTCCGCAAGGTGGCCGAGCAGAACCGCTGCATGTCGCGCTCCGACACCACCATGCGATCGCTGGGGTTGGCAAGCAGCGCCGAGAGCATATCGACGTCCTTAGAAAAGCTCGCGGTGCAGCAATAGAGCGTGTTGTTGTCCCACGCAAGCGCACGTCCCCCTACGGAAACGACCCGTTGGTTTGCGGGGCGAACAAGCTCGCAGCCTCCGTCTTCGAGCTCCAGGATGCGCACCACCACGGCAGGGTTGTCGCGTGTAATTCGCATGGCACGCGGCGCCACGTCCTCCGCCCCCGGCTGCGAGCGGTCCTCAAACTGCACGCCTTCTTCATCATATATGCCCAAGAGCTCCCAGAGTTCTGGGGCAGACAAGCGCAGCTCACGCCCAACCTGAACAGGTGCCGTTGCGGCCATGGAGCGGCTCGTAACGCGCTCGCGCGCAAAGGCGCGCCTGTTCTGAACGGCACGCACCAAGAACTCGACTGCCGGCCACGCGTCGGGCGCAAACGCATAACGCATATGCTCGAACGCAAGGTTCTTTCCGTATGCAAAAAACGATCCTGCCTCTACCCGCTCCACAAACTCCCCTATGGACTTCAGCGAATACGAGCCCTTGGCGCCTGTAATCCTAAAGCGTACGTCAAAGCCAACCTCGTACCCAAGCACCGGCTCGAGTCGAACGCTTCCCGCACCAACTGGCACAAGGCCCGCCTGAAGCAGGTCGCCCTGTATCGCGTCGGCCTTTTCCATGAGCCGGGCAGCGTTGCGAGTGGTACGCACACCGCCCCTGTTCTCGTATCCCTCATAGCGCTCCGGGTCTTGGCAGAAGTCTATGAGAATAGTCATAACGTGGTCGCAGGGGCTATCTCCGGCATGCATGGCCCTGCAGTCGCACTCGTAGTACACCACCGATTCGGCATTCTCGTCCAAAACCACCATCGTACGATGGGCGTTTTCCCAACTCGACTGGGAGTCCACGCGCGCATTAAGCACCGTTTCGCCCTCTTCGAAGCTGCACGAACGCTTAAATATCTGCTCGCCAGTCTCCACCGTACGCAGGGCCCGCCTATACACCACGGGCTTACACAGTCGCTTGAGCGCAGTTTCCGAGAGCATGATTCCACCCATCGCCGAACAACATGAGTCTTTTAGCGTAACGCTTTGAAGCCAGGATGTACAGCTTTGCGCGCGGTTGGCTGATTAGTGCAGTCCTTGGAACACATAAGCAATTATTTAACTAAGACCAACGATTCGCCTGTCAAGGATTGGGCCTGGGACAGCCGCCTCTGGCCCACCGCCTGTCGTACTGCCCCTACACAAAGGCCAAAACCGCGAGGCGCCATGGAAAGCAGCCGCGCGCAGTTCCGCAGTGAGCGAAGCGAAACGAGGACTGTTGGAGCACGGCGCTTGCCCATGGCGCCTCGCGCCTCTGACCATTGCTTAGGGGCAGGCATTCCGGGACGCCCCTCGCGTTGGCGCCAGCTCCGACAAAAGGACGGCTCCAAAGACCAGCGAGAAGCCCAGCACGAGCTGCATCGTAAGCGGCTCACCGTAGAACAGCACGCTAAACATAACGCCAAATACGCTTTCCAGAGAAAGCAGCAGCGATGCCTGGGCAGGCGGGACGTGCGCCTGACCCACGTTTTGGAACACCGTGCACACGCATGAGGCCAAAAGCACCAAATAGCCCATGGCCAGCCAGAATTCCACGCTTGCAAACACCGATGGAGTAGGCGCCGGCTCCATAACGGCTCCGTAGCCCAGGCACAGCGCGCCCATTACCAAAAACTCGATGGACGTGATTGCAATTATGTCGCGCCCAGGTGCCACAGCAACCATAATCTCGATTTGCACGGCGTACCAAAAAGCGGCGAACAGCGTCATCCAGTCACCCCACCTGAGGGCAAAAAAGGTCTCTCCTCCAAGCGAAAGGGCCCCGATGCCCGCAACGGCAATAAGTGCCGCAGCTACGTTTGCCAACGTGGGCCGCACGCGCGTTACGGCCCAATGCATAAAGGGCACCATAACGCAGTAGACAGACGTTAGAAAGGCATTGTGACCGGGCGTTGTGTCCACGAGGCCAAGGTTCTGGACGAGGTAACCCATACCGCCCGTAACGCCCAGCGCCACGGCAGCCAGCACATGGCCCTTGTCGAGCGAGGCCCGCAGGCTCGGCAAGAACACGAGGCACATAATAATGCCCGCCAACAGAAACCGTATGCCCATGAGCCACGAGGGCGCAATTACGTCGAGCGTGTCCTTGAGTACCACAAACGAGCCGCCCCACAAAAGGGCGGCAGCAACGAGCATGGGTTTGTATGGAGGGGTGCGGCGCGCACACATCGCAGCGCGTGCCACTAATTCTTGTCCCAGTACACAATCTTGGGCTTCATGTCCTCAACTGCGGCATCGCCCTGGAAGCGGCGAACGATTTCCAGGCTAAAGTCGATGGCGGTGCCCATGCCCTGACTGGTGGTAAAGATACCGTCCACCACCACGGGTTCGTCTGCAACCAGCTTGGCGCCATTTTGCGCCAACACGTCCTGGAATCCCGGGTTGCTTGTGGCACGCACGCCCTTTAGCAATCCCTCCTTGGCAAAAATGGAAGGAGCCGCACAGATGGCCGAAAGAGGCTTGCCCTGCTCCGCAAACGCGTGCAACGCGGCTACGAGCTTTGTGTTGGCGTGCAGGTTGGGGGTGCCGGGAAGGCCGCCGGGGAGCACCAGCATGTCGTATTCCATAAGGTCCACGTCGTCTATGCACTTCTTTGCCACAATGGTTACCTCATGCGACGAAGTTACCTCGCGACCCTCTGCCACCGAGATGGTGTCGCAGGCAATGCCGGCACGAAACAGGATGTCGGCAACGGTAAGGGCCTCGATCTCCTCGCATCCGGGAGCAAGAAACAATGCAACGCGCACGTCAGCCATACTGGCCTCCTTCAATCAGGCTTTTTGTTCACTCGATTCTATCACGACGAATGCTTGGCCAGACCAAAAGGCTAAGGGCGCCGCGTTTTGGGACGGTCGTCTTGCCCGCCGCTATATGCCAGCCAGACTGTCGATGGCAGAACGGTCGCTTATGTCGTACGCAGCAATGTCTGCCAATTGCTCAAAGTCCCGCGCAGTAGCTTCGTCCGCGTCTTCGCTTATAAGTTGGTTGCCTGCAATGTAGAGTTTTCGGAAGATCACCTGGCCACCATACGTGCCTGCGAAAACAAGGGCACGGCCATTGGGGTCGTAAGCCCACGTCTCGCGTAAGTGATAGTTGCGCACTCCCTCGCTTGGCACAAGATTGGCAGTCTTCGTGCTCGGATCATACACAAAGAAGTAGTAATACTCGTCCGACGGGTTCGTTGACAGGCTAACAACGAGCTCTGGTACGTCATCGCCATTTAGCTCGGCAAGGAAGTACTTGTACTCCAGCTGACTTGAATCTGGCCAGTCAGACCTGGGAAAGGTGGGACCCACGCGGTCGAGCACGTCCGTGAATGCATCTGCGATAGCCCTCGCTTCAGAAGTCCTGGCAGCAGCAGCGGCCTCCGCCTCCTTCTTTGCTGCCGCAGCGGCTTCCGCCTCCTTCTTGGCCTGCTCTGCCTCCTTCTTGGCCTGCTCGGTCTCCCTCTTTGCCTGCTCCGCGGCCTCAGCCTCCTTCTTTGCCTGCTCGGTCTCCCTCTTTGCCTGCTCCGCGGCCTCAGCCTCCTTCTTTGCCTGCTCTGCGGCTTCGGCCTCCTTCTTTGCCTGCTCGGCAGTGGCGTCGCTTGTCTTGGTCTCCTCGACTCGGGCGCTGCCGCCTAACCGAGCGGGAGCTGTATTCGCTGCGCCACCACCTGTAGCTCCCATTACTATTAGAACGGCCAACACAAAGACCATCGCTATGGCAATGGCCACAAGGATTATTCGTGTACGCTTTTCCGACGACGCCTGTGGGTCCTGGGGAGCCTTGCCACCACCAGGCACCTGTGCCGGCCCCTGTCCCTGCCCTCGCACCTGTGCCTGCCTTGCACCACAATACGGGCACACCTCGGTGCCTTGGTCCAGCTTTGATCCGCACTTCATGCAAAACGACATTTTGTCCTCCGAGTTCTAGGTACCTTAAACAAATAGTATAGACCTAGATGTGGCCGCGTTGGCTCACTCCGGCGAACGATATAGTGTTCATTTTGATAATTTTCGGACGAACGTATCCATGCCTACTATTTATGTCTATACATCTACAATAAGCATTTGTTATTTATAGTCACTCGCCTTACTCTAAACAAGTAAGGAAAAAACAACTGAGTTGCGAGTCGCAAACAAAGGAGTGGCAATGGGACATATAAGCGCCCGCGACCTTGCAGAGGCAGGATGTAACGCAGAGCTCATCGAGCGATGCGAGCAGAGTCTTGCATTGGGAAACACCGAGGACTGCGTTCGCATGCTTAGGGCACATCGTTGCAATCTTGTTGACGCAATGCATAAGGCACAGCGACCCATAGACGTATGCGACTGGCTTATTCGAGAGGTGGAGATTCAACATGTCTAGCATTAACTTGAGCAACAGATCCTTCGACGAGGAACGCGCCCTCTACGGACTTACAAACGCTACGCTGGATCACGTGCGCTTTGCGGGGCCGGCCGATGGTGAGTCCGCTCTTAAGGAGTGCCGCAACATTAAGGCGAACAACACGGACTTCGAGCTTCGCTACCCGCTGTGGCACACGAGTGGCGTAACTCTTACCGACTCGCTGTTTGCCGATACTTGTCGCGCCGCCCTGTGGTATACGAGCGATGTGAGCATTGTTCGCAGCAGGCTCTTTGGCATAAAGGCGCTGCGCGAGTGCGAAAACGTGTGTGTTCGCGACACAAAGATCGTCTCGGAGGAGTTCGGGTGGTCGTGTAGCGACGTAAGGTTGTACAACAGCTCCATCTCCGGCGAATACGCCTTTATGCATGCGCGTGACCTTCGTCTGGAGAACTGCGACTTTAGTGGTAAATATTCGTTCCAGTACGTGGAGAACCTGCACATTGAGGGTGGCACCTTTAACACCAAAGATGCGTTCTGGCATGCCAAAAACGTAACGGTAAGAAACGCGACACTTAAGGGAGAGTACCTTGGCTGGTACAGCGACGGCCTTACGCTCGTTAACTGCCGCATTGAGGGCACGCAGCCCCTGGTAAGGTGCCGCAACCTCACCCTCATTGACTGCCAGATGGTCGGCTGCGATCTTGCCTTCGAGGGCTCGGACGTAAACGCCACCGTTCGCAGCCATGTGGACTCGATACGCGACCCCAGGTCTGGGCGAATTGAGGTACAGAGCGTTGGAGAGATAGTAAACGATACCATCTATGGCTGCGGTGCCCAAATAGTGGTGGGCGAACAGCAGACAAGTGCCGCACAGAAGTCCCGCCATTCGCATATGTGCGTATGCAGGTCCCGCAACTTTCGCGGCAGCGGAAACGACGCGCACCGCGCACAGCACGTCGGGCGACTCGCAGCCACTGCGTAGTTCCTTCACCTAGTTGATGGATGAACGGGGTCGGGTCCGGTGTTCACGCTTGCATGAACACCGGACCCGACCCCGTTCATCACGTCCTTGCTAAATGCACGTTGCTACGTAGAGACGACCCATACTACACGCACCCGCGTGCATCTGAACAGCCGGATGCAAACGAAATGCACGTTGCTGCGTGTAGTTGGTCGGCACTGCACGCAAGGACGTGCATCTGGGTGGCCGAATTCCCCCGAAATGCACGTCTATGCGCAGTAACGACCGGCACTACACGCAGATACGTGCATTTGGGCAGCCGGATGCAAGCGAAATGCACGCGGATGCGTATAGACAACCACACCACATGCAAAGACGCGCACTTGGAACCGAGAAGCCACCCCCTTCCCCGCTGGCGACTTCCACGCACGCGCGCAGTTCCGCAGGAACGAGGACTGTTTGAGCACGGCGCTTGCCCATGGCGCTTTTGGTTTTGACCATTGTTTAGGGTCAGGACAGCTGCCGAGTATGCCTCCCGTCGTGTACCATCGGAAGCAGAAGTTAACGCAATCGAAGCAGCTCGGAGGCAAACATGCAAGAGTTCTTTATCGACAGCGACGGCATTGGCATACATGCGAAGCTAGAGCTGCCCAACGAATCCGTTGAGCAGTGCCCCCTGTGCATTGTGCAGCACGGACTTACCGGTCACATGGAGGAAAACCACATCAAAGCCGTGGCTGCCGCCATGCGTGCCGAGGGCATTGCCACGCTGCGAACCGAGCTGTACGGCCATGGTCAGAGCGGCGGTACCTTTGCCAAGCACACGCTACTCAAGTGGATAAACAACATGCTCGACGTGGTGAACTATGCAAAGACTCTCGATTTTGTTACGGACCTCTATCTCTGCGGGCATAGCCAAGGCGGTCTGCTCACCATGCTTGTTGCGGCGCTTAGGCCCCAGGCGTTCAAGGCCATATTGCCACTCTCGCCAGCCATCGTTATTGTTGACGCCGCGCGCACGGGCAGCTTGTTTGGCCACGCCTTTGATCCCAAAAACATCCCCGACATACTGGCCTTCGATAACAGGTCGGTGTTCTGCGGCGACTACTTTCGCATTGCGCAGCATATACATGTAAACGAGGCCATAGACGCCTACGATGGCCCGGTGCTGCTCGTGCATGGCACTGCCGATGCGGCGGTACCCGTACAGTACTCCATCAACGCCGCGAAGCAATACAAGAACGCCGAGCTTGTGCTCCTGGAAGGGGACGACCACGGGTATCACGGGCGTTTGGACGAGGCATGCGCTGCCGTGCGAGAGTTTATTCGCAAACAGTGCCATCAGGCATGAGCGAGGTTGCCGGCCACAAGCCGTACGAAAACAAGGTGCCGCTAAGGAATCTTCCCCTAGCGGCACAGCTCCTTTATCAGCCAAACAACCCTGCGCAAAGCGTTTCCCCAGGGAAACGATGATTAATTGCTTGCGAGCGCATCGGGTTTCAGGAGGCGGCTGGGGATATGCGGGAATCCGCAGGAATACTGGACGTATTTCAAGGATTGCCGCATCCCTCCAGGCGTCTTCTGGGGCACGATGCGCCGCAATGAATTAGTCATCGTTTCCCTAAGCCGCCTGCCTTTGTCCCTGCCTCTGCGCGTAAACAAACACAACGATTGCGGCGAGCCCCACCGCCATTGCGCCAAAGACGGTCGTCGTAAGGGTATAGCCGCCCGTAAAGTCGTACATAAAGCCCACTGCCGACGAAAAGACCGCGTTGCCCACGTTGCCAACCAGGCTCATTACAGGATACGTCTTTCCGTAGTTCGCAAGGCCAAACGCGTCGCGGGTAACCATGGTGTTTCCTACAGCCGCTATTGCGTAGCACGTGCCATAGAGCCCGGCTGCCACCAGCATGGCGTTGGGAACAGGAACAAACATGAGGAGCAACAAACCCGCGCCAACCAACGCCGTATACAGGAGCAAAGAGGCCCGTGCACCAAAGCGATCTATGAGCACGCCGAGCACCACCTTGCCGGCAGTATTTGCCACCATGCATATGGAGAGCATGGTTGCACCAACGGCTGCATCCAGCGCATGCCATTCCGCCATGCCAGGAAAGTGCTGTGGGAGAGCCGTGAGCGCAGACGCCAGGAGCGCAAACACCACAACGGCCGCATAGACGACGGGTCGTATAGGCTCTGCCTTCTCCTGCGAGGAGACCGTCGCCTGCTCGCCCGCAGACTCGTGCTCGTGCTCTGGCGTCGCTCCCAAGGCAAGAAGTCCCTTGGTTCGAGGATCGATGGACGGAAGGAACAGGATGGCGGGAAGGTTGAGTGCAATGGTAAGGACGGCCACGGCCACAAAACCCATGCGCCATCCCGACGAGCCAATAACGCCGCTTATGAGGGGCGAAAATACCGCGCCCGCGATGCCCGAGCAGCCCATGGCAATACTCGTGGCAAGGCCGATGTTCGTTACAAACCACTTGTTAAGCACCGAAGTCGCAAACACGAAGCCCACGCAGCCGGCTGCAAGACCGCGAACCACGCAGAGAATATACATTGGCAGGATGTCGGAGCAGAGGCTCAGCGCCGCGGTGCTTGCCGCAAGCGCCGCCGTCGCGCCCAATAGCAGAGGCTTGAGCGCCTTTTCGTTCATAAGTCGCGGGCACAGCAGGCCTCCCACCGCAAACGACAAGTTGCTTATGGTAAGCATGAGGCTTGCAGAGCCACGCGCGATCCCAAAGTCCTCCGCAATGGGAGAGAAAAAAAGGCCACTCACGTTGGTTACCAAGCCAACGCCCGAAGCCAACAGGCCGCACATCGAAATTAGTACCAGCAGGTGTTTTCCAGAAATCTTCATGCCGTCACATCCCTTTGCAAATTGCTCTTGCATCTATTATGCAACCGCATGGCCAGCATATCTAATCTCAATTGCTTATAAGCGGTTATGAATATACGTTATGCCTAAGGGCCGACCTATCAAGGGGGAGTACCCCTCTTGATTGGTACCCATCAAGAGGGGTACTCCCCCTTGATAGGTCACGCATTGCCTGCAAGCACGTCCTTTGCCCAGGCAAACGACTCGCGAACCATATCGTTAAGAGGAAGGGGTTCGGCGCTCTTTACCGCAATGCCATACACATGCCGCATCCCAGCCTTGCGGGCGATGGCAAGCGAGCGGGCCACGTGATAGTTGCTCGTAACCACGCCCACGGTCTCGCCTTTTGCCTCAACAAACTCCGCAGCGTTGCCAAGGTTCTGTGTGGTACTGCGCGACTTGTCCTCCAATAGAACGCGACCGCCGTCTATGCCGCGCGCAAGAAGATAGTCGGTGCCAGCGCGAGCCTCACTCACCGTCTCGTCGCTCCCCTGCCCACCGCAAACCACGCAGCGCGTGCGCGGATTCGCAACAAGGTAGGCATGCGCAGCATCGAGCCGACGCGCAAAGGTGCGGCCAGGCACTCCGTCCTCCACCCGTGCGCCCAGCACCAAAATCCAGTCAAGGTCTTGCGGGGCCGTATCGTGTGCGTGGCGCCACACCAGTGCGCAGAGCACGCACTCGTATACAAGCAGCAGCCCGAGCATGAGCTCAGCCGCCCAACGCAGGCCAAGCGGAACAGTCTCCCATAGCCCCGCAGCCATAAGCAGGGAGGGAAGCACGAGCACGACGGCCAGCACAAACCAGATACAATAGAAACGCCTCACCACACCACACAAAGCACGGCTCGCGCCATATGCCGCGCTCGCCACCCCCGCAGCGGCAAGCACCAGCGCCATAGGTTCTATCATCGTTTCCTTCAAATCCGTTGATCAGACAGATGCCATCATAGCGGACCTATCAAGGGGGGCACCCCTCTTGATAGTTCATATTCCGGTGGCCAGCGTTCCGTCGGGGAAAAAATCCGCCCACTTGCGGATTGGTTGGATGTTTCCGTCGCTTTTGTCTTCCTTAGCTCGTATCATCATCTCAGCTGTGCAAATGGTGGGGTGCTATGGGGCTCCCCACAGGATTTGTGGAGAGGAGCTTTCATGGAGTATTCGTCAGATGTGGAGAAGATGTGCCCCGTAACCAAGGGTGCATACCACGGACCTGCACCCATTCCCGAGGAGGGCGCTTGGGTACAGGCAAAGCAGCTTGAGGACATCTCGGGCTACACCCACGGCATCGGCTGGTGCGCCCCGCAGCAGGGCGGCTGCAAGCTGAGCCTTAACGTAAAGAAGGGCATTATTGAGGAGGCCCTCGTCGAGACCATCGGTTGTTCGGGCATGACCCACTCCGCCGCTATGGCCGCCGAGATTCTTCCCAAGAAGACCATCCTCGAGGCACTGAACACCGACCTCGTGTGCGACGCCATTAACGTTGCCATACGCGAGCTGTTCCTCCAGATCGTCTACGGCCGCACCCAGACCGCGTTCTCCGAGGACGGCCTGCCCATTGGCGCTGGCCTCGATGACCTCGGCAAGGGTCTGCGCTCCATGGTAGGCACCACCTACGGCACCGCCGCCAAGGGCGCCCGCTACCTCGAGCTCACCCAGGGCTACATCACCCAGCTGGCTCTTAACGACAACAACGAGATTATCGGCTTCGAGTTCCTTAACCTCGGCAAGTTTATGGAAGACGTAAAGGCTGGCAAGGATGCCAACGAGGCCATTAAGGCCAACACCGGTCGTTACGGCCAGTGGGATGCTCCCGCCAAGACCATCGATCCGCGCAAAGAGTAGAAAAAGGAAGGGAGTGAGATAGATGGCAGTTTCGTTCGAAGGCTATGAGCGCCGCATCGACAAGATTAACAAGACGCTCGCAGAGTATGGTATCGCCGACCTCGAGGAAGCCCTTAAGATCTGCACCGATCTTGGGTTCAACCCCTACGACATCACCGAGGACATCCAGTCCATCGCATTCGAGAACGCCAAGTGGGCTTACACCCTTGGCTGCGCCATTGCCATTAAGAAGGGCGTAAAGAACGCCGCTGAGGCCGCTGCCGCCATCGGCATTGGCCTGCAGGCATTCTGCGTTCCCGGCTCCGTGGCCGAGGATCGCAAGGTAGGCCTGGGCCATGGTAACCTGGGCGAGATGCTGCTCGGCGAGGACACCGAGTGCTTCGCGTTCCTGGCAGGCCACGAGTCCTTCGCAGCCGCCGAGGGCGCCATCGGTATTGCCAACAACGCCAACAAGGCCCGCAAGAAGCCGCTGCGCGTTATCCTCAACGGCCTGGGCAAGGATGCTGCACAGATTATCGCACGCATCAACGGCTTCACCTATGTACAGACCAAGTTCGACTACTTTACGGGCGAGCTTGAGGTCGTACAGACCATCCCCTACTCCGATGGTCCTCGCGCCAAGGTTAACTGCTACGGCGCCGACGACGTCCGCGAGGGCGTTGCCATCATGTGGCACGAGAATGCCGACATCTCCATTACCGGCAACTCCACCAACCCCACGCGCTTCCAGCACCCCGTTGCGGGCACCTACTTCAAGGAGCGCACGCTGGCTGGCAAGAAGTACTTCTCCGTCGCATCCGGTGGCGGCACCGGCCGTACGCTGCACCCCGACAACATGCACGCCGGCCCCGCCTCCTACGGCATGACCGACACCATGGGCCGTATGCACAGCTCCGCCCAGTTTGCCGGCTCCTCCTCCGTGCCCGCGCACGTAGACATGATGGGCCTCATCGGCATGGGCAACAACCCCATGGTTGGCTGCACCGTCGCTTGCGCAGTTGCTGTTGAACAGGCACTGGCAAAGTAGTCTAAGAGTCTGACCAACAACGTCGCGTCGCGACGGGGCAGACAAACACGAGCCCACCGCGTGGTCCTGCGCGGCGGGCTCTTCGTATATATAAACGCTTGCTAACGGCATCGGGCCATACGAGGATGCTGTGCACATAGCCTGTCTCTAAAGAAGCGTTGAATCCTTCCGGTGCCCCAGACCCCTACCGGTGCCCCACGCCAAACCTATATGGACTCAGCCATCTTTAGAAAGCGCCCGTAGAGGTCCAGTTCCTCCTTGCTGTTTACGCTCGAAAGGAACCGGATGGCACCCTGTTTGCAACGCTCCTCCAGGCACCCGCATTCCACGAGCCGCCGCCTAAGCTGGCGAGCGGTGCCCTTTGCCCCGTCATAGAATGGAACATTGCCCACGATGCTCTGTATCTGTTTTCTCACAAACGGATAGTGCGTGCATCCCAATACAACGGCGTCCACTTTGCCCGCGTATTCGCCTACCAGCGACTCAATTAGCTCGTACATGTCGGGTGCATCCAGGTTTCCCTGCTCAATACGCGCCGCAAGGCCAGTGCAGGGCACAGAGACTACTTCTGCCTCTTTTCCCCACCGCCGCTTAAGCGACTGAAACTTGTCTAGACGCACCGTCATGGGCGTGGCCATTACCAAAACTCGCCCATGGTGGCCTTGTTCCGACAACGCAGCCGGCTTGAGCGCGGGCTCGACGCCAATAATGGGTATTGAGGGATACTGAGCTCGCAGATGCTCTGCGGCAGCCGATGTAGCCGTGTTGCAGGCAATAACAATGGCCTTGCAACCCATGCCCAAAAGACGCTCTGTAATTCCGCGCGAAAGCTCCAACACCTCGCTGGGGGACTTCTCGCCATACGGCGCGTTTGCAGAGTCGCCAAAGAACACAAAGCTTTCGCGCGGTAGCTCCTGCGCAAGAGCATGCAAAATGCTTATGCCGCCAACGCCCGAATCAAACACGCCTACGTTGTTCTTGTACGCATTTGCGTCCAAAACGCCCTCCGCACCCCGTTGTCGTACCAGTATGGCTATAATTTGTCGCCTTGGAGTTTACCGTACTACATGGTAGCCCAACGGAACATGCGATGCACAAAATACAGGAGGTCTTATGAGCAACGAAGGCAAGCAAGTAAAGGTTCACTACGTGGGCACGCTCGACGACGGAACAAAGTTTGACTCGTCGCGCGACCGCGGCGAGCCGCTGGCGTTTACCTGCATGGCAGGACAGATGATCCCTGGGTTCGACGCCGCAGTACGCGACATGGAGGTTGGCAGTACCGTTACCATCCGACTCGAGCCAGAAGACGCTTACGGCCCGCGCCGCATGGACATGGTGCAAACGCTGCCGCTTGGCCAGCTTCCCGGGGCCGAGAACCTCGAGGTAGGCCAGCGCGTAATGCTGGGAACGCCTACTGGCCAGCCCATCCAGGCAACGGTTACCGACAAGACCGCAGACGCCATTACGTTTGACATGAACCACGAGATGGCCGGCAAGGCCCTCACCTTTGAGATCGAGCTTCTAGAAGCAAAGTAGTGGGGCCTACAAAAGCCGACGGTTGCTCAGGGAGGGTGACACATCGCGCGATGTGTCACCCTCCCTGAGCAACCGTCGGCTTTTGCACCCATAACGCTAATGTCGTACACTAGCGTACCGTACGACCGAACACGTCCTACGAGAGGAGCCCGCATGACAACGAGCAACCAGGGCATAGGCACACGTTGCGTACAAGGCGGCTACACGCCGGGCAACGGAGAGCCCCGACAAATTCCTATCGTGCAAAGCACGACCTTTAAGTACGACACCAGCGCCGCTATGGGTGCGCTCTTTGACCTCGAGGCCGAAGGCTACTTTTACACGCGTCTGCAAAACCCCACCAACGACCAGGTTGCCGCCAAGATCTGTGCGCTTGAGGGCGGAACCGCTGCCATGCTCACCAGCTCCGGGCAGGCAGCAAACTTCTTTGCCGTGTTCAACATCTGCGAATGCGGCGGACACGTGGTGGCTTGCTCGGCAATATATGGCGGAACGTTTAACCTTTTGGCCGTAACCATGGCAAAGATGGGCATAGAGACCACGTTTGTTGCGCCCGACTGCACGGACGAGGAGCTTGAGGCTGCGTTTAAGCCAAACACCAAGTGCGTGCTCGGCGAGACCATTGCCAACCCCGCACTGGCCGTTTTGGACATCGAGCGCTTTGCCAAGGCAGCCCACGACCACGGCGTGCCGCTTATTGTAGACAACACCTTCCCCACGCCCGTAAACTGCCGGCCCATAGAGTGGGGTGCGGACATAGTAACCCACTCCACCACCAAGTACATGGACGGCCACGGCACCGCAGTGGGTGGAGCCATTGTTGACTCCGGAAACTTTAACTGGCTTGAGCATGCCGACAAGTTCCCCGGACTCACCACGCCCGACGAGAGCTACCACGGCATCGTCTATGCCCAGAAGTTCGGCCAGGGAGGCGCTTTTATTACCAAGGCAACCTCGCAGCTCATGCGCGACTTTGGCTCGATCCAGAGTCCCCAGCACGCGTTCTACCTCAACCTTGGGCTGGAGAGCCTGCACGTGCGCATGCCACAGCACTGCGCAAACGGCCAGGCCATCGCGGAGTTTTTGTCCAACCATCCAAAGGTCGAGTCTGTAAGCTACCCCAACCTCCCTGGCGACAAGTACTACGACCTTGCCAAGAAGTACTTACCCAACGGAGGCTGCGGCGTGGTAAGCTTCTGCGTTGCTGGTGGTCGCAGCGCGGCAGAGCGCCTTATGGCCGCCCTGCGCATCTGTGCCATAGAGACACATGTGGCGGATGCCCGCACGTGCTGCCTGCATCCCGCAAGCAGCACGCATCGTCAGATGACAGACGAAGAGCTCGAAGCCGCTGGAGTTGCGCCCAACATGATTCGCCTCTCCTGCGGACTCGAGAGCACCGAAGACCTTCTTGCCGACGTCGCACAGGCGCTTGAGCAGGCGTAAGCTGCCGCCGCCCCTTCGTCGTCGACCTCAGATAGGGGACAGTCCCTTAGTTGTGATTTTTGCAGAAATCACAACTAAGGGACTGTCCCCTATCTGTGGCCCAAACTATGTAGCTACTACTTGACTCCAGGCAGCCAGGTAAGGAAAGCGGGAACGTTGCCGTTCGTAGAATTGTTAATGGCCTGCTGAAGAGTACCGGTAGCAGCCAGCACAATAACAAGAATTATTGCTATGAGCAGCGCAATAAAGTAGGAACGCGCATAGTTGCGACGGTTGATGTTTGCGTCGGAGAGACTAAAGATAATAAGGAAAATAAGCCCGATTACCGGAATCGAAAACAGGATGGAGTATCCAAAGTATGCAAAGGCACCCAAAGGCCTGAACTCTGGTGGTACGTTAAACGCGTCGTATTCGCTAAAGTGGTTTGCCATGGTGGCTCCTTTCGGCTACATGCTGCTGCGTATTTGTTGCGTGTGCGTACAGTTTAGCATCATTTGAAGTCTGCAATACGGAGTCTTTGCCTTAACGAGGTTGGACGGCAAGGTCGGCGGAAGTCAGGCCCTCCAGCACGTCACCATCGTCAAACATAAGGGAGTATTGCATCCCACCCTCTGTCTTGCGAGCAAGGCATATGGTGCCAGCAAAAGACTCGTCGTCCTCGTAGCCCGAGGCCACAAACCTCGCGCGACACCCAAGCGCCAAGTGCCCGCCGGTCGTCTTTGAATCAAACAAGGTCAGGCACTGCTCGCCAATGCGACATACCTCCCCCATTATTTCCACGTCAAACTGTGGCGCGCCCTCTTTTAGAAGGATTCCCCTTACCGTTCCCAGCTCCGAGCGGTCGTCTCGGGTTACAACCACACTCTTTCCCATCCAGCGTTGCAACAGGCTCTCGCTTATGCCCTCTTTTGCCTCTTGTGCGCTTGCAAGCGCCTGCGAGATAGCCGTTACGTATTGCTGACGCAAGAGCGCGCCACGGGCGCTCGATGCCGGCTGTCCTAAGAGCTGCGTGGAAAGCGTACGTAGTTCGTTCGCGGCAACGGGTTGCATGGAGGGTTCCTCCACTGCCTTTACCACGACCTCTTCGAGCGAAACATCGTAAAAAAGCTCACCAAAGGCACTGTGTGCACCAACAATGGTGCCCAGCCGCCTCTGTTCTTGGAATGCAACGGATACGGCTTGTCCTATTTCGTACATGGGCAATTAGAACGTGTCGCCGTTCCATCCCCAGCGCGTCCTCATCATGGGATGGTAGGTAACATACACGCAGTCGCCAGGGATCCCCAGCTCGGTATACAAAAGGTCGCAAATGCGCTTTGTAAACTCACGGCAGCCTTCGTCGGGGGTGTCGCCAATAAGGCTCACAGAAACAAATGCCCCTCGTTCGAGCTTACGGCCACCAAGCCACAGGGAGTATTCGTCATCGATGCCAACCATAAGGTAGCTCTCGCCCTTGCCAAAGGTCGAGACGGCGCTACCCAGGCCGGACTTAATGGCATCGCGCTCTGCCATGCTTACGGGAACGGTGATTTTTGCGTCAACAAAGGGCATTTTTAAATCCTTTCGCGAGCGGTCGTGCTTCGTAGGTAGGAGGTGTTGACTTTTTCTATTTTTTTAGGACTACTTGAATATACCAGTAACTTGTTCTATTTTAGTCGAGAAATAAAACATTTCCTTCCACTAACGAACCTTAAACGCCAAAGGATGAAGCATGATCGAACGGCCGAGCTATATCGACCGGCTTATGCGCCTCAAGGGTCCAGGACTTGCTAAGGTTCTTACCGGCATGAGGCGCGCAGGCAAATCGGGCATCCTGCGCCTTCTGGAGCAGCACCTCTCCAACGAAGGCGTAGGAGCCGATGCCCTGCTTCGCATTGATCTCGAACTCATAGGCAACACTCACCTTCGCAATGCCAAGCAGCTGCTCGAACACGTGCGCTCGCATGCCGCAAAGGACGGAACAACCTACCTGCTTTTAGACGAGGCGCAGGAGGTTGAGGGCATAGGGCAGGTTGCCTACGAACTTATGGAAGACGGCCGTTTTGATTTGTACCTAACGGGATCGCATGCACGACTCGTGGAGCGCGAGCTTGCAGACGTAATGGCCGGACGCTTTGTAGAGATCCCCGTTTTTCCCCTATCGTTTGCCGAGTACTGGGCCGCGCATGCGGCAGGAGACAATACCCCCAGCAAGCAGGAGCTCTTTAACAAATATCTGCGCAATGGAGGACTGCCCCACACCCTGCTGCTGGAAGACGACCAATACGCTCTTCACGACTATTTGGACGGTGTTTATCACACGGTTATACGCAGGGACGTATCCTGTGGCCTTGGACGGGAGGACCCGCTAACGGTCGATGCCATATCGGCGAGCCTGGCCATGAGCCTGGGTAATCATTCCTCGGCAAACGGCATTTCCAAGGCGCTCATGGATGCCGGCAGACCCTGCTCCGACGACACCGTATCCCGCTATCTTGGCGCCCTTACCGACGCGTATGCGTTTCATAAGATGAGAAGAGTAGACCTGCGTACAGGCACCGTTCTTAAGACGCAGGAGAAGTACTTTGCAGACGACCTCGGGCTGTGCTCACAACTTCTTGTGCCCCAGGGCGCAAGCCTTTTGGGGCTGCTGGAAAACGTCGTATACCTCGAGCTAAGGCGACGCTATACGGCAGTTTATGCCGGCAAGCGATACGCCCAGCAAATTGCGTTCGTAGCCGAGTCGGCACAGGGGCGGCACTACTACATGGTGGCCACAAGCGTCCTGGATCCAAACGCGCTCAAGCAGGCCCTTGTACCCCTGCAGGCATTGCGCGACAACTATCCAAAGACGATCCTTACGCTCGACGAGATTGGCATCCCCTCACACAACGGCATAATGCAGCGCAACCTTATTGATTGGCTCCTTAAGAGCGGTGCAGACGCTGGGCGCTAGGACCACAAATAGGGGGCAGTCCCTTAGTTGTGATTTCCAATAATCACAACTAAGGGACTGCCCCCTATTTGTGGTCCCTAAAACCCAATTGGGCCTTGGGCCTTACCAGTGTACGTTTACGACCTCACCAATGTGCGTCATGCCAAACAGTTGCTCTGCCTTGCTGTAGGGCAGGTTAATGCAGCCATGGCTGCCGTTGCCGTAATAGTACTCGCCGCCAAAGTTCGACCGCCACGTAGCGTCGTGCAGGCCGTAGCCACCATAGAAGGGCATCCAGTAGTTTACGAAGCTCTGGTAGTCGGACTCACCGTCACCGTTGTAGTCCATGCCAACGAGCACCTGGTTCGTTTGCATTGCGTAGATGTTAAAGGTTCCCGTTACCGTGTTGTGACCCTCGAGCGAGTTGCCCGACACAAACGCGGACTCCCAAATTACCTCGCCGGTTTCGTTGTACAGGCGTGCAAACTGGCATTCCAGGTCAACGTCAATGTAGCGACCCAGCTCGCTATTCCAGCCTGCCTTTTCGTACGCACGCTCGCGGGACTCCCCCTCCGCACGCAGCTCGTCGTACATAGGCACCTCGTAGGGCTCCACGTTGCCCTTAAGCAGCCTGTCGCAAAACTCGGGCACGAACTTCTCTACGTCCAGGAAGTAGTCAGACCAGTCGTCGGAATGGTACACCGCATAGGCCACTGTGTTTTCTGCCCATCCGGCAACCGCATCCTGATCTATTGTCGCCTTGCCATTTTGAACGCTAAAGAACTCCCTGTTCTGCTCCGCGCTGGAGTCAAGCACGGTCTCGCCATTCATAAGAAGGGGGATGTCGTTGGAGCCAATTACGTTTGCGTTCTCTACCGTATGCGAGAGGCTGGGAATGTCGGCTACAGTTGCCTCGCGTTCCACCGCCTCTGGCGCGGGCTTGCATTCGTAAGAGAAGGAGTCCACGGCACGCTTTGTTTCGTCAAAGACCTTGTTTACGTCTATTGCCACGCCAGATGTCGTGCCAGAAAGAACGTATTTCTCTGCCGTGTAGTCGTACTCGATGCCCGCATTGTTTGAGGGCAGCTTCTGCTCGTTTCGCTCGTCCACCGCAGCCTCTACGATTCCGCGCAGGGCATCCTCGTCGTAGCTAATCTTTGGATCCAGCTCGATACTCGGGGGCGTGATTAGTGCCGCAGGCCATGCAAACGGTGACTGGCTCTGCTTGGCAAGCGTGGCAAGAGACTCCTCGTCGCGCTCCATGGAAATGTCCGAGCCGGCAACACGCGTAGACAAGTCGTCCACCGACACCTCGCACGCATAGTCCTTGGTCTGCTGCTCGAGCTTGCCCTTTGCCTCTTCCACCGTAAGGCTGGCAACGTCCAGCCCGTTTATCTTGGTACCAGGCAAGAGTCTGTTCGAGTAGTTATAGACACCCACAAAATAGCCGATTAACAAAACCGCAAGCACAATGCATACGACAATAATGGTGCCGCGGCGCTTCTTTTTCTTTGCAGCCATTGCAGCCTCGCTGTTGTACTCCGAAAAAGGCTCAACATCCACATAGCCCTGATCATAGGGTTGGTAGTTGGCCGGATTGCCAATATCCATGCGTGGCGTAACAGGCTCGTCGTCCCACGAAAGGTCGTAGGCTGGCACCTCTTCCTGCTCGTCGCCAGCGTATGCGACAGAGTCCCCAGGCTCGGTTACTTCGGGCTCGGTTACGTCGGGTTCGGTTACTTCGGGCTCGGTTACCGCCGGCATGGGGGTCACCTCAGCCGTAGCGTCTACCTCCGGCACAGTGGCCACCTCGGATACGGCGGGCATCTCTGTCGTATTGTGAAGGTCATCATAGGGATTCTGGGCTCCGTCCGACAAAAGCTCGCCCTGCTCATATGCAGCTGCGGACTCATGGTCGGCGGCTCTTACGCCCTCATCCAACAGGTCCTGCTCCCCTTCCACGGAATCCGTGTGGGGCAAAGTGATCCTAGGCAGTCTTCCTGTATCGCCTAGGCCAGCTGTTTCGGGCTCCGGTGTGAGGTTGCTGCCCCAAAAGCCCTGCTTATTGTTTTGCTCACTGTCTTTTGCAGTGTTGAATTCAGTAGTCACGTGCATCTCCCGAACTCTATGGATTCGCAAGCCAAACGTTTATTATGCCAAAATGAACGGTAGCGTATCACAACCACACAAACATTCAAGGTGTATGTCATACAAACCAGTTTTGTCCTACAAAGAAACCGTCTTCATTGCACGAATGGTATGGGGATGCCCCCCCAATGCGTACAGCGCCACCGGAGGGTATCCCATTTGAATGGCGCTGCCGGTGGAGAAGGTAATCAGTTCTATTCCACTCTAGTAATAATAGTAGTAGCCGTCGTAATAGCCATCGCCGTACTCGTCATACGAGCCATAAGTGTTCTGTCCGCCGTTCGAGTAGGTAGAACTGCTGGAACTGCTTCCGGTTGGATTGTTGCCCGTCTGGCCTTTGGCGCCATCCTGGTTCTTGTTGCGATCCGCAATTTCCTTCTCGAGCTTTTTGGTGGTCTCTTCAAGCTCCTTGAGCTCCTGCTCTTCTTTTTGGGCCTGCTCTTGCTCAATGCGATCCAAGGCCTCCTGCCTGCGTGCCAAAACTGCATCCACGTACTGCGATGCATTCTGAATCTGAGCGCCTTCGAGCCAGGCGCGTAGCGCGTCCAGATCGGAGTCGCGCACTTCTTGCGGAGCAATTTGCACAAAGGCAAACACCGGGGTAACGGTGGCAACGTCTTGCCCTGAGCTCGTGCCCTCGTTTTGTCCGGACGCAGACGAGGCCTCTACCGCAACGTCGTACGTATCAATCGATCCGCGATACAACGCGCCGTCAGCAGTTGCAGGAAGTCCCGCAAGCGCGACCTTGTAGTTGCCGGGCAAGAGCTCGAGCTGTGGCGAGCTTGGCTTTATGAGCACCAACTCGTCCACGGCGTCTCCCGCCTTGGTCGTGCCGGCAACCTTAAGGGGGATTGGCGTGGCGCTATTCTGGTCGTAGCCGTCAATCTGTATGGTAACGGGCACGATTTGCTTCGTAACAAGGGACTCTTGGTAGGCTTGCTGCTGCTCTTGCTCACGTGCGGCCGCCTCGTTGGTTCTATAGAGCCAGATTCCCAACGCCACAGCACAACCCACGAGCATTATGAGCAGTGCCGTCAAAACAACGGCGTGCTTCCTTACGAACCGAGCAAAACCAGACCCGGACTCCTGTTCTTCGGACAGCACTGTTTCGTTGCTGTTTGCACCGGACTTGTCCACACGTTGCGCCACAGCCGTAGGCTCAGGATCGGGCTCGGGCTCCGCTGACGACAAGCCATCAGATTCCTTAGGAAAAGCACCGTCGGCTAACCCAGCCGGCTCGTTTGTATAACCATCTGGCTCGGATTCCGACAGGTCGTTGTCTATGCCAACAATCGCAGGAGTCTCCTCGCTGGCATCCGCATCGGGGTCGTTTACGTCGTCAACTTCGTTGACATCACCATCCTCGACCGCGCTGTTAGCCAGTTGCGGCTCGTCCGAGTCCGCCACCTCGCCCTGCAGCTGCGTATTGCCCTCCTGCCCTTGCTCGTTCAGCTCGGCCTGCTCCTGCACAAGCGATTGCACCAGCTCTTCCACAGAAAGGCCGCAGGAAGGACAAAATCGAAGGCTCGCGTCTAGTTTTGAGTTGCAGCGGGGGCATTGCATAAGATGGTTCCCCAATCAAGCAAAGGGTGTTGTGCCAAGCACCCATATGCTACCTCATTTTTTTGTGTACGCGACGCAAAGACCTATTAGGAGGGGTACTCCCCTTTGATAGGTCAAGACAGCCTATCGACCCGTAAGCTGAGCCCGGACCTCGGCGATGCGCTTTTGCGGAATAACAATTGAGGTACCGTCGTCGAGCAGCAGTATGCCGGCCTTAAGCTCCACCACATGATTTCGGTTTACGGCATAGCTGCGATGAACGCGTATGATCTTGTCGCCCACCATATCCACAGCGTCGCGTATGACCGCGGGTACCACAATGTCTTTGGTCATGCAGTGAACAATAGTCCGCTTGCGACTGGCCTCCAAATAGATAATCTGAGAAGGATGCACCCAGTGCACCGTTCCGTCTACGTCGTAAAGCGAGACGCTCTTGCGAGAGGAACCCAGCCTTATGAGTGACCTCATGTACTTGTAGGTTTCGGTGCCCGCCGCAATTGGCTGCACGCCAACCTCCTCCACATAGTCCACGGCTGCAGAAAGATGTAGGTGAGCAAGGAGCATCTTCTTTCCCGAGCGGCGCCACACAAACGTACAGCGATTCCAATGGGCATAGATCTTGTCTGCGTCTGGCGGGGTTAGAACCAAGTATCTGCCCGCAATGCTACACGTCCGCGCCGTGCAGTTAACAACGGTGTATTCTTCTTCCGTTATTGATGAGCGACGTGCAGAGGCGCTCGTGGCCGTTAAGAACTCGGCAAACTCGTCGCGCGAGATGACGTTCGATTCCTTTTGAGTACCAATAAGAAGGAAGTCGTTAGAAACCCTCCTAAGGCACCAGTCGAAGTCGTGGCCGTAAAGATGGTGCACAAAATCCTTGGAAAGGCGCAGTGCCTCCTTGGCGCAGGAGGCCTCTGAGCCGCCCGCAGCACGCGTCTTACTCGTTGTCATGGACACTCCGTTCTGGGGCGCAATTGCTTTATCTAGGTTGTCTACAGGTGGTTGTCTATTTGCCACCACTAGAATCTTAAATACAATTCTGGGGCTTTGCGGAGCAGTTAAGCGTGGGTTTAAAGCTTGTTCCAAAAAAAGAGTCGTTCGTTCTTGATAATTTGTTTTTTTCTCCACACATTACGGTGCATTCGCAAACTCTTTGTTGCATCCAGCTCCTTTGGGTCCATACGCCCACAGGTCAGGCATACCAAACAGGGAATGGGTAGCTCCATGACCCAGCACGGCGCTTACAATAGGGATGTACGACCATTGCACGGCAACAACAGGAGGATCGCATGGACTCGGGTATACGCAAAGAGACCGTTAGCTTTTTGTCATCGCAGGGAAAGACGAACATACGAGGCGTCATTTGGTGGCCAAGCAGCGAGCCCGTTGGCGTGGTTCAGGTCGTGCATGGCATGGCAGAGCACATAATGCGCTACGACTCGTTTGCGCGCTATCTTTGCGCGCGGGGCTTCGTTGTGTGCGGGCATGACCATTTGGGCCATGGCGAGAGCGTAAACGACGAGTCCGAATGGGGCCACCTGCCCATTCGCAACGGACGCGACATACTGGTAGGCGATGTGGGCCTTATGCGGGGAACAGTCCGCGAACGGGTGGATGCCTCGCTCCCCCACTTCCTGTTTGGCCACTCCATGGGCAGCTTTGTTGTGCGCGCCTACATTGCGGAATGCGGACAAGGTCTTGCCGGGGCCATAGTTTGTGGCACGGGCCATATTGCGCCAGCCACCTCTGCCGCGGGCAACAAGTTGGCGCACGCCATTGCCCGCATGCGCGGCGAGACCTACGTTTCCAAGACGTTGGAAAACCTTTCCATTGGCGCGTATGCCAAGGCAATCAAAGACGCGCATACGCCGCTGGACTGGTTATCGCACAACCGGCAGAACGTAAAGGACTACATATCCGATAAGATGTGCGGCTTTTCCTTTACTGCTGGAGGAAACGCGGCGCTTACCGCACTTACGCAGGAGGTATGCTCGCGCGCGTGCTGCGCGCGCGTTCCCAAGGATCTGCCGCTTCTTTACATTGCAGGCGATGGCGATCCCGTGGGCGCCATGGGCAAGGGCGTTCGCATTGCGGCAAAGATGGCCCGTGATGCGGGAAGCACCGACGTTACCTGCAAGATCTACGAGAACATGCGACACGAGATTCTAAACGAAGACGGCGCCGAACACGTTATGGAAGACATTGCCACATGGATGGAGGAGCGCATATGAGCCAGAAGTATGTAATAGCACTCGACCAGGGAACCACCTCTTCGCGCGCCGTGCTCGTGGACCACGAGGCGCGCATGGTGGACTTCGTGCAGCGGCCGTTTACCCAAATCTATCCCAAGCCTGGCTGGGTGGAGCACAACCCCCAGGAAATCCTGTTCTCACAGCTGGGATCGCTTACGGAGCTTGTGGCACGCCACAACCTAAGCGAGTCCGACATAGCAGGCATTGGCATAGACAACCAGCGCGAGACCACGATTGTGTGGGATCCCGCAACAGGACAGCCCATTGCCAATGCCATTGTGTGGCAGTGCAGGCGCACCGCCAAGCTGGTGGAGGAGCTCTGTGGCGACCAGCAAACAGCCGAGCTCGTTCGCGCAAAGACAGGTCTTCTACCCGACGCGTACTTCTCGGCTAGCAAGATTGCCTGGCTGCTGGACAACACCCCTGGCGCACGCGAACGCGCCGAGGCGGGCGAGCTCATGTTTGGCACCGTGGACAGCTACCTTGTGTGGGTCCTTACCGGAGGCCTGGTACATGCCACCGATCCCACGAATGCCAGCAGAACGATGCTCTACAACATTCACGAGAACTGCTGGGACGACGAGCTGTTGGACCTGTTTGGCGTGCCGCGCTCCATGATGCCCGAGGTTCGACCCTCGTCCGGCTCGTTTGGCGAGACCAGCTATCCGGGTTTGCCCGTAGGCATCCCCATTTGCGGCGTTGCCGGCGACCAGCAGGCCTCCCTTTTTGGCCAGTGCTGCTTTGCACCCGGCCAGGCCAAGAACACGTATGGCACCGGATGCTTCCTGCTAATGCATACCGGCGCAGACGCCGTCGATTCCAAAAACCAGCTTGTTACCACCATTGCCGCAAGCGCGCCGGGCATAGACCACACCGAGTACGCGCTTGAGGGCTCGGTTTTTGTTGGCGGCGCTGTTATGCAGTGGATGCGCGACGAGCTCGGACTTATTCACACCGCCTCCGAAAGTGAGGCACTGGCCGCCTCGGTGCCAAACACGGGCGGCGTATACGTGGTGCCGGCCTTTACGGGCCTCGGCGCCCCGTGGTGGAACGCGGACGCACGCGGCACCATTTGCGGCATTACGCGCGGAACCAACCGTGCGCACATGGTGCGCGCCGGACTGGAGTCAATTGCATACCAGGTATCCGACCTTGTGCGCGCCATGGAGGCAGACGCGGGACGACCCATTGAGGTGCTCAACGTAGATGGCGGTGCGTCCGCAAACAACCTGCTCATGCAGTTTGAGGCAGACATTCTGGACTGCGAGCTCCATCGTCCCCAGAACATAGAAACGACGGCGCTTGGCGCGGCGTACCTTGCCGGTCTCTCGTGTGGATTCTGGGAGAGCGTAGACGATCTGACCGCCCTGCGTGCCAACGACGACGTGTTTGCCGCAGCCATGGACCGCTCGCAAGCCACGGAACTCCTTGCCGGCTGGAAGGATGCCGTACGGCGCACGATTGGGTAGCGCCAAGACACGGACCAATCAAGGGGGAGTACCCCTCTTGATAGGTACCAATCAAGAGGGGTACTCCCCCTTGATTGGTCTTTAGCGCTTGCCGCCCATAAGGCCGCCCATGATGCCCTGGACGTCTTTCATGTCAAAGCCGTCGGAGAGGTCCACGCCCTTCATGACGGCGGAGGGGTCTATGTTGCCAAGCACGCCCGAGAGCATACCCATAACATCGCCCATCTGGCTGGAGGACACGGGAATGCCAGCATCGCGAATTGCCTGCTTTGCCTCGTCCGTGTCGTTTGCCCCCATGCCACCAAGCTGGTTCAGGAGGTCCTTGTTGCCCATTACCTGTTGCACGATTTGCTGGATGTCCATACCGAGCTCCTTCCGTTATGCTTTACGCTTTAGGCTACACTGGTATGAATTATAGGACTGCGAGGCAAGGAGTGCGCGATGCCTGGCCATGCTTATAAATCCAAGCAGATGATCGTAGTGCGGCGCGACCTGCGCATGCGCAAGGGCAAGATAGCCGCTCAGGCAGGACATGCCTGCGTGGAGGCCACCCTCATGGCGCTGGCACGCGAGGGCCGTCTGGACCAAGTGCGCGTAACGGCCAGTCAGAACTGGGTTTACTTGGAGGACGAAGGCACACCCATAACGCCATTGTCAGCCTGGTTCGACGCGGGTGTGGCAAAGGTCTGCGTGTACGTGGACGGCGAGGATGCGCTGCTAGACATTGCTGCCCAAGGTCGCGAGGCGGGCTTTGCGGTAGCCTTGGTACGCGATGCAGGCTATACCGAGTTTCATGGCGAGCCCACATACACGTGCCTCGCCTTCGAGCCGCTTTTCCCAAGCCAAATAGACCCCATAACGGGCGAGCTACCCTTGTACTAGCGAGGCGTACGCACCATAGCTGCCCACTACGCGCGTGCCATGCTCTAAGGGGATGTTCTCCCCTCGGATGCGTTTCCCTTTGCAGCGAAGGGGTGTCCCTTCGTTGCGACTCCGTCTACTTCTTCGCTTTCTTTCCTGGCCGAAATATGAAGAGGGCAATTCCTCCCACGAGAGTGTACACGCCCAGCAACATGCTCAACACATCGTAAAATTGTGGAGCGCCCTTCTTTACCTGACCGGCCGCATAGCCCATTACGAACATGATCGCAATGTACACGATAAGTAGGATGCGCCATTTCTTGCGATATTCCGCAAGCTCGGCTTGCCGCTTCTCTTCCTTTTCGAGGCGTGCCTGCTCGAGCTCGAGACGCTTCATCTCGACCTCGTCGTAATTATGCACATGGACCGTTGTCGAACCGTCGTCAATAATTATTTGGGTGCCGCAAAACGAGCAGAAGCACTTGGTCACATCGTTGGGAACGCTTATCTGGCCTCCGCATTTCGGACACGTAAGGGGAACAAGGGTCACTGGCATATCTATCACTTCGCTGTCGTAGGGTCCTACAAGAGCATAATAGCAACGCCAACCAACCTCGTGCAACAATGTCCGGGAATGGTATCTTCGCACACCCGCCTGTATATGGCCTATCAAAGGGGGTACTCCCCCTTGATAAAAGGGGGTACTCCCCCTTGATAGGTCGCTTGTGGCAATCAAGGAACGTAAATACTTAGTGCTCGAAGTGTGCGGCAACGGCCTCGATTAGGCGGGTTATGGGCAGGTGCTGGGGGCACATGTCCTCGCACTGGCCGCACCCAATGCAGTCCGACGCCTTGCCAAACTCCTCTGCCAGCTTGTCGTAGTTGGTAAAGTTGATGGTCCAGCCCTTGTGCTCGAGGTCGTCGCGCATGTCCTCGTTGTACAGCGAGAAGTACTCGGGAATGCAGATGTTCATGGGACAGCCGTCAGTGCAGTAGTGGCAGCTCGTGCAGGCAACGGCAACTTGTTTGTTAATAACGTCCGCGACCTTAAAGCAAGCATCCTTCTGCGCATCCGTAAGCGGCGTAAAGTCCTCCATGTAGGACAGGTTGTCCTGCATCTGTTCCAGGCTGCTCATGCCCGAGAGCACGCACATTACGTTTGGCAGGCTGGCTACAAAGCGAATGGCCCAGCTTGCCGTCGAGAGGCTTGGGTCCACCCCCTTAAGGATGGCCTCGGCATCCGCGGGAACGTTTGCCAAGGTGCCGCCCTTTATGGGCTCCATTACGATAACAGGCGCGCCGTGCTTGACCGCAACCTCGTAGCAGGCGCGCGACTGGATCCACTCGCTCTCCCAGTCCAAGTAGTTAATCTGCAGCTGCACGAACTCCATCTGGGGATGCTCGGTAAGGATCTTGTCCAGCAGCTCGGCACTGTCGTGGAACGAGAAGCCCGCATGCCTAACCAAACCGTCTTCCTTCTTTTGCAGGAGCCAGTCGAAGCAGTCGAACTTCTCGTAATGGGGCAAGCTCGACTCCTCTATGCCATGGAGCAGGTAGTAGTCGAAGTATCCCGCCCCGGTCTTCTCCAACTGGGCGTTAAACACCTTGTCGCGTTCCTCAAGAGAGTTGAAGAACCCGTTGTGGAGCTTGGTCGCAAGCGTAAAGCTCTCGCGCGGGTAACGGTCGACCAGCGCCTCCTTTGCCACGCTTTCGCTGGCAAAGCCGTTGTACATCCACGCCGTGTCGAAGTAGGTGAAGCCCTTTTCCATAAAGGCGTCCACCATCTGCTTTACCTGTTCGACGTCCACAGACGCGGCATCATTCGGATTGGTTAGCGGCATGCGCATGAGGCCAAACCCGAGCTTTTTTTGCGGCTTGAAGTCCATTGGGTCTCCGTTCTCTCCGTCTCTCCTTTGCATAAGGATACGGCAACCGAACGGGTACGCACAAATGCCCATAACGCATGCATACCCATAACTTCAGCATAGGTGTTGCCTTTCACGGAACGGCCGGCGGAAGGTCTCGGCTCATTTCGCGGGCAGCGAGGAGCGAGGGCGCGGCGGGAGGGCGACGCTGTCTGAGCCCGCGCCAGCGAGCGAGTTCGCCGCCCTGCCGTGCCCGAGCGACGAGCGTCATGCCCGCGTATGAGCCGAGGCGTCCCGCCGGCCGGCCCGGGGGAAGCAGCGCGCAAGCTGCCGCTCGTGCTTAGTGCAGCGTATCCTGCTCCCCCGCAGCCGAGTCGTCTATAAGGTTGCCACGCTCCACGTGCTTGTCCAAAACGGTGTCTATGTAGTCGGCGAGCACGGTCGACCCGAGCCTCGTTACGGCATTGCGCGAGGCCGGCATAGAGCGCGTGACCTCGCGCTCCCTCCAGTTGCCGCCGTCGTTCGCGTCGTTAAGCATCATGGGCTGCACGCTGTCCATGGCGTGCGCAAACCGCGCCTCGGGCGTCTGGTTGGCCTCGAACTCGTCCCAAATGGCGCGCATCTCGCGGGCTTGGTCGTCGGGAAGAATCCCAAACAGGCTGTCTGCCGCAACAACCTCGCGCTCGTGGGCCCCCGCCTGTCCCTCGACGTCGTAGGCGTACGTGTCACCTGCGTAAATCTCCACAAGGTCGTGGGTAAGCGTCATAATCATGGTGCGGGCAATGTCGATGGGCTCGTTGGCGTACTCGCGCAACAGGTATGCCATTACGCTCATGTGCCATGCGTGCTCCGCGTCGTTTTCGCGTCGCCCGTTGCCCGAGAGCCGGGTCTGTCGCAGCACGTTTTTCTCTTTGTCCACTTCCAGCGCGAAGGCAAGCTGCTGCAAAAGTCGCGTTTGGTCCATAGCTCCCCTATCGCCTGCACGCGTCTACAAAGTGCTGGACAATGCGACGCTGCCGCTTGTCCACGTTCCAGATCCACTCCGGATGCCACTGCACGCCCCATACGAAGCGCTTGGAGGGCAGCCATGTTCCCTCTATTACCCCGTCGAGGGACCGGGCTAGGGGCACCAAGCCCGGCGCTACGTCCTTTACCGCCTGGTGGTGAATGCTGTTTACCGGTATTACGTCCTCGCCAAGCAGCTGATGCAGCGGTTGCCCCTCTTCCAGCCGAACCCTGTGGCACAGCGACTCGAACGGCGGCTCCATGGCATGGTTTATGGAATCGGCAAGCTGCGTTGGCAGGTCTTGGTAAAGGGTGCCGCCCAAAAACACATTGAGCAACTGCGAACCCCTGCAGATGCCCAGCACCGGCATGTCTTCCTTAAGGGCGCGATCCAAAAGCTTGTACTCCAGCTCGTCGCGGATGGACTGTATCTGAGCACACTCCGGAAGGGGCTCTTCGCCATACAGGCGGGGGTTCACGTCCACCCCGCCGGTTAGAAGCAGGCCGTCGCAGATGGAGAGCACCTGCCCCACATCCACCTCGTCGGAGTCGAAGGGAAGCACCAAAGGTATTGCCCCGCAGGCATACAGCACATCCAAGTAGCCTGGACGCATCCACAGACCCTGCTTCTCCTCGTCATACAACGGCGAGAGGCCTATTATCGGCTTCATTGCAAAGCTCCCCTCATCGACTAAGGCAAATCGTACAGAATAGTATCGTATTGTTCGACCTTTGAGTAAGGAGGCGTTGTTTTGGGGACGATACACACGGATTATCAACTGCTTGCAGCGCAGGTCAAGGAGCTCATGGACGACCAGCCACACTGGGTTACCGCTCTCGCCAACGTTGCCGCTCTGCTCGCTCAGACACTTGAGGATATAAACTGGGTGGGCTTCTACCTCGTGGGAAGCATCTTGGATGGGAAGCTGCCACCCGACGAGCTGGTGCTGGGACCCTTTGTCGGAAAGGTTGCCTGCACGCGCATCCCCTTTGGAAAAGGTGTGTGCGGGACGGCCGCCGAGCTGGACCAGAGCCAACGAGTGGAAGACGTCCACGCCTTTGTCGGCCACATTGCATGCGACGCAGACTCGGCATCCGAGATCGTGGTTCCGTTGCGCGCAAACGGCAAGGTGATAGGCGTGCTCGACATAGACAGCCCGTCCAAATCCAGGTTCTCCGAAGTTGACCAGCAGGGCCTGGAGCAGGTAGCGCTTTGCGTGCAGACTCATTTGCGGCTGCAATAAATGTCAGCCGCGCTCCTAGGGGCTGTCTTTCGGGCCATCAGGGAACGGGGTGCCCCAACCAACCATCCAATTGCGACTCGTTGCCGTTTGTCGTGTTTCGTTTGCATTTCTTTAGCACAACGGCAACAATATGGATTTGTATGATTCGGACTTCAAAGAATCATGTCTGGCATTCAATAGCAAAGAGAGAGGAACGCTATGAGCACAAATATGAAGCGTCGCACGTTCGTGCAGGGCGGCCTTGCCGCCAGCGCCCTTGCCGCACTCGCAGCATGTGGCAAGAAGAACGACGCGGCAGGCTCTGCCGCTTCCGGCGGCGCAGCAGCCGGCGCGGCAGGTGGAAAGGTACTGAAGTACTTCATTACCAACCCCGTCGCCATCGACCCCTACAACACCCAGGAGACGCAGGGCACGCAGGTTGAGCACGTGCTGTTTGACGCCCTTACCGGCTTTGACTGGGACAAGAAGGAGGTCGTGCCCAAGGCGGCCGAGAGCTGGGAGCCCAACGCCGACGCTACCGAGTTCACCTTCCACCTGGTAAAGGGTGCCAAGTTCCACAACGGCGATCCCGTGGACGCCGCGAGCTTCAAGCGTGGCTGGGAGCGCATCTGCGACCCCAACATGGCCACTCCCTCAGAGATTCGCTACCACCTCGACCCCGTTGTGGGCGCAAAGGAGATGGGCGAAGGCAAGGCCAAGGAGATTACGGGCATGGAGGTCGTAGACGACACCACGCTCAAGATCAAGCTCGTATCTCCCATGGCAGAGTTCCCCTATATCTGCGCGCATCCCGCACTGGCACCTGTGCCGCAGGCCGCACTGGACGACCCCGCAAAGTTCCTGGTTGCCCCCATTGGCAACGGCCCCTTCAAGATGGAGGGCGAGTGGGTGTCCGACCAGTACATCAACCTGGTGCGCTTCGACGACTACTATGGCCAGAAGGCCAAGATCGACGGCATCTACTTCTCCATCCAGAAGGATCCCAGCACCGCATTCCGCGAGTTCGAGGCAGGCAACCTGGACTTTACCGACATCCCCGCCGGACGCATTAACGAGATGAAGTCCAAGTACGGCGAGTCTGCGGACACCTATACCTCCACCCCCGGCAAGCAGGTGCTCACCGGTCTCGAGGCCGGCGTCTATTGGCTTACCGTAAACCTCGAGGACGAGGTCATGAAGGACCTCACACTCCGTCAGGCCATCTCGCTGGCAGTTAACCGCCAGAACATCGTGGACACCGTGTTCGAGGGCACCCGCACCCCCGCCACGTCCGTGTTCCCGCCTGTAATTGACGACGACCCGAGCAACGCATGGGAGTTCTGCCGTTACGACAAGGAGGCGGCCATCAAGCTGCTCGACTCCAAGTATCCTGCCGACGCCAACGGCAAGCGCGGCATCAAGATTACGCTGTCGTACAACTCCGGTGGCGATCACGAGAACATCATGTCGTGCGTACAGGGCGACCTGGAGGCAGTAGGCATCGAGGTAACCCAGTCCTCGCTGGAGTGGGGCGCCTATCTGCAGGCCATGTCGGACGGCACCGTGCAAATCGGCCGCATGGGATGGAACGCGGACTTCCCCAACATGGACAACTTCATTTTCCCGAACTTCCTTACCACCTCGGAGAACAACTACTCCAAGTACAAGAACGCCAAGCTGGACGAGGGTCTTGTGGATGCTCGCAAGACCATGGACGAGGGCGAGCGCAAGGCCAAGTATCGCGCGCTCAACCAGCTCATCGCAGCAGACCTGCCCGTAATCCCGCTTATGTTCTACGCTCACAACAACATTGCCTCCGACCGTATGGCAAGCCTGTACCACGACCCCCAGACGAAGACCGATTTCGCGGCTGCAGAGTTTGCATAGGCAACACCACGCAATAATACAAGTACGTTAATTAAGCGGGCCTTCAGCTAGAAGGCCCGCTTTTTTGGCGTAACTTGTTGACGTTCTGATTATTTTTTATGGCAGTTTTAAGCTGGACCTGGGGAGTCCCAAGATGATTAAGTACATAATCAAACGCGTGTTACAGTTTATCCCGGTGTTTCTTGGCGTTACGCTCATTCTCTTTGTGCTGCAAAACGTCGTGCCAGGAGACCCCATTAAGCTTATTGCAGGAGAGAAGAAGCTCGATCCGCAAACGGAGATCAACCTTCGGGCAACGTATCACCTCATCGAGACCGACGAGAACGGTCAGGCCATTCTGGACGAGAACGGCAACACCATAGAGACTCCCTTGTGGAAGCGCTACCTTCAATACATAGGCGGCCTGTTCCATGGAGACCTCGGACGCTCGTATCAGCAAAACGGCAAGCCCGTTGCCGAGATTCTGGGCGAAAAGTATCCATATACCATTCGACTTGCCATAGTCGCCATCATAATAGAATCCATAATCGGCATTGTGGCGGGCATGATATCCGCAATTAAGAGATATTCCGCCTGGGACGTGGGAGTTACGCTTACCACTTCTGCCCTTGTGGCAATGCCTGCGTTCTGGTTTGGTATGCTCCAACAGCTCTTCTGGGGCGTCTTCCTCAAAAACGTTACGGGCGGCAGCTTCTACCTGCCCATCTCGGGAGCAGGCGGCCCGCAGGCAGAATTCGTGGACGCGGTGTACTACATCCTGCCCGCACTTACGCTTGCGGCGGTTTCCACGGCCTACACCGCGCGAATCATGCGCTCTCAGCTGCTGGAGGTATTGAATCAGGACTATATCCGAACCGCGCGCGCAAAGGGACTCTCGCGCAAGGCGGTAATCATACGCCACGCCATCAAGAACGCCCTCATCCCCGTAATCACCTACATCGGCATGGACTTTGGTGGTATGCTTGCGGGCGCCATCCTTACCGAGACCGTGTTTAACTGGCCCGGCGTCGGATTCGAGACGTATCGTGCCATTACGCAGCGAGACTGGCCCATCGTTCTGGGCAGCGTAACCGTTATCGTTATCGTAGTTATGGTCATCAATCTGGTCGTGGACATAAGTTACGCATTCCTCGACCCACGTATTCGCCTCGGCTCGTCCAAGAGCGAGTAGGAAGGAGGGAGAAGACATGAAGGAAGCCAGCGGCAACAACTTTGAGGTCGCCGAAGCCACCGAAGAGGCTCGTACCGGCTCGAGCTCCACACGTCCCTCTCGCACGCTTTGGGGAGACGCCTGGCAACGCCTCAAGCGCAACAAGCTAGCCATCATAAGTGCAGTGTGGATCATACTCATGATTATCGTGGCCCTTACGGCCGACCTGTGGGCAAAGCCCCTGTTGGGCAGCCCCACCGAAATCGACTCGGCAACAATGGCGCAGAACTCGCGTCTCCCGCCATCGCCAGAGCATCCCTTTGGAACCGACACGCTTGGTCGTGACGTGCTTTGCCGCGTTATCTACGGCGCGCGCATCTCCCTTTCGGTCGGCGTGCTGGCAACTGCCATCTCCACCGTGCTCGGTCTTATTGCGGGCGCCCTCGCGGCCTACAACGGCGGCTGGTGGGACACCATAATAATGCGCACGGCCGACGTCTTTCTGGCGTTCCCCTACACGCTGTTCGTCATTGCAATGCTTGCGGTAATTGGCCCCGGCATTCAGAACGTCTTTATAGCTATTGGTATTCTGGGCTGGCCCTCCATCGCCCGCGTGTTCCGCTCCGCGATTCTTTCTGTAAAGGAGAACGACTACGTGGACGCGGCAAGGGCAATGGGCGCATCCAACTTCCGCATTATTACGCGCCACATCTTCCCCAACTCCGTAGCCTCCATCGTGGTGTATGCCACCATGAACATCGGCGGCGCCATCCTTACCGAGAGCGCGTTGTCGTTCTTGGGCATGGGCGTCGTCCCGCCAGATCCGTCGTGGGGCATTATGATTCAGGACGGCCAAACCTACCTTGCCACCGAACCATGGCTCATGATCATGCCTGGTATAGCCATTCTTACCACGGTGCTCGCCTTTACCCTGCTGGGTGACGGCCTGCGCGACGCCCTCGACGTCAAGATGAAGGATGCATAATGTTTGGAATTGGACTAAAGAAGCGCGCAAAGCAAGATCTACGCGACACCCCCATCCCCGAGGGACATCACCTGCTTGAGGTCAACGACCTAAAGATGTACTTTCACACCCAGGACGGCATCGTAAAGGCCGTAAACGGCGTGTCCTATACACTTGACCGCGGAGAGACCCTGGGCGTCGTGGGCGAATCTGGCTCTGGCAAGTCGGTAACGTCGCTCACCATCATGGGTCTTATAGACATGCCTCCTGGAAAGGTCGAGGGCGGCGACGTGCTCTACCGCGGCAAATCGCTTATCAACATGACCGAGGAGGAAATGGAGAGCGTTCGCGGCAACGACATTGCCATGATCTTCCAAGATCCCATGACCTCGCTCAATCCCGTGTACACCATTGGGCGCCAGCTCTCGGAGGGCATGCGCCTACATAAGGGAATGGGCAAGAAGGAGGCGCTCGAGCGCTCGGTCGAGCTTCTTAGAATGGTGGGCATCCCCAATGCGGAGCAACGCGTAAAGGAGTACCCACACGAGTTTTCCGGCGGCATGCGCCAGCGCGTGATGATTGCCATGGCCCTTGCCTGCGACCCGGACATCCTTATTGCCGACGAGCCCACAACCGCACTCGACGTTACCATTCAGGCGCAGATTATCGAGCTCATGCAGGAGATGCAGCAGAAGAACGGCAACGCTATTATTATGATTACCCACGACCTTGGCGTGGTTGCCGACATTGCCGACAAGATTATGGTTATGTATGCAGGCTCGCCTGTGGAGTTTGGCACCAGGGACGAGATTTTCTACAACCCCATCCATCCTTACACATGGGGACTCAACCGCTCCATTCCCGAGCCCGCTATAGACGAAAAGCATCCTCTGACCCCCATCAAAGGCAATCCCCCTTCGCTGGTCGACCTGCCCAAGGGCTGCTCTTTTGCTCCGCGCTGCCCTTATGCAACGGACAAGTGCCATAACGAGGTCCCGCCCATCTACACCACCGAGACCGGTCACTATGCGAAGTGCCACTACTGCAACGACAAGGACTTCGTTGCAAAGAACGCTCCCGCAACATCGCGAACCAAAACGGCACCCATCGCAGAGAAGAAGGGAGCTGATGCATAATGGCAGACTCCAACGTATTGCTTCGCGTCGAGAACCTGTGCAAGGAATTCCCCGTAGACTCCGGCTTCATTGCCAAGCACAGCAAGAACGCGCGCAGCGTTCACGCAGTAAACAATGTTTCGTTTGACATCAAGGCCGGCGAGACCTTTGGCTTGGTAGGTGAGTCGGGCTGTGGCAAGTCCACCACCGGCCGCTGCATCATGCGACTAATTGAGCCCACCAGCGGCAAGGTTATCTTCGAGGGCAACGACGTCGCGAGCATGAACGCAAAAGAGCTCAAGGCCATGCGCCGCGACATGCAGTTTGTGTTCCAGGATCCCTACGCAAGCCTCAATCCTCGCATGACCATTGGCGAGATTGTTTCGGAGCCCATGGTTATCCACAACACCGTTCCCGACAAGGACGAACGCATAGAGATCGTTCGCACCCTTCTGGACACCGTGGGACTCAATCCCGAACACATTAACCGCTATCCGCACGAGTTCAGTGGCGGCCAGCGCCAACGCATTGGCATCGCGCGCGCGTTTGCATTGCGCCCCAAGCTCATTATTTGCGACGAGCCGGTATCCGCGCTCGACGTATCCATTCAGGCCCAGGTGCTCAACCTTCTTTCGGACCTGCAAAAGGAGTTCGGGACCGCATACCTGTTTATCGCTCACGACCTCTCGGTCGTGCAGCACATATCCGACCGCGTAGCCGTAATGTATTTGGGCAACATGATGGAGTATTCCGACTGGAAGACGCTCTACGCAGAGCCCTGCCATCCCTACACGCAGTCACTCTTGTCGGCCGTACCCATCCCCGACCCCGACATTCAGGCGTCGCGCAACCGCATTATCCTGCGTGGCGATCCCCCATCGCCTATCGATCCACCCAGCGGCTGCCCATTCCACACACGCTGCCCCATCGCCCAGGCAAAGTGCTCGCAAGACAAGCCCGAGCTGCGCGAGGTACTACCCGGACACTTCTGCGCGTGCCACTTTGCAGAGCCCAACCCTATTAAGGAGAGCTCCATCGAACTATAGGCGCTCAAGTAGGCGCGACAGAAAGCCCCCGACCCTTCCTTGCATGCTCAGCGCTCACTGCGTTCGCTCACTCGCTTCGCTCGTGATTCGCTGCAGGGAAGGGTCGGGGGCTTTCTGTCGCTCTTGAATCGCGGCGGGGAGGGACCGAGACGGGCGGGGGACATGTCCCTCGCCCGTCTCGGTCCATTAGTATTATTGCTTTTGTGCGGTGTTTAGACGCATGGCGCCTAGGACGTTTACTTGCGCGCCGGTAACAGGCGCGGTCTGGGCTATTGCGTTGGTGAAATAGCACAGGGGCAGCCAAGGGGCTTGGGTGGCAACTATTGCCTCGCACTGCGCCACAAGGTCCGTTCGGGCAGGGCCGTTTTGCGTTGTGGCAACCTGTCCCACCACCTTGTTGTATGCCTCATCCGCAAAATGCGCGATGTTCTGCACGGCATCTTTGCTTGCGAGCGGCTCCAATAGCGGCAGCGGATCGGCATTGCGACTTACACAGGTTGCTACACAAAGGTCGTAAGTCCCCGCCTTCGCTCTTGCGTCAAACGCCTCGGCATCAAGGGCTTCCACTTCCACAGTTACACCAGCGTTGGCCAGGTAGCCGCATATGGTATCAGCCAGTGCCTTTGTTCCCTTTTCTTCGGGAGTACCCGTTCCCGCGCTTACGATGCAGGAAAGTTTGCTTACGCCCAGCTTCTTTAGCTCATCCTTTGCGGCCGCCTCGTCGTAGCCTGCGTACTGGTAATCCTTGAGGTTTTCCACCATGTGAGGAGGCGCTATAGAACGCGCGTATTCCGCACACTTGCCCATACTTGCCTCTACGATAGTGGGCACGTCCAGCGCCTTGAAGAGCGCCAGGCGCGCCTTTGGGTCCGCAAGGCTCTTTGAGCTCGTATTGCACGCAAGATAGTACAGACCCGTCCCCATGGTGCCTGAAACCGTGCAGCTGCTCCCTTCCAGTGATAAGGCAATGCTCTTGGTAAGCCCGTTTGCAATGTCTATCGAGCCGTTCTTAAGAGCGGCAACACGGTCTTCATCGCTGGAAACAAATCGGAATATAAGCCCGTTGGCATGTGCCTTGCCTTCGGAATCCCAATATTCCTCGTTTCTTTGGAGCAGTATGGCATCGCCCTTTTGCCATTCTCCAAACACAAAGGGTCCCGTGCCCACGGGATTGTCCATTGCGGTCTTAAATGCCGAGGGCGCTACCATGGGAACTCCCGCACACATGGCCATGCACTTTGCAAACGCTGCGTTAACCGCACGCAGCTTTATAACAAGGGTGTTGGCATCGGTTGCCTCCACAGAGGCAATGCCGTCCTTTGTTTCTTCCGAACCATACGCCAACTGGGCAAGAGGCATGCTGTCGGTGCGGTTGGCGCCAAGTTGGCGCTCTATGTTCTGCTTGGCAGCCTTGGCATCAAAGGTGCTTCCGTCATGGAACTTTATGCCCTTGCGTATAGCAAAGGTGTAGGTCAGGCCATCTGCAGACACCTCGGGCAACTCTGCCAAACATGGAGCCGGTTCGCATGAGTCCGAACCAAATTGCAATAGGCTCTCGTAAGCCTGTGCCATTACCTGTATGGCGGCACTGCTGTCTGCGATAGCGGGGTCAAGACCAGCCGGTTCTGAGGGCAGCGCAACGCTTAGCATATAGCCCTCGCCCGCCGACCCATCCGCCGGCTGCTCACCAGACTGCTGGTTGCCAGCGCAGCCACTAATAAAACCCGAGGCGCCCGCAAACGCGAACGCCCGTAAAAACAACCTTCGTGAAACAACGGCTTTGCTCGTATCCAACACTCTCCCTGCTTCCGTGTTAACGCATAAAGCGACTCCGCATAAGAATGATGGTTGCGCCAATGGTCGCGGTAACCGAAAGTATGAACGCAAACAGCCACGTGCCGTCCATCGGAAGCGGAGTATTCATACCATAGAATCCGTACACCATGTTGGGTATGGAAAGTACCAGCGTAAGTATTGCCAGCGTACGCATGGTAAGGTTCATATTGTTGTTAATTATATTTCCAAACGTGTCCATTGTTCCGTTAAGCACGTTGGTATAGATCGAACACATTTCTATTGCCTGGCGCATCTCAATGGAAACGTCGTCCAAAAGCTCGCGGTCCTCCTCGTACAAGTGCAGAATTCGCCCGTAGCCAATTTTGTTTAGCGTGGCCTCGGTAGACTTGAGCGAGGTGGAAAAGTATACGAGCGACTTTTCGAATCCCAGCATTTTTATGAGCTCGTCGTTGCGCATGGTCTTGCGAAGCACGCGTTCGTTTTCCCTAAACTGCCGGTTGATGGACCGCAAACATACCAGGTAGCGTTGCGATATGTGCAGCAGCATTTGCAGCAGCATGCGCGTACGGTGGGAGGTATTGAGGTTTCGCACCTTACCCTGGGCAAAGGCGTTTACCGTCTCGGACTCCTTAAGGCTCACCGTAACGAGCACGTCTTGTTCGGGCAAAAAGATAAGCGAAAGGGGGTGCGTGTCGTACTGCACAATGGACTGGTCCACCGCCTCGCGGTCGTCCTCCACAAACGGGCAGTCCACAATAACGAGCACCTGCCCCGTCTCGTCGTCGTAGTCTATGTGCGATGTTTCTTCGTCGTCAAGAGAAGACCGTACGAACTCGGGCTCTATGCTCATTTCGCTTTGAAGCCAACGACGATCGTCTGCGTCGGGCGCAACGACGCTTATCCAGCAGCCCGGCTCAGGCTGGTCTATCTTACGCGTTACCAGACGTTGGGAGCGAACACCGGTTGGGTCGGCATCTATGACAGTCGTCTTGTAGTACTCGATCATGTGTGCCGCCTCCCTCTCCCATGTGTTATCACTACCCTTTCCATAACGTTAGCTACCTTAACTTAACTATTATAGCCGTCTTTCCCCCACGATGCACAGATCGTAGACGTTGCAGCCTAGGGATAGGAATGGAGCGCCCCGGACCATGGACCTGCCTCTGGGCGAAGGCCTAAACCGCGGGGTGCCATGGATAAGCGCCGTGCTCAGACAGTCCTCGTTCCTGCGGAACTGCGCGCGGCTGCTTTCCATGGCACCCCGTGTTTTCGGCCTTCGCCCAGGGAAAGGGATCACAGGCGGGCTTGCCGATAGCAAGGCCTAGAACTCGGCGTTACCGACGGTGCGCGGATGAGGGAGCACATCGCGAATGTTGTCAACGCCGGTAAGGTACATTACCAGACGTTCGAAGCCAAGGCCAAAGCCGGCGTGCTTGCATCCGCCATAGCGACGAAGGTCCAAATAGTGCTTGTACTGCGCTGCGTCCATGCCAAGCTCCTCGAGGCGGCGCTCCAAAACGTCCAAGCGCTCCTCGCGCTGAGAGCCGCCAATTATTTCGCCCACGCCCGGCACAAGGCAGTCGGCAGCGGCAACAGTCTTGCCGTCATCGTTCATGCGCATGTAGAAGGCCTTGATTGCCGCAGGATAGTCGGTAACGAACACGGGCGCGCCAAAGTGCTTCTCGGTTAGATAGCGCTCGTGCTCCGTCTGCAGGTCGCAACCCCACGACACGGGATAGTCAAACTTCGTGCCAGCGGCCATCGCGTCCTCTAGGATCTTTACCGCATCGGTGTAGCTCACACGCTCGAACTTGGAGTCGACCACGTGCTCCAGACGCGCTTTGAGGCCCTTGTCCACAAAGCGGTTAAACAGGTCCAGCTCGTCGGGGCACGTGTCCATAACGTAGCGCAGCACGTACTTGAGCATGTCTTCCGCAAGGTCCATGTCGTCGTCGAGGTCCGCAAAGGCAATTTCGGGCTCTACCATCCAGAACTCCGCCGCATGACGCCTGGTGTTGGAGTTTTCCGCCCTAAACGTGGGGCCAAACGTGTATATGTCACCAAAGGCAAGCGCAAAGTTTTCGCCCTGCAGCTGGCCAGAAACGGTTAGGCTCGCCGCATGGCCAAAGAAGTCCTGCGAATAGTCCACTTCCCCAGATTCCGTGCGTGGCGGGTTTTGGGGATCGAGCGTGGTTACACGAAACATCTCTCCCGCACCTTCGGCATCCGAAGTCGTAATAATGGGGGTGGTTACGTATACGAAGCCTCTCTCCTGGAAAAACCGGTGGATGGCAAACGCCGCCACCGAGCGCACGCGAAACACCGCCCGAAAGAGGTTGGTGCGCGGGCGAAGATGCTGCTGGGTACGAAGGAACTCAAGGGAGGTGCGCTTCTTCTGCAGCGGATAATCCGCTGCAGAGGCCCCCTCTACCACCACGCGCTGCGCGTGCAGCTCAAAGGGTTGCTTTGCCTCAGGCGTAAGCACCAGCTTGCCCTCAACCGAAACAGCCGTGCCAAGGCCAAGCGCGCACACCTCGTCGTAGTCCGCAAACTCCTTGCGCGAAAGCACCACCTGAAGGTCCTTAAAGCAGCTGCCGTCGTTAATGGTTACAAAGGCGACCTGCTTCATGTCGCGCACAGACCTAAGCCACCCCGCGACCGTAAGCGTTTTTTCACTCATCTCGCTTGCGCTGGCAAAGAGCCTCGCAATCTTGGTTCTTTCCATTACGTCTCCCCCAACAAGGCTTAACGCACGCGGATTCGAACTCCGCGCCAACTTACAACATAATCAACTTGTCCACTTTAGCACCAATGGGCGCACAGTACAGCCGCAGTTTCAACCTATCAAGGGGGAGTACCCCTCTTGATAGGTACCAATCAAGAGGGGTACTCCCCCTTGATAGGTCACGAGTTTTCGCATAGGCCGAGGACAAGGCTTCCATACTGGGGTAGAATGCACTGTTAGGACACCAACTTTACAGGGAGCATGCCATGACTGATTTGGCGATTTTTTCCAAGCACAAGGCCCTAACTGCGGCAGGAGCCATACTAGCTGTTCCTCTTGCAGCCTGGACTGGATTCTCTGCGGTTTCTCACCTCATTTATCGCCGCTCCAACATGAGCACCGCGTCCGAGATCTACTTTCGCCTAACGCGCAACCGCCACAAGCTTCTTGACCCCATTGCCTTCGACAACTACATTCTGGATCAGGCAACCACAAACGAGAAGACCGTGGACGTACCGGAAATCCTCACCTTTAGGACGTCGGTCGAAAGCATAGAGATGGGGGGCATTCAGACCTTCCTCCTTAACAGGCGCGACCGCAACGACCGAGCGGTTATCTTCCTTCACGGCGGCAACTTCCTTAGGAGGCCGAGCATCGACGAGTGGAAGGCGGCAGACACCATTGCCCGCAAAACGCGCGCCGAGGTGTTCCTTCCCATGTACCCCCTGGCACCCGTACACACGCATGCGGATGCTCACAAGGCAGTTGAGGCAATATATCGCAACGTTGTGGCAGAATACGGTGCTCGAAACGTAACGCTTATGGGCGACGGGGCGGGCGGCGGCCTGGCAATAAGCTTTGCCCAGCGTCTTCACGACCTAGGTCTCGAGCAGCCTTCTCACCTTATTCTTGTATCGCCGTGGGTAGACATAACGTTGGGAAACCCGCTCGTAGACGAATACGAAGCGCACGATCCCATGCTCGCCTCGTATGGGCTTAGAAAAGTGGGTGTGCTCTGGGCACGTGGCACAAGCGATCACGACCCGCTGGTTAGCCCCATTAACGGGGAGGTGCGACATCTGCGCAACGTGTTGGTGTTTGCAGGAACGCGCGAGCTGTTTTATCCCGACGCCAAGCTCATATACGACCGCATTGCTGCCACTGGCATACATGCGGAGTTCCACGAGGGACGCGGACTTAACCACAACTTCCCGTTCTACCCTACCCCCGAGGCCACGCGTGCACTGGAAGCCATAATCTCGGCGGTAACCGAGGACTAGGGTCGCAGTTTGGGGGTATCCCCTCGGTGCAAGACGCTCGACAAAGGGTTTTCGTACGGCTCGTCGAGCTTGTCCTAACCTTGGTACCCGCGGCTCGAGCGACGGTGCTTCTTCATCTGGTACAGTCTCTCGTCCGCCGTGGCAAGACTCTGCGTTACGTTTGAGTACGCACTGTCCGTAATGGGAAAGAAGACGCCGCCATACGAGATAGCAAGCTCGAATGGATAGGAGTGCGACTGATTAAACAGGTGCATCCCCTCATCCACCGACTTGCCTACGGCCTCGAGATCCGCCTCTTCCTTAACCATGCAGAACGCCACAAACTCGTCTCCACCCAGGCGACCAAGCAGCGAATCCGCAGGAAGGAAGGCATCCAGAACGTGCGTGGTCTGCTTAATTGCCTCGTCACCGCAATCGTGTCCATAGGTGTCGTTAATTGTTTTAAGGCCGTCAAGGTCCAGATAGAACAAGGCACCGTTGTCACCCTTATGCTGGTTTAGAATTCGGCTGAGCTTACTCATAAACCCACGACGGTTTAGCACGCCAGTCATCTCGTCGTAGTGCGACTGATGTTCCAGCAACAGGTTGCTCTTGCTCAGGAGCTCGTTGGTCTCCCGCTCGGTGGCAATCATCTGCAGGTGCTTGAGGGCTAGGCCAAGGTTGAGCGACGCAATAAGCTGCCCGTCCACATCCAGCGTGCCTCCGTCCATGGCAAGGATTCCAACCAGCTCGTCCCCTGCCATGAGCCCCCCGACCGCATACGAAGATGCGGCGCCATGGCGTGGCAGAATGTAGTCCAGCAGCTCTTGCAGGGCTATGGAGGTATTGCCCTCCATAACCTTTACTTTGCCGTCTGTAAGCCGACCAATGGGAACGATTGTGTCGGAGAGCGCAAATGTCCTCGAACCAAGAAACGTAAGCGGGTCGGGCAAAAGGAAGATGTCTGCCTGACGCACACCCAACTCCCTAAACTCCTTAAGGATGAGCTTGTAGGCATGCTTGGGGTTCGTTGACTCACGCAGAGCGTCGTCGGTCATATGCAGCGACAACCACTCCCGCCGCGCCATGCGCACCTTGCCCTCCATCATCTCTGCATTGAGGGTGCGAGAGATGCTCAGATGCAAATTGGCAACCTGCTCTATGGCCCATATCATGTCCTCTTCCGGCGACTCCTCCACGATGGCTTGCAACAAGGCCGTACCAGTGGCGCAAAATCCCTCGAGCGACATAAACTCGCGATAGCCCTGGTTAAAGAGCTCGCCGAGGTCCTGCGCAGAGAAGAGCTGGTCTTGGGGCGTTGGGTTGCTCCTATGCTGTAGGTACGACATACGCACCTTGTTAAAGAGCTCCGTCATGGCAGTGCGAAAGTCCTCAACGGTATGCCTGCTTGCCATGGATATGGTCGACTCCACAAAGGAGTCAACGGCTTTTTTGATTGGATACGGGTCCTCGTGGAAAAAGGACCTAAACTTCTCTACCAGACCATGCGATCTTTCTCCGCAGGAGGCGCGCGCCACAAACGAGCTGGATAGGCACGACTCTTCCTGCTCTTTGCCTTCGCACATTCTAATTGCCTCACGCGCGGCCATACAGCCAAGGTCGTAGCCGGTCATGTGTACGGTGGACAGCGGAGGGTTCATGTGAGGGGCATGCTGGTCGTCGTCGAAGCCCGTAATGGCAATGTCCTCGCCCACTATAAGGCCCCGCTTGCGCACGTCGTGGTACGCGGTGCGAGCCTCTAGGTCGCAGCAGCAGGCTATGGCCTCAAGCCCGGGATTGTTGTCCAGGAGCCTAAACACCGCATCGCCACACTCTCCAGAAAAATCGCCGTGCTCGAGCAGGGACGAAGGCGTGTCCAAGCCATGTGCCGCCATTTCCTCGTAGTAGATGTCCTCACGCTCACGGGCTCCCTTGCTGGACTCAGGTCCGCCCAAGAAGGCGATCTTCGTAAACCCGCATTCCTCAATAAGGTGCCTCATACAGGCATGCATGCCTGGAGCGTTGTCCTTTTCCACACATCTGTAGCCATCTATCTTGCGCTCAATAACAATGGTCTTGTCCTGCTCCAAAACATGGAGGAAGTCCTTAAGATACGAACGGTCGTCGGCAAGGTAGCTCGCAATTATTCCGGCGGGGACTATTATGGCGTCGAGCCCAAGCCTGCCGGCCACCTCGAAGGCCACACGAAAGTACGAGACGGCATTCGTACGGGAATGAAACGAAATTAGGTCGGATATGGTTATGAGGACGTGCCCGGACTCCTCAAGTGTATTTTGGATTCCCATGCGCACCGAATACACGTAGTCGATTGACTTGTCGCCAACCATAAGACCAATGCGATAACGTTTCATCGTTGCCCCCGCAATCGCCCAAACATGCTACTAAATACAGATATAAATATGGTACGTCAGCGTATTGCCTAATACGAAAGCAATCGGCAAAAGGGGTTTTGCGATACGAATTCAAGATTTCTTTATGCCTGTCTGCAGAATCTTGTAAAACGCCGTAAGATAATCGCCAGCAGCCGAGCACCATACCAAAAAAACAAGCTCGGCAACTGCGCATGGTGCCATAACTACCAGAGGCCACGCATTTGGATACAATGAAACATGGTTCTACTAGCCATCGCTTCACACAAGGGAACAGAACGTCATGAAAACATTGCGCGACAGCTCAGTCTCCTCCAATAAAGCACGAGGACGGCATATGTCGTGGGTTCTTCCTTCGTTAGCCGCGCTTCTGTTAATCGTCGTTACGTGCTACATACAATCGCCCGTGTGGGCAGAAAATGATGACTTTACATTTGCCTCAATCCTAAGCGAAGGCTTGCCAGAAGGCGCGTTTACCGTATTCGTAAACATTTGCCTAAGCGTTCCCATTGCAGCGCTCTATAGCATCGCTTCAACTGTTCCATGGTGGGCGCTTTTTCAACTTGCGATCATAGGTGTCTGCAATGTAGCGCTTTGCCAGGCGGTCCTTAAGAAGCTCAAGGAAAAGCCTGCGCTCAAGTGGTCCTCTCTTGCTCTTATACAAGCCGTCTGCGTGGGTTGCATGGTTCAGAACCTCCAGTTTACCCTTACGTCTGGGCTCGCCTGTGGCACGGGCATCTTCTTTATGTGTGGCGTTCGGAGCAGCCGATTCGAGCGCATCTTTGGCACTATTCTGGTGTTGCTTGGCGCACTCCTTCGACCAGAAATGATTCTGGTTCTTACGGGGATGTTGGGATGCGTTACCTTGGTAAAGGTGGCAACGCAGTGGTTTAAAAACTGCAGGGACAAAGAAACTCGCAAGCACGTAGCGCTGCTTGGCGCAATAAACTCCAACGAGCTTCGCCTGTTCGTTTTGCATGCGCTGGTGGTCATAGGCGCGCTCGTGGTTTTGACGGCAGTGCATGCCGGTGTTTACAGCGTGGCAGGACTCAACGACTATCTTGCGTTCAATGATGCGCGGTCCGCATACATGGACTACCCGCACGCGCAATACGGGGACTATCCTCAGGTGTTTAGTGAGCTTGGATGGGATAAGGACCTTGCCATCCTAACCAACAACTTCTATTGCATGGACGATGCGATAACCACTCAAAGTCTTACCAAAATCGCCTCGTTGCCTGTACCAAAAAACTTTGATTTACCAGGTGCGGTTAACTGTTTTACCATTGTTGTCGTAATGTCCATCGCATTTATGGTTTCTTTTTTTCATGCAAGGAATGGCGCACAACGCTTCTCGGTAGTCGCCACTGGATTCGTTTACTATGCACTGAGCGCTGCTTTAGTGGTTACGGGCAGGTTCCCTTCTAGGGTTGTTATAGGCGTGTCACTCATCTTCTTTGGCATGGCCATGTCGTTTGTAGAGAGCAAAGATACGTGCGAAAAACCCAAAAACAAAAGCAGGGGCGGGTTATCTGCCATCTTATGCTGGGCGCTCGTAATATCGCTGGTGGCAAATAGCGCCGTATACCTTCTTCAAACCTGGTCTCCAAAAACAATTGCGGACAAAACCAAAAGCGCTCAAATATCCCTGGATGCATATGCCGATGCGGCAAGCCATCCCAATGACGTGTTTATAGAAGACATAAGTCTGATAACAACCCGGCTATACGCCTTAAACGTAACCGACTACGAGGCCAAAAACCTCGTGTTCTGGGGTGGATGGGAATATGGAAGCCCTCACCTAGAGCAAAAGCTTTCCTCGCTTGGCTTGTCGCAAGACCGTTCATGCGCGCTCTTGCATGAAAACTGCTATTTATACACTGTAAGTCCGACGAATGAGTCTCCCCTGTCTAACCTGCTTGCGCGAATGTGCACGCTAAGTGGTAGCAAAGTGGAGGCAACGCAGGTACGCTCTTACCCTTCGGGACTCACGGTTTATAAATTGCATACGTCTTGAACGTAATACGGAAACGGGGCCACTGCTAAAACCAAGCCGGCATCCCCTCAAGGGTTTCGTCACACCACGGCTCCGTGCTTTGCTAGCAGCCTTCCACGGTGTCTATTTCTATTTCGTTCCCGCGAAGCAGCACGGTATTGCCACTTCCGCAATGGGGACACGTTTTGCCCTGCGGCACGGTGGCGTAGGTGTTTCCGCAGTCGTTGCATATGGTAACAGCGTCTATCTGCACGACTTCTAGCTCTGCGTTGTGCAAAACCTCGGTGCGCTTTACGGCCCAGTTCCAGCAATCCACCAGGTAGTCGGGAAGCACGCCCGAAACCTCGCCCAAGTTGAGGGTAACCTTTGCTATTACGGAGAGCTCGTTGTCGCGAGCAACGCTCTCCAAGGTGTCAATCATATGGAACACGATTCCCAACTCGTGCATAAGAACCCCTTTGGTCGATCTTGCATACCATGATGCACGGGATTCTTGACCTTAAGGCGAGATCGGTGGCGCAGAGGAGGCCGTGCTCAAACAGTCCTCGTGCGATGAGTCGTTAACAACCTTCTTGGTTATCCCGCACTGCGGAACTGCGCGCGGTCTCTTTCTGCACCACCGCTCTCGCCTTAAGGTCAAGAATCCCGTATCCATTACCTGCATTAGCGCACATGGTGCGCACTTGTTGGGCAAGTCGGTGGACAGCGGGCGCAACGGATTAGAGTCGCTAAGCGACTCTAATCCGTTGCGCTTTATTTGAAGACCTTGTTCTTCAAGATCCTTACGCCACGCTTGGCGGCATAGGGCAGCACGGCCTTTACCTTGTCTTCTGCCTTGTACATGGTGCTTGCCTCGGGCACGTCGCGCCTAAGGTGTATGGCGTCAAACTCGCAGCGCGTGGTGCACAGGCCGCAGCCAATGCATTTGTTGGCGTCCACGATGGAAGCACCGCACTTAAGACAGCGGGCCGTCTCGGTACGAATCTGTTCCTCGGTAAAGGTGCGATTGGGATCGTCCCAGTTGTGCAGGATCTTTTCCACACGCTCGCACGGAGGAATCTCGCGCCCGGCATGGTCGTAGCCGTTGGGGTTGAGCGAAATCTGGTTCTTGTTGAGCTCCACGTAATATCGCTGGTTGCGCGAAAGCGTAAGCGACGAACCCTTTTGCACAAAGCGATGCAGGCTAATGGCGGCCTCGTGACCAGCGGCAATGGCGTCAATCACAAAGCGCGGGCCAGTGTATACGTCACCGCCAATAAACACGTCGTCCTGCGCGGTCTGATATGTCTTGGGGTCTGCTGCCACACGGCCGCCACGAGCAATCTCTATGGCAGAGCCTTCCAGCAGGTTGCCCCACTCAATCGTTTGTCCAATGGAGAACACCACGTTTTCGCAGGGAATGGTGGTCGTTTGCTCCTCGTCGTAAACAGGGGCAAAGCTTCCGTCCTCGGCAAATACCTGCGTGCAACGCTTAAAGGTTATGCCGCAGACCTTGCCTTTGCTGTCGACCTCTACCTTAGCAGGCCCCCAGCCGTTAAGGATGCTAACGCCATCCTCCTCTGCCTCGGCAATCTCGTGAGGCAGCGCCGGCATTTGGTCACGCTGCTCCAGGCACACCATGCTAACCTCGCTGGACCCGCAGCGTACGCTCACGCGCGCGGCGTCTATGGCCACGTTGCCGCCACCCACTACCACGGTGCTGCCCTTTACCTCGTGCTCGGGGTTCTCCAGGGCAGTGCGCAGGAAGTCAACGGCAGTGGAGGTGCCCTTGGCGTCTTCGCCCTCGACGCCCGCACGACGCCCACCCTGGCAGCCGATGGCTACGTAGAAGGCCATAAAGCCCTGCTCGCGCAGCTCGTCGAGCGTAACGTCCTTACCTACCTCTACGCCACAGCGAATCTCGACGCCCATCTCGCGCATTATGTTAATCTCGGCGTCCACGACGTCCTTTTGCAGCTTGTAGCTGGGAATGCCGTAGGTAAGCATTCCGCCAGGCCTCGAGTTCTTTTCGAACACAACGGGGTTGTACCCCATGTTGGCCAAATAGTATGCCGCAGTAAGGCCCGCAGGACCCGCGCCAATAATGGCAATCTTTTCGGGAAGGCGACCGCGGGTGGAGGGAATAACGGGCTCGGGCACAAAGCGATGCTCGGCCTCGAGGTCCTTTTGGGCCACGAACTTCTTTACGTCGTCAATGGCAACGGCCTCGTCCACCGTCCCGCGCGTGCATGCTGCCTCGCAACGCTTGTTGCATACGCGACCGCATACTGCAGGGAAGGGATTCTCCTTCTTAATGAGCTCTAGCGCCTCGCGATAGCGTCCCTGCGCGGCCATGCGCAAATAGCCCTGAACGGACACGTGGGCAGGGCACGCCACCTTGCAGGGGGCGGTGCCAGCCTCATGGCACTCAATGCGGTTGTTGTTCTTGTAGTCCAGATCCCAGTCGTCCTCTCCCCAACCGCGGGCGTTGGGAAGGGGCTGCACAGGATACGTAACGCGACCTTCGGTCGTGGGAATCTTTTGGCCAAGCTGCACGGCGCCTGCCGGACAAACTTCCACGCAACCCGCGCAGGCAACGCACTTCTCTTCGTCCACGTGGGCGCGATACGCGCTCGCGCTCATGTTGGGCGTGTTGAACAGCTGAGAGGTGCGCAAGGCGTAGCAAACGCTCACGTCGCAGTTGCAAATGGCAAAGATCTTTTCCTCGCCGTCTACGTTGGTTATTTGGTGCACGTAGCCGTTCTTTTCGGCCAGAAGCAGGATGTCTATTACCTCGTCGTAGGTAATAAAGTGGCCCTTGCCCGTTTCCACAAGGTAGTCGGCCATGTCACCGATGCCTATACACCAGTTTTGCGGATCGCGACCGCCGTTATCGCCGCGGGCGCGCTCGGCCAGCGAGCAGCTGCAGGAACTTGCCGCATAGCGGTCGTACTTTTTGAGCCAGTGGCTCAGGTGCTCCACCGAGGCCGAGGTGTTCTCCTGCTTTATGGCGTGCTCAACGGGAATAACGTGCATGCCAATTCCAGCGCCTCCGGGCGGTACCATCTTGGTGGCCACGGTAAGCGGCAGGAAGGTCATGCGCTCAAAGAAGGTGCCAAACTCCGGGTGCTCCTCTAGCAGGCGCTGGTTCATAACGGTAAACTCCGCAGAGCCCGGCACGTAGCGCGGAAGCACATAGCGCCGCTCGTGGTTGGGGTTCTTTCCGTCCAGGTTCTCCCAGTTGAACTCCACAATTCCCTTGTAGCTTAGGTCGTCCAGCAGCTTTTGGGCACGCTCGGGCTCCATGCCCGAGCCATCGATTACCTGCTGCAGCGTCTCGGGAACGCGCACCTTCATGTGCTTTAGAAGCTCAGCTTCTTCCTCGGTCATAACAGCGGCGAGTCCCCAGTACTCGGGGTCGTCCTGCGTCGCCTTTTTAAGGTGCATCTTTATGGGAATGCGGTCGGTAATTTTTACGCCCTCGCGAAGAACGCCAGGCTTAAGCGGCTCGCTCGCTGCGGGGCCTGGCTCGTCTGGCGTGGCAGGCTTCCAATGCGTGGCAGTGTCGTTTTCCGAAAAGTACTCCTCGGCAAGCATGCGATGCGGCTCGCCGTTGGGAGTCGCGGTAGGAATTACGTTGCGCGCGGCAATCTCCTCGTCGGTTAGCCCCGCTCGCATTGCCTCCGCGCGATCCTCTACGCTTGCCCCGCCAAAGTCGCGTTCCGGACGCCTCGTAGGCCCTCCAGGTCTGTTTCCTACTGGCATATTCCTCTCCTCCTTAACAAAGCCAAGGGAATTGTCCCTCTGACTATTTTTTCCAGCTCTCCACCCTGGAACGCAGCCAGTCGCACCACGCGTCCATTCCCTCACCGGTCTTTGCCGAAAGCGGAAGGATGGTGGCATTTGGGTTGCGCATACGAACGTTCTTCTCCAACTCTCCCAAGTCGAAGTCGAAGTACGGAGCAACGTCCATCTTCGAAACCAACACCAAATCGCTTACCTCAAACATAAGCGGGTACTTAAGCGGCTTGTCGTGGCCCTCTGGCACCGAAAGAATCATTACCTTGGCGCCGGCGCCCGTGTCGAACTCCGCAGGACAAATGAGGTTGCCCACGTTTTCCAAAAACACGAGGTCCAGCCCGTCTATACCCAGGTTGTGCAGACCCTGCTCGGTCATGGCCGCGTCCAGATGGCACATGCCACCCGTATGCAATTGGATGGCACGAGCACCATGCGACGCAACGGTATGGGCGTCCACGTCGGAGTCTACGTCTGCCTCCATAACCCCAATGCCGAGCTCCGGCGAAAGGCAATCCAGCGTTGCCGAAAGCAGCGTGGTTTTGCCCGAGCCCGGAGAGCTCATAAGGTTTATGAGCAGTGTTCCGGCATCTCGAAGCCGCAAACGAAGGGCGTCCGCGGCCATGTTGTTGTTGGCGCGAACGTCCTCTTTAACCTTAATGATTTTGATTGTATCCATTGAATCCTCTCCCTCTGCACACAATTATGAGGGAGAAGCCACTCCTGCGCAACGCACGCTCTAGCCAGCGCATAAGTATACGTACAAATCCCACCTAGAGATTACTTCCTTACATGGTGGCGCACACAAGCAACCCGTCTGGCTGTCCCCGCATCACCATACTCACGTCAGAATGGTTACGTCCCGGGGTGCCACCCCCGAGCGTATGCCCGAAGGCGTATGCCCGGGGGTATCACCCTGGGACGTACCCGAGAGGCACTGTTCCCGAGAAGCGCCTCGTACCAGTTTGTGCTCCTTAGAGGTCCATGGAAAGATAGCGCTCGCCGGTGTCGGGCAGAATGGCAACGATCGTCTTGCCCGCAAAGTCCTCGCGTTCGGCCACGCGAAGCGCAGCGGTAACGGCCGCGCCAGAAGAGATACCCACCAGCAGGCCGAGCTCCTCCGAGAGGCGCTTCTTGGTGGCAATAGCATCCGGTGAGGAAACGGGAATAACCTCGTCCACAACGGACGCGTCGTAGGTCTTAGGAACAAAGCCCGCACCTATTCCCTGTATCCTGTGCGCACCAGGCTGCCCGCCAGCAAGAACCTGCGACTCCTCTGGCTCAACCGCAAACGCGCTCAAACTGGGATTCTGCTCCTTTAGGAAGCGCGACGCGCCAGAAATCGTGCCGCCAGTACCTACGCCCGCTACGATGGCATCCACGCTGCCTTTGGTCTCCTCCCAGATCTCCGGTCCGGTTGTCTCGTAATGAGCCTGCGGATTGGCGGGATTCTCAAACTGCCCAGCAACAATGGCGCCGGGGGTTTGCGCAAGCAACTCGTTGGCGCGCGCGACCGCGCCTCCCATCCCGTCCTTGCCGGGAGTGAGCACGATTTGCGCACCGTAGGACTGGGCGAGCTTGCGCCGCTCTATGCTCATGGTCTCGGGCATAACCAAAAGCATACGATATCCCTTTGCAGCGGCAAGCATCGCAAGCCCTACGCCCGTGTTGCCGCTCGTGGGCTCGATTATGGTTCCTCCCGGCTGCAGCGAGCCGTCTTTTTCGGCCGCCTCTATCATCGCGCGGGCAATTCGGTCCTTAACGGAACCGCCGGGATTGGTCGCCTCGTACTTGCCAAATACGCGTGCGCTTGCATTTGGCATCAGTGCCGTAAGATCTATGAGTGGTGTTGCTCCAATAAGCGCATCTACACTATGAGCCGCTTTCATGTTGCCCCTCCTTAATCGATGTGTACGTACAACAGAGAGCGTATTGGAATAATGCCACTTTAATTCCTACCATTCAAGTAGGAATTTGAATCGTAACAAAGGAGTACGACGAGCCCCTCTAAAACCCCGTGACAAAAACGGTCCCAATTTGCGTCCTGAATCAACTTTACGAGCACAAAAGACATAGTGTCGACAAAATGCACGAGGATGAACATAAACGGCCGCCACTACCCGCATCCGCGTGCGTTTGCAGCGTCCGCGCGGCGGGAAACGCACGCGGATGCGTGGAGTGATGTTCGACTGCACGCAATGGCGCGCATTTGACCGGTCAGACGGCCACGAAACGCACGTCGTTGCGTGGAGACAGTCGCCACTACCCGCAGCCGCGTGCATCTTGGGAGCCAAGCGCCCTCGATATGCACGCTTTTGCGTATAGTCGGCAGGCACCTCACGCAGCCACGTGCATTTGGCCCGCTGCCAGCGGAGGAAATGCACGTCGTTGCGTGCAGACGACCAGCACTACCCGCAACTACGTGCATTCTGGAGTCCACCCGCAACTGAAACGCACGTTGCTGCGTGTAGTCGTACGGCACTGCACGCAATGGCGTGCATTTGCAACGTCCCGGCAAAGGGAAATGCACGCCGTTGCGGGGAGTTGTGCCTGACCACACGCAACCAGTTGCATTTGGAAGATAGGATGCAAGCAAAACGCCGTTGTCTGCGCGCAGACAGCCGCCACCACCCGCAGCCGCGTGCGTTTGCAGCGTCCGCGCGGCGGGAAACGCACGCGGATGCGGGGTGTCGTATTGTCCTACACGCAATTGCGTGCGCTTGGGTAAGCCGTAGCCGTGTTAAATACACGCCATTGCGGGTATTATTTCCGACTTCACACAAAAACGTGCTTGAGTGGGGTGCCGCTGGGGGGATACTTCTCAACGGCACCCTCAATATAAAACGTGAGCGAAGCGAGTGAGCGCTGAGCGCACGAATGCTGACGCGGTGCTTGTCACCGCACAAACTTTTCCCCAGCTGGCGAATTCCGCGCGCGCCCGGCAGCCTCCGGACTCTCCCGCAAGCGAATCACGAGCGAAGCGAGTGAGCGAACGAAGTGAGCGCTGAGCGTGCGGGCGAGTCCGGAGGCTGCCGGGCGCCGCACCGCGGGCGCGAATCACGAGCGAAGCGAGTGAGCGAACGAAGTGAGCGCTGAGCGTGCGGGCGAGTCCGGAGGCTGCCGGGTGCCGCAACGCGGGCGCAACCTGATAAAGTCTCCATTTATTTACGTTCGCTCGAATCG
>CADBDT010000002.1:39854-149576 GCA_902793465.1 uncultured Coriobacteriaceae bacterium | reverse complement strand
TAGGGGATATTCCCCTACGGGTACATCGCGGATGAGCCGGCCTCCAACGTAAGCCCTGCTCGCGATGTACCCGATGGGGAGTATCCCCTATGTGCACAGTAGAGCAACCTGCCTAATCGTGGTTCTTAATGTGGTGGCAAAGATGGATTGCAAAGCCAGAGGGAGCAAACAGCATTGCATTCTTGTTCGACCTGGTGTCGATTTCGCCCTTTGGATTCGTGAAGCCCTTAGCGAGCAGCATCTCGTAGGCCTCGTCAAAGTCGCTAACGTTTATGCGGATGGCTGTGAGGTCCTGCGGGATATCGGGATTTTCCGCTACGTCCACATAGAATCCGCTGGCATCTTTCATGCGAATGCCGCTGACGTTTTGGCCTGCCGCATTTACCGCACGGCCGTGGTGACGTCTAACAAAACCGAGCTCTTCGAACAATTCGACGATCTCTTCTTGATGCTGAGTGACGATCAGGGGATTGAACGTTGTGATTTTCATGCTCAGATCCTTTCTGGAGTCGGGAGGATGCGGACGCCTTGTGCAACCGCGAAAACGTAATTTAAACTATATCGTCGCCCAGGCGAAGATTTGGATATGTTTTGATAAAAGCAACGTAATGCATCGCAAATGCACGTCTCTGCGTGCAGTGGCAGCTGACTACACGCAACGGCGTGCGTTTCGCGCGCAACTTGGAGTCCAGATGCACGTCTCTGCGTGCAGTGGCAGCTGACTACACGCAGATGCGTGCGTTTCGGCCGCGACCCAGACTTCAAATGATTATTTGGCTGCGTAGGCGTAGTTTTTCGCCATGATTGCTGAAGACCAGCTATCCGCATTGGCCCTCTTTTCACACCGCTGTCTAAGGTGCTTGAATCCATTTGCGCAAGACATTATACTTACGTTGTCAATACATAAGGAAACGAGGGTAATATGGCTGCTTCATCAGTAACGATTCGTGTCGATAGCGAAATCAAAGAAGGCGCATCGCGGATCGCCGAGCATTTTGGCTTTGATCTGTCCTCAGTCACGCGTGCGTTCTATATGCAGATGATTCGGGAAAACAGGATCCCGCTTAATCTCTCGGACCCTGAGCCAAACGCCGAGTCTCTCGAAGCGATCCGTGAGACCGATGAGTTGATTCGCTCGGGCGCGGGAAGAAGCTACGTCACGGGACACGAGCTCATTGAGGCAGCATTAGCATGACCGGTCGGCTTAAAGCGAAGTTTGCGCCAGCTTTTAGCCGTGACTTAAAAAAGAAGGCTGGCAAACGCAGCTGGGACCTAACCGAACTCGAAGCGGTTATCGACCTCATCCTGACTAACGATGCTGAATCCATGAGTGTCTTGAAGCGTAGGCACAACATGCATCGACTTTCTGGAAAATGGGGAGGCAGCAATGAGTGTCATGTTGCCAATGCAGGAGATTGGCTCGTAATCTGGCGCACTGAGGGTAAAATCGCTTATTTCCAGCGCACGGGATCGCACGATGAGCTCTTCCGTTGAGATTGAAGAGCGCCTATTGGGAAGTATCCCCAATAGGCGCCTCCTTTCGAACAGTCTGTCCTAATAAACTTCCTACCACGTGTAGGTGACACCCGAAGAGCCGTCTTCAGGGTCGATTTCGGTCCAGTCGGGTTTGGGTTCGTGTCTCGTCTTGTGATGATGCATCCCGCCGCCGCTTACGCCCTCGAGCAGCTCGTCAGAAACCTCAAGGCCCTTCTCCTCATTTGCCATTTCCAGCTCCGTGCGATTCTCCTTGGTCATGATGTTTTCCTTTCTGTTATGGAGTTTGCAATTTGCTGTCGATGGCTATACATACGCAGCGCCGGGACCGGGTGTCTCAAACCCGTTCGAAATAGTTTTCCTACACAAGTTGGTCACATCTCTGGATCTGGTGGGATTGCCAGTAGGTCGTCCGAAAAATCGTGATGGAGTAGCGTGCCTAATGGGGATACTCCCCATCGGGTACATCGCGGATAGTCCTCGTATAATGAGGTGGGTTTCCCGCGCGATGTACCCGTAGGGGAGTATCCCCATTAGGCACGCCGTTTTCGGACGATCGAGTCGGGCTCTAGTCCAGATCCTCACCGTTGCTGGCGATTACCTTCTTGTACCAGAAGAAGCTATCCTTGCGCACGCGGTGCAGGTCCAGAAGGTCGAACTCCTCGCGGTTAACGAAGATGAACCCATAGCGCTTTACGAAGCCCTCGTGGGTGGAGATGAGGTCCACGGCGCTCCAGGGGCAGTAGCCCATCATGTCCACGCCGTCGCTAATGGCCAGATGCATCTGCTCGATGTGGGCGCGCAGGTAGTCGATGCGGTACGGGTCGTGCACGCGCTCCTCGCCGTCCTCCACGACCATCTTGTCGTAGGCGCCCAGGCCGTTCTCGGTAATGATTATGGGCAGGTGATAACGGCTATACACCTCGCGCAGCGTGTTGCGGAAGCCCACCGGGTCTATTTCCCAGCCGAACTCCGTCTTTTGGAAGTGCGGGTTGGGAACGCCCTTGGCAAAGCCGGGAATCACAAGCTGACGCTGCTGGTCGCCGGTGCGCCCTGCCTTCTCGGTTCCGTCACTTGCGGCCACGGTGGCCGTGCTGTAGTAGTTGAAGGCAATAAAGTCGGGCTTGGCAGCCACCATTATTTCCATGTCGCCGTCCAGGATGTTGCCAGGCAGCGCGTCCTGGCCCTCCAGCCAGCTCCACACGATGTTGTTGTAGATGCCATACACCGCCATGTCCAGATAGAGCCAGTTGCGCAGCGCGTTGAAGTTCTGTGCGGCCAGAATGTCCTCGGGCTTGTCGGTCTCGGGGTAGACGAGCGCGATGTTTGGCGCGGGGCCGATCTTTGCCGCGGGAAGCATCTCGTGGCAGAGCTTCATCGCCTTGGCCTGGGCCAGCAGCATGTGGTGGTTCTGCTCGTAGATGAGCTTGGTGGCGCCAGGTGCGGAGGTGTCGATGCCCAGGATGGCCTCGGCGGCAAGCGTCATCATGTTTTGCTCGTTGATGGTAAGCCAGTACTTTACGCGGTCGCCGTAGCGCTCGAACATGAGCTTGCTGAACTCGAGGAAGGCGTCCACGGTGGCGCGGTTGCCCCAGCCGCCCTGCTCGTCGAGCGCTGCCGGAAGGTCAAAGTGATACATGGTAACGAGCGGCTGGATGTTGTACTTAAGGCACTCGTCAATGAGGTCGGAGTAGTACTGCACGCCTTCCTCGTTAACCTCGCCGGTGCCCTTGGGCAACAGGCGCGCCCAGCTAATGGAGAAGCGATACGTCTTAAAACCCATCTCGGCCATAAGGGCCACGTCTTCCTTGTAGCGGTGGTACTGGTCAGCCGCGACCTCAAATCCGCTGGTGCCCGCAGGCGGCTCCTTAACGTCTTGGACGGACGGGCCCTTGCCGTGCTCGAGCGCAGCTCCCTCTACCTGGTAGGCAGAGGTCGAGGCTCCCCACAAAAAGTCTTTGGGAAAGGGCTTGAGCGTCTTGTGTAGCATGTGCATCTCCTCTCGTGTGGACATGCGCATAAGTATAAGCAATTAAAGGAGGCTGGTGGAACGAAGCTGGACGAACAAAAGGGTGCCGTGAGGGGATACACCCCCTCACGGCACCCTTTCGTCGGGGCCGGCCCCGAAACGTAGCTATCCCATAAGTCCGGACACTACCGTTACGAGCGCCACGATTACGCCCACAATCGATTCGCCGCCCAAGAGGCCGGAAGCAATAACGATGCCGTCCTCGTCGTTCTTGCTCTTGCGCACGCGGTCGTATACGAGTTTGACCAGGGCGCCAATAGGGGCGGTAAGAGACATGTAGAAAGGCAAATACACTCCCAGTCCCACCATCATGGAGGGAAGGCCAAGGCAGTAGAGCACGATTCCCGCAACCAGCCCGATTACGAAGGAGGGGATGCTGGGTATGCCCGACACCATGGTGGCGACGACGGATGCCTGTGCCGAGACGAACATCTGCCCGGGTCCGAAGGCGCCCGTGCCGTATGCGCTTACGAGCGCCGCCATAACGGCCACGGAGATGACGGTGCCCAAAAGGGCGCCTATGGCCTGGCCTATCCACATCTCGCGGGGGTTTGTGCCAAGGATCTGGCCCGTCTTAAAGTCGCTCATAACGTCGCCACCCAGGCCGCACGCCACGGCTATTATTCCAGCAACATAGAAGAGCTTTACCTGGCTCGACTCGCCAAGCGCGGCAATTGCGAGCAGCACGATGAGGCCAAAGATCTCCATGGGGTCTATGCCCGTCTGTCCCACGGACTGAGCGCTCATTATGGTGGTTACGAACCCGAGGGCCACCACCACGATGGTCGCAAGTGGCGACAAGCCCAGGCCAAAGCAGGCAAGCAGAGCAGCGGCAGCCACCATAAGGCCAAGTGCGCCCGCATCCATGCGCCTAAGTCCGCCCGCCTCGCTCGAAGCCTGCTCGGCGGCTTTGTTTTGTCTGGAGCGGAAGTGCTTAACGATCCTGGGTACTATGTCGCGCACGACGACGCCGATGCCAGAGCCCATCATAAGGCCCATACCCAGGCACTGCACGATGCCCTGTGCGGTAGCCGTGTCCCACAGGCCCATTGCCGTTCCGCCCATAACAATGCCAAAGTTGGAGAGCAGCGCCCCACCAAACCAGAAAGCCATGGCAGTGCCGCCAACAAGGAAGCCGACGGAAAGGAGCATGGGGGAGTTGTAGATGCCAAACGCCACGCCGGGGATGGGAAGCGAAAGGAACATGGGCGGCAACCAGCCCAGCACGTCGCGGGCCACGCTCCATAGGCCGGCAAAGGCCATGGAGCCAAACAGCTTGGCGCCGGTCTTTCCGCCTGCCTGGCTTGCGGTAAGGGTCTCGGCTGCGGCCATGCCAATGGGAAACTCCAGGTCGGACTCTTCTACCATGCGCTTGCGGATAAGCGCTGTGGCTACGAGTCCCAAAAGGGTGCCCGATAGCGCCACCAGAAGCATTTGCACCCAGCTTACCTCGTTGGCATAGCCCAGCATCCAAATGCCGGGAATGGTAAAGGCCAGGCCGCCAGCCACCATGGAACCTGCAGACATAATAATCTGCGTAACGTTTGCCTCGTTGAGGCTCCGGCGACCAAAGGCGCGCAGCAAAACGAGCGCAGAGATGGAGGTAAAGATGGTGGGCCACGGCAGGGCTCCCATCTTAAGTGCGGTGTATACCGACGAAGCGGTAATAATAACGCAACCCACTACGCCGATTGCGATGCCAAGGGGGCTGAGCCCCGCGTTCTGGCCGTCGCGGACGTCTGTGCTTTTCATTCGCATCCTTTCGCGTGTTCGTCTTGGGCCCTAGAAGGCCAAGACACGACTTAGGTTGCTAAAGTATAGATGAACGAGGACCGTGCTCATCTGTGTTCATATGGGTGTAACACTAGACCAATCAAGGGGGAGTACCCCTCTTGATTGGTACCTCTCAAGGGGGAGTACCCCTCTTGATTGGTACCTCTCAAGGGGGAGTACCCCTCTTGATTGGTACCTACCTACCTTTTACGGTTCGCTGCAATAATGCGTCTCTTGTCTCATATACTAATCATTAAGTAGGCTTACAACCTTGCTTGGAGGTGCGCGTGAGTACGTATCGCATAGGGCTTATAGCCGCGCATTCTCACATAGACTACCCGCGGTCGCTGCGCCTTGGCGTGCAAAACACGCTGGAGGAGGCGGGACACACGCTGGTTTCCATTGCCGACCTCATTCCATACCACACGCTGGCGAATGCCGAGGCCTACCTGCGCGTAGCCTGCGAGATTGCGGTGCGTCTGGACCTGGATGCGACCATCGTCCCCGTGGGATGCATGACTGCAAACCTTTCCGGCAACAACCAGAAGGCCATGGGGCTGCTACAGATAATGGATCCGCGGCGCACCCTTGTACTGGAGCGAGAGGTGGAGGGATTCCGCTGCGTTACCAAAAACAACGAGCCTGGCATGCGCGAGTGCATGCGCCACCTTATTGAGGACTGCGGGTTTACGAAGATCGCCTTTGTAAGCGGGCCCGAATCCAGCAGGGGAGCGCGCGAGCGGGAGACCATCTACTTTGAGGAGATGCAATCTCATGGACTCGACACGCCGGACCGGCTGTTTGCGCGTGGCGACTTTGGCGGCGACTGTGCGGATGTTATACGGGATCTCTTGGACGCGAATCCCGACGTGGAGGCAATCGCGTGCGCATGCGACCTCATAGCCTATACAACCTATTCGGTGCTTCACGAGCGCAAGCTGGTGGTTGGCGTGGACGTGGCAGTTACGGGCTTTGACGACAACGTGCGGTCTGCCCACATGGATCCGCCCCTGTCTACCGTGCATATGACGAGCTACGACTACGGATGCATGGCTGCGCGCGAGGCGCTGCGTCTGTGCGAGGGGCTCGAGCAGGAGGAGCGCGTTATATCAAGCAGGTTTATTGCTCGCGGGTCGTGTGGGGAAGGCAGCGAGAACAGGGCCATGCGCTTTCGCGAGCTCCTTCGCCAAAAGCCGTTCCCGGCAGACGAGTTCGTATCAATACTTATGAATTCCACCATCTCCATGGCCGGACCGCGTGTAACAAGCGACTTCCGGTCCCACGTAAAGGCCTTTGTGAGCAAGGTGCAGGCCAGCTATCTTGCGCATCTTGCAGACCCCCAAGAGGAAATATCGCTGTTCTCGTCACACGACCTTTCTGTGCTCTTTGAGCAGGACTACAGCGAGTTCTTGTCGCTTGAGGGGTTTCACACCGTGGCCATTACGCTCCTCGAGGCGCTTTTGGAAGAGTCCAAAGGGGAGGACGCAAGCTGGGTCATAGACCAGATCTCGCACCTCCACCTAAGGGTTGCCCGACTGCTCAACAGCTCCGTACAGACCAACAGCCTAAACAGGGACAAGCGCGAGTGGATAATATTTCACATGGTGGACGACGCCCTGCGCGAGGATGCAGATCCCGCCAAGGCATACCAGCTCATCCTTGGGGAGTTTGAACGCCTGGGTGTGGCGTCTGCGGATTTGTACCTCCTTCCCGAGCCAATGGAGTTTATTGGGGCCAGGGCGTTTGCGCTCTCCGACAGCGTGCATCCGCTCGGAACGCTGACGCGGGGAAACATACAGATGCTCCTGGATTCGGAGCCAATAGTCCTGCAGAAGCTTTTGGGGCATGCGCTCGACGGCTATGGCACCACCAGCTCGTGCACCGTGGGTGGCGTAATGGCCGGCAACGAATTGCTGGGAATAGCGGTGCTCAAGGACGACGGCCTTAACAGCCATGGCCAGCTAATGGCGCTGCTCAATTTGGGCTGCGCGCTTAAGCACCTGCAGATGATTGCAAACGAGCGGGAGCTCAACCAGCTCTTGAATCAGCACAACCTGCAGCTGGAGCAGCAGTCGCAGCACGACGAGCTAACCGGGCTCCTGAATAGGCGAGGAATAAAGCTCCTGCTCTCCCACGACGTAAGCAAGAACGAGGGCCGTCCCGCCACGGTAATGTACATGGACCTCGACGGCCTAAAGTACATAAACGACACCTTGGGCCACGACGTTGGCGACGAGGCCATACGCGAGACGGCGCGCATACTTACGGCATGCGTTCCCGAGCATGCGCTTCTGGCACGGCTTGGCGGCGACGAGTTCTGCGCGTTTATGGTTGCGGACGAAGCCGATGCGCAGGCGCTCGCGGACCGCATAGCGGACGCAATGGAGGACTACAACAAGACGCATGACGTCGAGTTCGTCCTGTCCATATCCGTGGGGTGGGCCACGTCCCAAATTGACGACGGCTTTATGGGGAGGATGCCCGAGCTGCTTATAAAGGCGGACGAGCGCCTGTACCAGATGAAGCGCGGCCACAAGCAGGCCCGCCGGTCATAAGGCGACCAACCAAAAGGGAGTACCCCCCTTGAGAGGTGCCAACCAAAAGGGAGTACCCCCCTTGAGAGGTGCCCCCCTTGATAGGGGGACACACGCCGCCATTTGGCGAGTGCCCCGCCAGCGGTGGAGCATGCGCTATTCTTTTTGTTGTGAGGCCTTGTTTGTAAGAGAGAGATGGGCGAACGATGGAAGAGCGCTCTAAGGTTTTGGTATACAAGTGCCCGTCGTGTGGCGGAGCGCTTAGGTACGACGCCAAGGCAGGCCATCTGGCGTGCATGTGGTGCGGCAACACGTTTGAGTCTGACGTCAGGGAGTCCAAGCAGGTAAGCACCGGCCTCTTGGGATACCTTTGCCCGGAATGCGGCGCCCAGCTTATGACCGACGACTTTATTGTGGCAGACACGTGCCCGTACTGCGGCAACAACGAGATAGCGGCGCATCGCTTTGAGGGGAGCTTTAAGCCCGACCTCGTAATTCCCTTCTCTGTTACCAAGCAGCAGGCAATCGACTGCTACGACAAGGTCGTGGCAGAAAAGAAGTACCTGCCCGACGACTTTGTGGCCAATGCCCGCGTAATTTCCGTTTTGGGCACGTACGTGCCATTTTGGCTGCAGGGCGGAGTCGTTGACTTCGACTTTACGTACATTGGGTATCAAAAGAAAGACAAGGTAAGCTACGAGTACCATCTCCATCGCGTTGGGACGTACGACTTCCAACGCGTGCCCGCAGACGGCTCGGAGCGGATGCCGGACGACGTTATGGACTCCATCGAGCCGTATGACTACAACGCCCTTGTTCCGTTTTCCACGGAGTACATACCGGGATTTATGGCCGAGCGTTATACGGTTGACCAAGAAGAGGTTGGCCGGCGGGTTAGAAGGCGCGCTGCCAACTCGGCCTGCCAGGCGGCATTGGAGACCGTGGGCAAGGAATACAAACCGCGCTATCCCGACTACGACCGCTACAACGCCGTGGTGGATTGTTCCCACATAGAGCAGGCAATTCTTCCCGTCTGGCTCCTGGCGGTATCGTATGGTGGAAACAAGTACGTGGTTGGCGTTAACGGGCAGACGGGCAAGGTGGCGGCAAACTTTCCCGTAGACGAAAAAAAGAAGCAGACCGCGGCAGCTCGCGAGGCGCTCAAGAACGCGGGTAAGGTGCTTCTTGCCGAGCTCGTCTTTTTCGCGTTTGTGTATGGCATAGGCGTCAGCGCCGTTGGGGTCGGCGGCATGAGCGAGCGAATTGGCTCCATACTTAGCGGATCCGCATTTGCGGACGGAAACGTGGCTAACATATTTATGTTTGTGATCTATGTTGCCTTATTGCTTGCCCTTATCGTGGGACCTGCGCTCTTCGCATACCGCAGTGCCAAAAAGCGCGTTTTGGAGTCCATGCAAAACGTAAAGGTGGCAACCGACGCCAACGACTACGACATCGGTGGCCTCAACCTTACCCTGAGCGACTTTGGCGAGGGCCCGCTAAACAAGGGATAGGGGAGAGGTGCCTTGAGGGGATACTCCCCATCGGGTACATCGCGAGCGGGGCTTCCTTTGCGGGCGAGCCTATCCGCGATGTACCCGCAGGGGAGTATCCCCTCAAGGCACCCCTTTTTCGGACAATATGAATAAGCACGCCCATGCACACCGATTCGTGACCCGATGCGATAGTCAAGGGTCGTATAAATCAGGTAGTATATATGTAAATATGCATGAAAGAAGGTGTGTCCATGGCTCAAAAGGTAATGAGCTTACGCGTACGCGCAGTTCTGGCCGTAACCGTTTTCCTGCTCATAACAAGCGTATTGCTGGGTACGTTGCTAATCCAGCAGTCCCACAGTGCCATGAAGACCCTTATAGACAACCACATGCTCGACATCGCAAACACCTCTGCAGACATGTTGGATGGCGACTCGCTTGCCAGGGTGGACGGCGAGCACAGGGGCACGCCGGACTACGACAGGATATACGACACGCTTTCCGCGTTCGAGAAGAACATAGGGCTTGAATTCATATACACGGTTCGTGCGAACGAGGATGGAACGTTCATGTTCGTTATCGACCCCGCGCAACAGAATGCGAGTGCGTACGGGGAGTCCGTCCATGTTACGGAGGCGCTCAAGACGGCAGCTCGAGGCACCGCGGCCGTGGACGACGTGTCCTACACAGACAAATACGGCCACTTCTACAGCGCGTACAGCCCCGTGTTCGACTCGTCTGGCAACGTGGCCGGCGTGGTTGCGGCGGACTTCGACGCCGACTGGTACGAAGCGCAGGTAGACAAGAACACCCTTATCGTAGTTGTGGCGTGCGTTTTGTTTTCTGCGGTGGGCATTGCCATAACGCTTGTGCTTAGCAAGCAGTATACGAGGCAGTTCGAGGCCATTAACGAGAGCCTGGACGAGCTCGCAAACGACATGGACGAGATGACGAGCGAGCTTACGCAGGGAACGACGATGGCACCCGTTCCCGAAGATAACGGCAACGGAATGCAGGGGCTTAGCAACAGAATCTCTGTGCTTAGCGACAACCTGCGCAAGTACACGACCCATGCCAACACCCAGGCAAACAACATGATTACCGCCATGGCCTCCGACTATCGCAGCGTATACTACGTAAACCTGGACGAAAACGACGCCATTTGCTACAGGGGCGACCCTTCGGACAAGGACCAGACTCCTGAGGGCGTGCATTTCGACTACTTCGAGCGCTTTACGTGGTATGCAAACAACATGGTTGTGGATGGCTATCGAGAGGGCTTCAAGCGCTTTATTGAGCCCGACACCATTCGCGAGGCGCTTGCGCAAAAGGACATAATTGCCTATCGCTATTTGGCCCGGCGAAACGGCAACGAGTACTACGAAATGATTCGCATGGCCGGCGTCCGCAAGGCAAAGGACCGCGACGACGGGGTCGTGCATGCCATAGGCCTCGGACTCACAGTAATCGACGAGGAGATGCGAGAGACGCTTGCAAAGAACGAGGCGCTGGCAGAGGCCCTCGCCATGGCGGACGAGGCAAACATGGCCAAGACGGCGTTCCTCTCCAACATGAGCCACGAGATTCGCACGCCCATGAACGCGATAATCGGCCTCAATACCCTTGCGCTGCAAGACCAGACGCTTTGCGACCAGACGCGCGAATACCTGGAGAAGACGGGCAGCAGCGCGCATCACCTCCTCGGGCTCATAAACGACATTCTGGACATGAGCCGCATCGAGAGCGGTCGCGTGGTGCTTAGGCGCGAGGAGTTCTCGCTCAGCAGCATGCTGGAGCAGATAAACACCATGGTAATGAGCCAGTGCAGCGAAAAGGGCCTGTCGTTCGAGTGCCGCATTCTAAGCCAGGTGGACGACTACTACATTGGCGACGACATGAAGCTCAAGGAAGTGCTCCTTAACATCCTGAGCAATGCGGTCAAGTTTACGGATGCGCCGGGCAGCGTTACGTTTTGCGTGGAGCGCACCGCCGTGTTCGAGGGTCAGTCCACCCTTAGGTTCTCGGTGGAGGACACGGGCATAGGAATGGACGAAGACTACATTCCCAAGATCTTCGACTCCTTCTCTCAGGAAGACAGCACCCGCAAGAACAAGTACGGCAGCACCGGCCTGGGCATGGCCATAACAAAGAACATCGTGGAAATGATGAACGGCGAGATAGAGGTCGAGTCCAAGAAGGGCGTGGGCTCCAAGTTTACGGTGGTCGTAACGCTGGGCAACTGCGAGGCTCGCGACGTGGCCCGCGAGGACTCGGTGGACCCGGGAGACCTGCGCGTGCTGGTGGTGGACGACGAGGAGATAGCCGCCGAGCACGCTCGCATGGTGCTCGACCAGGCGGGCATTCGTGCAGACGTGAGCATGAGCGGAGAAGAGGCCCTGCGCATGCTGGAGGTGCAGCACATAAAGCAGGAGCCGTACAATCTCGTGCTCATGGACCGGAACATGCCCGGCATGGACGGAATCGAAACGTCGCGTGCCGTTCGCGAGCACTACGACAGCGAGACGACCGTAATAATCCTCATTGCATACAATTGGGACGACATTGCGAGCCAGGCCATAGAGGCGGGAGTGGACGGCTTTTTGGCCAAACCGCTCTTTGCGTCGAACGTGGTGGACGAGTTCGAGCGCGTGGCACGGCGCAACAACATGCGCCTCTTCAAGGAGAAGAAGCATGCCGAGCTTGCTGGACGCCGCGTGCTGCTGGCCGAGGACATGGAGATAAACGCCGAAATAATGATGGACCTCCTGGAGATCGAGGAGATCGACTGCGACCATGCGGAAAACGGCAAGCGTGCCCTGGAGATCTTCCAGGAGAGCGAGCCGGGTACCTACGATGCCGTCCTTATGGACATACGCATGCCCATAATGGACGGCCTGGAGGCGACGGCGGCCATTCGAGACCTCGACCGCGAGGATGCCAAGCGGATTCCCATAATCGCGCTGACAGCCAACGCGTTCGACGAGGACGTGCAAAAGTCGCTTCAGGCAGGCATGAACGCCCATCTGGCCAAGCCCGTGGAGGCCGAGCACCTCTGCGAGACGCTCGGCGAGCTTATTTACGAGGCCGAGCATTCGTAGGTGCCTCTTGGTACGCCTCCTGAGAATAGTTTTATAATCTAGGAGTGCGCAACACCGCCGACGGATAGAGGAGCCCCTGTGACAAGAAAACGTAACGTGCAGGTAGCCGCATTGGTCCTGTTGCTCGCCCTAGCTATAGTGCCTCTGGTTGGCTGCTCCGCTGCGGGAGGCAGTGCGCAAGGGTCTGCAAGCGGCTCCAACGTGTCGGAGCAGGAGCTTCCGGCAAAGTACGACATGCGCGAAAAGGGCCTTGTTACGCCGGTAAAGAAGCAGAGCCCCTTTAGTTCGTGCTGGGCGTTTGGTGGAATCGCCGCCGCAGAGAGCTCCATAATATCGGCTTCCGGGGGAAAGGTGACCGCTGACGACATAGACCTCTCCGAGAAGCACCTTACGTGGTACGCCGAGCAGGCCATCGTAAAAGAGGATGACCCCACGCAGGTGGGGGAGGGAATGTATCTCATGGACGCAAGCAACCCCAACGCCGTGTACGACACTGGTGGAATCCGCCTTATGACCGGCAACCTGTTTGCGTCTGCGGTTGGCCCCTTGGCCGAAGCCGACTGTCCGTACCGTGGAAAGAACGCAATAACTGCGTCGGCGTATTATCGGGAGCATCCAGAGGTGGCCCGCGAGGATGCAATAAAGGCCTTCAACGAGGAATACAAAGGTGCGAGCATGGCCGAGGTGGCAAAAAACAACGGCATGTCGGAGGAGCAATACGCTAACGAGCTTGTTAAGCAGCTTGTTGACGGAGCAAACGAATTGGACGAGTACTCAAAATACGACGACTGGTCTTTGCCTGCCGTCACGGAAGGCGGCCAGTCCGCCCGAAGCGAAAACGGCGGCTATGTGCTCACCGACACCAACACCCTTCCGAGACCCACCAAACGCGACGAGGAGAATAACTACCTAGAGACCAACATGGATGCCATACGGAGCATAAAAGAGGAGATACTGGCAGGTCGCGCCGTCTCCATCATGCTCTTAGGGGATGATGGAGGCCAAGGGCACATTAACAAGGACACGTGGGCTCAATATGTGGGAGACGGGAGCAAGCTCGATCATGTCGTTTGCATAGTTGGCTGGGACGACAATTATCCGGTGGACAACTTCCTTGCGGAAAGCCGGCCTCCGGCGGCGGGAGCGTGGCTCATAAAGAACAGCTGGGGCTCAGAGTCCGATGCCGGCCCAGACGACAAGGGCAACGTGGTAAACAAGATGGATTGGGGTATTGTAAACGAGGATGGCAAGTACACGGGGTACTTTTGGTGCTCGTACTACGACCAGTCCCTAGACGAGGCGGAGACGATGGCCTTCGATACGGACCTGGACAAGGACGAATATATAATTGCAAATCAATACGACTATATGCCCGCAATAGAAGACCCTATCTACAACTTGAGCGAAGACCGCCTGGCAACGGCCAACACGTTTGAGCAAGACTCCGACTTCGACCTTGCCAGCGTTAGCACCCAAACGTCCGAGCCAAACACAAAGGTGGTCTTTAAGGTGTACCTAAACGACAAAGGTGCAAAGAGCCCGGAAGACGGCAAGGAGGTGGCCTCTGTGGAACAGACCTTCAAATACGGGGGGTACCACCGCGTAAAGCTGCCACAGTCCGTGCGCATAAACAAGGGGCAGACCTTCTCGGTGGTTTGCGAGGCAACGCACCAGAGCGACGGGAAGACGCTCTACGAAGTATGTGCGAACAGGCAGGTGGACAAGAACGACGCGGTCGAGGCGGAGTTGCCATACTATACTAAGGCAGTCGTAAACAAGAACGAAAGCTTTGTGTTCCTCGACAACAGGTGGGTGGATCTTGTCGAGCAGCCGCTCGTGTACGAGGCTAAAGGAGAAGAGCGCCCTGCGGTCGTGGACAACTTTAAGATCAAGGCGTTTGGTCTGCCGGTGAAGAGCTAGCGAGTATCGTTACAAACGTGCTGGAATGAGCATGTAAGCGTACTGGTGTCGTTGCGTAAGGAGGCGCAAAGGATGTTAATGAACATGCGGGACAAGGCGCTGCTGCTAAAGGGCCTTATAGCGTTTGCAGTGATTCTGGTGGTGGGACTCTGCGTTGGAACGTTTATGGACCTTTCCGTCGCGCAGGCCATAAAGAGTGAGGGAAACCCGATTGCCATCGTCATCTCCACGGTGGGGCTGTTTCCGCTTGCCGCGCCGGTTGTGGTAATGCTGGGCGCACTGGCGCAGAGGAGCATTGCGAGCTCGCGACCGCCTATAGCGCGCATGGGCCTTGCTGCCCTTTGTGTGGCGCTCGGATGTTTTACGAGCTATCTTGCGGTCAAAGGCTTCCCCGAGCTCGACGGCGTTAGACGCCTGCCCTTCTCAAACATTCCCTCCACCGCGCTCATTGTGGCTGGAGTTCTGCTGGGTCTCGTGCTTGCGTTCGTTGGATACTCCCTGGCAAAGAAGAACGACGATGCGGAGCTGGTGCGCAACTTGCTTACTGCCGTGGTCTTTCTTGTGGTGTCGTTCCTGGTGGTGGAGGTCATTAAGAACTTCATGCATCGGCCTCGGTTCAACGCCATTGCCCTTGGATACGAGGGCGTGACGTTCCAGCCGTGGTACCAGCCGTTCTCTGGCTACGCAGAGCTCATGACGCGCTACGAGTTGCCCGGCGACGCGTTTAAGTCTTTCCCCAGCGGGCACTCGATCAATGCCGCCTCGGTAATCGGCTGTTTCTATGGCCTGGCGGCCCTCATCCCTTCCCTTCGTAGCAAGTGGCGCCTGGCGCTCGTTCTGGAGTTTGTGGTTGCCCTAAGCATTATGATCTCGCGCATGGTAATGGGCGCGCACTTCCTTACCGACGTAAGCGTTGGCGCGCTCGTGGCTGTGGTTGCGTCCATCATACTGGTAGTGCGCGTGAAGCCCTCGCAGGAATAGAACCTCTCAAGGGGGAGTACCCCTCTTGATTGGTACCAATCAAGAGGGGTACTCCCCCTTGAGAGGTCAAATGCGCTATTCTGGATTAGGCACGTTGTTTCAATCGAAAGGTAGCTAGCTATGCGACAGATTGCAGATGGCATTATCTACGTTGGCGTAAACGATCACGAGCTCGACTTGTTTGAGGGCCAGTACATCGTTCCCAACGGAATGGCCTATAACTCTTACGTAATTGTCGACGAGAAGATCGCAGTTATGGACGGCGTCGACGGGAACTTTGGCGACGAGTGGATTGCAAACGTCCAGGAGGCGCTCGACGGCCGTACGCCCGACTACCTTATTGTCCAGCACATGGAGCCCGACCACAGCGCCTCCATTACCGTCTTTATGGACAAGTATCCCGAGGCGGTTATCGTGGGCAGCGTTGGTGCCTTCAACATGATGCAGAACTACTTTGGCACCAAGTTCGAAGGCCGCAATATGGTGGTTAAGGAAGGGGCAACGCTTTCCCTTGGCTCCAAGGAGCTCACGTTTATAGCCGCTCCCAACGTGCACTGGCCCGAGGTTATATTTACCTACGACGCAGCCGACAAGGTGCTCTTTTCGGCAGACGCCTTTGGCAAGTTTGGCGCCCTGGACGTGGAGGAGGACTGGGACTGCGAGGCACGCCGCTACTACTTTGGCATTGTGGGCAAGTTTGGCGCACCGGTCCAAAAGGTTCTTGCCAAGGCGGCAAAGCTGGACATAAAGACCATTTGCCCGCTCCACGGTCCCATTCTTACCGAGAACCTGGAGCACTACATTGGCCAGTACCAGACCTGGTCTGCCTACGAGGTGGAGACCCCGGGCGTGGTTATTGCCTACTCGAGCGTGTATGGGCACACCAAGGCTGCCGTGGAGCTGCTTGCGCAGAAGCTCGAGGAGAAGGGCTGCCCGCGCGTGGTGGTAACCGATCTTGCGCGTGACGACCAGGCGGAGGCCGTGGAGGACGCGTTCCGTCATGGGCACCTGGTGCTTGCAACCACCACGTACTGCGGTGGCGTGTTCCCTGCAATGGATCAGTTTATTCACCATCTGCTGGACCACGCCTTCCAAAACCGCAAGGTTGCGTTTATGGAAAACGGCTCGTGGATGCCTGCGGCCACCAAGGGCATGCGCGCCCTTATGGACAAGTGCGCAAACATTACGTATGCGCAGAACAACGTTACCGTTAAGGGCTCGCTCAACGACGACTCCCGCGCACAGATTGACGCGCTGGCGGAGGAGTTTGCCACGCTGGACTAGTAATCTGGAGTTGAAAAATGGCAGCAGCACGGATTTACATAGACGGACAAGCGGGGACCACCGGCCTGCAGATTTTCGAGCGCATTAGCTCACGGGACGACCTTGAGCTCATGCGCATAGACGAGGACAAGCGTCACGACGTGGACGAGCGCAAAAGGTTTATTAACGCGGCCGACGTCGTGTTCCTGTGTCTTCCCGACGACGCTGCCCGCGAGGCGGTTTCGCTGGTGGAAAACCCCGAGGTTTGCATAATAGACGCGTCCACTGCCCATAGGGTTGCTCCTGGCTGGACCTATGGCTTTCCCGAGCTCAACGAGTCGCAGCGCTCTGCAATAGCGTCCAGCAAGCGCATTGCCAATCCGGGATGCCATGCCACGGGCTTTATATCTGTGGTGGCGCCGCTGGTGCAGGCGGGAATCCTGCCCAAGGACTACGCGCTAACGTGCTATTCGCTTACGGGATACTCCGGGGGCGGCAAGCGCATGATTGCGGACTACGAGTCTGCCGAGCGCGCCGCCAAGCTGGATGCGCCGGGAATCTATGGGTTAACGCTTAGGCACAAGCATCTTCCCGAAATGCAGGCCATCACGGGCATTGAGCGTCCCCCTGTGTTTATGCCCGTTGTGGACGACTACTACAAGGGAATGGCTACCTCGGTAATGCTTTTTAACGATCTTCTGACCAACGTGGGAAGCGCGCAGGACGTGCATGCTTGCCTGTGCGCGCATTACGCTGGGCAGCGCCTCGTGCACGTGCGCGACTTCTGCGAAACCCAACCCACGCTCTATGCCAACGAGCTTGCCGGTACTAACGAGCTGCATATTGTGGTGTGCGGCAACGAGAACCAAACGACTGTAACCGCGCTTTTTGACAACCTTGGAAAGGGCGCCTCCGGTGCAGCCGTCCAAAACATGAACATAGCCCTTGGCCTCGACGAGACCACCGGCCTTCTGTAGACCTCTCAAGGGGGAGTACCCCTCTTGATTGGTACCAATCAAGAGGGGTACTCCCCCTTGAGAGGTCTTTTTGGCTGGCTTTTAGAGTCGGGGAGTTCCTGAATATTTTTGGTTGCCAAGATTTGAAGATGTGTTTCCATTGGCTGTGGTCTCCCTTGTATGGTCGTATAATTGCGCTTTAGCATGTATTGGCCTTTAGACAAAGGAGGCTCTGGTGATTCGGTTTGGAATACTTGGCGCTGGCAACATTGCCCATCGCTTTGCTGCAAGCCTGGAGCACGAGCCACGGGCCGAGCTTAAGGCGGCAAGTTGTAGAACGCTTCAAAAGGCGCAGGCGTTCTTGCGTTCGGTTTCCCATGGGCCGGGAGCTCATGCATATGGCAGTTTTGCAGAGATGCTCACCGATCCGGAAATTGACGCAATCTATCTTGCGCTTCCTCACGAATGGCACTTTGACTGGGCATCAAAGGCGCTGCAGGCAAAGAAGGCAGTGCTCTGCGAGAAGCCCGCGATGCTCTCTGCTTCGCAGATGGTGGAGATTGCAGATATAGTACACGACAGAAAAACGCTCTTTATGGAGGCCATGAAGCCGCGTTTTACCCCCATTTATAAGGAGGTAAAGGAGGCGGCGCAAAAGATCGGTCCCATAACCAAGGTAGAGGCCACGCTGTGCAACGACATGCTTGGTCTTGTTGAGGGAACGGGCACGTACCATATGACGCCGGGCCCTGGCTCCGGTGTGTTGCTGGACTGTGGCACCTACTGCGCGAGCTGGATTGAGGACTTCTGTCCGGGCAAGCTGCGTATTGTGTCCGTTGGTGGCAAGTTTAAGCATGGCATAGACATCTATGCTGCGGCTCGGTTGGACTGCGACGGTGTTGAGGCCGTGTTGGAGTGCGCGTTCGACCGCTCAAAGCCCCGTCGGGCGACCATCGTGGGGGAGCGCGGACGCATTGTGGTGGACGAGCTGCACCGCCCCACGCAGGCGATCCTTTTAATGAACGACGGTACCAAGCAGCCCATAGAGGCGCCGTACGAGGTGGACGACTTCTTTGGCGAGATCTCTCACTTTGTGGACTTGTACGAGAATGGCAAGATTGAGTCGCCCATTATGCCGCTCGATGCGTCTGTTCGCGATGCCGTTATTCTGGACGCGGTGCGCGACGGCATGAACCTGTAGACGAGAGGCGCGCATGGGAAAGGCTGTCTGAAAAGGGTGTGCACATTGGGGATACTCCCCATCGGGTACATCGCGAGCAGGGCTTCCGTTGGAGGCCGGCTCATCCGCGATGTACCCGTAGGGGAATATCCCCAATGTGCACAGCTATAACTTAATGGTGGTGGGTGTATCCCCAAGCGGCACACCACTCCACCATGTGTTTGTGGACGGCTCTACTAGAGCGGCTTCATAAAGAAGGCGTACTCTGCGGTCTCGCCCGGCTCGAGGAAGTCCATGCCGCGCTTGTGCTCAAACTCGTCGTCCTCGTCGGTTCCGGTTGCGGTGCCGCGCCACGGCTCTAGCGCCACGAACGGCGCGTCGTTGGCGGCGCTCCATACGCCCAGGTAGTCAAAGCCCTCGAAGTCCACCTGCATGCCATGGCCCGAAGGTCCAACGAGCGACACGGTGCGCTGCGGCACGTCCTCAAAAATAAGGGTGTCCACGTCAAAGAGCCTGTGCGAGATGGGCAGCGTGTCCGAGTCCTCCAGCAGCGAGAAGCGTGTTTGGTAGTCGATGAGGCCCGTGGTGGTGTTTATGGTGGGGGAGGCGTAGGTCCAAGGCTCGGCAAAGCGCAGCGCATAGTCCGCAAAGTCCTCGCCCTCGCAGCCAGGCGCGGGGACGTTGAACGCCGGATGGCCGCCCACCACAAAGGGCAGCGTTACATCTCCCGTGTTGGTAACCGTAAAGCGCTGCTCAAGGGCATCGTTTGTAAGCGCGTAGGTCATGCTTAGCTTAAAGTCAAACGGGAACTTTGCGCGCGTGTCGTCGCTGGAGCAAAGCGACATGCAAACGCAATCCTCAACCGCCTCGGTTACCTCAAACTCGTAGTTGCGAGCCAAGCCGTGCCTGCCAAAGCGAATCTCGCCCTGGGCGGAGTTCGCGCGGTCGTCGCGAATGTTGCCCACTATGGGAAAGAGCACGGGGGCGCAGCGAGGCCACCACTTGGGATCGCGCTGCCAAAGGTATTCTCCGCCGTCCTTCTTTAGGCTCATTAGCTGCGCGCCAGCAGTGTCCACGCTTGCGCTCATGGCGCCGCGGGAAATGGTAATTAGCTCACTCATAGCTCTCCTCTCGTTGGATTATGTGCATAAGCCAACTTTGACACATAAGAACAGGCGGGCGCCCGTAATATCCGCGAGGTGTCGGGTTTTGCTGGACGGCTTGTTAAAAAAGTGCAGTTTACGTATACATACGTGTGTTTTTTTACGAATCCACGCCGCTTTTTTAGCGTAAACAACACTTATGCACTAGACTATCCTGCGGCAAGACCATAGTGGGCAGCAATATGTTGTAAGTGCGTTTTACAACAAGGCCCACGGACCCAAGGAGGATCCATGATCGATGACCAATTGTTTAAGTGCGGCATTCACGACCGCACTGGCGCCGTGCTTATAGATGGCAGCCCTGCCAAGCTGGTAGAAAAGGCGCTTTCGAGGCGTGAGGGCAAGCTTACCGATACGGGTGCCCTGCGCGTTAAGACGGGCAAGTATACTGGTCGCTCACCCGAGGATCGTTTTATTGTAGATACGCCCGACGTGCACGACAAGATTGCCTGGGGCAAGGTAAACAAGCCCTTTTCTGTAGAGGGATACAAGAAGATAAAGGATGCGGTATGCGAGCACCTTGCCCATCAGGACCTGTTTGTGGTCCATGGCATGGCGGGCGCGCAGCGTCGCTATTCCAGGAAGTTTACGGTTATTACCGAGCTGGCCAGCCAGGCGCTCTTTACCACACAGATGCTCGTTCGTCCCTCCAAGCAGGAGCTGGACGAGTACGGCGACCCTGACTTTATTGTGCTCGCCGCGCCAAACCTCAAGCTGGATCCCGAGGAGTACGGAACGCACTCCGAGGCGGTCGTTCTTCTTAACTTTGAGGATCGCAAGATTGTTATTGCAGGCACCGCGTATTCTGGCGAGATCAAAAAGGGCATATTCTCGGTAATGAACTACCTCATGCCTACGGAAGAAAACGTGCTGCCCATGCACTCGTCCTGCAACATGGACCCCGTAACGGGCGACACGGCCGTGTTCTTTGGTCTTTCTGGCACGGGCAAGACCACGCTTTCGGCCGACCCCAATCGCGCGCTTATTGGCGACGACGAGCACGGCTGGTCCGACGACGGCGTGTTTAACTTCGAAGGCGGCTGCTACGCCAAGGCCATCCGCATCTCCTACGTTACCGAACCCGAGATCTTCCAGGCAATTCGCTTTGGCTCGGTTGTGGAAAACGTGGTTCTTACGCCTGGCTCGCGCGTGCCCGACTACTTTGACGAGAAGTTTACCGAGAACACCCGCGTGGCGTACCCTGTGGAGTACATTAGCAACGCTCAGCTGCTGGGTTATGGCGGAGCTCCCAAGGTCGTTATTATGCTTACCGCAGACGCATTTGGCGTTCTGCCTCCGATCTCGCGTCTTTCCAAGGACGCTGCCATGTACCACTTTGTGAGCGGCTTTACCAGCAAGGTGGCAGGTACCGAGCGCGGCATTACCGAACCCACACCCACGTTCTCCACGCTCTTTGGCGAGCCGTTTATGCCGCTTGACCCCATGCACTACGCAAAGATGTTTGGCGAGCGCATGGAAAAGTACGGCACGCGCGTGTACCTTATAAACACCGGTTGGACGGGCGGAGCGCATGGCGAAGGCAAGCGCATAAACCTGCCATACACCCGTGCCATGGTTACCGCGGCCCTTAGCGGGGAGATCGAAAAGACCAAGTTCGTGCACCACGAGATCTTTAACGTGGACGTGCCGCAGCAGATTGAGGGCGTGCCCAGCATCGTGCTTAACCCGCGCGACACCTGGAAGGACAAGAACGCCTACGACGAGCAGGCAAGAAAGCTCGCAGCCATGTTTGAGGAGAATGCGGCCAAGAAGTACCCCAACATGGAGGACGCGGTCCGCGAGGCAGGACCTCACTCCAAGTAGCCGCTACAAGGCGTCGGACAAAGGGGACGGGTGAGTTTGTCCGCGCATCCGCGGCACAAACTCACCCGTCCCCTTTGCCCGTCTTTGCGACGTGGTTGACCTGGTTGAGCAAAGCATGCAAATGTGACAGTTGCTCTGAGCTACTGTTACACGATAAGAGTTGAGGCAACGTATGATCGTTTACTTTAGTGCTACGGGAAACACGAAGTTTGTGGCACAGAGGCTCGCCGAGCTTTTGGAAGACGAGGCCTGTGACCTTTGTGCGAGGATACGTGCCAACGACGTTTCGCCGATCGATTGCGGCAAGACGCTGGTCGTCTGCTCGCCCGTGCACATAAGTGGCCTGCCGAAGTTCTTTTCTGACTACCTAAAAAAGGCGTCGTTTGTGGGCCCAACGGTGGCCTATGGGGTTCTTACCGACGGTGGGTACTCGGGCATCGCAGGCCATCAGCTCAAAAAGATCCTGGAGCAAAAGGGGATGCGGTTTGGAGGCTTTGCAGGATGCGTGCTCCCCGGCATCCACATTACGAGCATAACGAACCGAAAGATCGAGGAAGAGGAGATCGAGAGGCGCATACGTGTGACCTCCGAGCAGCTGCCCGAAGTTGCCCGTGCCATACGCGCAGGGGAGGTTCTTACGGGCAAGCGTTCGCTGCTTCCTGAGGTTGCGCTTACCCAGGCGCTTATGCCCGGGCTTCGCTTTGTTGGCTTGCGGACGCGCAAGTTCTGGGTAAGCGATAAGTGCGTGTCGTGCGGACTCTGCGAGAGGGTTTGTCCGGTTGTGGCCATAACGATGCGCGACGGTAGGCCAACGTGGAACATGTCGCATTGTGCGCATTGCATGGCATGCATCCACAACTGTCCGAAGGAAGCCATAGAGTACGGCGACGTTACAAAAGACAAGCGTCGCTACACGTTTGCCAAGTACCGTTACGCAGCGAAGGGTAACGAGTAACGGGAGCGCGGGCCATAGCGTGGAACAGGAGACGGGTTTTGCGTTCCAAAACGAAAGCTGACAAGGGGATAGGTCACTTGTCAGCTTTTTTTGCTACAGAATTTGTCCTTGCAGGTAGAGGGTGCCCGTGCCAGAAATGAGCACGGCGCTTCCTGTGTCTTCGCACCACACCGTGCCTCCGCGTGCAGACGTCTGGCGGCACACGAGCTTGCGCTTATCCAGGCGCTTGCTCCAATACGGCACGAGCGCCGATTGCATGGAGCCGCATACCGGGTCTTCGGGGATGCCGATCTTTGGCCAAAAGGCGCGCGCCACATAGTCCCACGTTTTTGAGGGGGCGGTTGCGTACACCGAAAGGCCATGCTCGAGCTGGGCAACCTTTGGCATGTTTGGTTGCAGGCTGTTTACGACTGCCTCGTTGTCGAACACCAGGATCAAGTCGCGCTCGGTGGCAAGCACGTCGTGCGGCATCGCGCCCACGGCGTCGGCCATTGTCTGCTGGAAGGGGAGGGGTTGCGGCTCGATGCGGGGGAACTCCATCTGGATGCGATCTCCCGCGCGCTTGCAAACGAGGTCGTAGCCTTTGTAGGGTGCGTAAAAGCGCAGCACCTCGGCGTCGGGCTCATAAAAGCGGAACAACACGAACGCGGTGCCAAACGTGGCATGTCCGCAGAGGTCTATTTCGTTTGTGGGCGTAAACCAGCGCAACATGTATGACCCTGTTGACTGTCGCACCACAAAGGCAGTCTCCGACAAACGATTCTCGGCGGCAATTTGCTGCATGAGCTCGTTGTCAATCCAATTGTCCAGCACACATACACCCGCGGGGTTTCCCTCAAACGGCTTGCTCGCGAAGGCGTCCACAACATAGTACGGAATCATTGCTCGCTCCTTTGTTGGTGCTGGAATAGATCAGTGGGTTGTACCAGGGCGGTGTTGCTTGATTGCGAGGATCGTTGCTACTGCGCGGGCTTGTAGCGCTCGTAGCCACATTCGGGGCACTCAAAGACGTAGTACACATCGTAGCCTTGGTTGGTAAAAGCGTCTCTAACGTGATTCATTTTTACACCTTTGCCAAGATTGGGATGCAAGAGGGTGCCGGTTTCGCCTGACTTAGGAAAAGCGCAAATGGGACAATAGAGCGTCATCGTTCGACCGGGGCAATCCTTGTTTGCGCCGGAGACAGATTCCAGCTCTTAATCTTCCAGATTATTTAACGCGGAGTCTTTTTCTGCCATGTTGGATTCTCTGTTCGTTTGTGTGGGCACTTAACGTAATCATATAACGTTTTTGGAGTATTGTAACAGGGGACGTGTTCTTTATTCCCCTAGGACAAAGGGGACGGGCGTTTGTCCGGATAGAGCGCGGGCGTGCTAGTGTTGCAGACATAGCGCGTATGCTTGGCTTGAGCAAAGACCGCTCTCGCGCCCTCGCTGCATGGCAACCTTTTTTGGCGGAGACATTGCGCCTGCGAAGGTGTTTGCAAACAACTCCAACAGACGCATAGGCTTCGTGGGCTATTGGGGCTCGGCGGCCTCTTGCGAGTTCGCGAAACGGGCGACAATTGCCCTGAGCGACTGTCGCGGGGACGGCGAGAGGGGCTTTCGCTTCGAAACCTACGCCATGTGTTTGAAATATCGGTACCCGATTCTACGGGGCCCTATTTGCGGTGCCTTTTACCTGCGGGCTTTCGGGGTGCCATATCGCCCGTACGGACGATTGGCACCAAAATTTCAAACACTTGCCCCTCGTTTCGAAGTGAAAGGGGGTCTTGCCGTCCCCGTAGCGCGGCGGGAGGTGTAAAGGGCGACGGTTGCCCAGGGAGGCTGCTGCACCTGAGTGCCTGCCAGCTAAAGGAGGCGGAAGTGTTTGTACCAGGCGGTTGAGAGCAGGTCGCTAACGCACCGATCGACCACCTCTTTGTACCGAGGCTGGATGACGAACATGTAGTAGCGCTGCGAGACCTTCTCGAACTTGAGGGCTTGGTCGGTTGCGTCCGGAAAGTCGCCTCCTCCCAGCAGCTCCTCGAGCTGGCGGGCATAGAAGGGGTCCTTCCGCCTGGCCTTGTGCTGGTAGTAGACGACCGTCGAGCCCTGGGCGTAGTAGCCGGCGAGCTCGGATTGCAGGACGTAGTGTTTGCTTACGCGATAGAATGAACAAAACATTACTCGGAGCTTCGTGGTGCGTTTGATGACCAAACGTTAAGTAAAGGTTCTTGCGCTTAGCCGCATCTGCATTCGGAGTATTGTATCGACTAGGAGTCCTCGGTGGCGCATGCGTCGGAACTGTTCGCATTGGTATTGGCAATTGCTGTCAGCCTGCTCGTCGCATTAAGAATAGTGCGATCCAGGCGCGCGGCAAGGGAAAAGCGCGCCGCAGAGGAGCGGGAGTGGGTCGAGAAGACCACGGCAAAGCTGAATGGGCTTGTCCCCGAGGTCCAGAAGCTGTACGACGAGATTTCCAGGCTCTCAAACTATGGCAGTGGTTACCTAATGAAAAAGGACTGGGAGGCGCTGCTCGAATCCGCTGCGTCAACGCTGGCCGCCATAGAAGAGGTTCCCTCGGAGATCGTAGAGGCAAGCGAGCATGCGGCAGTAATCGCCTACGTTACAGCGAGATGCAACGATGCGCATTTTCGCGAGAGCCGCAACAATGACTATAAGGCTTACGAGTTGGAGGCGTGTGACGCCTTGTTGTCGGATGTCGACGGCGGCAAGTCGCTCGACCCACAGCAACGCGATGCCGTTGTTACCGACGAATACAGCAACCTCGTGATTGCGGGTGCCGGCAGCGGCAAGACGTCGGTTGTCGTCGGCAAGGTGAAGTACCTGGTTGAGCGTTGGCATGTTGACCCTTCGGAGATACTGGTTACCTCGTTTACCCGCGCGTCGGTCGACGACCTAAGGTCTCGCGTCGAGGCGAGCGGGGTAAAGGGTGTTGCTGCGAAGACCTTCCACTCCCTTGGTCTTAACGTTCTTGGCGACGTTGCTGTGGCGCAGGAGAACGCGCTGCAGAGGCATGTTACGTCCTACCTGTCTAGGCGACTGGCCTCGCATCCCGACCAAGCGGCTGCCTTCCTTGAATTCTTTGGCATGTGGAGCCTGGTTCCCGAGGAGAGCCCCGATTCTAAGGAGGCAGAGGTAAGGGTGAGGCTCCTTAAGGCCCAGGATATGCGCACCCTTAAGGGCATGGTGCAGGAGGCTGACCGGCAAGGCGGTATGGACACCATGCTTGGGGAGCGGGTTAAGAGCATCGAGGAGCTGATGATTGCCAACTTCCTGTTTCTCAACGGGGTTACCTACGAGTACGAAAGGCCCTACGACCACGAGATACCCCCGGAGCTTACGGAGGAGAATCGTCGTGCCTACCAGCCCGACTTCTACCTTACCGACTACGACATCTGGCTTGAGCACTTCGGCGTTGACGAGAATGGGCGTGTTCCTTGGATGAAGACGCCTATAGAGGAACAGGCATACCTCGATGGGATGGATTGGAAGCGGAAAGTTCACGCGGCATGCGGCACAAGGCTCATCGAGAGCTACAGTTGGTGGAACAAGGACCAAGACCTGTTGAACAAGGTAGAGGCACTGCTCAGGGCAAATGGTGTTGAGCTTACCATCGACCCAGAGCGCAACGCGGCCATGTGTGGGGACCTGCTGCGTGTCGAGAGATACTTCCATTCCATGGCGCAGCTCATTTCGACCTTCATCTCCCTTGTCAAGTCTTCCAACAGCATTGAGCTGCTAGTAGACGATAGGGCACGCGAGACGTACAGGGGCAACGGTGCCATGTGGCACAGGTACGATCTCTTTACGAGGTTCGCCTGGCCAATAATGGAGTCGTACCAGAGGTCGCTTAGCAGCGGCTCTAAACCGCGGGTCGACTTCGATGACATGATAAACAAGGCTGCGCAGCGAATACGAGCGGAGGGGTATTCGGAGAAGTATCGCTACATTATCGTAGACGAGTACCAAGACATATCCCTCAGTCGCTTTGGGCTGCTCTCTGCCATTCGTGACGCAACGGGCGCCAAGCTCATGTGCGTTGGTGACGACTGGCAGGCGATCTATCGATTTGCCGGTAGCGACGTTACCCTGTTTACCAACTTCGGCAAGCTTGTCGGCTTCTACGAAGAGATGCGTATCGAGCGTACGTATCGCAACTCGCAGGCACTCGTTGACGTGGCGAGTGAGTTCGTGCTCAAGAATCCGGATCAGCTGCGCAAGAAGGTAACCTCCATGGCACCTCGCCAGCAAAGGCCTCCTGTGGCCGCCATATCGCTTGCAGACCAAAGGGCAGCCTTTACCTTTGCTCTCAACGACTTGCTTTCGTCCTCGGACGGGGTGGGGGAGATTAAGGTACTCGGCAGGAACAGGCGCGATTTGGAGCGGATCTTCCCGGGCTTTGAGCCCGTGGACGGCTTTAGTTTCCGTGACCCAAAAAGACGCAGTATCACAGAGAAGAAGTTCGACAAGGTAATAACGTACAGGCACGAAGGCGGAGAGCCTATAGAGATGGGATACATGACGGTGCACAAGTCCAAGGGCTTGCAAGCGGACAATGTCATCGTAATCGGGCTCGTCAACGACCGATATGGTTTTCCCAACATGGTGGCGGATGACCCGATACTTGAGCTTCTTCTTGCCGACAGCGATCGATACGACTACGCCGAGGAACGACGGCTCTTTTATGTGGCCCTTACGAGAACCAAGAACAGGGTTTGGTTGGTAACGGGCGACGACTCCGGTTATCCTGGCATTTCCACGTTCGTGGACGAGCTTCGACGCGACAACGAGGGGGGCGCAGGGTTCGTGTTCTACAGCCAAGAGGCGTCGGATCCTTCCGCGAGGTGCCCACGATGCGGTGGCGTGCTGCTGAGGAGAAGCGGTCAGAGCGGTGACTTTGTTGGATGCAGCGGATATCCCTTCTGTGACAAGACCTACAACGACGTGAGGATACTCGAGGACAAGAAGCAATGCCCTGCATGCGGAGGATGGCTTACCAGGAGGGTGAGCGGGCGCGATGGCAGGGAGTTCTACGGCTGTACTAACTGGCCGAGGTATTGCAGTTACACCATGAATCTTGATGGCACGGGCGGCGGCCGGGGCTGGACGCAGGAGTATACGGGTAGTAGTAGGGGGAGCGGCGCCTATTTCACGAGCGTCGGCGTCGAGCACCAGCAGCAGTCACGAGTGACTAAGACGGACAATTCGAGTATGCGTCAGCGATACCAGCAGTCGGGTCGCGGTGCGACGACTTCAAACGTTAGCGTCGAATACGAACAACCCCAATATGGTGGAAGACGGGATGCACAGCCGAAGTGTCCGAAGTGCGGTGCGAAAATGGTGCTGAGGTCGGGACCCTACGGCCAGTTCTACGGGTGCACGAGATATCCTTCGTGCAGGGGAAAGCTTGACTACGAGGGTTCGGGGAACAATCGCGGTCGGTCCCGATATCGCAAATCGGGCAGCTGGGATAGGGACGATGCCCCGACGTGCCCAAAGTGTGGCGCAAAGATGGTCGTGCGTACAAGCAGCTATGGCAAGTTTTATGGGTGCCCGCGCTATCCGTCGTGCAAGGGGAAGAGGAGGTATTCTGCGTAGGGGGACAGGCTATATGACTTGCGGTATTGCGAATAACGCATAGTAGCCCCTACGAAAATGTGCCCGCCTGGTTATGAGCGACTCGGGGCGTTCTATCATTGAGCGCTCTCGCACGAATTCGTCGCGTCACATTTCGAGACCAATCCCATCGAAGTCGAAACGGATATCGAGCGAGTGCGAGAAACCCGCCCATGATGCATTAGCCGTTGAGCCAACAGTTCATGACCGACCTTTACTTGTTTGCTAAAGTAATTAAACGTGTATTGCTCATGTCATGCATGTGTTAGGACGGCCATGAAGTATTCCGAGCTACTTGATTCAGGAGCGACTACCTCCGAGATCAAGTCCTATCTCGTCGAGTCTGAACTCGTTCCGATAACCATACGAATCCCAAGGAACCTACGCGATTCCGTCAAAGAGGCAGCGTCGCTCTCCGGCCTAACCTTCACATCATTTGTTAAGCGTCTCATGATTGAGGAGCTAAGCCGAAGGGACGTATCGTGACTCCCGACTTCTTTGACAATCGAGCACGTATCGTGAGGGATGACCTCGTAACCACCATAGGGAAGGGCGATAGGCTTTCGGTCGCGGCATCGGTCTTCTCTATGTACGCCTACCGGGAGCTGGCCGAGCAGCTCGAAGGGGTTGACGAGTTCCGCTTCATCTTTACCTCTGATGCCTTCACGACCACTCGGCCAAAGAAGGAGAGCCGCGAGTTCTACATCCCGCGTCTCAACCGTGAGCAAGGGCTCTTTGGCACGCAGTTCGAGATAAAGCTACGCAACGAGCTCACGCAGAAGGCCGTGGCGACCGAGTGCGCCGACTGGATACGGCGCAAGGCGAAATTCAAGTCTTTCCCCGAGTCGGGACACATGTCCTCGTTCCTCCAGATCTCCAAGCAGTCCGACGACATCGCGTACCTGCCCTTCGACGATTTCACCACCGCCAAGCTGGGTACCGAACGCGGAGGCTCGGATTTCTCCATGACCATGCGTCTTGATGCGAGCCAGTCGCGGGAGTGCCTACGCAACTTCGACGTCGCATGGGAAAGCGGCCAGCTACAGGATGTAACCGATGCGGTCATCGACTCGATTTCCACCATGTACGCCGAAAACCCGCCAGAGCTCGTCTACTACGCCGCGCTCTACCGTATCTTTAACGAGTTTTTGGACGACATCTCCGAGGATGTGCTACCCAAAGAGGGCACGGACTATCGCAAGAGCGTCATTTGGGGCAAGCTCTATGACTTCCAGCGCGACGCGGCGCTTGCCATCATTAACAAATTGGAGACCTACAATGGCTGCATCCTTGCGGACTCGGTCGGTTTGGGCAAGACTTTCACTGCACTCGCCGTTATCAAGTACTACGAGTTGCGTAACCGCAACGTGCTGGTGCTCTGCCCAAAGAAGCTGCGCGATAACTGGCTCACGTACAACCAGAACCTAGTGAACAACCCCATTGCTGCCGACCGCTTGCGCTACGACGTGCTATACCACACCGATCTTTCGCGCGATAGGGGTATGAGCGAGACTGGCATCCCGCTCGACCTCATCAACTGGGGTGCGTACGATCTCGTTGTTATCGACGAGAGCCACAATTTCCGCAATGGTGCGGACTCGGCGTCGAAGAATGACGATCGCGAGAATCGCTACCAGCGCCTGATGCGACGGGTCATACAACAGGGCGTTGAGACAAAGGTGCTCATGCTCTCCGCCACGCCCGTGAACAACCGTTTTCGCGACCTGCGCAACCAGCTCGCACTTGCGTACGCAGGCGACGGCAAGCAGTGGGAAGGTCGGCTTAAGATTGACAACGATATCGAGACCGTCTTCCGCAACGCGCAGACAGTTTTCGGCCGCTGGAGCAAATTGGGGCCAGACCAGCGCACCACCGAGGCCCTGACCAAAATGCTCGACTTCGAGTTCTTCGAGGTATTGGACCAGGTTACGGTGGCGCGGAGCCGCAAGCACATCCAGCGTCACTACGACATGGCCGCGCTCGGACCATTTCCGAGGCGGAACAAGCCGATATCGAAGCGGCCGCATCTCTCCACGCTCGAGGGTGCAATAAGCTACCACGAGATTTACGAGGTGCTGGACGACTTGAATCTGGCCATCTATATTCCGTCGCAGTACCTGCATCAGTCAAAGGTGAGCAAGTATGCGGGCGAGGACGGTGGCAACCTAACGATGGCCGGCCGCGAGACGGGCTTGCGCCGCCTGATGAACACCAATCTGCTCAAGCGTCTGGAAAGCTCGGTGTGGTCCTTCCGTCAGACCTTGGAGCGAATTCTTGCCTACATGGAGGACACGCTCGATGTTATCGACGACTACCGTACGCACAGGGGTATGCGGCTCACCGTGACCGACACAACCAGCCAGTTTGACTTTGACCTCGACGACGAGGAAATGTTCTTCGAGGTGGGTGGCAAGACGAAGATCGAGCTCGAGGATATGGACTGGATCAGCTGGGAGCGCGACATCGAGCATGATGTGGAGACTATCCACGTGTTGCTGAGCATGGTGGAGGACATCGATCCGGCACACGACGCAAAGCTCGTGGAGCTCTGCGAGCAGATTCGCGGCAAGGTGGAGAGTCCCATAAACCCCGGCAACCGCAAGGTGATGGTTTTTACCGCCTTTGCGGATACAGCCGAGTACCTGTTCGAGCATGTGGGAGCGTTTGCGCGGCGCGAACTGGGGTTGCAGACCGCTGTGGTCACGGGCTCCAAGCCAGGCCGTAGCACGCTCAAGCGCGTGCCCGCAGACATGGGGTCCATCCTCGCGTGCTTTTCGCCTGTGTCGAAGGAACGGGCCATCGTGGCAAGGCAGCTAGAGGGTCAGGACATCGACATCCTCATCGCCACCGACTGTATATCCGAAGGCCAGAACCTGCAGGACTGCGACTACCTGATCAACTACGACATCCACTGGAACCCTGTGCGCATCGTGCAGCGCTTCGGCCGAATCGATCGCATCGGCTCGAGGAACGACGTAATCCAGTTGGTGAACTACTGGCCGGACGTGGAGCTGGACGAGTACATCAAACTCAAGGCGCGCGTGGAGGAGCGCATGCGTATAACCGTGATGACCTCCACGGGCGACGACGACTACATCAACGAGGAAGAGAAGGGCGACCTGGAGTATCGCGAGCGCCAGCTCCGCCAGATGCAGGAGGAGGTCATCGACCTCGAGGACGTGAGCGGAGGCGTGTCCATCACCGACCTCGGGCTTAACGACTTCCGCATGGACCTCGTCGGCTACTACAAGTCCAATCCCGAGATAGACCGTCTGCCGAGCGGCATCCACGCCGTGGTGGCGGGCGGCGAGCCGGGAGTGCTCTTCGTCCTACGCAACGTAAACCCTAGCGTGAACATCCAAGGCCGAAACCACCTGCACCCGTTCTACCTCGTGTACGTAACCGACGACGGTGAGGTGCTGCATGGGCACCTGGACCCAAAGGACGCGCTCGACGCCATGCGCCTGCTCTGCCGTGGAAAGTCCGAGCCCGATGCGGCGCTCTGCCGCGCGTTCAACCGCGAGACCAAAAACGGGCGTGACATGCGCAGGCAGGCGCGCCTGCTCAAGGACGCCGTCGGCTCCATCATCGAGGCCAAGGCCGAAAGCGACATCGACAGCTTCTTCGGGGGCGGCACGACGAGCTTCCTGGAAAACGACGTGGAGGGACTCGATGACTTCGAGCTCGTCTGCTTCCTGGCGGTGAGGCAAAGATGAGACAGGTAATTAGTGTCCTTTACCTAGTCTATCATGGTATTTGTTGCAGGGATGGTCGAGGGAGGAACGCGGACACATGGCAATACTCGTCGGCATTGAGTCGCTTCTTAGCGGCCGCACGGTCGAATGGGCGCGCATTGAGTATAAGGCGACGTGGGATCCTGCCACCTCGCTCAAGACCATCTGCGCCTTCGCCAACGATATCGACAACTGGGGCACGGGATACCTTGTCATCGGCGTGGGGGAGGAATCTGGACGTCCAATCCTTCCCGTTCGGGGCATACCCGAGGACGACGTAGATGACGTTATGAAGAACCTGCTCAACAAGTGCAAGCTCATCACCCCGGAGTACCTGCCCGTAGTTGCCCCCGTGGAATATGGGGGCAAGACGCTCATTGTCGTGCAGTGCTCGGATGGCTCGTGGAGGCCCTATAGTTGCCCTGCCCGCAACGTGCTCGAGGAGCGCGTGCTCAAACATCCGGATCGCGCGGAGGCGGACCGATACTTTAACTGGCCCTACGTGGCCATCGAAGAGGCGCTGGCAAACGCCGTGTACCACAAGGGCTACGACGTTCGCGAACCCATAGAGGTGCGCGTGGACGGAGACACGTTGGAGATAGTGAGCTTCCCAGGACCCGATCGCTCGGTGACGCTGGAGGGCCTGCGTACGTTCCACGTAACGAATCGGCACTACCGCAATCGTCGCATCGGAGAGTTCCTAAAGGAGATCCACCTTACCGAAGGTCGCAACACGGGGTTTCGCAAGATCCTTAGGGCGCTGGAGCACAACGGGTCGCCGCTGCCAGAGTTCGAGACCGATGAGGAGCGCAGCTTCTTCATCACGCGTTTGCGCAGGCACCCGGCGTTCGCGGAGGCGGCAGATCGCGAAACAACTGGCAAAAGTAGCGATAATGGAAGAATCAGCGACAAAATCAGCGACAAAATCAGCGACAAAGTTGCGGAGCATCGGCAGAGGGTTATGGAATTGCTTTCGTTACGCGGACATGCTCAAACCAACGAGATTGCGGAGGAACTAGGCATCAAGCCTCCCCGCACGCGGCAACTGCTTGCCCAGATGGCGACCGATGGTCTTATAGAGGCCCATGGCGAGCGCAGGGGCCGTTACTACTGTCTCCCAGATTCCCCAGAATCGAGGGACGTACCATGCTAGGACTACCGAGCACAACAGAGGTCGGGCGCCGCCTGCCCAAAGAGGCGCTCTACCGCAACCTAAAGCTCTCGCCGAAGCAGAAGGACGCCTTCGTGCACGGGGTCGAGCGCATCGTAATACTGAACTCCATCAAGGAGGGCACCATACACATACCCGCCGGTCGCGAGGTCGAGGAGATCGTGGTCGTCGGCATCGAGCTGCGCGACGAAGGCGCGGCACAGACCGTGGTGGACGAGATCGCGAAGGCCAACAAGCACAAGCTCGTCTTCCTCTGCCAAGTGCCAACCGGGCGGGCAAGCCTTGCCGTTCGGGCGCAAGGCGTGAAGTTCGGGCCCTGGTCGCAGCCTGACCAGCTTGTCTTGAGAATCCAGGGCGACACGCTCGATGACGTATGGGATGCCATCGTCTCACAGGTGGCATTCGGCGACACCGGCATGACTTCGATGAGTGTCGAAGAGCGACTAGTCCTCACCGAGAAGATCGCGGCGCTCGAAAAGCTCGTTCGCGAACTGGACACCAAGTGCCGCAAGGCCAAACAAATCGGCAAGAAGAACGAGCTCTTTGCCCAAATGCGCAAGGCCGAGGCGGAACTCGAGCAGGCACGAAAGGAACTGGTCTAAATGGAGAAGAATCTGTCCACATCCTGAGCTACCATGGCATACATGGTGGGGACTACAGTTGGAAGGGCATGCATGAGGTTTGAGCGCGAGACTGAGTACGACGAGTTCAAGACATCGCTTCGTGAGTTAAACGATGGCATCCAATCCATGGCCGCCATAATGAATAAGGGCGGCTCGGGTACCATTTGGTTTGGCGTGCGCCCGGATGGCATGGCAGTGGGTATGGACGTTACGGAGAAGACGCTTCGCGACGTGAGCCAGGCCATAGGGAACCAGATACGGCCAAGAATCTATCCTTCGGTCACGTCCGTGCCGATTCGTGACGGGAGTGAGCGAGAGGTAGTGCGAGTGAGGTTCTCGGGGGACGATCCGCCCTATGCGTGCAAGGGGATATACCGCGTGCGTGTGGCGGACGAGGACGTCCAGCTCGAGCCTGCGGAGTTGCGTAGGATGCTTGCCGAACAGATACGGCGAAGTGACCCGTGGGACGGGCGCACTTCGACTAAGGTGGTTTCCGATGTGGACGAGCGGACGCTGCGTGACTACGTAGCGCGCGGCAACGCCTGCGGTCGCATCCCGGACCCGTTCACGACGTCGGAAGAGGCGCTCGAAAGCCTAGGGCTGTTGCGTGAAGGTCACCTCACCAACGCGGCGGACGTGCTTTTCTGTAAGTCGAAGGGGATACGCCTCAAGCAGGGTGTGCTGGAGAGCCATACCCGCACCGAGATTCTTGACCTACAGCAGGAGGAGGGCACGGTCTTCGACCTCGTGCGCAAGGCCGACCTCTACATACTCAACAACACGCGCAGGCGACTCGTGATTGAGGGTCCAGGCCCGCGTGAAGAGATACCCGAGATTCCCCGCGAGGCAGTGCGCGAAGCATTGTATAACGCGTACTGTCACATGGACTGGACGGTCTGGGATTGTGTGATGGTAGACATCTACTATGATTCGGTCGAAATTCTGAGTCCAGGATGGTTTGTCGAGGGGCAGGACCCCGAGGAGCACCTCACGGGAAAGTCGAGGTCGCCACTAACGCGCAATCCCCTCATCGCGAAGACGCTCTACCGCTCGAAGGAGATAGAGAACTACGGGTCAGGCATTCCACGCATAAAGGAGCTGTGTGATGAGGCGGGGATCCGTGTGGAGTACCGGCGAACGCCGGATGGAACGCTGCTCGTGTTCCAGCGTAGGGATGCGTTCGCTGGCATGCGACGTGGAGGTTTACCGTCTCATGGCGAAGGAATAAATGAGACTGTAAGTGAGACTGTAAACGGTGCGAATGAGACCGTAAAGCCCTCTCGGTCTGCCTTGCGTGACGAGGGGGAGCTGCTGTCACTGCTCGTTGTTGAGCCAGGAGCGACGTATGACGCTCTTGCGGATGCCACTGGATTCAGTCGCGCGAAGGTGGCGCGGCTGCTGCGAGGAATGCGTGAACGGGGAGTCATAATGCGCGTGGGATCAGATAAGAGAGGTTCTTGGAGAGTTGTACAAGGTGGTATGGATGGGTGACGTTGGCGTGAGGACGCAGCCGAGTCGTGTACGAAAGGAACTTGTCTAAATGGAGAAGATCAACCCTGCAACAACCGACATCACGCAGGAGAATATCGAGCGACTCATCGAGCTATTCCCGTCCGTTGCCACAGAGACGAGGGATGAGGAAGGAAACGCACATCGGAGCGTTGACCTCGATGCTTTGCTCGAATTGATAGGAGACGTTGCGGAGGGGCAGCGCGAGCGCTATCAGTTCACTTGGCCAGGCAAGCGGGCTGCAAAGGAGGAGGCGCGGCGCATCATCGACAAGACGCTGCGCCCCGAGCGCGAGCGCAGCGTCAACTGGGACGACACACAGAACCTCTACATCGAGGGCGACAACCTCGATGCGCTCAAGATTTTGCGTAGCACCTACGCGGGCAAGATCAAGCTGATCTACATCGACCCACCCTACAACACGGGGCATGACTTTATCTACGACGATGACTTTGCGCAAACGAGGGCGGAATACGACACCGAGAGCGGAGACTTCGACGAAGAGGGCGGCAGGCTGGTTGCCAACCTGGAGGGCAATGGCCGCTTCCACTCTGACTGGTGCTCGATGATGTATCCGAGGCTACTGCTGGCGCGCGACCTTCTGAGCAGCGACGGTGCTATCTTCATAAGCATCGATGATAACGAGTCTAAGAATCTAAGAGCCATCTGCGATGAGGTTTTTGGCGCAGGCTGCTTTGCCGGTGACATAGCCTGGCAGAGAACCTATTCACCCCGAAACGACTCACTCGGCATACCCTCTGAAGTCGAGCATATCCTCGTCTTTTCGAAGCAGCCTGGATGGACGCCTGGCAGACTGCCGCGAACAGCGGAGATGGATGGCAGGTATGACACGCCGGATAACGATCCGACTCCTTGGAGCTCGGGCGATGCGGCCGCACCTGGCGCGGCAACGCACCATGGAATGGTCTACGCGATTCAGCACCCGATAACTGGAGAGCTGCTCTATCCGTCTAATGGACGACACTGGACCTTCGGCCAATCTCAGATGCTAGAGATAATGAGCGAATGGGCGGATTACGAGCTTCGGAGTATCGACGACGCTGACAGAAGAGCCCAGATTTGCGGATGTGCGGTTGGCGACATCGAGCCCATTCAGGGTATCTTGCTCAGGGACGACAGCGACCAGACGCACGCGGCTGCCAGAGAAAGGTACGCGCAGGGCAATTGGCCCAGACTCTACTTCACAAGCAACGGCAATGGGGGCATCCGTTGCAAGCGTTACCTCAATGCTGTTGAGGGCAAGCTACCCACTAATCTTTGGCCATACGCGGATGTTGGGCATTCGGATGAGGCGAAGAAGGGCTTAAAGAAGCTCTTCGATGGGGCTGCGCCCTTCGACACACCCAAGCCCGTAAGGCTGATGGACCGTATACTCCAAATTGGCGGAAGTGATGACTCGCTCGTTCTCGACTTCTTCTCAGGCTCCGCAAGCATGGCGCATGCGGTGATGCAGAAGAACGCCGAGGATGCTGGCAATCGCCGCTTCATCCTCGTGCAGATTCCCGAGGAGACCACCGGCGAGTACGCAAACCTCTGCGAAATCGGCGAGGAGCGCATACGCCGCGCTGGCGCGAAGATCGTTGCCGAGGTGGAGGAGGCAAACCGCCAGCTCAAAATCGGTGAGGACCCCAAGCCCGTGCCCGACGTGGGCTTCCGCGTGCTGCGCATCGACTCGTCGAACTTCACCGACACCTACGCGACACCGGATGCCTACGACCAAGGCCAGTTGAACCTCTTCGAGGACAACGTCAAGCCCGACAGGAGCGACCTGGACCTGCTCTTCCAGGTGCTGCCTACGCTGCGCATCCCGTACTCCGTGACCATCGAGGAGATAGAGATCTGCGGCAAGCGCGCCTTCGACGTGAACTACGGCCAGCTCGTGGCTTGCTTCGACACCGAAGTTGGCACCGACTGCATAGAGCAGATTGCCAAGATGAGGCCCATCTACGCCGTGTTCCGCGACGCCTCGATGGCAGACGACGCCACCGAGGCCAACTTCGAGGAGCTGTTCAAGACGTTCAGCCCCGACACCGTAAGACGGGTGATTTAGCATGGCAAAGCGCAATCTCGATTCTCTTTTTGGCGGCGAGTCTGAACTCATAGAGTATAAGGTCGCACGTCCAAGTGATGCGAAGAAGTACCTTAAGACAGTGGTCGCATTTGCCAACGGAAACGGAGGACGCATTGTATTTGGCGTGGACGATGCCACCCGTAACGTGGTAGGCATCCCTCCGGAGGACGTGTTTGACGAGATGGACGCCATTGCAAACGCCATTGGAGATTCGTGTACGCCTACAATCATACCCAGCATCTATGTGCACGAGGCAGACGGCAAGTCTACGATTGTCGTTGAGGTTCCGATGGGTAGAGAGGCACCTTATTACTTGAAGACCTTTGGGCTTGAGAAAGGTGTCTATACGCGCGTGGGGGCAACAACACGGCCGGCAGAGATAGACTATGTTCGTGAGATTATGGCCGAAAACTCTCCGCAGGGTTTCGACCGCATGCCCAATCGTGATGTAGAGCTCACCGAAGAGGGAATTGTAGCGCTCTGTGCGCGAATGAAAGAAGTTGCCCTCTCACGCTCGAAAAGCAGCGAGGAGCGAGAGGCGGTAAAGGATGTCACAAAAAGTCAGCTGATTAAATGGGGAGTGCTCCTTAAGCGCGACGGGGAACTGCTTCCCACAAACGCATACGCATTGCTTTCTGGTGAGGGGTGCGACTTCTCTTGGCAAGTCCAATGCGGGGTGTTCCGAGGCACAGATCGCGTCGTCTTTCTCGACAGGCGTGAGTTTGGTGGCAGCGTAATGGAGCAGGTTGAGGCTGCATATCATTACGTCCTCTCAAAAATCAATATGGGTGCGAATTTTGACCAGCTTGTACGGCGAGACGTGTACGAGATTCCCGTGTGGTCCATACGAGAACTCGTTACCAATGCGATTCTGCATCGTTCGTATCTGGCAACCTCATGCGTGCAGATTTGCATTTATGACGACAGGCTGGAGGTGAGTTCGCCTGGCGGACTCAAGCGCGGGCTGTTGCTGAGCGATGCGCTTGCCGGGCAGTCCGAGATTCGCAACAAAGCCCTTGCGCAAGCGTTTAAGTACATGAAGCTCATCGAGAACTGGGGGACTGGCCTTTTGCGGGTCCAACGGGAGGTCTTGGATTTTGGGCTGCAACCACCCGAGTTCGTCGTAAGCGACAATATGTTTCGCGTGAACATCTACCGCATGAGCCTTGAGGAATTTGGCGAGAAACTGCATCCAGCTGAGTTTGTGGCGCCTGTAAATGAACCTGTAAATGAACCTGAACCTGTAAATGAACCTGAACCTGCAAACGTATCGGCAAAAGACAAGCTTTTGTCATTGCTACGCATGGACCCACGCATAAGCTACGAAAGGGCAGCGAAACGGCTTGGTGTGTCTCGAAGCAGCATTCGAAGATACTTGCGTGCCTTGGAGGCAGACGGATTAATCCAGCGCGTGGGCGCGGATAAGAACGGCCACTGGAAAGTGCTGAGGGGATAGATCGTGCATTTGAAGTTCAAGAGGTCAATGGCAAATGTCTGTGCCGTACGGCGCGTGATTTAGCATGAGCTACACGCCTCCGTTCCAGAACACCGCGCGTATCGTAAGCCTTGTGTCCGAGGCCTCGGAGCTCGTAGGGCAAGTGACGGTCTTCGACGGCCTCAACCCCAACCCCACGCTGCGGCGAGAAAACCAAATACGCACCATCCATTCGTCGCTTCTCATCGAAAACAACACGCTCACGCTTGACCAGGTGACGGCCGTGCTCGACGGTAAGCACGTACTAGCCCCGCCGAAGGACGTGCGCGAGGTGCAAAACGCCTATGAGGCATATGACGCGGCTGCGACGTTCGACCCGTACTCTTTCGACGACCTGCTTCGGGCCCATGCCCTCATGATGGACGGGCTCGTAAAGCATCCGGGTTGCTTGCGCAACGGCGATGTGGGGGTCTATGCCGGGGACGTGCTCATACATGCCGGCAGTCCAGCCTCGATAGTGCCAAAACTCATGCAAGAGCTATTCGAGTGGCTTGGCAGCGCGGAGGACCATCCCCTTATAAAGGGAAGCGTATTCCATTATGAATTTGAGTTCATCCACCCGTTTGCGGACGGTAATGGGCGCACGGGCAGGTTGTGGCATTCTTTGCTTCTGCGCTCCTGGAGGCCGGTGTTTGCATGGCTTCCCATAGAAACGCTTATCCATCGCAACCAAGCTGCGTATTACGATGCGCTTATGGAGGCCGGGAAGCAGGCTGATGGCACGGTATTCGTGGAGTTCATGCTCAGGGCGATTCGTGACGCGTTGCGGGATGTGTTGCAGCAACAGGCGAATGCGCCTAGTGAGCAGATAAATGAGCAGATAAATGAGCAGATAAATGAGCGGTTGGGCGACGAATGTACCACAAGGCAGAAGCGCATTCTGACGGCGGTTATGCTCGATCAATCGCTTACGTACGACGCACTCGCAGTGCAACTTGGCGTTTCTTCGGCTACAGTACGGCGCGACATCGCAGAGCTCGTTAGACGCGGAATCATGCATCGCGAGGGTGCTCGCAAGAATGGACGCTGGGTCGTTGATGTGGTGAAGGACGAGGGACGGTCATAATGCAACTGAAGTTCAAGAACCAGCGCTACCAGGAAGACGCGGCAGCAGCCGTGGTCTCCGTGTTTAAAGGCCAGCCCAAACAGGATGCCTTCACCTACCTGCGCGACAAGGGGCAAAAGGTGCTGCGCAAGGGCATGGAGTCGCTGTTCGAAGAGCAGTCTTCTCTCGACGAGGGCTACGCCAACGCTCCGTTGCGCCTGAGTCCCGTACAGCTTTTGGACAACGTGCATCGCATACAGAGGGCGAACAAAATCATGGAGTCCGACAAGCTGCATGCGGAAAACGGTGCCGTCGAGCTCGACGTCGAGATGGAGACCGGTACAGGCAAGACATATGTTTACACCAAGACGATGTTCGAGCTCAACCGCGCGTACGGCTGGACGAAGTTCATCGTCGTGGTTCCTGGCGTAGCCATCCGCGAGGGCGTCTTCAAGTCGCTGCAGACGACTGAGCAGCACTTCTTCGAGCAGTACGGCAAGCGTATCAACTTCTTCGTGTACGACTCGAACAACCTCACCGAGCTCGACCGGTACTCGGAGAGTTCGGACATCTGCGCGATGATCATCAACATGCAGGCGTTCAACACATCCATGAAGGAGGGCGGCCGCTCCAAGCAGGCGCGCATCATCTTCGACGAGCGCGACGAGTTCGGCAGCCGCAGACCCATAGACGTGATTGCCGCCAACCGACCCATCATCATCCAGGACGAGCCGCAGAAGATGGGCGGCAAAGCCACGCAGGCCGGCATCAGGCGGTTCAACCCGCTGTTTTGTCTCAACTACTCGGCCACGCATCGTGTGCGCCACAACATGGTGTACGTGCTCGATGCACTCGACGCCTACAACCAGCGGCTCGTTAAGCGCATTGAGGTTAAGGGCTTCGAGCTCAAGAACATCCAGGGGACACATGGCTACCTCTACCTGCGCGACGTTATAGTCTCACGCAACAAGCCGCCTCGGGCCGACATCGAGTACCGCAGGCTTATGGCATCGGGCAGGGTGGGTAACGCCCACGGGCGCTTTGACGTCGGGGATGACATCTACCTCGAGTCTGGGGAGATGGAGGCCTACCGTGAGGGGTACCAGATCGCGCCAGACGGCATCGTACCCGACATGGACGGACAACTTGGCTATGTGCGCTTCCTCAACGGCATTGTCGTGCGGAAGGGCGAGGTGGTGGGCGACTCCTCCGAGGACGACATCCGCAGGATTCAGATTCGCGAGACGATAAAGAGCCACTTGCAGAAGGAGTCCGCGCTCTTCTACCGCGGCATCAAGTGTCTCTCGCTCTTTTTCATCGACGAGGTGTCGAAGTACCGCAACGTGGCGGACCCCGAGGGCGGCGAGGCCATCGGCTACCGCAAGGTGTTCGAAGAGGAGTATGAGGCGGCCGTTGCCGAGTTCCTGGACGGACGCCTGCCCGATGCATATGGCGACTACCTGCGCGGCATCGGCGCCCACGAGACCAACGAGGGGTACTTCTCCATCGACAAGAAGGGGAACCAGGTAGAGTCGAAGAAGGAGAAGAAGGCCGAAAGCGAGAATGGTATCGGCATCAATGACGAGGACGCGCGGCGCGGCTACGACCTCATCCTGCGCGACAAGGAGAGGCTGCTCTCGTTCGACGAGCCGGTGCGCTTCATCTTTAGCCACTCGGCGCTTCGTGAGGGCTGGGACAACCCCAACATCTTCCAGATCTGCACGCTCAAGCACTCCGTCAGCGAAGTGGGCAAGCGGCAGGAGGTGGGGCGCGGCCTGCGCCTGTGCGTGGACCAGAATGGCGATCGGCAGGACCTGCAGACGCTCGGCGAGGGTGAGGTACACAGCGTGAACGTGCTCACCGTCGTGGCTTCCCAGAGCTACTCCCAGTTCGTGGGTGACCTGCAGAGGGAGACCAAGCAGGGCCTGCGCGAGCGTCCGACCATTGTGACCGACGCGCTCTTCGATGGCATAACGGTGGAGTACGACGGCGGCGCCCACCAGATGACGCTCAATGCGGACGACGCTCGCAAGATCTACTTCACACTCGTGACGGGCGGCTTTGTGGACATGGACGGCCATCCCTCCGACAAGTTCCGCGAGGGAGGGTTCGCCGAGTTCGCTGCCACCAATCTCCCCGAGAAGCTCAGGCCCTACGCCGACCACATCGAGAAGGTCGTGCGAAGTGTATACGATCCGCACGCACTCGATGGCATGGTGAGCGACGGTCATGAGTCCAAGGTAGACAACAACCAGCTGAACGACAACTTCCGTAAAAAAGAGTTCCAGGAACTATGGCGGCGCATCAACAGCAAACATGCTTACACGGTGCGATTTGACGACAAGGAGCTCCGACGCAAATCCATCGACTACATCAACCGGAACCTTACCGTGAGCACGCTCAGCTACACGCTTACGACGGGAAACCAGGCCGAGCGTGTTACGCGCGAGTCTCTCAACACGGGGGAACAGTTCGGCAACGTGCAGAGGGAGACAAGGGAGCTGGATGTGGCGGCGAGCACGACAGTAACCTACGATCTTGTCGGCGAGATCGCCCAGGGAGCGTCTATCACACGCAGGAGCGCCGTTGCGATTCTTAAGGGTCTCGATCCTCTGGTTTTCTCGTACTTCAAGAGAAACCCCGAAGAGTTTATTGCCAAGGCCACACGCTACATCGTCGAGCAGAAGGCGACAATGATTGTGGAACACATCGAGTACCACATGCTCGAGGACCGCTACGACCAGGACATCTTTACCGAACGTATGCCTGAGAACCGCTCCCGGGTATTCGAGGCCGTCAAGAATGTTCAGGACTACGTAGTGTGTGACTCTGATACAGAGGTTAGCTTTGGCCACGAGCTGGAGGCGCAGAAGGAGGTCTGCGTCTACGCGCGGCTACCGCGCGGGTTCACGATTCCGACTCCCGTTGGCAACTACGCACCCGACTGGGCAGTGGCATTCAACGAGGGCGTGGTGAGGCACATCTTCTTCATCGCCGAAACCAAGGGTTCCATGGACACGCTGCACCTCGATGCCGTGGAGGCGGCGAAGATTGCCTGTGCGGAGAAGCTCTTCAACGAGATGAGTACGGAAGGCGTTAAGTACCACCAGGTTGCTACGTACGACGACATGATGAAGTGGATCGAGAGGTTATAGGCGCACGGCAACGGGTGTTGCACACACTACACCCTAGCAAGATGAGGATAATCATGCAGCTGCGCTACAGGATGATGAAAGATGTAATAAACGGTATGGAGTGATTTTTTATGGATGCACATCCAGTGCGAATTGCCAACCTTATGACTGGTGCGGGTACGAGACTCGTTATCCCTGTGTTCCAGAGACCATACTCGTGGGACCGAGAAAACTGCACGCAGTTGTGGGAGGACATCATCTCCGTTGGTAGGGGCACTGGTGCGCCACACTTCACGGGGTCAGTGGTGATGGTGCAGCAGGGGACGCTTGTTCCGGCTGGGGTGACGCCACTCATGCTTATTGATGGGCAACAACGAATCACATCCATCACGCTGCTCATCATCGCGCTCGCGCGTTTCGCAAAGGCCAATCCGGGAAAGGTCAGGGCATTCTCGTATCAAGAGATCATGGGCCGTGGCTATCTTTTGGATGAGTACAAGACGGGGGACGACCGCTACAAGCTCACATTGTCGCAGGGTGACAGGGACACACTCAGGTCACTTATAGACAATCTGCAAAACCCCGACGTTGCGGTAGATGAGTCCTCTCCACGCATTCTTGAAAACCTTGCGTACTTTGAGGGCAGGGTCTCGACCTTTGAAGACCCCGACATCGTATGGGCGGGAATCTTGCGCCTTGAGGTTGTGTCCATTTCGCTCACGCAAGGTCAAGACAACCCGCAGCTCATCTTTGAATCGATGAACTCTACGGGTAAGTCGCTCTCCTCGGCTGACCTCATTCGCAACTTTGTCCTTATGGGCCATCCCGATCAGGACTCTCTCTATAAAACCTATTGGCGTCCAATTGAAACAACGCTCGGCGCATCGACCTACGACGACGTTTTCGATGAGTTTGTTCGCGACTGGCTTACGGTGCTGCATGCACCGGAACCGCTCGCTCGGCGCGATGTATACCAGTCGTTCAAACGACACTACGACGAAGAGGGATACGGTGACGGCAGGACCGTCGAGGAGCTCCTTAAGGAGTTGTTACGTTTTGCTGGGTACTATGCGGATATCACGTGTGGCAAGAACGCAGACCCAGAGGTCGCACGCCTTCTTGGTATGTTACGAAGACTTGGTATATCGGTGGTCGATCCGCTGCTTATGAGCGTTCTCGACGACTATGGGCATCATGCGTTCGACAGAGCGGGGCTCATCACGATTCTCGCCACCCTCGAGTCTTACCTCTTCCGGCGTGCCGTTTGCGATTGCGCAACTAACAGCCTGCAGAAGTTCTTCTCGTCCATCATAGGAAGGCTTAACCGAGTGCAAGATGAGGGAGGCAACTACGTTGAGGCATTCACGGCATACCTAATGAACGAGGCGGGATCCGCAAGGCGCTTTCCGACGGACGCCGAGTTTGTTGATCGGTTGCGCACTCGGGATTCCTATCACTTCCGCCGTTGTCTCTACCTCCTGTCACGCTTGGAGAACAGCTATCACCCGAAGGACGAACGTGACTTCGCGAGTGGTACGTACACCATCGAGCACATTATGCCGCAGAACGCTCTCGCGAGCGCCGAATGGCGACAGATGATTGGGGATGCCGACGAGGAGACGTTCACCCATCTTTTGCACAATATTGGCAACCTAACGCTTACGGCATACAACTCGGAGCTCTCCGACGGGACCTTCCAGGAGAAAAAGCAACGCGCCGTTGGCGGATTTGACATCGAGTGGGTTGCGATATCCGGCGAGCTTAAGGATGCAAGCGAGTGGACGCCTAAGTCAATTGGCGGTCGAGCGGATCGGATGATACGTAGGGCTCTTGAGGTCTGGCCAGCACCACAGATAGAGGAGATGGTTCGCAAATCATACCTGCCTGAGAGAAAGGGTACCTCTGGGGCAAGGCCGATAACTTTTAAAGATATCTTCAACGAGGGGGCCATTCGCTCTGGTGATATTCTGGTGAGTGCAGGTACAAAGTATCCGGGTACTGCGACTATTACTAAAGCCGGAACCATAAGACTCGAAAATGGGGAGGAGTTCAAGAGTCCCTCGGTTGCGCATATCCGCCTCATACAACTTCACGGTTCGAGTAGGACGACTTCCAACGGCTGGTATGCATGGCGCGTAGGATCCGAGGACGGCCCATTGCTTGACGAGGTGAGGAAACAGATAGCTCCATCAGTGGAGGACTACGACGACCGCGAGTTCAAACGCGGCTTTTGGGCAGAGTTCAACGAGTGGCTCGGCGAGCAGGAAGCCATCGTAGGGGCATTTGGTGACCCATCAGACAGGTCCGATGTCGAGCGGGGATGGAGCGACTATAAAAGTGACCTCGCTGGTTGTCACATTTCGGTGCGTGTAAACAGGAAGGCAGGATGGGTCGGAACGGGCGCATGGCTCTATAGTAGGCAGCGCTACAAGGAGTTATATGACCTCAGGCAGGAAATCGAACAAGATTTGGCTGGCGAAGGAGTTAGCTTTGGCTGGAGCTGGCCAAATGGAAAGAAGAAGAATCCTGAGGCGTTCGTGTACAAGCAGTGCGACCTAAATGATGACGACCTTACAGAGACGTTTGACTGGATAGGCCACGCGATGCTGCGTATGCGGGCGTATGCACTGAGGGCTGGGTTGTAAGCGAGTACGCTGGCCTAGCAACGACGCGCGCTCGCAGGTTGGGAAGTGCGCCGCACGGTGGCTAGTCTAACATGAGATCGCTAACCATCTAGGTCATCACGAGAGATTTCCGATGGGTGTCGCAACGACCATGTTTTCGTGCGAACGAGTGGGAGAGCGGAATGAACGTCTACGTTGGCATCACCGATGGCGAGTGGTTCGACTTCCTGCGCGAGCGAAACCTCGCGGAGGTCAACTTCTGGAAGCCAAGCGGCGCGTCGTTCAAGGCGCTCAAGGAAGGTGACCTGTTCCTCTTCAAACTGAAGGCCGCGCGCGGAGGGCGCGTGGCGGGAGGCGGATTCTTCGTGGACGCGCCCGTTATGACTATCGACTGGGCATGGCGTGCGTTCGGGAATGAGAACGGCGTGGGGAGCATGCGCGAGCTCAACGACCGTATATGGCACTACAAGGGCGCAGACGGCAGGCACGACCCGAACGCGAACGTGACCTGCATTATCCTCACCGACGTATTCTACTTTGAGGAAGCAGATCGTCTCGATATTTCCGACCGCTGGAGCAGCTCCATAGTCGCGGGCAAGACGTTCCACGGCCAAGAGGCCTCCGAGCTCGTGAGGGAGGTGCGGCTGCGACTCGCCGGAATCGGCGTGGGGACTATGCCTTCGGATGTGGACAACATCCCCACCGCGCGGCCAGGCGTCGAGATCGTCTCCGCAAAGCGTCGGCTCGGCCAGGGCGCATTCCGCACGCTTGTCGCCAACGCCTACCAGCGCAGGTGCGCCATAACGGGGGAGCGCAGCGTGCCCGTGCTGCAGGCAGCGCACATCCGCTCCTTCTCGGAGGAGGGGCCGAACAGCGTGGACAACGGCATCCTTATGCGGTCGGACATGCACGCTCTGTTCGACGCGGGATACCTCACCATCGACTACGATCGTGCAGGCGAGACGCGCGTGGTCGTGTCGGGGAGGCTACACGAGGACTTCGGGAACGGCAAGGACTACTACCCCTATCACGGGAGGCGCCTCGCCGTGGTGCCCGAGCAGCGGAGCCTGCGCCCCGCGCGGCAGTACCTGGACTGGCACCACGACAACGTGTTCCTGGGGTAGGGGGCTTGCGCTCAGCAACAAGGCCGTCCGCCAACGGTTTAATTTGGCCTATCGGTGGCAGCGCGAAATTGCATCCTACCGATAACCCAATGCTGCGGCATATCGCACCTCAAGTGGCGCAGGTCGCGCGGCCATGTTACGAGCTGCTTATCTGCGGCTAAATGTATGGTTCGACATGCTCAAGGAATTCCCCGACTTTCGTCGAGTAATTTGGGAAGGCTAACCCCAGCTGCTCGCCATCATTCGCATATGCAAGCACCACGTCGTCGTAATGGAAGAGGCTTGCTGTCTTGCCCGTTGCAAGCGCATCGCCCTCGCACTCATCGTAGTCTCTCAGTGCCTTCTCAAGATGTCTCGGACTGTAGTATCCTATATCAAGGAACTGCATCTCTGTCGCAAAGCGCATGAGGTAGAAGCCTGCCTGGTCGTATCTCGTCCCATTCTCCGAAAGGAACACATCGTCACCCACACTGGACAGGTCCTCGACGATGCTCTTTAGTAAATCGAGCTCATGCATTTCACGTATAAGATCCTCGCGTGCTTTCTCGTATCCGGGCACCTGTGGCGTACCTTCCTCAAGAGAAAACAGGCTTGAGACAATTGTGAAGAAGATTCTGATCTGGCGTTCCAGCTCACTGACGTCGAGCAAATCCCTTTCGGCCTTGAGGTCGATTTCGTAGATGACGCCAGCCGCTTCAACGGCTGTCGACCAGAGGTGTTGGAGCTGTGTCCTTACTTGGACCTCAACCCTATATTCTCTGTCAGCTCCCTGATTAAGCGTTATCAGATGATACGATCTGTATCCACTGTTGCGTGGTCGATGTATGTAGTCCTTAACGCTCCTGCCGCCTTTGAGTGTAAATCGTTCGGAAAGTATGCCGACCGCCTCATTCACCTGCCTCATATCCTTGAGCACCATGCGACAGCCACCTATGTCGTCCATAGTACCAATCTGGTAATCCTTTCCTGGACGTCTGATCTTCGCGAGGATAGACTTCATTCGCTTCAGCCGGAACGAAATGACAGCGTCCGGCAACATGACAGCGCTGTCCATCAAGGCACGGAAGCAGTTCTCGGTTGGCAATGCGTGCTGAGCGCGCCATCGTTGGGCGTCGTCAATAGCGGCAAGGTATTCTTCTGGGCTGATAGCCTTGCCTGTTTCATACTTACGAAGTTGTTTTGAGATTCTGCCGGCTGCCTTACGAGTAATCGGTTTCTTGGGTATATTATTTGCAGATTCTGTGGTCATTGAAGTACCATGTATCCTTACAGGCTTGCAACTGAGGGGAGGACAGTATGCAAACGGTTGTAGATGTAGCCGCGTTCATTTTAGACGAGTATGGTCCCATGACTACGATGAAGCTCCAGAAGCTCGCTTACTACTCCCAAGCACATTGCCTCGCAACCCATGGCAAATGCCTATTTCAGGAAGACTTTCAGGCGTGGGTGAATGGCCCAGTAGCTCCTGCTCTCTATCGCGAACACAGGGGGAAGTTCCTTATTCACCCTGGTGAGCTTGCGGATGCAGTCAAGTCGCACAGTCCATTGTCCGAGCACGTCAAGCAAGAGGTACACACGATCTGCTCTAGGCTGGCGATCCTCACCGGCAACCAATTGTCGACCATGACCCATCGCGAGGATCCTTGGAGATTGGCACGACAGGGATGTGGTCCGTCGGATCACTGTGAGACAGTCATTTCAAAGGAGTCCATGCGTTCGTTCTACTCGGTCCATCCAACGTGGATGAGCGCTTAGTTACAACGCAGAACCAAAAGTAGTGCGTCTTCACCCACGGCGTGATCGATGCTACATTCGTTGCCAATCAACAGATGGGAGGCAGCGATGACGCCACGGCATGTGCAAGAACAGGGCGGTGTGCGGGGAACAGAACTAATTCGGAGAGTGAGACCCACTAAGGTGGAATACGACTGTAGGCGTTCCTGGGGTAAGGGGCTTGCGTCACGGGTCTCCAGTGTTGCCGTCGCACAAAAGTCCACCTTATTTCGAGACATCGACCTTATCTCGAACGGGGTCGCTTCACCGACTTTCAGCTGCTTCGTGATGTACGTGCTAAAGCCGCCAACCAACTTGCCGTTCGCGTCCTTGAGCACGCATACCAGCATGGGCGCATCTGCCTTACTGAATCCCTTAAGCTCCACCTCGTTCTTGAGCGTGATTTCGCCAGTGGCGATGGTATCACCGAACTCTCCTTCGGCGGTGCTCACGTTGCCAATCGCGTAGAAGTCATACTTTTGTGAGGTCTTGAACCATTTGTCGTCATCTACCGACAGCTTGATCTCAATCGTATCCGACTCGGAGACATTGCCATTGCCGGCTTGATTTGTCCAGTAGGTGGTCGATTCGGGAAGGCAAGTGCTTGTGCACCAGTCGTCGGAGAACGAGATCTTTCCGTCTGACGTGCGACCCACAACGCTAACGTTGACTGACTGAGGGGCGTACTCTTTGTTGGGGTTGTTCACCGCTAACGTGTACTTTACATACCCATTCTCGATGGCATAGCAGGAGTCGGACAAAACACAGTCCTTTATGTCCGCGTTGAATATTAGCGCGCGTTGTTTGCGTTAGCCGTACCGTTGTTTGCATTCCCGGTAGCACCTTTGTTTGCACCTCGTGATGTGACATGTTATTGCGGTGTGCGCGCCAATGCGCGCCGATTATCCAACCTTAACCGACGACGGTCTGTTTTCAACGGGCTTCGAGAACGAGCCTTGCTCCGACGCGCATACCACGCACGCGATACGGTCAAGCTAGAACGACTTGCCGCCCTAATGGCCGAGAAGCGCTTGCCCAGCACGTCACCCTGACGTCCCTGTACGTGGAGGGTGATCGACGAGGCCTCCATACGAGTAGCGCAAACCAAGACAGTTTTTATTTCGCGCTTCAATGCAAACGTTGTCGACATTCGGCGCAAACAACAATGCAATTAATGCCAACAGTCACCGACAATATTCATCTATCATGGAAGGGGCCTAGAGTCACTAGTTATTTATTGACAGTTCCTAAGGGGTAACCCCTTGGTGTCCCAACACGAAGAAAGGAACCGAAATGCAGGACGACCGTTTCGAAGGCATCAGCGACGAGGTCAAGGCCAAGGCGATCGCATGTAAGACGCCCGAGGAGATTCTCGAGCTGGCCAAGAGCGAGGGCATGTCACTTACCATAGACGAGCTTGAGGAAGTGTCTGGAGGCCACGCCTGGGGAAATTGCAGCCAGGTCTCGACCGGCCACTGCAGCCGCGAGTAAGACAGTAAGGAGAAGTCATCGTGAAGATGGAACTGCCACTCAGCGCGGAGGGGATTGACCGCGCGTGCGAGGAGGTCCAAGCGTTTCTCGAAAAGACGGGCATGAGCCAACGAGAGGTGCTTGCAGGGCGCCTCTCGCTCGAGAACGTGCTTCTCATGTGGAGCCGCCGCTATGGCGAAGACGTCCAAGCGACGGTACGAATGGGGGAGATGCACGGAAAGCCAGGCCTGATGATAGCCGTGCCCGGCGAGCGTTACGAACCCAGCAACGCGGACATGGGCGGCAAGCGATACGGACCCATCGCACGCTCGATGATGGAGGCTTCCGGCTTCATACCAAACTACGACTATCGTGGCGGCTACAACATCGTCAGCTTCACACGGCCGAGCCCGCCGCTCAGCACGCTCGCGAAGATCGTCATCGCCGTCCTCCTCGGCATCGGGGTCGCGCTCCTGGGCAACGCCGTGCTCCCCGACGATACCCGTGCCTTTGCGCTCGACAAGATCGTCAAGCCCGTGTCCGACGTTTACCTGGCGATGTTGAGCGGCCTTTCGGGACCCCTCATCTTCTTCACCGTCGCATGGGGCGTCTGCGGCATCGGCGACGTGGCCACGCTCGGTCGCAGCGGAAAGTCGCTCGTCGGGAGATACTTGGCCGACAACGCCTTGGCGACGGTCTTTGCCTGCCTGATCTGCATACCCTTCTTCTCGCTGCCAACGGAGGGCGCGCAGACTGGCGGAGACTTCGTTGGGGACATAGTGAAGATGCTCCTCGACCTTCTGCCCACGAACATCGTCAAGGCGTTCGCGGACGGCAACACGTCGCAGATCATCATCCTGAGCGTTTTCGTGGGGATCGCCGCTCTCGTGCTCGGAAACGCGAGCAAGGCGCTGCGCAAGGTAATCGAGGAGCTCAACACGCTCATGCAATTTCTCATGGAACAGCTCTGCCGGCTCATTCCCCTGTTCATCTTCGTGATGATCATCTCGCAGTTCTGGTCGGGGACGATCAACTCGCTGCTGAACATGTGGATGCCACTCCTGCTGGCGGTTGCGCTCACCACCGCGCACTTCGTCGCACGGACCCTCTACACAAGCGTGAGGTTCCGCGTGCCGCCTGCGAAGCTCGTCACCGTCATGTGGCCCGCCATGGTGCTAGGGCTCACCACCTCGTCTACGTGCGCCTCGTTCCCAAAGATGATCTCCGGGCTCACCGACGGGTTGGGCGTGGACGAGGACCAGACGTCGTTTGGCGTTCCGCTTGGCATGATTCTCTGCAAGCCGTCCGTCATCATCATGCTGGTCGTGCTCATGCTCCACTGCATGCAAACATATGGCCTGGGTGCCGACGTCACTTGGTACGTGCGCATGGCCCTGGTATGCCTCCTCTATTCCATGGTGGCGCCTCCCGTGCCCGGCGGAATGGTCGTGTGCATTGGCCTTCTCTTTGCCAAGCTGGGGATTCCTGCCGAGGCGATTGCGATGGCCACCGCCTTTAACATCATCATCGACTACGTGCTCACGGCTTACAAGTCGGGCAACATCATGCTGGAAGTCTTCGACACGGCCTGCGTGCTCGGCAACGTGGACCGCAACAAGATCGATTCTGTCGACAGGGGCTAAACCACATACAATGAATGCATACTTGGAACCCTGAGCAACGGGGGTGGTTGGCATGAAGAAGGCCTGTGTTTGCATCGCGAACGTCATGGCGCTCGTCCTTTGCGGCTGCACTTCGACTCAAGGCGGCACGGCGTGGGCACCGACCTCCGGACGGCACTCACGCTTTACGAAAGGAGCCTCGACGCGGCGCAGGGCGTCGTCCAGCAGGCTCAACCAGCGTTCCGCATCGCGGAGCTCATCTCCGACGAACATGGCCCGAGGTGGGACATCCCGCATGACCCGATGGGTGCGCTCTCGCTCTACCAGCTGGCCGAGCGCGGGCTGCGTGTCGCCGTCGCGCATGGCTACGAGTTCTACCGCGATTGCCTGCAGGGGTCCATAGTGGGACAGGACCGCATGCGCAAGGTGTTGGACGACCCCGGGTTCTGGGCAAAACAGGAGGGCGTACGGATGGAGGAAGACGTTATGGATGTCGAAACCAACGCAAAGTCAGACAGGGCCAAGCTCTCCGCCGCGGTCTGGGGCGCCGCAGTGGGCGACGCGCTGGGGGTGCCCTACGAGTTCAAGTCCAGGGGCACCTTCGAATGCCAGGGCATGGTGGGCCACGGGACACACAACCAGCCGGCCGGCACGTGGAGCGACGACACCGCGCTCATGCTCGCCACCTGCGACAGCATACGTGTCGTCGGCCACGTTGACGCGGCCGACCTCCTCTCCCGGTTCCGCAGCTGGTACTACGAAGGCGCGTACACGCCGGACGGCGTCGTGTTCGACGTCGGCAACGCCACGGCCGAGGCGCTGCGCACGGGACGCGGCCTTACCGGGGAGTGGGACAACGGCAACGGCTCGCTCATGCGCATCGCGCCGCTCGCGTTCTGCGACGCCACAGATTACGAGGTGAGGGCGGCATCTGCCGTCACGCACGCGCACCCCACGTCCAAGGAAGCATGCGTCGAGTTCGTGCATCTGCTCAGGGACGCGGCAGCTGACCCGTACGGCACGCACGAGAGGCTGAGGTCCGAGCTCGCCGGGGTACCGCGCGACGAGGTCCGCTCGGGCGGTTATGTGCTCGACACGCTCAAGGCCGCCAAGTGGTGCTTCGCGAATACCGGTGGCTATCGCGACTGCGTGCTCATGGCCGTCAACCTGGGCTCCGACACCGACACGACGGCCTGCGTGGCGGGTGCCCTTGCTGGCGCCGCCTACGGGAAGGACGACATCCCCACCGAGTGGCTGGGTGCCATGCGCGGCGGTGACGTGCTGGAGGCGACGCTGTTCTGACGCCAGCGGGCCCTTATCATGCCAAAACCACCTTCAGATGGAGCCAGTTTCGCGCAATCTCGCCAGCTGCTCTGCGCTTATTCCTTTGTTGCTTTGACCTCTGTGCAGGGCGGCGGTGACGGCGTCATAATAACTGCAATTGTCTCGGATTATTTCGGCGCCCTCTCGATTTGTTGCTATGCGGTCTCCAGCCTACGGCTTTTCTCGCTTGGCACCAATACGAGTCCGCATGCGTCAAGCACCTTGATAATCGTCGCGAGTGATGGGTTCCCGTCTTCGCTGAGTGACTTGTACAGCCCCTCCCTCGAAAGGCCCGTTGCCCGTGCAATCTTGGTCATTCCCTCAGACCGTGCTACGGCACCGACAGCTGCCGATATCTTCGACGCGTCACCGCTTGCCCACGCCCTTCTTAGGAACTCTATGACCACTTCTGGCTCATCCAGCATCTCGGCTGTGTCATATCTTTCAACTTCCATCTATTCGCTCCTTTCTCCACTCGCGCGCCATCCTCTTTGCGTCGGCGATGTCCTTCTGCTGCGTTGACTTGTCTCCTCCAACAAGCAGAAGCACCACCTGCCGTCCTTCTTGTGTAAGGTAAACCCTGATCCCCTGTCCGTAGTCGAACTTGGCCTCAACAACCTTGTCGCCAAGGTATCTGAGGTCAGCGTCTCGCGGCGCTTCGCTGCCGACGTCGAGGGGCCTTCCCATTTCGACTTCGAGGAAGTAGTCTGCTATCGCAGCCTTAGCATTAGCGTCCCTTAACTTCTTGTACCATCGGAGATACCTGCGTGTTCTTAGGAGCTCTATCAACAATCCTCCTCTCGTCTATGGACAATTGTAATCTATAGATTACAATTGTCCATATCGTTCACCGAGTCTTACGCGTCTGGACACAAACGTGTGGATTGATTTCCACGCAATCGGTTCGGTGGTCAGCGGTGCTCACGTTGTCAATCGTGCAGAGGTTGTATATAGGTCCGAGACTGACGACCTCAGTTCCCGTCCATTTGCGCACAACACATAACCTTTCGCTTGAGCCATCGTGGGTAACGATGTAAAACAAATTACCCGTTGGGTAATCTGTATGAAAGCGAGACAAGCTTGGAACTCGTTTACGCATCGAAGAAGGTGGAGCAGCAGTGCACTAGTCGCAAGGAAGCGAAGAGGCTGTTTGCAGGGAACGACAAGCATTATGAGTAACTACATCGAGTATAGGGATTCTCTGGCGTTCCATCCGGGCTACTACATTGAGGAGATCGTCGAAGAAAGCGGTCTTACTCAGGCGGACTTCGCGAAGAGGCTGGGCACCACTCCAAAAAACCTAAGCGTGCTTATGGGGGGCAAGCAAAGCCTGACCGTCGACATGGCCATAAAGCTGTCCCGAATGCTCGGAACAACCGTGCAATACTGGCTCAACCTACAGAATACGTACGACATCGCTCTTGCGTAGTTAGCCTCCGAGGAGGAGCTTGAGCGGGAGAAGGGCGTCCTCAAGATGCTAGGATACGACTAGTCCGCGTTAACTTTGGTCTGCCAGCTCTTCCCAGAAAGCTCGACGAGCAGGTGGAGCGGGTCAGGTCCTTCCTCGGGGTCGCCTCTCTCACCGTGCTAACGGGCAGAGACATGCCGGTGAGCTTCAGGGCGTCTACGGGCGCCATGAGCGAAGCGGGAATATCAAAGGCGAATGCCATGGTGCAGATTGCCACAAACAGGGCCGTTTCCACTGCCGCTCCGAAGTTCGACAAGAGAAGATTCGAGGATGCCATCGATTTCGCTCTCACCCAAACCACAAACCACGAAGTCTTCTACCCCCTTATCAAAGATAGGTTCCTCGAAGCCGGCGTTGTGCTTGTGGTCCTGCCCAACCTGTCGGGGTCCAAAACTAACGGGGCGACGAAGCGAATCGGCAAGAGCGTGATGCTGATGGTGAACGACCGACGACTCTATGCGGACTCGTTCTGGTTCACGCTTTTGCATGAGGTGGGGCATGTCATCAACGGAGACTATGGCATCTCGTTCGAGAGCGACGCGGGAGACGCCGAGCAGAAGGCGGACGAGTATGCGGCGAACAAGCTTATAGACCCGCAACTCTATGAGGACTACGTGCACAGGAGCAAAGGGCACTTTACGGCAACTTCCATCACCGCCTTTGCGAAGAGCATCGATCGAGACCCAGGCATTGTGTTGGGCCGGCTCGACGCCCTCGCGGGAGGCTTAAAAAAGGCTCGTAAAAAGGAGTGTCTCATGAGCCCAACAGGGAAGCACGTTTGGGAGGACACGGGGCGAACGCGTCCAGGCGAGGTATGGGGGAACGTCTGGCCGGACAAGGAGATACGTTGCATCCATTGTGGCAAACCGGACTGGAGGGTGTAATCGGGTGCGCCATGCACATGCAGGACAAGCAGCGTTTGCGATAAGTTAAGTGGTTTGAACGCCACCACGAGGGATAGCTTTGCTACGATATACCTAACTGTCCTGCCCGTAAGGTAAGGAGCCCCCATGCACAAGCGAATGGCCGCCACGTTCTTGCTCGCGCTCGTCCTGCTACTGGTCCCCTCGGTCGCGCTGGCGGACGATGTCACGGCGAATGATGAGACATGGGGCAGTGCTGGCGTTGCGACCACCATGGATGTTACGAGCAGCGTAAAGCTCAGCAATCGCGTGGAGGTTCAGGGAACCGTCACGCTCAATCTCGGCGAGAACACCACCCTCACTGCCACAAAAGGCATTACCGTTAATAACGGCAACGCTCTTGTCATTGAAGGGCCGGGCAAGTTGATAGCGACAGGTGGCGTCGGCGGGCCAGACGATAGACGTGGCCTATCCGGTATTGGGGGAAGCTACGGGTCTGGCACCGGTGCGATAACGATCAACGGCGGCGATATTACCGCAACGGGCGGCAGTGGCAATACTAATTATAATTATAATGATGATTCTGGTGGGGCGGGTATTGGGGGCTCTGCAAGCAAAAATTTTGCAAGTGAGGCATGGGGAGGAACCATTACCATTACGGGAGGTACGGTTACCGCAACGGGCGGCAGCGGAGATGGTTATGGCGGTGCAGGTATTGGCGGCGGTAACGGAGGTGGTTGCGACGTAACGATTACGGGCGGTACTGTTACGGCCACTGGAGGAGCTAACGCGGCGGACATTGGCGGCGGAAACGCTTCGCCTCACCAAACCGATAGCATAACAATCAACATTCAAGGCGGCACCGTAAATGCAACTGGCGCCGGCATTGGAAGTGGGTATTTGGCATCAACCCCAGGCGCCCTTTCGATCACGCTTGGCTGGACCAAAGCTACCGACAGCATTACGGCGAAGTCCTGCAACGCCACTGCTATTGCAGCCGACAAGATTCACCTAAGTGACGATAAGCCATTCAGCAGGACCGGCGATACGACTCACAAGAGAATCGAGCCCTCCGACCTCGTCGGCCTTGAACAGCCCATCAAAATTGTACCGTCGGCACTGGTGAAGTTCGACGCCGACGACGGTACGCCTGCGCCAGCCGTTCAGGCTGTTCCCTTTGGCGGACAGGCCTCTGAACCTACCGATATCACCAAGGAGGGCTATAGAATCGACGGCTGGTTTTCGGACGACAAGCTTACGCAGGCGTACGACTTCTCCAAGTCCGTGACCGGCGACCTTACGCTCTACGCCAAGTGGACGCAGCTGGCCACCCTTACCTTCGACCTCGCAGGCGGCACGCTGGACGGCCAGACGGGCAAGGTAACCGTTGATGCAGCCATCGGCGACACGATCAAGCTGCCTGCGGAACCCACGCGCGCTGGCTACAACTTCAAGTTCTGGAAGGGCTCGGAGCATCCGGCAGGAGCCGATTACAAGGTGGAAGGCGACCACGAGTTCACGGCCGAGTGGGAGAGGGCCGCCTATACCATCACCTTCGACGCCAACGGCGGGTCCGGCGAGATGGATCCCCAAACCGTAAAAACGGGCTCTGAGGCGGCTCTTACCGCCAACAAGTTCACGCGCGACGGCTACACCTTCTCTGGCTGGAACACGCAGAGTGATGGCAAGGGCACATCTTACAAGGACGAGGGCACGGTCCATCCTACCGACGACATGACCCTCTATGCGCAGTGGGAGAAGGAAGGTGGGGAGAGGGGAGACTATCAGATTCCTAAAATGAGCAACAGCCGCGGAGGCACCTTCACCTCGACATCCGAGGAGATAACCTACACCGTATCGCAGGCGGTGCCCAACCATGCGACGTCGCTGCGCACGTGGGTCGACCTCGAGGACGTTCTGTTCCTCACCTCGGACGATGTCGTCGTGTGGACGGACGGCGGCCAGGTGCTCGACTCCGACGTGGCGCGCGTCTCGATAGACGGCCAGAGGGTCACCGTGACGGTGGACGACGCCACCTCGCTCTGGGGCAAAACGCTTTATTTCTCCTACAATGCCAAGCTCTACTCTGACGCGGACCTCTCGCCCTACATGAACTCGAAGGGCGACACGGCGTCCGTGCCCTACCAAGCCCACACCGTGTTCGACGGCAACGAGGGCGACGTAAAGCACTCCAAGACCGAGTACGTCAACTTCCGCGTGAGCAAGACGTCTTCCGGGACATCGACCAAGGCTGCCAGCTCCAAAGGTACCACACTCGCCAAGACGGGAGATCCCATATCGTTCGTTTCCGCAGCCATAACGGCAATCGGAGGCGCAGGGTTCGTGTTCGCTGGAAGAAAGCGGCGTTAGGCATGCGAGGTTGATGGCTACGCGTAGATTGGCGATGGGCCGCTACAACGAATCGCGTACAACGATTTAAAAAAGGGCTGCATTTGGCAGCCCTTCATAATGCAATTATGTTATGAGCCAGCATTTGCCACGAGCAGTCACGCGTTCCAGTGAGGTCAGACTGTTCAGTTGCGTGGCTTTTTGTTTTTGTCGTCTGCGAAAATCTTCCTAAGGACATCTTCTAGATCGGCGAAAAAGTTTCCGCCGCTTATCTTATCAACCTAAGGGGCAAGGCTTCATCATTCGCCACACAGTCCTACAGACAGCCTTCAAGCTACACTATAATAGACAGCGCCGCATCTTTCGCATTGCTACACGCCCTTGTAATCCAGGCACAGCATGGTAATGTCGTCAAACTGCTCCGCATCACGCACGAATTGATCGATTCCGTCCTTTACGTTGGCTATGGCTTCCTTGGGCTTTGCCTCGGGATGAGCGTTTAACGCTTCCAGCATGCGGTCTTCGCCAAACAGCTCGTCGTTTGCGTCCGTTGCCTCTGCCACACCGTCGGTGTATACAAACAGGGCGTCTCCCTTGTGCAGCTCAAATTCGTGCTCGCGAAACGGAATTCCCTCCATCGAGGCCACGGGAGGGGAGTGCCGGTAAACAACAAGCTCGTATGTGCCGTTCGCGCGACGCAATGCCGGGTGCTCGTGCCCGGCATTTGCGGCTATTCCCTTGCCAGTGCTAATTTCTAGAACCGCTGCCCAGACGGTTACGAACATCTCCAGCTCGTTGCCTTCGCAAAGCTGGTCGTTAACGTTTGCCAGCGCCACCCCAGGCGTTTCCCCATTCTGCAAATGGGACTTTATGAGCACGCGGGAAACCATCATAAACAGGGCGGCAGGTACGCCCTTGCCCGAAACGTCCGCCATCACCAGGGCAATATGGTCGTCGTCGATCATAAAGAAGTCGTAGAAGTCGCCGCCTACCTCTTTGGCGGGAGTCATGCTGGCGTAGATGTCAAACTCGGCCCGGTTGGGGAATGCGGGAAAGAGCTTTGGCAGCTGGCTGGACTGAATGGTGGTGGCCATCTCCAGCTCCGTGCTTAGGCGACCGGCGGTTTGCTGGTTCTCTTCGTACTTTTGCATCTCTTCCTGCATGATTACGCGGGCTACGTAAGCCGCAGAGCATACTGTTGCCAAAATAATAAATTGTATATCGTGGAAAAACGCTTGAATGGCAATGGCGGCGATGGGAGAAACAATATAGAGGAAGAATGCTCGACGAACTTGGGGGCTAAAGTTGTCGCGATTGCGCGTTAAGAGGAATACGTCTGTAACAAGCATAACAACGTGTGCCAAGTTGGATAGCAGGTATGCCGGAGCACGGTGGTACACGTTACCTGCATCAAAATAGTAGCAAAGGCCGGTAAAGTTCGAGACAACCATTAGAACGATGTGAAACGCAAGCACTATGCAAAATAGCCTATGGAAGGCACTTCTGCCTTTAGGTGGGTTTGCAATGTAGAGGGTGAGCTCCGAAAATAGAAAGGCCATGACGCCAGACGACAAGAACTCCAGGAGCGTTACCGCGCGTATGGAAAAGCCAATGCCCGCACCCGGGAAGCCCTCCATGAGCTGTCGTGCCAAGTGGCAGCCAATATAGAGGATTACAATGCCGAAGAACAGCTGGAAGTATCTCTTAACCTGTTCCCTAAGGTGTGCGCCAGAACTGACCTGCAGGATGTTCATTCCGCAAACACCGATGCCCGCGGCAATAATTATAATATTAAACATATTTTCGATGGAAACAGAAAAGGACATCATGGGCACACCTACTTGGATAATGTCTTGGTCGCGAGGCAGCGTCTTGGTTAAACCGTTTCTGCCAAGGCGCTGAGCTGTCATAAACAGTATAGGATTCTTTTTGCCAAAATCAGCGTATTGGTATGCGCATTGTGCCAAGAGCAGCGGGAATATCTCCAAGCGGCACGGCAGTTTCGCGCGGTCGTTTTATAGTCTGCTTCGGCGATGCTTCCATAGTCCAGCGCTTGCCTTACAATGCCGAGCAAGAGAGGTGCGTGGAGATCGGAGGTAGCGCCGTATGAAGAATCGCGTGCTAAAGACAGTTGCCATCGGCCTTGCCGCGGTTATGGGCATCCTTGTTTGCGTTGTTGCGATTGCCCTTGTCGTGCTGCAAGTTCGCACCAACTCGCTCCATGATAACCGTTCGCATGTGACGGAGGATGCAGAGCTCAGAGAGCCTGTTGCGGTCGATGGAGTGGAGGTTATTTCTCAGGACATCTCGTGCGGCTACGCGGTCATCGAGATGTTCTCGAAGTGGGACGGTGGGAGCATAACCGAAGAGTCCCTGTACGATGAGTACGGGAGTGTGGTCACCTCGACCGGGGGTTCCTTTTGCGACGAGATGAACAAGCGGTTTCCGGCATACAAAACAAGCATGCGAAAATACCTGACAGACTCGGAGCTGCTCAGCGCCCTGCACGAAAGCCTAAAGGCTGGTGTTCCCGTGCCCTTGGAATGGGCTGCCAAGTTCGGTGACGAATGGACCCTGCACTACTCGCTCGTTACGGGATTGGACCTTGCGAAAGACCGGGTAGTCGTTGCGAACCCGTACGGCTACACGGAGGAGCTGACCGTTGATGACTTTCTTGGTCGCACGAGCTTTGAGGCGTATGAGAACATGCCGCTGTTCCTAAGGCTCGGCTTTGCGTTTGGAGTCTTCGAGAAGAACACGCTGTTCATACCATCGAGGGCCGACTAGGAGCGCAAGCTGCTTCGTTGCTACGTTATGACCTATCAAGGGGGAGTACCCCTCTTGATTGGCCAAGGACGGCGACGAGTGGATCCAGCGCGTCGAAGTCGACGAAGCTCACTTGCTTTCCGTACGTGTTGAGCATGGCACGTACCTCGGCGGTCTTCTCCTCTTCGGGCAGGCTCTGTGCCTTGCCGTGCAGCAGCCTCATCATCGTTTTGTGCTTGAAGCCGAGCTTCGAGTAGTCAATTCCACCCCTCAGGTGGAACACGTGCGCGGCCTGGAGCAGCTTTGCGGGGAGTTGTTTTGCCATGCCGTTGCTGATGCTCGAGACGTTTTGCGAGTCCGTTGGGTCCGCGAGACCAACCGTGGCGATTACGACAGTCTTCCCCTCGCAGCTCTGGAGTTTGGCAAAGGTCCTCTTCATCCCCAGGACTCCGCCCGCGTACAACGCCCCGACGTAGGCGATGGTGTCATACTGGTTGATGTCGCCGACGGAACCGTACGGAAGAGCTTCGTGGCCTGTCCTTCCTGCCAGCTCCTCTGCGTACTGCCTCGCCGTTCCGTACTGCGAACCATAGATTACGATGCCTGCCATCCTTGCCTCCGGAGCTCGGGTTGTGTACGCACATATTGTAGGGTATGGGCAAGGCTATGCAATCTAGGGAGAGTACCCCTCTGGATTTTGTCAATCAAATAGAAAATAGTCCTCACCAAGATCGGCGACGCGTTCCTTTGCTCTACGGATTGACATGTAGTGTGTGACAGTTGCTCTGAGCAACTGTCACACCTTTTTAACCCAACTCTCACATGAACTGGACGTTGACGCCGGCGGGGTCCTTAACGAAGAAGAAGCGGACCTGCGGCATGGGGGAGACGTAGTCCGTCGGGTGGAACCCGTCCGCAACGAGGGCGTCGTGCAGCGCGTCGAGGTCCTCGGCGACAAACCCTATGGACAGGTTGGCGTTGTCGGAGTCGGCGGCGTCGGGGTTGTCTATGACCTCGATCTGGGTGTCGACCTCCGTGTTGGCCAGGAACACGATGTTTGCGCCCATGGGCCTCATGTCCCGCTGGATTGCGAGCCCGGCGTACGTTGCGTAGAAGTCGATCTCCTCGGCGAAGTTGGAAGTCTGGATGGTCACGTGGGAAAGCCTCATTGCGATACCCCTCTCGTCGGTGGTGTAGCGGCCGTACGGTTGATGGCCTGCGATAGATTATGACTTATAACGTCTGGCGGGGAGCCAGTGGACGGGACAAGGGGACGGAGGAGTTTGTCCGCGGGGTTGCAGGCCGAGGTCGTTAGCGGAGCCAGGCCGTTGACACGAGCCGGATTCCCTCCGGCAAGGTTCATCGACGGCTCCGCTACTAGTTGTGGTCCCTGCACCACAGGGCGATGCTGGTTACAAGCCCGAGGTCGACGCGGCCATAGGGGAGTTGGATGGCGCCCTTGGTGTGCTTGTAGCCCATGCTGTCGAGCGTGGGCGCAAAGTGCTCGACGGCACGCGGCCCAGGATAGATGCCAACGTGTCTCTTGGCGCCCGCGAAGTGGATCACGTTCTTGCCGAAGGTCGGCATGCCCCAACTGATTCGCTCGGGCTCGTCGGGGAGTGCGGCGCGTATCGTCTCGTAGACCCCCGTCAGGTCCTCACAGGCCTGTCCTTCGAACTTGCCTATGTAGGCGCTTATCTCTTCTCCCATGCCGACCTCCCCATGCGACGTGTTGGCCACATCATTCTACGACGACTGCGAATGCGTGGGCGCTTGGGGTCGCGGATGGCTTAGGTGACAGTTGCTCAGAGGGACTGTCACACCTTAGTGCGTGCATGCTAAAGAAGGCGGAAGTGCCTGCTCCAGTCGGTGGAGAGCAGCCCGCTCACAGCCTCGTCGACCGTATCTCTGTGGCTGGGCTGGATGACGAACATGTAGTAGCGCTGCGAGACCTTCTCGAACTTGAGGGCCAGGCCGGTCGCGTTCGAAAAGTCGTCTCCCTCCAGCAGCTCCTCGAGCTGGCGGGCGTAGAAGGGGTCCTTTCGCCTGGCCTTGTGCTGGTAGTAGACGACCGTCGAACCCTGGGCATAGTAGCTGGCGAGCTCGGAAGGCAGGACGTACTTGTTCTCCTTGGGCCCGCCCGCGGCGGACGGCACGATGAGGCCGTTGTCGGGGTCGACGCATTATGGCATCTCGTTCGAGAGCGACGCGGGAGGCGCCTCGCCGTGGTGCCCGAGCAGCGGAGCCGGAGCCCCGCGCGGCAGTACCTGGACTGGCACCACGTCCCATGTTCCGCAGGAAGGCACGGTAGTTCTTCTCTGAAACCGTGGTACAATATGGCCACATATATACGAGGAGGAACCATGCCGATTGCTGTACCCGTAAGAGACCTGAAGGACACCGCGCGTTTTTGTAAAACCGTCCGCGAAAGCGACGGTGCCGTAATCGTAACGCGCAACGGGTACGACGAGTTCGTCGCGCTGACGCCCGAGCGCTACCATGAGTACGAGATGGCCCTCCGCAGGCAGGCACTCTATGAGTCCGTCGACGCCGCCGAGGGGAGGCTCGCATCGGGCCAAGGCATCGAAGGGCGAAGCGCGCTTGCGGAGATTCGGGCTCGCCATGGCCTATAAGGTGGTCTTTGACCCGCAGGTCGTTGTGCGCGTGGACGAAGTCGCCGGATACCTTGCCGACGAGCTTGCAAGTCCCGGCGCTGCTGCAAACTTCCTCGACGGGCTCGACGGGGTCGTTGGGCACCTCGAGTCCTTCCCCCTCTCGTACCCTCACCCGGTTGACGGGCGTCTTGGGGCGCGTGGCTATCGGAAGGCACTCGTGGGAAACTATGTCCTGCTGTTCAGGGTGGAGGAGATGAGCGGATGCAACGGGGTGGTGTACGTCACGAACCTGTTTCATGGCAGCCAAAAATACCAGGGGCTCGTGTAGGATCACAGCGAAAGCTTTCGCATATTGAGGTTACACGTTTTGCGCGTCGCAGAACGTGCGTTTTGCACGGCGCAGAATGTAGTGCCTTTCTCCATAGGGTTATCTACCTGCGGTTATCCGTACGATTGCACCATGCCTGCGTTCCGTGCGCCACAGAACGTACCTTTTGAGCGCCACAGAATGCAGTGACTTTTTCTGCAGGGTCTTCTACCCGCGGTTATCCGATGGATTGCGACGTGTCTGCACTTTGCGCTGCGCGAAACGCACGCCGCTGCGTGTAGAAGGCGGGCACTGCACGCAATCGCGTGCGTTTTGGCGGCCGAGCGCGCGCAAAGCGCACGTTTTTGCGTGTAGACGCCCGGCACATCACGCAGCCACGAGCGTTTTGGGCCACGGGCGAACGCGATGTGCACGTCGCTGCGTGTAGTTGCCCGCCATTGCACGCAACCACGTGCATTTGGTTCCTGCCGGCACGGAAAGCGCGCATAGAGGGCTGTGCCATGTCCCGCTCGCCGACGGCCGCGCGGGGACGCGGAGAGGCCCGTTCACTTCGAAATCTATGCCAAGTGTTTGAAATATGGGCACCCGTTTTTACGGGGTCTTATTCGCGGTACCTCTGACCTGCTGCTTTGTGGGGTGCCATATGGCCCGTACGGGCAATCGAGACGAAAATTTCAAACACTTGCCCCCGGTTTCGAAGTGAAGCGCACCTTCGCCGTCCCCGTTGTCCGGTCTGATTGTTTTTCTGAGAGATATCGTGCATGAGCCCAACCAAGATTAACGGCATTGCTGTTTCCGATGTGAGCTATTCGCATCTCGCAAAATGTCACTTTGGATTTGTAGATATTGTCTTATACTACAGATAGAGCAGAAATAGTAGATATGGTAGATAAGTAAGATAGTGTATTAGAATTAAGATTGTATAGATAAGTCTAACCGCCGGAGAGGAGTCGTCCATGCTCACAAACCCCTTTACGCCCATTTTCGGCGGAAAACCCGACTTCTTCTTTGGCAGAAAAAACGTGCTCAAAAGATTTCAAAGAGCCCTTATTGACCGTGGAAGCGAAGATCGTGCATTGTTTATCACAGGCACGAGGGGCAGCGGCAAAACGGCGCTTGTAGAACAGCTCACGCAAAGGGCTCGGCTGCGCAACTGGTTTACGATAGATCTCGGAGCAGAGCGGCTCACGCAAACCCTTCTTCGTCGGCTGATTGCTCACAACGAACAAGCTAAGACGGTCAGTCCTCAAGCCAGCATTAGTATTTTGGGAAGCGGCGGGAGCGTCAGTGCCGGCTCGACATCAAAAACCTTTAGGTATACGGCCGAGGACCTGCAGTACGTGTTTCTTAAAGCATGTGAGGATCATTCGAAGGGACTCTTTGTCTCCATTGACGAAGTCCAGAAGGTTCCGCTCGACGAGGTGGCAGCAGTATGCGAAGCATTCCAGATGGCATCGCGTAAAGGATACAATGTTATTCTCGTGCTTGCGGGGCTTCCCTACGCGTACGATAGGATCATCCATCACGAAGGATGCGCTTTCATGCGCCGAGGAGTGCGTGAGCATGTGGGACTCTTTTCATGGGAAGACACTGCGGCGGCTTTTGGCGACGCATTCGGAAGCGTTGAGGGCCTCAAAGTTAACAGGGGAGTAATCGAGCAGCTTAGCTCTTCGAGCATGGGTCATCCCTACCTCATACAGCTTCATGGGTATTATCTAATCTCCACCATCAACGACCAGACCGACGACAGGCATTATGAGGTTACGCATAAAGATGCCCAGAACGTGCTGCCACTGGCTATTGATGCTTACGAACGGCGTGCCTTAAGACCCATGGTCGACGAGCTGAACCGGCTTGAACAGGACTACCTAAGGGCCATGGCTCGGAATATGGATGACAATCGCATCGCATGGACCAACAAGATCGCCCAAACACTTAACAAGCAGCAAAAACAACTGAGCCGAACGCGGGAAGCGCTCATTGGGGCGGGGATCATTCTTGCGCCAGCGCGCGGCCAGGTTATGTTCAATGTTCCATATCTTGCAGACTACGTTTTAGAGCCGCAGCAGGTAGATGAGGAAGTCAACTTGGCAAAGAGTTGGAGACTCTAGATTCAGGTGCTTGCCCACATGGTGTGGATGGTGCGCGGCGGAGCTGCCTTTAGCTCCATGCGCATTTCGCACGGTGCAGAACGCACATTTAGCGCGATGCAGGATGCACGGCCTCGCTTCGTAGACCCACCACCTGACGCCCTGTCACCTATACTTAGTAGCCATTGCCCGCGCAAACCCAACGTACAGAGAGGCAAAATTGGATCCGTTCATCACGTATTTGATTTCGGTCAACCTACTGGCCTTGGTCGCCGGCGCCATCGACCTCATCATTTGCAGGCGGAGGCCCGAGCATGAGGACTCGACCGCGCACAATCTGATCATGGGCATATTCCCGATTGCGGGAGGTGCGCTCGGAATGCTGCTCGCCCTGTTCGTGCTAACCGGGCTTGCAGGCGGGCGCCGCATGAACAAGGGCAACGTGGCGTGGTGGTTTCTCGCCATCGTCTGCCTTATTGCGTGGGGGATGGTGGTCGCGGCTCGTCTTGGCCTCGTTGCGCTGGACGTGAGCATGGACAGGATCGTATCGGGATGGGACCTCGAAAGGCTCAAGGTCGTTGGCATCTATCTTGCCGCAATAAACGTCGCCACCTTCGCGGCCTTTGCCTGGGACAAGCACGTTGCGGCAAGCGGGAACGACTACGGCAGGCGCATTCCAGAAGCGTTCCTGCTCGGTCTCGGCCTTATGGGCGGATCGCCAGGCGGATTGCTGGCCATGGGCCTCGTGCGCCACAAGACCAGGAAGTGGTACTTCGTTTGGGGCATGCCGCTCTTCCTTGTTTTAGACCTTGCGCTGCTGCTGTACGCACACGCGTCTGGAATCGTCTAGCCGCAAGGGTGCCTGGCACCCGTCGTCTGTTCTGCGCTAAACTAAAATCCACGTGTTACATATCGCAGAAAGCGAGGCCAGGTCGTGCGCGCGGACAATCGCAAGACAAAGCAAACAGCCAAACAGAGGCCTCTTGCCTTCTACGAAATCCTTATTGCCATCGCAATCGTTGTTATTATCCTTATTCCGCAGCTAATTGGAACGACAACCGTTCCCGACCCCACGCAGGGCCTAAACGAGGACGGCTGTCCCACAACCACCAAGACGCTCAAGGATCTGGAGGCATCTGGCACGCGCTTTGGATGCATAACTAACAAGGAATGGGAAACGGAAATCACAAAGCGTTTTCCGCAGGGGGAGATTCGCCACTACAACTCCTTGTCCGACTGCTATAACGGTCTTGCATCTGGCGAGGTGGATGCCGTAATAAGCTTTATTGACGAGCAAAAGCCGCTTGCCGAATCCCATCCAGACCTGGCGCTCATAGAGCAGCCCTTTGCAACCGTTGACTTTGGTTTTGGTGTGCAGAAGTCCGACCGAGGCAAGGCGTTGTGCGACGAGCTCAACCAGTTTTTGGCCGAGCTCAAGAGCAGCGGAGAATACGACAAGCTCAAAACAAAGTGGGAGGACAAAGACCGCAAGAGCGGTGCCATGGGCAACTATACCTATTCGGGCGAAAAGGGACCACTGCGAATTGCTTCAAACGGCCTGTGGACGCCAATGACGTTCTACGAGGGAAAGACCCTCACGGGACTCTTTATAGAGATAATCAACCAGTTTTGCGCGTCGCGCGGATATACGCCCGAGTACGAGACCGTTGCCAAGTCCGCAGAGATGACCGGACTGGCGTCTGGCACCTATGACGTTGTTGCCGACTCGGTTACGGCGTCGGAGGAACGGCTCCAGACCATCAACGTAACCAACCCGCTGATGAAGGACGACTACTATCTTGCGGTTAAGCGAGACCCCGTCCTTGTGGAGGTGCCAAAGGCGGAGCAGTTCTGGAAAGACCTGGCGGCGAGCTTCAAGCGTACGTTTATTAACGAGAACCGCTACCAGATTCTACTCTCTGGACTTGGCGTAACAATTGCCCTGTCGCTTATCGCGGGCATTTTGGGCACGCTGCTTGGTATGCTCATTTGCTTTTTGCGCACGCGAAAGCGGCCGCTTGTGAGCGCATTTGCGAGCCTATACATACGAATCTTTCGCGCGCTGCCCGTGGTCGTCTTGCTGCTTGTCCTTAACTACCTCGTGTTTCGCGACAGCGGCCTGGAGGCCTTTTGGATTTGCGCCATAACGTTTTCTGTGGAGTTCAGCGCCTACTGCGCGGAAATCTTTCGGTCGGGAATCAACGCGGCTCCAGAAGGGCAGTCCAAGGCTGCGGCGGCGCTCGGCTTTTCGAAGACAAGGGCTTTTGGCAAGGTCGTGCTTCCCCAGGCCATAGTCCACATGCTGCCCACCTATAGCGGACAGTTTATTGCCACGGTTAAGATGACCGCCATTGCGGGTTATATTTCCGTAATCGACCTCACAAAGGCCTCCGATATCATTCGCTCCAGGACCTACGAGGCATTCTTCCCGCTGCTGCTTACCTCAGCCGTTTACTTTGTTCTCTGCGCGGGGCTCGTAGCGCTGCTGCGCATGGTGGAAAGGCGAATCGATCCAGCAAGAAGGCGCATAAAACCCCAGATTGTCCAAATCGTCGAGTCGTTTGAGTCCAACAACACCAGCCTTAGCGAGGCGGCGAGAGGCACCGACGGGCAAAGGGGCGGCCAAACGCTGCTTGAGGTCGATCATCTAAAAAAGAGCTATGGCAACGTGGTGCCGCTCAAGGACGTTTGCTGCAAGGTCCGTGAGGGAGACGTGGTTTCTGTAATTGGGCCCTCGGGAACGGGAAAGAGCACGTTCCTAAACCTCATTAACCATTTGGAGGAGCCCGACGGCGGGGCAATTCTGTTCGAGGGGCAGGACACGCTTGCGGAGGGGTATGACTACAACAAGTTGCGCGAGAACATTGGCATGGTCTTCCAGTCGTTCAACCTGTTTGCGCACCTTACGATTGTGGAGAACCTCATGCTCGCCCAGACCGAGCTCCTTAAGCGCGATTCCGCGGCGGCCTGCACCAGAAGCATGGAGCTACTGCAAATGGTTGGATTGGCGGACAAGGCCCTGAGCCTGCCCGAACAGCTCTCTGGCGGCCAGCAGCAAAGGGCCGCAATCGTGAGGGCCGTTGCAATGGATCCCAAGATCCTCCTGTTTGACGAGCCCACCTCCGCGCTCGACCCAACCATGGTGGGCGAGGTGCTTACGGTAATCCGCAACCTTGCCAGGGACGGCATGACCATGCTCGTGGTAACACACGAGATGCGCTTTGCCAAAGACGTGTCCAACCGCGTGTTCTTTATGGACGAAGGAGTAATTTACGAAGAGGGGAGTCCCAGTGAGGTCTTTGGCAATCCGCAGAGGGACAAGACCCGCCGATTCATAAACCACCTGCAGGTGTTTGAGACCACCATGTGCCGGTTTGGCATCGACGGGGCGCACATAGTCATGGACATCGAGCGCTTTGGCCATCGCCATATGATATCGGGCAGGCCCATAAACAGGATGCTTACGATTGCGGAGGACCTGTGCATGCAAACCATCCTTCCGCAAATTGGTCCCAGCGACGAGCTGCACCTGTCGTTTGAGTACGACGACACTGGCGGCGGGAGCATTGCGGTTGAGATAACCTATCCGCAAGGTAGCAGGGACCCGCTGGCCGACGCCGACGAGTTCGTTCTTGCGTTGGTCCGTCGTGCCTGTCCCGACTTGTCCTGGACCTGCACAGACGGAGTCTCGACGATTAAGGGGCACCTTGCGGAGTAAGCAAACTCGTGACGGTGTGGGAGTGCGACTGAGGGGATGCTCCCCCGCCATTAAATTAGCGCTGTGCACATTGGGGATATTCCCCTACGGTTACATCGCGGATGGGCCGGACTCCGACGAAAGCCCTGCTCGCGATGTGCCCGATGGGGAGTCCTTGGGGAAACGGTGATTAATTCATTGCGGCGCATCGTGTCCCAGAAGACGCCTGGGGGCATGCAGCAATCCTTGAAATACGTCCAGTATTCCTGCGGATTCCTGCATGTTTCCAGCCGCCTCCTGAAACCCGATGCACCCGCAAGCAATTAATCATCGCTTCCCTAGAATTTGCAGTATAGCATCGGCGTTACCGTCCAACAAAAAGTGTCTTTTGCTTCCGCTAGAATGGGTTAACGGGCACATGGTCCCGCATAACAAATTTTGAAGGAGGCGCTATGGCAAAGCGCTTGTACACCATTTTCCTGGCTTTCGTTGTTGCCTTATCTCTGTGCCCGGGGTTATCGGTTGCCCGTGCGCAGACGGACGATGTGGCAAGCATCGTTGCGGGCATGTCGCTCGACCAAAAGCTCTCGCAAATGATAATGCCATCCATACGCACCTGGGACGGCGCGGGGGTCACGGACCTCGATGCCGCTCCCAAGCTCGCGGAGGCGCTGCAACGTCACCAGTACGGCGGCATAATTCTTAATGGGCAAAACATACAGAGCAATGCCCAGGTTGCAAAGCTGGTTGGCGCCTTGCAGCAAAACAACAAGAGCGCTCAGGCGTCGTCTAATGGCACGTACGTGCCCTATGCCGTGGGCATAGACGAGGAAGGCGGCGTGGTAACACGCCTTACGGGCGGCACGCGCATGACGGGCAACATGGCCATAGGCGCCACGGGTACCAACGCCGCAAAAAACGCCGAGCTTACGGGCGAGGTTATAGGCGAGGAGCTCTGTGCCCTTGGCATCAACGTAGACTTTGCTCCGGTGGTCGACGCCATTATGAACCCCAACGACACCTCCTTGGGAACGCGGTGCTTCTCGGACCTTCCGAGCGAGGTGGCACAACTGGGGGAGAGCTACATCGACGGTCTCCACAAGTCGGGGACCGCTGCCACGATTAAGCACTTCCCGGGACTTGGCATGTCCGAGACCGACTCCCATACCCAACAGGTTGTGGTAAACCGCACACTTGACGAGCTGCGCACGGCCGAGCTGGTGCCCTTTACAAAGAGCCTGAGCAAAACGGACCTCGTTATGACCGCACACATTACCCTGCCCAAGATAGCCGAAGAGGTAACGTTTTCCAATGGAACAAAAGGGCACTATCCCGCAACCATGTCCAAGCGCGTGATTACCGACGTGCTCCGCAACGAGCTGGGCTACGACGGCGTGGTGGTAACCGACGCACTGGAGATGGGTGCCATAGAAGACGAGGGACTCGTTCCTGGCGACAGGGGCTCGGTGGAATATAGGGCCAACGTGGCCGAAAAGGCCATCAATGCCGGGGTTGACCTCCTGCTTGTTCCAGCAGACCTTAATGGCCCTGAGTCGACGTCGTTCTACGACGAGTACATAGCCGCGCTGCAAAAGAAGGTGGAGGCAGGCGCAATATCCAAGGAGCGCATTGACCAAAGCGTTACGCGCCTGCTTAAGCTAAAGCAGGCGCGCGGGTTCCTTAAGGAGCCCACAGCCACAAAAGACGTTGCCACGGTGGGCTCTAACGAGCACCACGCCAAGGAGGCACAGATTGCACAGGAGGCCGTAACGCTCCTTAAGAACGAGGGAGATGTGCTGCCCCTGCAGGAACAGGCGGGAAACGTCGTTTTGCTGGGAAGGCTCGAAGGCGACTGTTCCACAATCCTGTATGCAGTGCAGCAACTCCAAGAGAACGGATTTGTGCCCAAAGACGCCCATATTCGCAACCTTGCGAGCGGAAACACCTATGGCAACCAGGGATCGCCCGTGCGCATAACCATTGACTACTACACCGGGCTGGACGACAGCGGGAATCCGTTGGAACACTACGGCAACGAGCTCGCACAGGCGGTGGGCGAGGCGCAGACGGTGGTCGCACTAACCGCCTGCAGCAGTCCGCTTCCCTTGGCGGAACAGTCCCCGCTCTACAAATGTGTGTCTCGAGCTCTTTCCCAAACACATGCGTCGGGCGGGAAGTTTGTGCTCATGTCGTGCGGCCTTCCCTACGATGCGGCGCGCTATGGCGAGGCCGACGCCATTCTGGTTACGTACATGGGGTCGGGGATAGACCAAGACCCCACCGCCCGTGCGGACGGCTCTACGAACATGGGCGCCATAAACGCAAACGTTATTGCAGGCATCGGCACGCTGTTTGGCAAGAGTGCGCCCACAGGCAAGCTGCCCGTGGCACTTGCGGACGTAGACGTTAGCAGCGACGGAACGGTATCGTTCTCCACCGCGCGCGCCAAGTACGAGCGCGGCTACGGACTTACCTTCCAAGCACGGCAGGCAGCGAGCCAGGAGCAAAGTGGCACCAATGCTGCCAGTAGCGCCAGTACTGCTGGTACCGCCTCTTCCAGCCAAAAGGAGGGAGCGGGGGAGGCCACGCAGCACGAAGCGGGTAAGATCTCTATTCCTGTTGTTGTGGGAGTGGCGCTCGTCCTGGCCATTGGCGCGGCGTTCATTGTGTGGAGGCGCGTTAGAAGCAACAACCGCTCTTAGTGGCGCTTCGCATGCAAAGACACGTGTTGAATCTGCGATTCGTTACGTGATAATATTTGCGCTGTTCTTAAAGTGCATATAAGGAGATTCTTATGGCAAACAACACCGAGGCCCGGCGAGACGGCATTCCCGTTTACGACGCCGAGTCCATAGAGACCAAGTGGCAGGGCGTATGGGACCGCGAGGAGACCTTCAAGGCTCGCGACGACTCCGGTCGCCCGAAGAAGTACGTGCTCGAAATGTTCCCGTATCCCTCCGGCGACCTTCACATGGGCCATGCCCGCAACTACACCATAGGTGACGCGATGGCTCGCCAGGCGCGCATGCGTGGCTTCGAGGTGCTCCATCCCATGGGCTTCGACGCATTCGGGCTTCCCGCAGAGAACGCCGCCATCAAGCACAACACGCAGGCCGGAAAGTGGACGTACGCCAACATGGACCAGGCCGTGCGCACCATGAAGCGCATGGGCTTCTCGTACGACTACGACCGCCTGGTGCGCACCTGCGACCCCGAGTACTACAAGTGGGGCCAGTGGGCGTTTCTTAAGATGTGGGAGAAGGGCCTGGCATACCGCGCCACCTCGCCCGTAAACTGGTGCCCGAGCTGCAACACCGTTCTGGCAAACGAGCAGGTGGTGGACGGCAAGTGCTGGCGCTGCGGCTCCGTGCCGGAAAAGCGTGAGCTCAGCCAGTGGTACCTGCGCATTACCGACTACGCGCAGGAGCTCTTGGACGACCTGGACAAGCTCGACGGATGGCCAGAAAACGTAAAGGCCCAGCAGCGCAACTGGATCGGTCGTTCCGAGGGCGCCGAGATAGACTTTACCCTTGCCGCGGAGGATGGCACCACGCCAACCGACCGTCTTATAACCGTGTTTACCACCCGTCCCGACACGCTCTATGGCGTATCCTTCTTCCTGCTTCCGCCCGAAAGCCCGCTTGCGGCAGAGCTCGTGGAGGGCACCCCCTACGAGAAGGACTTCCTCGAGCTCAAGAAGTCCGTGGAGCAGGTCTCGAGCGTGGACCGTCAGGGCTCGGAGCGCGAGAAGCACGGCGTGTTTACAGGCCGCTACGTCATAAACCCGCTCACTGGCGTTCCCGCGCCCATATGGGTTGCCGACTACATCCTTCTTGACTACGGCACGGGTGCCGTAATGGGCGTACCCAGTGGCGACCAGCGCGACTTCGACTTTGCCCGCAAGTACGACCTGCCCATTCCGCCCATCATTGCCCAAAAGGACGACCCGCTGTACGAGCAGCTCAAGGACGAGCAGGGCATGGTTGTAACAAACGTGGACTGGGACCACGCCATGGACGCGGAGGGCTACCTCATCCAATCCGGTCCCTTTACCGGCATGAAGGGCGGAAAGCACTCCGAGGCCGTCGACGCCATTATCGACTACCTGGGCAACAAGGGCTTTGGCCGCAAGACGGTGCAGTTCCGTCTGCGCGACTGGCTCATTAGCCGCCAGCGCTACTGGGGCAACCCCATTCCCATGATCCACTGCGACGACTGTGGCGACGTTCCCGTTCCCTACGAGGACCTTCCCGTTACGCTGCCGGAGGACCTGGACCTCGGTGCGGGCGAGACGCTTGCGGAATACGCCCCGTTCTACGAGACCACGTGCCCCATGTGCGGCAAGCCCGCCAAGCGCATTACGGACACAATGGACACCTTTACGTGCTCCAGCTGGTACTTCCTGCGCTATTGCGATCCCCACAACAACGAGCTGCCCTTCTCCAAGGAGTCGGTTGACCGCTGGATGCCGGTGGACAACTACATCGGCGGCATTGAGCACGCCATCCTCCACCTGCTGTACTCGCGCTTCTGGACAAAGGTAATGCGCGACCTTGGTATGATAGACGTGGACGAGCCGTTTACCAACCTGCTGTGCCAGGGAATGGTAAAGGACTCCAACGGCGACACCATGAGCAAGTCCAAGGGCAACGTGGTCCCGCCGTCCAGCGTTATTGGACCCTACGGTGCCGACACCATGCGTCTTGCCATCCTGTTTATTGCTCCTTCCGAGAAGGACTTCAATTGGGACGAGGAAGTAGTGGCGGGCGCCAATCGCTTTATTAAGCGCGCATGGCGTACGGTATGGGGCCTAAGCGCCCAGGCAGACGCCACGACAGAGCTCGACGTGCAAAAGTTGGACGCTGCCGGCAAGGAGCTCTACCGCCGCATGCACGAGCTTGGCCTACGCTGCACCTTCGACTTCGATCGCAGCCAGTTTAACACCGCGATTAGCGCCGTAATGGAGCTCGTTAACGATGCGAATGCCTACCTCAACAAGGTGGCGCCCCAAAAGCGCGACCCGGCGCTCTGCTTCTGCGTGGCGCGCAGCGTGGTGGCCATGCTCTCGCCCATAATTCCTCACTGGGGAGAGGAACTGTACCACGAGGCGCTTGGTCTTAAGGGCTCTGCCTACGACGAGCCTTGGCCCACGTTTGACGAGGAGGCGGCAAAGGCGTCCACCGTGCAGATTGCCGTCCAGGTAATGGGCAAGGTGCGCGGTCGCATAGACGTTGCTGCCGACGCCTCGCGTGAGGAGCTGGAAGAGGCCGCCAAGGCGGCGGTCGCTGCCGCTATTGCTGGCAAGACGGTGCGCAAGGTAATTGTGGTTCCGGGCCGTCTGGTCAACATAGTTGCAAACTAAACAGATTGGCGGCTAGGGGATGAGCACCCTGGCCGCCGTCTTTTTTGCGGGAGATTCTTATGCAAGAGCGTTCCATTGGCTCGACCATAAGCGGCTTCTTTAAGTTGCGCAGAGGTCGAGCGAGTTTTAGGGTTCTTAACAAGCGCATAACCGAAGGCATGAAGGTGGACGGCATACACGTATGCCAGCTCATCGCCGCCATGATAATAGCGTCCATAGGCCTAAATCTCGACTCAACCGAAGCCGTAATAGGGGCCATGCTCATTTGCCCGCTCATGGGTTCCGTTATTGCAATCGCCTATGGGGTTGCCACACTGGACAGAAAGCTGCTCAAAGAGGCCATTGTTGGCCTTGCCATTCAGGTTGCGGTATGCCTGCTAACCTCTACCTGCTACTTTGTTATCTCGCCCATCTCTAAGGCCACTTCGGAGCTTCTTACGAACTCGAGCGCAACCGTATGGGATGCGCTTATAGCCTTGGTTGGTGGCTTTGCAGGCGCCTTGGGAATATCTCGTAAGCAGGAGCCCTATACGTTGCTGGCAGGCGTTGCCGTTGCAACGGCACTCATGCCGCCTTTGTGCTCCGTGGGATTCGGTCTTGCTATTAAGGATTGGGCGCTTGCCATAGCAGCGCTGTACGAGTTTCTCGTAAACGTGGTCTTTATCTCGTTTGGGGCAGAAATAGTGTTCGTGATCCTGCGCGTCCCGTTGCTCAGCGACCTCGATGGCGACGGCGTTGTAACGGAACAGGAAAAGGAGGAGGCAATAAAGGAGTCGCGCTCGCTCAGAATTCGCCTTATTGTGTGCTCCCTTATATTTGCCATTCCCTGCATCTTTTTCTCTGGTCGCATGATACAGAAGTCCGTGGAGGACAACGGTACCTTTTTTGCGGCCAAAGACACCTTTGAGACCGCGCTTACCACGCAGGAGCTCGGCATAATATGTCCCGAGCTCAGAAGCTACCGCATTGGCGTAGAGGAAACGTTTGACCCACAAAGCAAGCAGATAAACGAGCACATTATTGCCACGGTAGAAACCAGCGCCGACATTGGCAAGCAGCGACAAGCCCAGGTCGAGGCGCTCATACGGCTCAACGTTACCGAGCTGGACGAGGTGGTGTTCGAAGTTAAATCGGACGAAAAGCAAAGCACCGGCGAACCCGCGACAACCGTTAGCAAGGAAAGCCCAGGCAGTAACAAGTAGATGACGGAATGAACGGGGGACGTGTCTGGTGTAAAAAATGAACACCAGACACGTCCCCCCGTTCATCCTCCCCGCTGCGAATTCCACGCATGCTTGCCGGCCCTGGACCCACACACGCGAACTGCAATAGCGTGGCAGAAGCCAACTTATCCCGTAGCGAATCGCGAGCGAAGCGAGCGAGCGAACGTAAGTGAGCGCTGAGCATATGGGATAAGTTGGCTTCTGCCACGCGCCTCATGTGGATGTTTGCCAAGGAGGGCCCAGGGTCGGCAAGCACGCCACGTGGGCGCATAAGATGACTTTGGCCTTATGGTGATGCGTTAATTTGCGTGCTAGAATCTCCATGGTTCATTCGACGAAAGGCGAGGTTATGTCCAGTACAAATCATACGGTGCGAATTGCGCTCATTACGGGATACCTGGGAGCGGGAAAGACTACGCTGCTCAACAAGATTCTGGCCAACGACCAGGGAATTAGGGCAGCGGTTATCGTAAACGACATTGGCGAGGTAAACGTAGACGCAAAGCTCATAGAGCAAAACGGCGTCGTAAGCCAGGTTACCGATACGCTGGTACCCCTGTCCAACGGCTGCATTTGCTGCACGCTGGCGGACGACCTGGCAAAGCAGCTTACCGAAATTGCCGAGTCGGGCAACTTTGAGTACATAATTATTGAGGCATCCGGCATTTGCGAGCCAATTCCCATTGCCTTTACCATCGACAACTTCTGCCAGATGGAGGCCCAACGCGGAACCAACATCGTGCTGGACAACATAATTGCCGTGGTGGACTGCGCGCGCATGTTTGATGAGTTCTCGGGCGGCAAGGACCTCCTTGCAGAAGACATAGACGACGAGGACCTGGAGGCGCTGCTCATCCAACAGATCGAGTTCTGCACCACGCTGGTGCTCAACAAGACCGACCTTGTTTCGGACGAGCAGATAAACGAGCTCAAGGCCATCGTTAGGGGATTGCAGCGAGAGGCCACCATTGTAGAGGCCACTCAGGCCGAAGTGGACCTCAAGGAGCTCCTTAACACAGACCGCTTCGACTTCGAGAAGGCCTATGAGTCGTCTGCGTGGCTCGAGGCCCTGGAGCATCCCGAGGAGCACGAGGACCCCGAGGTGCTGGAGTACGATATAGCGACCTTTGTATACGAGCGCCGCCAGCCCTTTAACCTTGCGAACCTAGAGAAGTTTGCCAAGCACTGGCCCGACACGGTTATTAGGGCCAAGGGTCTGGTGTGGATTGCGGACAACCCCGACATGTCGTACGTGTTCGAGCAGGCAGGACGCCAGTTGCGCTTGCAGGAAAACGGCCTGTTTGTTGCCTCGGCACCAGAGGACGAGTTCAAGAAGATCGTTGCGGCAAATCCGGAGATTATGGAAGACTGGGACGACGAGGTGGGTGACCGCATGACGCGTCTGGTGTTCATAGGGCGCCACATGAACCAGGACGAGATTGAGTCCGACCTGGATGCGTGCCTCGTTCCTTGGATTCACGACTAGGCGACTAGCGCACAATACAGGTCACAGCTTTGGGGGTTGCAAGCATGGGTGCGTATGGTCAACTAATAGGGGAGAACGGTCTCGACGAACTTGGGCTTAACCTCAACGACTTCGCTGATGGCCTTCCCGGGGGCTTCTTCATCTACGAGGCGTATGGCGACGAACGCATCCTGTTTGCGAACAAGCAGATGGCCAGCATATTTGGCTGTGCGGACGTGCAGGAGTTCTTGGAGCATGTGGGCGGCTCGTTTACGGGCGTCGTCTATCACGAGGACCTCATGCGAATAGAGGACTCCATCTGGTCGCAAATAAACTCCGGCGACTCGTCTTTGCCCACGCATCGCGATCACGTGACGTATCGCATCGTGGACAAGGGCGGGTCGCTGCACTTCATGGACGAGTACGGGCGCCTGGTTAAGAACACGGCGTTCGGGGACCTCTTCTTCGTGTTTGTTGCCGACACCAAGCCCGTGGCAAGCGGATCCGTTTCCAGGGGAAGCGCGGACATTCGCATGCATGTGTCGCCAGACGTCGACCCGCTTACGGGGCTGCATTCCATGCGGTACTATCACAACCATACCGCAGAGTTCCTGGCACGCGCCGCCGCCGAAAACACGCAGATGGTCGACGTCTTCTTTGACGTCGACCACTTTAAGACCGTCAACTACCGCCTTGGCTACGATGCGGGCGACGAGGTCCTGCAGCATATAGCCTCTATTCTGGAAGAGCGCTTTTCCGACGGCCTGCTTGCACGCTTTTCCGACGACCACTTTGTGCTGGTTGCGCCCCGCAAGGGGATAGAGGAGCGCCTGGAAGAGGTTCACGACCGCGTGGCAAGGCTCATCTCCCATATGCCCATAGAGATAAAGGCAGGCATATATCCGCTCGACAAGAACGACGTGTCCATCGCGTTCGCGCACGACCGCGCGAAGGTGGCCTGCAACTCCATAAAGGGTCGGTTCGACTACTGCTATCGCTTCTACGACGAGTCCCTGTCGGTAAACGAGGACATGCGCGACTACGTTATAGGCCACATAGAGGAGGCTGTCCAGAAGGGTTGGATTCGCAACTACTACCAGCCGGTGGTGCGTGTGGTGTCGAAGCTGTGCTGCAGCATGGAGGCGCTTTCGCGCTGGAAGGACCCGGAGCTGGGCACGCTTGCTCCCTCGCAGTACGTGCAGTATCTGGAAGACGCCCGGCTCATTCACCTGTTGGACCGTGCGGTAGTAGAAAGGGCGTGCTCGGACCTCAAGACATCGCTCAGGCGGTTTGGCCACGCAGTTCCCATATCGCTTAACTTCTCTCCAAACGGGCTGAGCCTCCTGGACGTTCCTGAGCTAGTGGGAAGTACCGTAGACGCCTACGACTTGCCCCACGACTTGGTACACGTGGAAATAACTGAGTCGTCACTTACGGAGGACCCCGAGCTGCTTCGCTCCGTCATACAGCGCCTTCACAAGAGGGACTTCGCGGTGTGGATGGACGACTTCGGCAGTGGGTATAGCTCGCTCAACCTGCTTAAGGACTACGACTTCGACGTGCTTAAGATAGACATGGAGTTCCTGCGCGGCATGGAGGGCAACGAGAAGTCCCGGACCATCGTGCGCTCCATCTCCAACCTCGCTCACAGGCTGGGCATGCTAACGCTCGTCGAGGGCGTGGAGAGCAAGGGGCAGTTCGAGTTCCTTCGCGACGTCGGCGCCGACATGGCGCAGGGGTTCCTGTTCTCGGCACCCGTGCCGTACGACGTGATCATCAACGACTTCTTCCTGCGTTACCCGCCCGAACGGATCTATTAGGCTTAACTTTTGGTAGTGGGTGCCGTTGGAGGGATAGTTCCCTGAGACCCTGTCTCTGGACAAAGGGCAGCTCCTTTTGGCGCCATGGAAAGCAGCCGCGCGCAGTTCCGCAATGAAATGAGGACTGTTTGAGCACGGCGCTTGTCCATGGCGCCAAAAGGAGCTGCCCTCTGTCCACCCCGCATCGTGCTATTTTTTGGACAGCCTGACTACGCGACTCGCAAGGTATGCGCCTTACAGCGGGAAGGCCATCTCTTCGGTGCCGCCAAAGAGCGGCTCGCCACCCGTCTCCTGCGCATAGCGGGAAAAGGAGTCCACAACCAGCTTGTTGCACTCCGGAAGCGCGCGTGCCCTAAAGGCGACCACATGCTCGTTTATTGGGTCCCCGTCTATTTCCATCTTTACGGGCGAGGTCGAGCTCACCTGAATGTCGCGACCCCTAAAGCTCTCCAGATACGGGCGGCCTATACGCTTGCCTTCGTGGTCCACAAGACCAATAAAAAGAGGTTGCAGTAGCTTGGCCGTAATGTCTACCTCGACCACAATCACATCGAGCATCCCGTCCACCATCGTGCAGTCTGGGACAATCTCTATGTCTCCCTGAATCATGGCATTGTTTGCAATCATGCACGTAATGCCGGTGCGTTCGAAGGTTTGGCCGTCCACGGTAATCCTAAAGCGCCTGATTTCTGGCTTGGGATTCGCAAGTGCTGCGGCAAAGTACGCCGCTTGTCCCATGGCTCTTTTTGCCGGTACTGCGGCATGCATTATCTGGGCATCAAATCCCATGCCCGCCATGAGCGCAAAGCCCCTCTTATGCTTTTGGTTGTTCTCGTCCAACCACAGAATCTCACCTAGGTCGGTTTTTACGGAACGGCCCATTCTGCAGGCACGCGCAAGCGAGGAGGGAACCGCAACGTTGCCAAGGTTGGCAAAAAAGAGGTTTGCGGTACCCGAGGGAAATACGCACGTAAGCACGTCTCTGTTGCGCAAGAGGTATAAGAGGGTGGAAACCGTGCCGTCGCCGCCAGAAACAACAACGAGGTCGAATTCCTCGGCATCTACAAGCAACGACTCGCCCTTGTCGGAGGCATCTTTTTCCAACAAGCGCAACACGCCCTCGTCTCCTGCGCGTAGTAACGCGCGCTGAAACTCAAAGATGGCATCCGAGCCAAAACCTGAGGCGTCGTTGTGAACAATAAGTACGCGCACGAGTCCTCCTCGCATCGACACACAAACTCACACACTATTCTAGTACCATGTTAGCCGTTTGGAACTCGAACGACGAATTGAGCTTGCATGTATATTTCTTCAACGGACGAACTTGTATCCTTTTGCAAACGTGCGTCCACGCATAAGGTAATAGCGGTGGACACCGAGTTCTTGCGCGAGAAGACCTACCATCCGCTTTTATGTCTTATACAGGTGGCCACCTCGGACGAGGCCGTTGCCATAGACCCCTTGCGCATAGACGACTTGGACCCGCTGTGCCAACTGCTAACCAACACGGGCATAACCAAGGTGTTCCATGCGTGCGACCAAGACCTGGAGGTTATATGGGACTCGTTGGGCATCGTTCCCGAGCCACTGTTTGACACGCAGCTTGCCGCCGCGTTTCTGGGGCATCGAATGCAGATTGGCTATGGGGCGCTGGTGCAGGCATACGAGGGCGTTCATCTGGCAAAGGCGGACGGGCTGTCCGACTGGTCCAGGCGCCCCCTAGACGAGGAGCAGCTACGATATGCCGAAGAGGACGTGCTGTATCTTCCCCATATATACGACACAATGGTTAAGGAGCTGGTGGCGCGCGACCGTCTGTCGTGGGTCGAGCCCGAGCTTAGCGACTTGGTAAAGCGCGTTGATGCCCGTCGCGATCCGCGTGAGTCGTACCTGCACCTTAAGCGGTCGAGCAACCTTACGCGCAAACAGCTGGCCATTGCACGCGAGCTCTGTGCGTGGCGAGAAGACCTTGCATCGCGCAGGAACCTCCCAAAAAAGTGGGTTGTTCAGGACGAGGTAATAGTCGAGCTGTGCCGCCGGGCACCCCGCTCTGCCGAGCGCGTTAGAAGAATAAGGGGCACGGACAACCTGTCGGAGCGCGACGTAAAAAATGTGGTGGAGGCCGTGCGAAGAGGGCTGGCATGCGATCCCAAGGACTATCCGTCCGTGCGCCATCGCGCGCGTACGAGCGCAGACACAGACAGCGTAATAGACCTCATGTATGCCTTGCTGCGCCTGTGCTCCGAAAGCAGCGGCGTTGCCATACCGCTCATAGCCACGCGCGACGACCTGCATTCCTTTATGGCCGGCTCCAAGGGCACGCCACTGAGGGAGGGTTGGCGTTACGAACTGGTGGGCAGCAGGTTGGAGGGCCTGCTCTCTGGCGAGATAGGCCTTACCGTTAAGGACGGCAAAGTCGAAGTGCTATAGTAAATAATCTGGTTGATAAGAGCGCCCATTAGTCGCAATTGTTGTCCGCCAGCTTCGATATTATGCACAGTATGCAAACGGTGGGCGAGCTTCACAGAAGGGAGCGCATATGTTCTTGACCCTCGATCCGCTCTATTGGCTGCTAATTATATTTTCCACGCTGCTGGGCATGGGAACGCAAGCATATATTAGAAGCACGTACAAAAAGTGGTCTGTCGTTCCCAGTGGCCTGGGCCAGACTGGCGCACAGATGGCCAGGCGCATGCTGGACCAAGGTGGCGCAACGGAGTGCGGCATTGGTCGCATAGCTGGCACCCTTACCGACAACTACGACCCAAGGAGCAATTGTCTTAACCTCTCGTCCGACAACTATTCCGGTGGTTCGGTTGCGTCTGTTGCCGTTGCCTGTCACGAGGCGGGCCATGCGGTGCAAACCGCTAACGGATACATCTTTGGTCGCTTTCGCACCGCGTTGGTGCCGGTGGTCAACTTTGCGCAAGGAACATGGGTACTCGTGTTCTTTGCGGGGGTAATGTTTAGGATGGCCGGCCTCATACAGTGCGCCATAATCCTCTTTGCCTTCTCTGTGGTATTCCAGCTTGTAACGTTGCCGGTAGAAATCGACGCGTCCAGGCGGGCGATAAAGTTCCTTGCGGATTCTGGCTCGGAGGTGGACCACCAAGGTGCCAAGCAGGTGCTTATTGCCGCGGCGCTCACGTATGTGGCCGGTGCGCTGGTGTCCATTGCCAACCTGCTGTACCTCGTTTCTCGCACGCAGAGGCGCTAACATGGCACGCGGAAGGAACCCCTTGGCAGCTGGCGCGGCCGACTCCAACCCCAACTCCAACCACGACGCTCCCTTAAGCGTAAGCGCGGCCATCGGAGCTGCCAAGGCAAGCGTAAACGCTATTCCCACCATGCTGGTGGCAGGCGAGGTCTCGGGATTTCGCGGGCCAAACGCGAGGTCCGGGCACTGCTACTTTCAGGTAAAGGACGATTCGGCGTCCATGGATGCCATCGTTTGGCGAAACACCTACGCACACGCAGGCGTACAGCTGCGCGACGGAATGTCTGTGGTACTCAAGGGTCATTTTGACGTATACGTTGGTACCGGTCGGCTCTCGTTTATTGCCCAGTCGCTCCAGCTTGCCGGCGAGGGGCTTCTTCGCCAGCAAGTAGCGGAGCTCGCAAGGCGCCTAAAGGCAGAGGGGCTCATGGACGACGCCCTCAAGCGGCCCATACCGCGCTTTTGCATGCGCGTGGCCGTTTGTACCTCGCTTTCGGGCAGCGTTATAGAGGACGTAAAGCGCACGTTGCGTCGTAGGAATCCTTTGGTGGAAATCGACGTGGTGGGTTGTGCGGTGCAGGGTCCAGGCGCCCCGCAAACCATAATCCGCGCGTTGGAAATTGCCGCCGCTGCCCGTCCCGAGGCCATACTGCTCGTTCGCGGTGGAGGTTCGTTTGAGGACCTTATGACGTTTAACGACGAGTCCCTGGCTAGGGCGGTCGCGAGCTGTCCCGTGCCCGTTATTACGGGAATTGGCCACGAGCCCGACACGTCCATATGCGACATGGTGTCGGATCGTCGTTCCTCAACGCCCACCGCCGCGGCGGAGTCGGTTGCCCCCGCCATAGACGACGTGGTAAACGTAATAGAGATGCGAAGGCAGCGCATGGGGGCTGCGCTGCTAAAGGTCGCAGGCGAAAACAATATGCGGCTGGATGGCCTTGCGGGCCGGGCGTCAAAGTCGATGGAGGGCCGCATTTCCAACGAGCGCGCACTTTTGGACGCCTTGGCGCGAAGAAGGTGCTTGGAAAACCCGATGGGCTTTGTGGAGGAGCGTACGGTTGCGCTCATGCAGGCGGAGCAGCGGCTCATGGACGCCATGCCGCGCGTACTCGATGCCTCCCAGCGCGAGACGGACGGCCTCGCACACCGCATGCGTATGGCAGGGGAGGGCATGCTGCAGCCACACGAGGCCGCCATGGGGCGCATGGCTGCCGCTCTGGACGCGCTCTCGCCGCTTAAGGTGCTTTCGCGCGGCTATGCCATTGCGCGTGACGACCAAGGTCACGTGCTCTCCGATGCCGCACAGGTAGACGTAGGACAAAACGTTAGCGTGCTGCTTAAGGACGGCTCACTATCTGCACAGGTAACCGCCATTGAGACCTCTCCCGCACCTATCAAGGGGGAGTACCCCTCTTGATTGGTACCTATCAAGAGGGGTACTCCCCCTTGATAGGTAGGGGGCAGGTGTTGAAAAGCAAGACTATAGGAGGAAAGACGATGGAGAAGAACAGCAACAGGCGCGATGTGGAAACGCTGTCGTTTAGGGAGGCCTCGACCGAGCTCGAGCAAATTGTTAGGGCGCTCGAGGGCGGGGACTTGGAGTTGGAGGACGCCCTGGACCAATACGGTCGAGGCGTCGAGCTCCTAAAGAGCCTTCGTGCGCGCCTGTCCGATGCAGAGCAGAAGGTTCGGGTTCTGCTGGACGCATCACAGGAGGTGGTGGCGCCCGATACAACCGCTGCCCCGTCCACTGCATTTTTGGACGAGTAAACATGGTAGACTATGCGAATTGGCAAGCTTAGGGGGAGTTGGGAATGAGACACACTAAGGATGACTGCATCTTCTGCAAGATTGCAAATCACGAAATTGAGTCCAACTACGTATACGAGGACGACCTTGTATGCGCGTTTTACGATATGAACCCGCAGGCTCCGACCCACGTTTTGGTGGTCCCCAAGGACCATTACCAAAACATAGTGGATGGCGTTCCAGGCGAGACCTTGGCTGCCATGGCGCACGCGGTGGACGAGGTAGCCAAAAGCGAGGGCATTCGCGACGCAGGTTTTCGCGTTATTGCCAACACGGGAGACGCTGCGGGACAGACGGTGCATCACCTGCACTGGCACGTGCTTGGTGGTCGCAATCTGGGCGAGGGCTTGGTGTAAGGCCGCGCGGCGGAGTGCCGTATTCGGTTGTTGGCAAAGCGCTCTATTGCTTATTTTTGGGGAGTCTCCCTTAGTTGTGGTTTTTGCAAAAACGGCAGCTAAGGGAGGCTCCCGTTCGTTACTCATGGCAACTGGGTGCTACTATGGTGCAACAGGCGCATTACGGCGCACTACGAGAGGAGTTCCCACCTATGAACGTTCTGGTAATAAATGCAGGTAGTTCGTCACTCAAGTTCCAGCTGCTAGACGTGGACACGCGCGAGGTCTACGCCAAGGGCAACTGTGAGCGAATTGGTATAGACGGATCCTTTGTTGGCTACGAGAGCATCGCTGTCCAGGGAAAGCAGAAGATGGAAGTGGCCCTGCCAGATCACAAAACGGCAATTAAATACGTTATAGATATTATTGAGGCTACCGGCAAGGACTTTATTGGTATTGGCCATCGCGTGGTTCAGGGCGGCTGGTACTTCCCCGAGTCCAAGGTGGTTACGGACGAGTCGCTTGGATGGGTCCGTGAGGTCGCACCACTCGCTCCGCTGCATAACTACGCCGAGGCAGACGTAATCGAAATCTGCCGAGAGCTGTTCCCCGACAAGGGCAACGTGGTAGTGGCCGATACCTCGTTCCACTACAACATTCCCGAGAAGGCCCACAGGTATGCTCTGCCGCGCGATGTGGTGGACAAGCTGCATATTCGCAAGTATGGTGCCCACGGTACGAGCCATCGTTACATCTGGCGCGCCACCAAGGAATTCCTGGGCGACGACGTGCACAAGCTGGTAAGCTGCCATCTTGGCTCGGGTGCCTCGCTGGCCGCTATCCAGGATGGCGCAGACATGGATACCACCATGGGCCTCACGCCTTTGGACGGCCTTATTATGGGAACGCGCTGCGGCACGATTGATCCGGCCACGGTGTGCTACCTCGTGCGCGAGGGCGGCTACACCATTGACGAGGTCGACACCATGATGAACAAGCAATCCGGTCTGCTCGCCCTTAGTGGCATTAGCTCCGACTCGCGCGACATCGAGGACGGCATCGCAAAGGGCGACGCAAACTGCCAGATGGCCTTGGAGATGTTCTACTATCGCACCTCTCAGCTCATCATGGAGATGGCTCAGGCCATGCACGGCTTCGATACCATGGCGTTTAGTGCGGGAATTGGCGAGAATTCCAGCGTAATGCGTCTGGGCGTTGCCAAGGAGCTCGAGTGGATGGGCGTAAAGATTGACGAGGAGGCCAACAAGGTTCGCTCGGACAAGGTGCGCGTTATCTCCGCCCCTGACTCCAAGATAAAGGTGCTCGTAGTTCCCACCAACGAGGAATACATGATCGCCCTCGACGTAGCCGAGCTGCTGGGATAGTTCCTTATTCTGTTAGTTTGTGCAGGGGGATGCCCCACCGCCATTTAGTAAAGGGTCTGGGGGAGCTGTGCACATAGGGGATACTCCCCATCGGGTACATCGCGAGCAGGGCTTACGTTGGAGTCCGGCCCATCCGCGATGTACCCGCAGGGGAGTATCCCCTATGTGCACAGCGCGAGCTTAATGGCGCTGGGGCATCCCCTTTGTGCAACAAAGGACGTGCCGCTAGTTGCTGCGTCTTCGCACGACAAGCGTCGCTGCGATGGCAGCCAGTCCCAGCAGCAATGCGGGAACGGCCGTCGGGGCGGAGTCGGCCGTGTTCGGAGTCTTTGCGACCGTCCTACCAACCTCCTGCTTGCTTTCCGTCGTGGCAGGAGCCGCCGGTGCATCATGGACGGCAAAGCTTGCCGTCGCACCTTGTCCATCGTCAAACTGCGCGTACACCGTATGATCGCCTGCAGGCAGCGACTTAAGGTATTCGGGCAAAAGCTCCACCACGGCACTGCCGGCCTTGGCGGTATAGGAGCCCTTGTCTATGCCCTCGCCGTCCACCACGACGCCGGTAAGATGAGAGAAGGTCTCCCCGTCGTTAATGTTGCGCTTCCAGGTAAAACTCAACGTGTTTGTGGCGTCTTTGGACCAAGAGTCTGCGCCTTGTGCCGCAAGTGCATAGCCCACCTCTTCGGCAATGGGAACCCGGGCATAGCTCCGACCGTTCTCTATGGTAACGGCATAGTTGTTGCGCAGCTTCATTAGCGAGGAGGCATCGAGCCCCTGCCTTCCGAGCATGTAGTCTCGCGTCTCGGTGTCGGAGTAGCTTTCGTAGTCGTGGGTGGGAATGACGTAGAGCTCGAGCGTGTGGCCTGCGGGCACCGTGTAATAGGTTGGGTTGAGCCAAATGGTGTAGTCGTAGTAGGTGTTTGCCTGTATGGGAATCTCGCGCTGTGTGGCAGTTGCTGGTTCGTAGCCGGCCTCGGGGTTGCGCAGGTCGACGACGCCATCTGTGACGATTTTCTTTGAGGCCTGCCCGGGCGTCCACCTTACTATGTTGTAGTCGTGGGGGCTGTCCTTCCTCTGCTCGACCTTCTGGCTGGTCACCTGGTCGTTTAGGGCAAAGACGTTAAAGGGCTCGCTTGCGACGTCTTGCAGCACGGCGCTCATCATAATGTCGCCTTCGCTCACGTCGCTAACCTTTGCACGCACGTGTACGCCTATCCTGCCGGCAATGGTCACCTGCTCGCTTGCGGCAAGGGACCACAGCGCTGCGCCCTCACCCGCCTTAAGGCCGCTCTCGCTGGGCTTGTTTGCAAGAAGTCCGCTTCCCTTATCCTCTGCCTCGGTATGTGGGGCGTCTGCCCGTATGGTGGTCTCGCCGGCTTCTGTTGGGCGCAGCGTTACGGAGTCGTCCTCGTTCCAACGGTCCGTCTCGAAGAAGGAGCCGTCCACGTTGCTCTGCACGGTAAAGGCGGGAAGGTTTGCCGCTTCGTTTTCCACATTAAGCAGCGCGCGCGTAAACCAAAGGTTGAGCCATTCCAAATACGAGTGCTTGCCAACCATGATGTCGGTATAGGTCGAGTGGATGTTGCCGTTGTCGTCGTAGGACACCTCCTCTCCGTTGGGGGTAACGTGAAGGTTCTGGTGAAGAAGCGTCTTTACCTCGCAGTCAGAGGCGAGGAAGGCATCCCTCATGAGGTCGAAGTGCTTTGTGGACACGTTCTTGTCGTTTAGACCCATAACTATGAGGGCGGAGGCCTTCATGTTGGATGCCTTGCCCTGGGTGTACCAGTCGCGCGCCGCCCAGAAGGGGCCATAGTCGCCCTGAAGCGCAGTCTGCGCGTCGTTTACGTACCTGCGATAGCGCTGATACAGCGTAATGAGCTCGGTGCTGGGGGAGTGGTCTGGAAACAGGCGGCTCGCGCAGGCATCGGAAAGTATGGTCATGTAGTTGTAGCTCGCATTGCCTTGCGTGCTAATGCCCTGCCGGTTGCGCTGATCGTACCAGCTGGAAGGCCCCGCAACGGGTACGACGGTCTGAAGTCCCTCTACGCCGGAGGTCGCCACCTCGTAGCACATGGCGCCAGGATAGGAGAGGCCTGTCATGCCCACCTTGCCGCTGCACCAGTCCGCCTTTACCTCCTTGCTGGCGCTGGCATCCGCAAAGGCATGCCTGCCGTCCTTGCCTGCAAGCCACTCCACTATGGCAACGAAGGCGTCGCGCTCCATTACCGTACCCGCGCACTCGATGCCCTCGGAGCCATAGGTGCCAAGGCCCGCCGACTGAACGACGGCAAAGCCACGCACGAGGAAATAGTCAAACTCGCTGGTCCAGGATGCGGGCTCGGCAAACGTAGTGGCAAGAGCGAGCTCTTTGGTCGCCTGTGAGCCAGAAACGGTGCGGTGCGCGGGCGTACCCATAAGTGCGTTGTCGTCGATAGCCGGATTGCCAAACTTAAAGCTGCTACCGCTCTCGATGTGGCCTGCGCTGTATGGGTCTGCGCTAAAGATCACGGGCGCCTTGTAGGTTCCGTCGCCCTCCACGGCCGCACGTGGCACCTGAATGTATGCCTTTACCAGGTCGCACTTTCCGTCTCGGTCGGTATCGTAGTCGGTCTCCACAAATACGGCAAAGCGCCAAATCTGGCTGTTCGCATTCGTGTAGCCCTTCGTCTTGGTGCTCGAGTACGCGAACACGGGCTGTGCCATGCCGTCCTTTATGGTCATGCCGGCAGCACCTTGGCCAGCGGAATCCGCGCCTACGGAGCCCGACGTCTCTGCCGAGACCGGGCTTTCTGCGGCATCCTCTGTTGACGTCGAATCTGCGGCAACCTTCTGTGTTGCGCCGCCCGAAGCGTTGCCTGTAGCACCCCGTGCGTCATCTTCCGTCATGTCCTCCGTCATTGCCGGTGTCTGTGCGGGTTCCGGAGAGGCCTTCGGCGTGTCCTCTGCAAAGGCGCTGGTCGTGGGGATGGCTAGAGTGGCTACAAGGAGCAGCGTTGCGAAGACCGATAGGGAACTGAATGTGCCTTTGCGTGTCATTGTGTTCTCCTTAAGCATTGTTGGCCTTCACGCGGCGCGAAAAGGCCACAGCCATGCAAGTGATTCCTGCGAGCAATGCCGCGAGCGGCAGGACCGTCGTTTGCGAGTCGCCTGTGGCAGGCAGGATCCGGGAGCTGGGCGCAGTCGTCGTAACTGCCGCATACTCCCACACGGGCTCATCCGTCACCGGTTGTTCTGCCTGTGGCTTCGGCGCCGCCTTGCCAAGCTCGGCGGTAAGGTAGATGCCACCTCCGTCGGGGACAATAACGTAGTACCCGCCCTCGTCGTGCATGAGCTTAACCTTCTGGCCGAGCCCGTTGTATGCTGCGCTTATGTAGTAGCCGGATTCGAGTGCGACGTTTAGATACACCTTGTCGCCGGCATGTGCCACATCGTAGTTGCTGCTCTGGGCAAGTGCCTCCTTTAGTCCGTTGAGGGCGGAGAGCCTGCCGCCCTCCTTGGGCTGCTCGACCTTAATGATGTACTTTATCTGCGACGCCAGGCTTTCGGGGGTCTTGCCCACTTGGTCTCCCACGCGAACGAGCTTTCCGCCGTCGCCAACCTCTATCTTCCATACGGTTACGTCGTAGGAGGCGCTCTTGTCTCCATCGAACTCAAGCCCTGCCGTGCCAGCGCGAACGGTGCCAGCAACAACGAGCTTGGGGATGGCACCGCCTTTCGACTCGAGACTTATGCCCACCGAGTCCTTGGGGGCGTTTGCCACCACGTTGCCACCCACAAGAAGCTGCGCGGTGCTGGCATCCGCGTACAGCGAGCCGCCATACGCGCCCGCAGACGCGTCCGAAAGGATGCTTCCCTTAACTTCCGCAATGGTGGACGACTGCCCTGTGGCATAGATGTTTACGCCCGTGGCCACCGTGGTGCCCGAACCGTATGCCCTTGCCACAACGTCGCCTGCTATCCTTGCCAACGTGTTGGACTGTTCCTCGGATTGGGCATGGACGGCGTACGTGCGGGTGTTGGCGTCGCCCTGTGCCGACGTGCCGGTTGCGGTAACGTCGCCTCCAATGGTTGCGGTCGCAGAGGACGTGTTGCCGCCGCTTTGCAATTCGATCCCGGTTACCTCCTTCGAGCCAACGGCCGAGACGTTGCCATCGATGTTAAGGGTGGCGTTACCCTGCTGACCGCTATCCAGTGCCGCCTTTACGGTCTGCGAGGCATTCGACTCGTCGTTTGGCGCTACGGTAACGTTTCCGCCTATGTCAAGATTGCCGTCGCCTCCGTTTTTGCCCTCGGACACGGCGCCATAGACTACCTTCTGTCCCTCCGAGGCGTTGGTAACGTTGCCGTTGACCTCCGCACTTGCGGTTGCGCCAGCGCTTCTTCCCGAACTCATAACAGCGTAGGCGCTGCCATCCACCAAAACGCTGCCGTCAACCGTACCGTTCGTATTAATAAAGAGCTGAGGTGTCGTGGCATCTTGGGCATGCGCGAAAGACGGAAGCGCTCCGGCTGCGAGGGAGAGGCTTATCGCGCAAGCCAATACACGACGGGGGAGATACGGACTGCCAAAGCTCATTGTTGCCTCGATTCTGCCTCGGTTTCTACGGGTTCGCTCTACAAGTAGCATACAGCCAACACCTAATAGCAGGCAATACGATAACGCTTTTGCCCTCTGAGCCAGAATAACTACCGTTCCGCGCGTTGACCATAAGCCGTTCAACAGTCGTGACGTATTATAGGACTGTTGTAGTTAAGTAGCGAGAGGAGCGACAATGCCTTTTAGCAAGGACTTCTTCTGGGGTGGAGCAACAGCTTCCAACCAATATGAGGGCGGCGTATTCGAAGGCGGGGCTGGCTTGTCTACGGCAGACGTTATGACAAACGGTGCGCACAAGGTGCCCCGACAGGTAACGTTTAAGATGCCAGATGGCACAATAGACAAGCTTCCGCTGTGCTTCCATAGCCCCGTGCGCGATCTTCCCGAAGGGGCGCAGGTGTGTTTGGTCGACGATCCAAACATTTACTATCCCAGCCACATTGCCTCCGATTTTTACCATCACTACAAGGAGGACATCCGACTGTGTGCGGAGGAGGGCTTCAACTGCCTGCGCTTCTCGCTCAAGTGGAGTCGCATATTCCCCAACGGAGACGATCCCGAGCCCAACCAGGAGGGCATAGCCTTCTACAAGTCCGTGTTCGAAGAGTGCAAGAAGTATGGCATCGAGCCGCTCGTAACCCTGGAGCACTACGAGAACCCGCTCTCGCTGGCAAACCGCTTTAACGGATGGGACAGCCGCTATCTGGTGGACCAGTTTGTTAAGTACGCCACCACATGCTTCGAGGCCTTTGACGGTCTGGTTAAGTATTACCTTACCTTTAACGAGATCAACTGCATTGAGTTTGCTCCGTTTGTTACCGCGGCGCTTATCCACGGCAACCCGCAGAGCATCGCAAACGCCACGTTCCACCAGTTCCTGGCCTCTGCAAAGACGGTTATTGCCGCGCACGACTACTGGCCCGACCTGCGCATAGGCATGATGCTGGCCTGCGGTCCCGTGTATGGCTACACCGCCGATCCCGCCGACCAGCTTGCAGCCCTTAAGGCACAGGACCAGACGCTGTTCTACTCCGACGTCCAGATGCTCGGATTCTATCCCGACTACAAGCTGGCGGAGTACGAGCGCGAGGGCATTACGCTGCCCGTCCTGCCTGGCGACGAGGACATTCTTGCGGCCGGCGTGTGCGACTTCCTAAGCTTCTCGCTGTACGGCAGCCACGCCGTAACGACGCATTCCGAAGACCTCGAGGAAGGCGAGGGCAACGGAGGCATGGGCGGAACCGTGGCCAACCCCTATCTAAAGACCAACGCCTGGGGCTGGGCCACCGATCCCGACTGCCAGCGCATTACGCTCAATACTCTGTACAACCGCTATCACTGCGACCTGTGGTGCGTAGAGAGCGGCATTGGCTGGAACGACGAGTTTGTGGACGGCACCGTGCACGACGACTATCGCATAGACTACATGCGCGCCAACATAAAGAGCATGAAGGATGCGGTGGAGCTCGACGGCATTCCTCTAATGGGCTACTTGTACTGGGGCTGCGTAGACATGGTTTCCAACGGCGAGGGCGAGATGGCCAAGCGCTATGGCCAGATTTACGTGGACGCAGACAACTATGGACAGGGAACCATGAAGCGTTCCACCAAAGATTCCTATAAATGGTACAAGAAGGTCATCGAGTCGAACGGCGAGGACCTGGACTAGGCGCTTATAACCCCCAAGGTTACTGTTCGCGGGTCAGCGGCGACCTATCAAAGGGGGTACTCCCAACGCCATTAAGTTAGCGCTGTGCACATAGGGGATACTCCCCTGCGGGTACATCGCGGATGAGCCGGACCCCAACGAAAGCCCTGCTCGCGATGTACCCGATGGGGAGTATCCCCTATGTGCACAGCTCCCCCGGACCCTTAGCTAAATGGCGGTGGGGTACTCCCCCTTAGTCACCTTGTTCTGTACGAGTTTATTTAGGGGCCCCTAATTCTCGCGCACTCTTTATGCTATTCTTGTGGTTCAGGTTCCCCAAACGTATCGGAATTGTGGCCGGGATGGTGTTGATGATAAATAAAGCAACTGTATCCAAGGGACTTCTTTCTGCTCTGCTTGCGTTTTCAATGATGCCTTTATCGAATGCTCTGGCAGTGGAGAGTGCAACCCAAAATGAAGACGGTGCAACCACAGAGGAGATGGCGGAGAGCCAGCGGACTTTGGAACAAGGCTCTGGCATCCTGGGCAATTCAAACCTGAATGCCACAGAGAACGGGGAAGCCAAACCTCAATCCCAAAAACAAGATCCAAATGCGCTTGGTGCGACAGAGGAGACTATGTCGCAGGATGGCGAGGACCTGGAGGCTGCTGAACAAGACTCCAAGGTGTCCGCCGAGTCCACAACAGTGGCCACACAGACTGCGCCCGTAGTTTCGGGACTGGCCCACGTTCAGTCGTATGGGTGGCGGCCGGCGGTGACCAGCGGACAGACGGTAAGGTTTGGCACCATAGGCGAGGCCAAGCGCCTCGAGAGCATACAGATGATGGTTTCTGGTGGCTCGGTGTCCTATAAGCCGCATGTTCAAACCTACGGTTGGAAGGATTGGTCAAAAGACGGTGGCAAGGCGGGTACGGAAGGCGAGGCCAAGCGCCTCGAGGCGATTCGGATTAGTCTTTCCGATGAGCTTTCCGCCAATTGGTCCATTCAGTATAGGTGCCATGTGCAAACGTACGGATGGCTGGCATGGACTGCCGATGGCGAAGTTGCCGGATCTACAGGCTTTGCAAAGCGCCTTGAGGCGGTAGAGGTACGCATAGTACCTAAGGGCACTCCATTGCCTGCGAGTGATGCCGCAGTCGCATGGAAGGATGTGGGAATTGCTGCTAGGGCCCATGTACAGTCTATAGGGTGGCAAAACGCGGAGAGTGGCTACGACGTTACCGTGGGTACCACGGGCCGTGCGCTTCGTATGGAGGCTTTTGCGCTAATGCGCTCGGGTGGTATTGATTATGCGGGCAACATTGTATACAGCGCTCACGTTCAGTCGTTCGGTTGGATGGATTGGAAGCGTGATAACGAGGAAGCTGGCACCACTGGCATGGCAAAGCGCATGGAAGCCGTTAAGATCTATCTTACGGGCGAACTTGCTGAGCATTATGACATCTGGTATCGCGTCCACTCGCAAAAAGAGGGCTGGCTCGACTGGGCTACCAATGGCCAGCCTGCTGGCACTATGGGGATGGCCTATCGTGCGGAGTCGATTCAAATAAAGCTCTTGTCCAAGGGTTCCGAGGCTCCCGGCAATACCACGCGGCATTTTGTGCAGAAGAGTCCCGATGACGAGTATCCGGACAACGTGCGAAACATAAGTGGCAACTATGAGCTCGATCGTTACCTTACCAAGACGCTCAGCACCATAGGCGAGAACGACCCCAACGCACTCAAGAAGGCGTTCGATTATACGTGCGAGTTTGCATTCGAGCAATATGGGCATAACCCCGCGCCTAACGACCCACCCTCTTTGTGGGCAACTTCGTGCGCGCTCGAAATGTACCAGAATGGCAAGGGCAACTGCTACCGATACAGCTCCCTGTTCTACTGGCTGGCCCGCGCACTTGGTTACGATTGCAAGCCTGTTATCGGGCGTACCGGTACCCCCAACAACACCACCAGCATACATTCATGGGTCGAGGTCTATAAGGACGGAAAGACATTCGTGTGCGATCCCGACTTGCAGCCCTTCTATCCCTCAAGAAACTTCTTCATGTGCACGTATAACACAATTCCCGTGTACCTGTACGACATAAACAAGAACCCGTTATTCGACAACGAGTAACGTCTGCACCCACCTTGCCTCTCCGGCATGCGGAATAAGTGCGTGCGCATTGGGGATGCTCCCCATCGGGTACATTGCGGATTGCCCTCTTATAACGAGAAGGGTTTTTCGCGATGTACCCATAGGGGAGCATCCCCAATGCGCACGTCACCAAAATGGTGCTTCGTAGCACGCAACTATCTATTCTTCTGGCTCTTCCTTGGAAGACTCGTCTGGATCGTTATTTTCCACCACTTCGATTACCTGCTCCGTCTCGGAGACCAAGTCCTCGTCAACGGGCTTTATATGGGCAATGAGGTCGCGCGGATGTTGGTTCTGCTCGATTGACGGCTGCTTGGGAATAATCATGGATGCCTCCTTACCGATAAAAGTTTGGCTGCATACATTATATGCGCGCAGGCGGCCAACTTATTGGCTTTTGGGCGAGGGGCTACCAAATGAAGTTGGACTTAAGCATCTCTCCGTTATCCATAAGAATGTCTTCGCCGGTAATGGAGCGATTGGTTGCAGTTAAATAATACCCGAGTTCGGCAACTTCGTGAGGAAGCGCCCACTTGTTTAGCAGCGTTTCTTTGAGCACTTGCGCATACAGCAGCGGGTCTTTGAGTATGTGGTCGTTTGCCGGGGTTATAACCCCTCCGGGAGAGATGCTGTTGCACGTTATGCCACGTGGGGCCAGCTCGAGCGCAAGGTTCTTCATGTAGCCCACGATTCCCGCCTTGCTTGCCACATAGAGGGGAAACTCAGCTCCGTTGCGAGCGGAGGCCGATGCTATAAAAAGAACCGATCGCAGGGCTGGGCTCTCCACGTACTTCTTGGTAAACGCAATGGTACCCGTAAGGTTTACGTCTATGGCGTCCTTTTCTTCAAGCGTTCCAGCGCTGCTTATAACAACGTGGATAGAAGGTATGTTGGGAAGTCCGTCGTCGCGTATGTCGTGCACATAATGCGTGTATCGCGGATGAATAACGCTCGGTGCAGCCACGTCTATTCCAAAGACCTTGTGCCCATGCTTTAAAAACTCATGGGCCAAGGCCTCGCCTATGCCACTTGACGCTCCGCTTATTACAACGTTCACTATGCCTGCGCTGCCTCTGCTGTTGCCACATCTCCCTCGTTGGACATAACGGCGTTTGGCTTAAGGCGCTTGGCAATCCTGTATCCAATGGGGGAGAAGAAGATCTCGAACAACAGCTCCATAAGGGCTCCGGTAATAGCGCACGTAAGGCACTGCACGAGGGTCCATCCAAAGAAGGTGCGGCTTACCAGCAGCGCGAATACCAGGTTGTCGGCAAACTGTGCGATTACAGTAGATACGTAGCTGCGCGTGGCAAAGGTGCCAAAGCCCTCCTTGGACTTGAGTCGCTGGCCAATGCCCCAGTTAAGGAAGTTGTTTACCACGGCCGAGACCGCAAAGGCAATGGAGCTTCCCAAAATAATAAACCAGGTTCCACCAATCGTGTTGTTTAGGGCAAGGTTAATAGTTTGCTCGCTGCCCTCCACAAAGCTTTCGCCCCATACGCCCGGAACAAGGCTGGCTACAAAGAACACTCCCGCCATAAGCAGGTTTACCACAATTGCCACAAGGCTCATGGCAGTGGCGGTACGAGGCCCGTAGCAGTGCGTAAGAACGTCAAGGCACAAAAACGTGAGCCAGGAAAGAAGAATACCGCAGTCCAGAGCCAACCAGTCCAGACCAGTGTTAATGCTCTTGTTTGCCAAGAGATTCATTCCCACGACGGAAAGCACTAGCAGCGTAAGAATGATGGCGGGGACTTCGTCCAGCATGTGGGACAGATTGGATAGGGCTTTTTTCATGCTAAACACTCCTTGTTTTTTAGAGGTGGTTTTCAAGTGAACACCTGTGGATAAAATGCGCGAATGACTATACCACTTTTTGCGCCCGCGTGACTACCGCAGGCCCCTGGGCTCTTCCGCTCGCTCAGCATCGTTGTGGCGCGCAGGCCGGCCCCCGGGCTATCCCACACGCTCAGCGCTCACTTCGTTCGCTCACTCGCTTCGCTCGTGATTCGCTTGTGGGATAGCCCGGGGGCCGGCCTGCGCTCCGTTCGTGAATCGCTTGCGGGAGAGCCCGGGGGCATGCGGTCGCGCGTGGATGTCGCCAGCTGGAGTAAACTATGTGCTAACTTCGTTCGCTTTTTCGCTCACTCGCTTCGCTCGTGATTCGCTGCAGAAGAATTCGGCGGCTGCCACGTGCTCACGAATCGCGTGCGGGAGAGTTCGGGGGCTGCAGGCGCACGTGGATGTCGCCAGCTGGGGGCTTAGTTTATATTTCGGTTATGCCGCAGGCGCGTTCTAGTTCGTCTACTATGATCTGCAGGGCGCGGATGCGGGCATAGCGCTTGTCGTTTGACTCGAGTACGTGCCAGGGTGCGGCGGTGGTGCTGGTCTTTTGCAACATCTCGTTTACGGCGGCCTCGTACTGGTCCCACTTTTCGCGATTGCGCCAGTCCTCGTCGGTAATCTTCCATTGTTTGCTGGGCGTGTTTTGCCTTTCGGTAAAGCGGTCGAGCTGCGTCTGCTTGTCTATTTGGATCCAGAACTTAATTATTACGGCGCCAGAATCGATGAGCTCGTTCTCGAACTCGTTTATTTCGTTGTATGCCCTCTGCCAGTCGTTTTCGGTGCAGAATCCCTCAATTCTTTCCACCATTACACGGCCGTACCAAGTGCGGTCGAATATGGCAATGTGGCCGCTCTTTGGCAGGCGCCACCAGAATCGCCACAGATAATGACGCGCTTTTTCGTGAGGCTCTGGGCTGGCTATGGGATGTACTTCGTACCCGCGTGGGTCCAGCGCCGCAGCCACGCGCTTTATGTTGCCTCCCTTGCCCGCGGCGTCCCAGCCCTCGTAGGCAATTATTACGGGGATCTTCTTGCGGTACACCACGTTGTGGAGCGAGCGAAGCCTCGTGCGGAGCGCCTTGAGCTCCTTCTTGTACTCTTCCTGCGTGATCGACTTGTCCAGGTCTATGTCTGCCAGCAGGGGCATCTTCTTAAGGGGGAACACGTTTTGGCGTGGGGGAGACGAGAACCCCTTGTTGTGTATGGCAATGTCGATGCTCGTGTTTAGAAACTCGAGCACCTGCAACGTTGCCCAATTGCGATCCTTGGAGTCGATAATGTACCAAGGTGCTGCCGAGCGGTTGGTATCGCGCAGGTACCGGTCGTAGATCTCCAGGTAACGCTCGTATGACTCGTTTTCGTCCAAGTCCTGCTTGTTTACCCTCCAGCGGGTGTTCTCGTTAGCCAAAAGGGCGTCGAGGCGCTTACGCTGCTCCTTCTTCGAAATTTGGAAGAAGAACTTCATAACCAGGTAGCCGTTGTCCACAAGCTGGCGCTCGATCATGTTTATGGAGTCTATGCGCTTGTCGTAGGCGCGTTGGTCGAGGTATCCGGTAAACACGCCCCTTGCGACCTCGTCCATCCAGGACATGTCGAAGAACTTGAACTGGCCTTCCTCGGGAATCTGCACGAAATGGCGCCAATGGAAGGGCATGCGCCTTTGCTCCTTGGTGGGTATGCCACCCATGGTTGCCACTTGGAAGAAGCGCGGATCCATGTCGCGAATTACCTTGGACAGAACGCTGCCCTTCCCGGCCGCGCCCCACCCATCAAAGATAACAATAACAGGTACGCGCGACTCCTTAACGCGCATTTGGTTTGTGGCAAGCCTGGCAAGCTCCACGTCCATTCGCTGCTTGATTTCCTGCTTGTCCGGTTTTGCTGCCTTTGCAAAGTCCCTGAGCACGATGACCTCCCCCGTAGCTATCCGACCTCCACGGTCTGCGGCCTATCAAGGGGGAGTACCCCTCTTGATTGGTACCAATCAAGAGGGGTACTCCCCCTTGATAGGCCGCAGGCTGGCCAAGCTGTAAAATGTAGCCTGTGCACTTGCGCTTCTAGCATATCATTTGTGGGCATTTGACGAGGTTGGTTTACATCTGTTAGGATGTTTAACGTAACGTAGTTTTTTCGAGGAAGTGGGGTGGAGCGTCTCGCCCCGCTTTTTTTCTGTCTGTAGAAAGGGGTGAGGTATGGCACAGGCAACGCAGGAGAGCATCCGCGAGGAGCTGCTGCAACTGTTGGAGGCGGCGGCGCCCGAGCACAGCATAGACATCGTGGACGTGGAAGTGGTTGGCAGTACGAAGGCACCAACGGTGCGTGTGCGCATAGACCATGCGGCAGAAGACGCCGGTCCCATAACCTTAGACGAGGTAAGCGAGGAGACGGCGTGGATCTCGGACCTTATTGATCAGGCAGACCCCATCGAGGGGCGCTACATGCTTGAGGTTTCGAGCCCCGGTATGGCACGCCCGCTTAGAAAAGAGCGGGACTTCGAGCGCTTTGCGGGCCAAAACGTGTCTGTTACGCTCAACATCCCCGAAGGACGAAAGCGCTACAGCGGTCGCCTTGAGGGACTAAAAGACGGAAAGGTGAGCCTGAGCACCGACGAAGGCCCCTTTGCATTCGAGCTCAGCAGTATTAGATCCTGCACGATTAAGCCGGACTTTGGAAATGCGCATGGCAAAGGCGCAAAGGGCGGCAAGAAATCGGGCAAAAGATAGGAGGATGGCATGGCCGGAAACGTAATGGAGGCACTTGAGCTATTGTGCCAAGAAAAGCACATCGACAGGCAGGACCTGCTCGATCGTTTGGAAAAGTCTCTGGAAAAGAGCTATAAGGACGTGCTGCACCTCAAAAACAGCGCACAGGTAACCATCGACCCCGAGTCGGGCAAGGTGTACGTGTACGAGCTCGTGCCGGTTGGCGAGCCCGACGAGGAGACGGGCGAATACACGGAGTTCGAGACTGTGGACGTAACCCCTGCCGACTCTAGCCGCATAGCTGCCATGCAGGCAAAGATAGAGATCAAGCAGATCGTGCGTGACGCGTCGCGCAAGAAGGTGTACGAGGAGTACCGCTATCGCATTGGCGACATGATTCTGGGTACGGTGCTGCAAACTACGCACGACTTCGACATCATAAAGATAAGCGAGGACGTGGAGGCGGAGCTTCCGCACTTCGACCAGCATAGGTTCCCCGACGAGCTTAACGAGCGCCCGCGCAACGAAAGGTATGCTCACAACATGCGGCTTCGCGCGGTAATAATAGACGTGCGCAATCCCGACGATCACACCCCGGGCGTGCGTGGCGAGCGCCAGCGCAAGTCAATTGTGTTGAGCCGCACCGACCCGCGCCTGGTAAAGAGGCTCTTTGAGCAGGAGATACCGGAAGTCCACGACGGAGTGGTGCGCGTATACTCCGTGGCACGCGATCCTGGCGTAAGGTCCAAGGTTGCCGTTGCATCGTCCATAGACGGGCCCGATCCCGTGGGCGCGTGCGTTGGCCCCAAGGGCAGTCGCGTGCGTGCCGTGGTGGCAGAGCTGCGCGGCGAACGCGTTGACGTAATTCAGTGGAGCGAAGACCCGGCAACCTTTATTGCCAACGCTCTCTCTCCCGCTCGGGTGTCTCGCGTTGTGGTGGACGTGGAGACCAACCGCGCCACGGTAATTGTGCCAGACGACCAGCTCTCGCTGGCCATTGGCAAAGAGGGGCAGAACGCCCGACTCGCCGCTCGCCTTACGGGCTATCACATTGACATTAAGAACGAGTCGCTGGCACGCGACGTGTTGCGCGACATGGTGTTTGAGGTGAGTGAGGAGCGCGAAAGCGAGGCGGGAGACCGTCGGTGCCAATACGAGGGACCAACAGGCGTGCGTTGCCGCAACGCAGCTCGTCCTGGTTCCAAGTACTGCGGCATACACGAGAAGCTGGCCGAGATGGACAGCGACCTTATTTCCGATGACGAGTAGGCAAGAGTCCCGATTTGGCGGCACCGCGCACAAGCGCCCGCATTAAGAAGGTGTTTTATGGCAAAGACCCGTGTAAGTGAACTTGCCAGAGAATATGGCATGACGAGCAAAGAGATGCTCGGGCATCTCCACGACATGAAGATACCCGCCAAGGCTGCTTCCTCAGCGCTGGAAGACGCCTATGTGGGAATTATACGCAAGAGGCTCAAGCCCATTATGGAGGCTCGTGCCGCGGAGATAGAGAAGCAGCGCAAGGCCGAGGAAGAGGCCAAGGCCAAGGCCGAGCGCGAGGCGCGCGAAAAGGCCGAGCGCGAGCGTCTTGCCGCAGAGGAGCGCCGTCGCAAGGAGCGCGAGGAGGCCGAGCGCCGTCGTGCCGCCGAGGAGGCCGAGCGCCGTCGTGCGGAGGAGGAGCGCCTGGAGGCCGAGCGTCGCGCCGCCGAGGAAGCCGAGCGCAATCGCGTACGCGACAACGCGCCCAAGTCCACGACCAACTTCTCCAGTCTTTTAGAACAGATTGCTCAGCAGGACGAGATTCTTCGCAAGCGCGAGGAAGAGGAGAAGGCCAAGAAGCAGGCGGAGGAGGAGCGTCGTCGCGAGCGGCGTCGCGAGCGCGAGGCGGCCCCGCAGCAGCAAAAGCAGCAGCCCGCGCCTTCGCGTGGCCGCCGTGGCTCCACATCGCGCGTGAGCGCCGAGACCATGGCCGCCGTGCAACCCGACCCCGAAAACGTCGCAGGACGTGGCGGTGGCAGGCGCAAGGGGCGCGGTGGCCAGCAACGCAACGATTCCGAGGATCGCTACAGCCGTATGGCGCGCGAGGCGGAGGAGTACAACCGCGAGCGCGTTCTTGCCGACGCCCGTGCCGCCGTGCGTGAGGCCAACATAGAGTCGGCCGGCCGTCGCCGCAAGCGCAAGGAGCGCAGGAAGAAGCAGCAGGAGGCAGCGGCCGAGCAGCAGCGCATCGAGCAGGCAATAGCCAACGACCAGGATCTTTCTCAGCTCGACATGGTAAAGGTCCCGCAGGGCTCAACCGTAGCCGACTTGGCCAAGCTCCTGGATGTTGCCCCGACCGAGATCATTAAGCGCATGTTCCTTTTGGGCGAGGCCGTTACCATGACCCAGAGCATGACCGACGACCAGATAGAGCTCGTTGCCGACGACCTCGGTCGCGACGTTAAGGTAATGAGCAAGGAGGAAGAGAACTCCTTTACCTTCTACGACGACGAGGCCGACCTCAAGCCGCGTCCGCCTGTGGTTACCGTAATGGGCCACGTAGACCACGGTAAGACGAGCCTGCTGGACGCCATTCGCCACACGGGTGTTGCCGAGGGCGAGGCCGGCGGCATTACGCAGGCAATAGGCGCCTCGCAGGTAAGCATCGACGGACGCATAATCACGTTTATCGATACCCCTGGTCACGAGACCTTTACCGCCATGCGTGCCCGTGGAGCCAAGGTTACCGACATAGTTATTCTTATTGTTGCGGCAGACGACGGCGTAATGCCCCAGACCATTGAGTCCATCAATCACGCCAAGGCGGCCGACGTACCCATAATCGTTGCCGTAAACAAGATTGACAAACCCGGCGCAGATTCCACGCGTGTTCGCCAGGAGCTTACCGAGTACGGCATTATTCCCGAGGACTGGGGTGGCGACAACATGTTTGTTGACATCTCGGCCAAGAAGAAGATTGGCATCGACGAGCTGCTGGAGAGCGTCCTTTTGCAGGCCGACGTTCAGGAGCTCAAGGCTAACCCCGACACCTTTGCGTCGGGCAACGTGCTGGAGGCCAAGCTCGACCGCGGCCGCGGATCGGTTGCCACGGTGCTGGTTACCCGCGGTACGCTGCACGTAGGCGACGCGCTGGTGGCGGGCATGTCCTACGGCAAGGTGCGCGCAATGGTGGACCCAAAGGGCAAGCAGGTGCGTTCGGCTACACCGAGCTATCCCGTGGAGATCCTTGGCCTGCAGAGCGTGCCCATGGCCGGCGACGAGTTCCGCGTGTTCCAGGACGACCGCGATGCCCGAGCATTGGCGGACGAGCGTGCGCTAAAGGCCCGCATAGAGGAGCAGAACAAGGTTAAGCACGTTACGCTCGAAAACCTGTTTGCCAAGATGGAGGATGCCGAGGTCAAGGAGCTCAACCTTATTATTAAGGCAGACGTTATGGGTTCCATCGAGGCCCTGGAGGACTCCCTGGCAAAGATGGACCAGAGCGAGGTGCGCATAAACGTAATCCACTCCGCAGTAGGCGCCATATCCGAGACGGACGTAGTGCTTGCCGATGCGTCGAACGCTATCATTATTGGCTTTGGCGTTCGTCCCGATGCCAAGGCGCGCGCGGCTTCCGAGCGCACCGGCGTTGAGATTCGTACCTACAGCGTTATTTACAAGGCAATGGAAGACATCGACGCAGCCCGTATTGGTATGCTCCGGCCCACAGAAATCGAGGTCCAAACCGCCACGGTTGAGGTCCGCGACACGTTTAAGGTGCCCAAGGTGGGTATTGCCGCAGGCTGCATGGTGCAGGAGGGCGAGATATCGCACGACGACCATGTTCGCCTGGTGCGCGACGGCATTGTGGTATACGAGGGCACGGTTGCATCGCTTAGGCGCTACAAGGACGACGTTAAGAGCGTTAAGGCTGGCTTCGAATGCGGTGTAGGCCTGGACAACTTCCAAGACATACACCCCAACGATATTATTGAGTCGTATCGCATAGAGCAGGTTGCTCGTACCGAGTAGGAGTTCCTGGCATGAAGCAGAACAACAATTCTCGTCGCATGGGCGAGCAGGCACGCGAAAAGCTCGGATACATTCTGCTGTTCGAGCTCTCGGACCCCGCGTTGGATCTGGTAACGCTCACGGGATGCGAAGTGAGCATAGACAAGTCCATGCTCAAGGCATACGTGAGCTGCGATGTAGATCGCTACGACGAGGTTCGCCTTGCGTTGCAGCGAGCCAAGGGGCGGATACGTTCGCTCCTTGGACGCTCGCTGGGCTGGAGGGTTACACCCGACATCGTGTTTGAGATCGACACCACGGTGGACGAGGCGGAACACATTGCCCGCATGCTTGAGGACGTTCCTTCGTCCATGAGCGTAGAAAAAGACGAGTTTGGGTATCCTGTGGTGCCAGACGTTGCGGAGGACGCAGATGAGTGAAAACGGCGAACGATGCTACGGTCCGTTGGACCCCGATGAATACCAGAAGCAGGTAGAAGGGTTCAAAAGGATCGCCAAGCTCATAGATGGAGCGTCGAGCATCGCAATATGTGCGCATACTTCGCCTGACGGCGACGCACTGGGTTCGGTTTTGGGGCTCATGCTCACAATTCGCCAGCATTGGCCCCAGGCGCGCGTAACGCCGCTGCTTGCGGACAACGCCCCTGTGCCGCGCATATACCGCTTTTTGCCGCATGCCAACGAGTTCGTTATGCCAGACGACTATAAGGAGGATCCCGACCTCTTTATTGCCGTCGATCTCTCCGAAATCGGACGTCTTAACGCTGCGGCAGATGTTTGCAAGAGGGCGCACAAAAGGGCGGTCATCGATCATCATCCTCCCCAGAACCCCCTTGCGACTGCATGTGTCGTTCGTACGAGCGCGGCGGCGGCAGGCATCCTAATTGCGGAGTTCGCTCAGTATTTGGGAGCAAACATAGACGCAAGCATTGCCCAGAACCTCATGTGTGCCGTGGTTACCGACACAGGCAGGTTTCAGTATCAGAACTCGGATGGCGAGTCGTTTGAGGTTGCGAGCCTGCTGGTAAGGTGTGGCGCGTCTCCCTCCGACATCTCCCTTAACGTGTACCAAAGCTTCCGGCTGCCCTTCCTGCACCTTAAGTCGCTTGTTATGGGACGAATAAAAACGTTTGAGGACGGGCGAATTGCATATAGCTATGCCACTCAGAACGACCTCGAGCGCACCGGTGCCGACCTCGACGAGAGCGACGGGCTCATAGACGTGGTCCGCAGTGTAGAAGGTTCCGAGATCGCACTCTTTCTAAAGAAGATTCCCAACGGGCAGGTGCGTGGCAACCTGCGCTCCAAGGGAAACCACGACGTATCGGTTGTGGCCAACCTTATGGGAGGCGGTGGACACAAGGCGGCTGCCGGCTTTACGTTTGACGGTGACATAGACGAGGCGCTGGCAACCGTGCTGCCGCTGCTGCGCGTTTTGCTTAACGCCAACGAAGAGGCGCTCAAAGAGGAGGGATAGCCCTTGGCGAGGCGTCGCAGAAGACGAGCATGCGGCCGCAATCTGCTGCTGGCCGTAAACAAGCCATATGGCGAGGTAACGCGTGCGGTAGACAACCAAGTGGGCAAAGCCCTTGCAGACGACGGCGTGGGCCACATTGGAACGCTTGACCCTGCGGTAACGGGGGTCCTTGTGCTTGCGGTAGGTCAGGCTCGCAAGCTCATACCGTGTGTCGAGGAAGGAAGGCGCAAGGCGTATAGCGCGCGAATCGTATTTGGCACTCAAACGGATACCGACGATGCCCAGGGCACGTCCATAAAAACGGCACCGGTGCCCGAACGGGTGCTAGACGAGTCGTATGCAAGGGACGTGCTGTCATGCTTTGTGGGGTCTGGAAAACAGCGTCCCCCTCGCTTTTCTGCAATTAAGGTGGATGGTGTTCGTGCCTACGACAGGGCGCGCGCGGGGGAGGACTTCGAGCTTCCCGAGCGAGACATCGTAGTGTACGAGGCGTCACTTGCCAAAGTGGGCACGTTGGAAGACCCGTACTGGGACTGTGACTTTGTGGTCTCTCCGGGAACCTACATACGAGCGCTCGCGCGCGACCTTGGCCCCATGGTGGGAAGCGTGGCGCACTTGGGACAGCTGTGTAGAACGGCCTCTGGGCTTGTGACCTTGGACGACTGCGTAGATTTGCAACAGATTGTGGATTGCGGCCTCGATGGCGTTGGTGCGCTTGCGCTCGATCCCGTAAAGGTGCTTGGGTTTCCCGTTGTGGAGCTGGGTCCCAAAGACCTCGAATGCGTTCGCAACGGGCGGCAATTTGCCCCCGCAAACCTTGGACCCGCGACCGACGGAGCGCTCTTTTCGCTCATAAATGACGGCAGGTTGTATGGCGTGTGGCGCTATGCGGACGGTGTCCTTCGTCCGCACGTCAACTGTCCGCTTGGTGTGGAGGGGGTAAGCGCATGAGCGACCTGTCCAAGGTCCTTTTTGCCCCCAACGCCTTGGTTGCCACGCAGCTGAGCCATGGCGTCGTATATACGCGTGGGCGCGCATATAGCGCGGATCCCCCTATGGATGCCGTAGTGGTGCTCGGCGCATTTGACGGTGTGCACATGGGGCATCGGACGCTTGTTGCCGCTGCTGTTGAGGACGCGCGCACTCGTGGCGTACCCTGCGTGGTGGTTACCTTCGATCCCGATCCGGCAGAAGTCGTAAAGGGTCCGCGTGCCGGTGACAGGCTGCTTAACATACACGACAGGCGCAATGCCCTGCTCTCGCTAGGCGTAGATGCGGTGGTTGTTGTGTCCTTCGATCGCAGCATGGCCTCGCTGAGCCCCAACGACTTTGTAACGTGCGTGCTAATGGACGTGGTGCGTCCCGTAAGCGTGCATGTAGGCACAAACTTTCGCTTTGGCTGCGGGGGAGCGGGAAATACCGCCACGCTCGAAGCGCTTGGCAACAAGCACGGCTTTTATATGCATGCCCACGGACTCGTAGAAATGGGCTCGAGCACGGTTTCCTCTTCGAGGATAAGACAACGGTTGCGTAGTGGCGAGGTAGAGGAAGTCTCCTCGCTGCTTGGCCGAAGCCATTTTGTGCGCGGCGTGGTACGGCACGGGCGGGGAGAGGGAACCTCGTTTGGTTTTCCCACCGCAAACGTGTGCTGCGACGTGCATGACTGTCTTCCCGCCGAAGGAGTGTATGCCTGCTACCTAATAATAGGCAATAAGGCATGGCCAGCGGCGACAAACGTTGGTGCGCCTCCCTCCTTCGATAGCCCTCGAAGCGCGTTTTTGGAGGCAAGCATAGTTGGCTTTGAAGGCAACATATACGACGCCAACGTTGCCGTTACGTTTGAGCGTTGGCTTCGCGCGTCAAGAAAGTTTGACTCCTTGGGCGAGCTCAAGCACACCGTGCTCGAAAACATAGAATGGGTGCGCTGCAACTTGGGTAGTTCTGCTAAGGAGGTGAGCGCATGATTACCGACGAGGACAAAGAGCGCGTGAGGCGCGCAACGGACTTTTTTCAGCTGGTGAGCGAGACCGTCGAGCTTAGGCGTCGCGGTTCCGACTGGTGGGGCTGCTGCCCGTTTCATCACGAAAAGACGCCTTCTTTTCACATCAATCCGTCCACTGGGCTTTGGAAATGCTTTGGCTGCGGTTTGGGCGGCGATGTGTTTGGCTACGTTATGCACAGAGAAAACCTCGAGTTCGTGGATGCCGTGCGCTTCCTTGCAGACCGCGCGGGCATAGAGCTTGTGGAGAGCCACGGGGGACGCAGAGGTCCCAGACGCATCAGGCTCATAGAGTGTATGGAAGAGGCGCAGTCCTACTATGCCAAGATCCTCAACCGCGGCCGGGGCAGGGGTCCTGCGCAGGGTCGTGCGTATCTTTCGAACAGGGGATTTGGCTCGGACGTCTGTAGGCGATGGGGCCTGGGCTATGCTCCGGGAAACGCGATGCTGGTATCGCACCTGAGCTCAAAGGGGTTTACCAACGAGGAGATGGAAGCCGCGGACCTCTCTGTTTTGCGCAACGGTTACGAGGCGGACCGCTTTTACGATCGCGTAATGTTTCCCATACGAGACGAGCAGGGCAGAACCATTGCATTTGGCGGGCGAGTACTTACCGATGCCAAGCCAAAGTACCTCAACACCAAGGAGACCGCGGTATTTCACAAGGGCAAGCACCTGTTTGCCTTCGACAAGGCCAAGGAGCACATTGCCGCAAAGGGAGAGGCAATTGTGTGTGAGGGCTATACCGACGTTATGGCAATGCACGAAGCCGGCTTTAACCATACGGTGGCGGCGTTGGGCACGTCCTTTTCGCTGGACCACGTGCGTACCCTTGCGCGCTTTGCAAAGCGCATAATCTGCATGTTTGACGGCGATGCCGCTGGCCAGCGCGCTGCCGAGCGCGCCATACAGTTTATAGACAAGTCCGAGGCGGACCTTCGATGTGTCGTGTTGCCCAACGGGCAAGACCCGGCGGAGTTTTTGGACGCCAACCCTCGCAGCGCCATGGAGGCAGAGCTCGCAAAGGCGGAGCCCCTTATGGACTTTGTGCTGCGCAAGCGTCTGGAAAGCATTGGACCCACCGCACCTGGTGGCGTGCGCATGGCGGCTCTGGACGACCTGGCAGGGGTTCTTGCGCCGCTTCGCGATTCCGTGCTGTTGGACGAATACGCAATGGTCGTGGGTGACTGGCTGGGTGTGGCGCCCGAAGAGGTAAAGCGCGCCATACGTTCCAAACCGCTGCCAAAGGCGCAGGACACGCAACGCGGGTCGTGGTCCAGGCAGGGGACCAGGCAGGGGAACGTTTCGGACGCGCCCCCATACGATTCGCAGGGATACGTTCCGGACGACTACGTTCCGGTAGATGCCTACCAAGGCGGACCGCCGGTGTTTGACTCGTCAGATGCATACGCACCCGCAAGTGACGGTTGGGCATCGCAGGGAGTCGCCCTTACCTCGGATGACCGGCTTCAGCTGCAGGCCGAGCGCGAGCTCTTGTCACTTATGGCAACGAACCTGGATCAGATGCGCGAACATGCGGACAGGATATCGTCGTTTTTGTGGGCAGACGAGCGGCACGAGGCAATGGCATGGGCCATGCTTGCCACGCCCGAGGGAACGGATCCAGGTGACGTTGTGCGTGCAGCCGAAAGCGTGGTGCCCGAGGCCCCACGCCTGCTCTCTTCGGGTCGTGTTGCAACGGTGGAGGGAGTGGCGTCCGAGGCAAAGATCGGCTTTGTTCTGGACACCGTGGAGCTCTACTCTACCCGAAGAAAGATAAAGGAGTTGCGGGCTCGCATGCGTGCGGGAGACGGCACCTCCGCAGAAATGTTTGCCGAAGCGGCTGATTTGCAAAAACATGCAAATCAACTAGCAAATAGAGTGTCTTCTGGGTTTAATCGCTAGCTTTTTTGGGTACAATTCCCAGAGTTTACGTCGGAAGGAAGTCTGTGACAGCAAAAAAGTCTATGAGCGAGTCCTCGCTTTCGGAGGAACTTGCCAATGTGGTAGAGGTTCTTGTCTCCAAGTCGAGCAAGTCCGAGGGCGTCCTTACCGAGGACGACATCCAGATTGCCATTAAGGAGATCGACATAGATGGCGACGAGCTATCCGAGCTCTACGATGCCATTCGCAAGCGCGGGGTAGACATTACCACTGCGGGCGAAGCAGGAAGCGTGGAGGAGCTTACCTCGGGATTTGCGGTGGCGTCGGAGGAATACGAGGACGACGATGCCGAGATCGACGAAGTGGACGAGGATGGCGAAGAACGCGACATCGAAACCATAAACGAGGCAAAGGCAGTAAACGAGGCATTGCGTGCCACGCCAAAGCCCAAGACCAAGAAGCGCTCCAGCAGGGGCCGTGCGCGTCAGCAAGAGCTTACCAACGCAAAGATGACGCAGGACCCCGTGCGCATGTACCTTAAGGAGATTGGCAAGGTTGAGCTGCTTACCGCGGCCGAAGAGGTGGACCTTGCCATGAAGATCGAGGCGGGCACGGAGGCCATGGACAAGCTTGAGGCGTTTGATGCCGGAGAGCTTGAGCTCACGCGTGCCGAGCGACGCCGTCTTTCGCGCGTGGAGCAGGTAGGACTTGAGGCAAAGCAGGCGCTCATTAGCGCAAACCTTCGTCTTGTGGTTTCCATTGCCAAGCGCTACGTTGGTCGCGGCATGCTGTTTCTGGACCTTATCCAAGAGGGTAACCTTGGCCTCATACGCGCGGTAGAGAAGTTCGACTACACAAAGGGCTTCAAGTTTTCGACGTATGCCACGTGGTGGATTCGCCAAGCAATAACCCGCGCGATTGCCGACCAGGCACGCACCATTCGCATTCCCGTCCACATGGTGGAGACTATTAACAAGCTCGTACGCGTGCAGCGCCAGCTTTTGCAGGAGTTCGGCCGCGAACCGACGCCGGAGGAAATTGGCGAAGAGATGGGTATGAGCGCCGAGCGCGTGCGCGAGATCCAAAAGATAAGCCAGGAACCCGTGAGCCTCGAGACGCCTATTGGCGAGGAGGAAGACTCCCAGCTTGGCGACTTTTTGGAAGATACCTCTGCAGTCGCGCCTCCGGAGGCCGCAAGCGACTCAATGCTTCGCGAGCAGCTTGAGCAGGTGCTCGATGGCCTTGCAGACCGCGAGCGCAAGGTAATAAAGTTCCGCTTTGGTCTGGAGGACGGCCATCCGCGTACCCTCGAGGAGGTCGGGCGCGAGTTTGGCGTTACGCGCGAGCGCATTAGGCAGATTGAGAGCAAGACGCTCGTAAAGCTCCGTCATCCCAGCCGTTCGGGAAAGCTCAAGGATTACATGGACGACTAATAGTCCTACGGCGTCAGACCACAGATGGCCTGCCCCAAACAGAGGCCAAAACCGCGAGGCGCCATGGAAAGCAGCCGCGCGCAGTTCCGCAGCGCAGCGAGGGGCAACCAAAAAGGTTAGGGGCACTCAACTCGCGCGAGGAGCGTA
>CADBDT010000002.1:0-39821 GCA_902793465.1 uncultured Coriobacteriaceae bacterium | reverse complement strand
AAAAAGGTTAGGGGCACTCAACTCGCGCGAGGAGCGTAGCGACCGCGTGTGCAGTCTCCGCGAGGACTGTTTGAGCACGGCGCTTGTCCATGGCGCCGGAAGGTTTTGGCCTCTGTTTGGGGCAGGCCATCTGTGGTCTGGATTCCTACATCCTGTTTATGTCCGTTAGCGAGAAGCGCGGGATTCGGCGAAGTGCAACATAGCCCGCAATCAGCGAGAACACAAACGTTGCCGCTATGCCCACAAGGCACGCAACTGCGTCCACGCCATGGATAAACGAGACGTTTGGGGGCTCTACAGAAACGACCGACACGTAGCCAACTAGGGCGCCTACAGCCACTCCAATAACAACGCCAATGGCAGTGAGCACAATGGTGTCGCTACGCACGTAGGACTTTGCCTCCTTGGTCGTAAAGCCGCAGATCATGAGCACGGTGAGCTCGCGCTTCTTTTCGTTTACGTACATTATGTCCAGGTTTAGCAGCACAATTGCCGCCATGAGCGCCGAAAGCCCAAGGTAGATAATAACGACTGCTCGCGATAGCTTGGAAAACTGGACAAACGCCCTGTTGGCCAGGGCCTTGTCGTTCTTGAGGTTTAGGTATCCCTTGGTGCCGGCAAGGCTCTTGGCCACAGCATCGTAACCTTGGTTTGCCGTGCTAACCAGCAGCGAGTTTGCAATTGGCTCCGTGCCAAAGTGAGTCTTGTATGCATTGGCGCCCATTACCACATCCACGTTTATAAGATGATGCTCAAAGAAGCCGAGTATTGGCACGCTGTTCGACTGTCCCGTGGAGTCGGTAATCTCTACCTTGTCGCCAACCTTGAGACCAGAGCTGGCGGCAAAACCACTTCCGATCCAAGCCCCATCATCTTTGAGGTCAACGTTTTGGTTATTGGTGGGGTTAATGTGGTATACGCTTTGGAACTTGTCTGCGTTTGTGGGCACGATGAGCGATGCGATTGCCATGTTACCCTTACCGTTGGAGAGCACGCACGTCTTGTAATATACCGGCGCGTTGGGAAGCGACCCTTTGTCCAGCTTTGCGGCTACGTCCTTTTGGGCGGTCTTGGACGTTGGGTCAATTTGCGCTATGGCATCGAATCCATATACGTCCTTGTACTGCTTGGCAAAGCTGCCAAGCACGTTGTTGTTTAGGGTAATGGCGCACACGATGAGCGACGTGCAGCCGGCTACCCCAACAAGCGTAGCAACGACCCTGCGCTTGTCGTTAAAGCAGTTGTTTATTACCACCTGCCTAAAGAGCGGTAGCCGCTTCCAGACTGACCACGACTCATAGAAGTGTTCCTTTGCGGTCGGTGGCACGACGCCAGACAGCAGCTCTACGGTTCGCTTGCGCAAGATCCTGTTGCACGAGAACCACGTGGCCGCGAGTATGAGCAGCAGCTCAATTCCACCGGCGAGCATGGTGTCCATAAGCGAGAAGTAACGAGCGTAGCGCCCGAGCACAAACACATTTGCAAGCGCCGGGTTTATTATGGTCTGCACAACAAAGAGGGCAACAAGAACTCCTGCCACCACGCCTGCGCACACGGCAATGCCCGCGTACAGCAAGTAGCTGGCGGTAACTTCGCCCACAAAGATGCCGAGGGCCTTCTTGGTGCCAATCTGCATCATGTTCTCGTTAACTATGCGCGATATGGCCGAATAGCATACCAAGAGCCCGACCACAACAAAGAGCGACGCCATGGAGTAGCGCAGCTTGTCCAAAATGCTCATGAGCATCTGGGCCATTACGACTCCGCCGTTGTGCGCGCGGTCGAGGGTAAAGGCGTTGCGCCCGTTTTTGACAAAGGTCTCGTTTAGGTTGTTTATCAAATTGGGTATTTCGTTAAACTTTACGTTCTGGCCCATAAAGCGCATTTGGAAACTTGCCTTGTCCTGTATGGCGTTTTGCAGGTCGTCGAGGATTTCGCTCACGGTGGTTCGGTCTATACCCTCCAAAGGCGGAAGCCCCAAAGAGTCGAGTGCCGACGCGGATTCTTTGTTGAACTCGGCGCAGCACTTGTCCAGGCCTGCGTATACTTTGGCAATGCGGTCGTTTGCGTCTGATTGCGATATGCTGCCTTGCTTCTGCTGCTCCAGTATCTTGCTCTCCTCTGCCTTAAGTGCCTTAACGGCCTTGCGGCTGTTGTCTACGACCTTGGTAAGGGTATCCATGGCCACCTTTACCGTGTCGTAGGTGGTCGAAAGTCGCTCGGTGAGCAGGGCTGCCGACTTGTCGTTTATGCGCTGTGCCACGTCCCCCGCAACGCCTTTGTATTGGTCGCTAAAGGTAGAGAGCCCCTGGGTGTTGGCACACTTAACGTAGAGGCACGGAATGCCAAACAGGAAGCTTGCCGAGTTCTTGTCAAACGCGTCTTCCGTAACAAAGCCGACGCCAGAAACGGTGCTGCCCACCATGCTGTAGGTGGCGGAGTCCTTGCTGGTGTATTGGGGAGACTCAACAAGGGCGGTAATGGTATAGGTGTCTCCCGTAAGGGCATTCATTCCGTCCGCGTCGTTGCCGTCGTGCACCAGGGATATGGTGTCTCCCACCATAAAGCCGTTGTTCTTTGCCCAATGGTCCATAAGGGCAATCTCGTTTGCCTTTTGCGGAAGTGTGCCCTCGTGCACGATTAGCTGGTCCATGGTAGGGGGGACCGTCTGAAACCGCACGGAAGTCCTTATGGAGCCAACGTTTACCTGCTGCGTGCTCTGGTAGCCAGTCTCTATGGACTCCACGCCGTCGATTTTACGCAGCTCCTCGATTTCGTCCTCTTGAAACCCAACGGGAGCCTGAACAAGTATGTCGTGGTAATTTGTCTGTGCAAAGGCCTTGTCCATGGAGGCGGCAAGCGCCTTGGAAGCCCACTGCAGGCCCAGCAGCACCGCTATGCCCAAAGCCACAAACATGGCAATGGAAATAAACGACACTATGGTCGCTCGTATGTTGGCAAATACCTCTATAAGCTGCGTCTTTTTCATGGCTGCTACCTACCAGACGAGTTCTTTGGGCTGTGCGGGGTTCAGGTTTAATCTAACCTCCGAAATCTGTCCGTCTCGCATGCGCACTATGCGGTTGGCCATCCTGCACAGTTCCTCGTTGTGAGTAACCATAACTATGGTGCAGCCGGTATCCATGGCGCTCTTGAGGGCTTCCAGGATCTCGATTGAGGTGTCGTGGTCCAGCGCGGCGGTGGGCTCGTCCGCAAGGATAATGCGCGGGTGCTTTATGAGGGCGCGTGCAATTGCAACGCGTTGCTGCTGTCCTCCGGACAGCTGACGCGGGAGGCTTTCCAGTTTATCGCCAAGGCCAACGAGCTCCAACGCCTCCTTACGATCTATGGGATCTGGCACGAGCTCTCCAATAAGGTTGAGGTTCTGCCGCGCATTGAGCACGGGAATGAGGTTGTAGTTCTGAAAGATCATGCCAATGTTCTCTCGGCGAAACCGTATGAGGTCATGCTCGCTCGTGCTTGCGCGGTCTTGTCCGCAAAACGTTACCGTGCCGTCCGTTGGATCGTCCAGTCCGGCAATTATGTTGAGCAGCGTGGACTTGCCGCAACCCGACTCGCCCAGCAGTACCACAAGCTCGTTTTCGTACACGTTAAAGGTTGCGCCCTTGAGCACTTGGGTTATCACATCGCCGTTGGTGTACTCGCGCTTTATGTTGGTTGCCTGCAAAAGGGGAGTGGAAAAGTTCCACTCGCTGGGCAGAGGCTCGTTTCGTCCCAGAATGAGCGCGCAGAGCAATGCCGCCATCTCCACCACGTCTGCCTCGTCGTCCGTAAACGGGCTCCCGTCGCCCTTGTTTGCCACTTGCAGGATGCCGTAGTTTACAAACGAGCTGGAAACAGGGGCGCATAGTACGTCGTTGAGCACTACGTTGGGAAAGTCGCAGCTTGTTGCGTCGTCGGGCTGCGTGTTGCTTGCCTGCAGGCGCACGGCCTTCTGAGATTCGAATGACTGTCCCACGGCGCCATTGCCTGGCGTGTGACTTAAACTAACGATGTCGTAGGGGCCATGCCAGAACAGAGGTAGTAGCGTGCCTTGCTCTGTGGCCTGCCAGTACGTAGCGTACGAAATACCAATGTCTCGCTGGAGGAGCTTTACGCACTCTCGAAGGCCCTCCTCAAGATTGGAGGCGTGCCCGATTGCCGTGTTTATTGCCCTGAGCAGACGGCACGTTCTAATTAGTCGATCGTCCATAGCGACCCTTCGCTGTGTTGGCAGACATGGAAAAATTATACATGTATTGGGATGCGGTCGTACCGTCCTAAAACCGTGTCCCTTTGGGATATTCCAGCTCATGCCTCGTTCGGGCCCGCCCCTAAGGAAGCGCCAAATCCGTGAGGCGGCCCAAGAAGCGCCGTGCTCAAACAGTCCTCGCATAGCTGCGGAACTGCGCGCGGCTGCTTTTTGGGCTGTCTCACGGATTTGGCGCTTCCTTAGGGGCGGGCAATCGGGTACCTCCCAAACACGGCATACCAAGGCGACGCTTCGGCACCAGCTCCCGGTAGCCAAGAACTTTTAAAAAAATGCTTGCAATGCTCTGGGCAATGAGGTAATGTATACATCCGTTGGCATTGGGACTTCGTCTAACGGTAGGACAACGGATTCTGGTTCCGTCAGTGGGAGTTCGATTCTCTCAGTCCCAGCCATATGGCCCGTTCGTCTAGCGGTTTAGGACGCCGCCCTCTCAAGGCGGAGATCACCGGTTCGAATCCGGTACGGGCTACCAAGAATCCGCGGGCCATCGAGGTAATCTCGATGGCCTGTTTTGTTTTTTCTGGCATATGCAATTCAGGTTAGTACTCAAACTGGACTAGCTTACATTCTTCGCAGCAACAGGCCTCAATTCTTACTCTGTGGCCAGACTGAATCGGCGTTATTCGGATAAACCCCGGTGCATGCTTGGCGTTTTTCAGGACGCCGGGTACCTCGTCGGCAAAGCTGTAGGCCCCGTCCTTAGAGGTAAACAGGAAGCCCTGTCGCATTTCCTTACCGCATTTTGGACAATTCATAGTTGCTCCTCTCGCTGTTAACCTGTATCAATCCTTAGAAACTTAACTCGCCGTGGCGCTGCTCTATAAAGTGGGCGGCGCCAATGACCCCACCGTACTACGCCCAAGTTGCCCCGATCGGGTTTCCAAGCGGGGGAGTCTGTTTATCAGCCCGTGTTCTGCACGCCGGCAGAAACGCCGGCAACGGTGCAAAGAAGCAGGTAGAGGTAGCCATCGTGCTCCTCATCGGTTAGCTCGCTTGCCTGTTTGCGCAGCTTGCGAAGGGCAAGCACCTGGCCAAGCGACATTACGTTGACGAAGGGTAGATGCCTGTTAACGAACTCACGCAGCTCTTTGTTGTTGTCTAGCGGTTGATCGCTCTCAACGATATCCAACACCCAGCGCTTGGTAAGGTCGAGTTCGGCAAGCGCCTGCTCCGCAAGGTCAGGGCGGTCTCCCAGCGATAGGTACATCTGTGCGATGGACGCGTCGGTCTTTGCGAGCGTAGTCTCTATGTTGTTTATAAAGGTGGTAAAGAGCGGCCAGCGCGCATAGGCCTCGCGCAGGCGCGCAAGATCGCCAAACGACTCGCATGCCGTGCCCAGACCATACCACGCCGCAAGGTTAATGCGCGCCTGCGACCAAGCGAAGATCCACGGGATGGAGCGCAGGTCGTCAAGCGACTTGGCGCCAAGGCCACGTTTGGAAGGACGCGACCCAATGGGCAAAAGGCCAATCTCGTCCAGCGGCGTAATCTGAGTAAACCACTCGGCAAAGCCCTCGTTGCGCACGAGCTTGCGATACCTCTCACACGAAGGTGCGTCAATTGCCTCGGCCACGTCGGCAAACTCGGTCGTGAGCTCGTCGTTTTGGAATCCTACGACGCTCGAAGAGGCGAGCAAGGTCGCAGCCGCCATGGTCTCTACGTGATGACGCGCCAGCAATGTGTTGTGATAGTACGCAAATATAACCTCACCCTGCTCCGTGAGCTTAAGGCGGCCGTTGACCGTGCCAGCGGGCTGGGCAAGCACCGAGCTTTCCGCAGATCCTCCACCGCGTCCCACCGCACCTCCGCGTCCGTGGAAGAGCACGAGGTCGATCTTATGCTCTTGTGCCCACGCGGCAATGTTGGCCTGCGCGCGATGCAGGGCGAGCGTTGCTGAGGTGGGACCTGCGTCTTTGGAGGAGTCGGAGTAGCCCAGCATTACCTCCATACGGCGACCCGTTGCATCAAGACGTGCCTGCACGTCGGGGATCTTGAGCATGTCGTCGAGCACGTTGACCGCGTTCTCGAGGTCGTCGAGCTGCTCGAAGAGCGGAATGACGTCGATGTCGGGCAGCTCCTTGGCGTTCGGGAAGGCGTAATGTGCAAGCTCGTAGACCGTGGCAACATCGCGTGCCGACTGCGTAAACGAGATTATGTAGCGCCTGGCAGCATTGCGCCCGTTACGCTGCTTTATAAAGCTCATGGCCCGCAGGGTGGCAAGAACCTCCTTAGTCATCGGTTGCAGCTGCCCTTCGGGTCCGTTTTGGTGCAGGTCTTCAAGCGCGCGGGCGTGCACAAGAGAGTGCTGGCGAATCTCCATCTCCACCATGCCAAAGCCAAACGTCTCTACCTGCCATATGAGTCGCTGCACTGGTCCGTAGGCCTCCCTGGCGGCTCCAGCCGCGGCGAGGGAGCTCTGCACCATGCGCAGGTCCGATACAAGCTCCTCGGAGGAGCCATACATGTAGTCCGCCGAGCGCTCTATCGTGGCCTGTACGCGAGACGAGATCGCGTACATTACCGCGCGATGGAACTCGTTGTTTACCAGCTCGCTCATTGGGGCGGTGAGCTTTTCGCCCATCTCCTCCATGCGGTGCCAGAGTCGCTTGAGCTCGATCGAAGGCGGCGTGCTTAGGTTCTCGAACGTAAGCAGGTATCCTACGCGCCCGCACTCGGTGGCAAACCGCTCGAGCACGTGTACACGCAGCTTCTCCGCCACCTCGCAGGTAACCTTGGCCGTTACGTTTGGATTGCCGTCACGATCGGATGCAATCCAGCTGCCCGGCTTGATGAATGCAGGCGTTACGGGTGGGTTGGTTGCGGCGTCTTGGCCCATGATGAGGTCGTTGAGGCGCTGGTAGACATTGGGGACCAAGTCGAAAAGTGTATAGTCAAAGAGCGCGATGAGCGTATCTGCCTCCTTGATGGGGGTTGGGCGCACCATGCCCACCGGAGACGTGCGCAGCATGGAGTCTATGGTCTCTGCCATGTGCTGCTCTTTAATGGACTTGTCTATGCCCGTGAGCTGCGTGCGCTCATAGAGCTGCTGGGTGAGTAACGTGATTTTGGCCTCGATCGAGGGCCGGCGTGCCTCGGTGGGGTGTGCCGTAAAGACCGGGTGAAACTCGAGCCGCTTGAGCAGTCGTTCCGCCTCCTCCTGCCCGCAGGCATCGCAGACACGCTGGTATGCCAAAAAGAGCTTGTTGGTGGGCGTTTCGATACCGTCTATGTTCTGGTCCTCCAGCTTGCCAATCAGCTCGGCTAGGTAGTCCTCCTCGCAGATGGTTGCTAGGTGGAAGTAGACCGAAAGCGCTCGCACCAGAAGGTTTAGCTGCAGGGGCGGGAGCGATTCAATGAGGTCATACGCCTTCGAGAACTCCTCGCCGCGGATGGTCTCGTCCTGTTCGTCGCCTGCGGCATTCATAATCCGGAGCAGCTTGGTAAAGACCCCGAGTATCGTCTTATCGTGCTCGGCCAGGACTTGGCACAACAGGTCAAGAAAGAGGGTAGCGTCCTGCTCCATTCGCTCCGGGAGTTGCGAATTCGAGATTGGCATGTGGTTCCTTTCTCCATGCTGGTCACGCGGCTTGCGTGCATCCCTCGCTGCTGAACACGGGCATTAATTATCGGCCATCCAACTTGCGTAAGTGCGGCGTGGGAAGCTTTGTTCTGGAACCCCGAAGCGAGTTGTTATGCTTCGCGCCGCATTTCCGGAGGAATGCCATGATTCAAAGAAAAAGTTACGCTCTTTCTTATATCGATTGCGTGTCAAATCGGCATGCGTGCTGTTTCCGTGCTTGAATATTTACGACTCAAAAGACGTTTGCTGGCGCGAGGGCGTAGCGCGTTAAAAGTGGAAAGGCGTTGTTATGAAAGATTCAAAGGAGTTGCAAGAGGCCATAGGGATCATTGGCGCAATGGACGAGGAGATAGATCCCTTGCTCGCGGCGTCGCAGATTAAGCGCAGGCAAGTCGTAGCGGGGATGCAGTACTGTGAGGGTACGCTGGAGGGCAAGCCCGTGGTCATAGTGAAGTGCGGTATGGGAAAGGTGAATGCCGGAATCTGCGCCAATACGCTTATCAACGATTTTGGTTGCACCAAGGTAATTAACACCGGTGCTGCTGGGTCGCTCGACAACCAAATAAACATTGGCGACGTGGTGGTTTCGGTGGACGCGGTTCAGCACGATTTTGACGTTTCGATCATTGGGTTTAAAAAGGGAGAGATACCGTTTACCGGCCTGTACGCTTTTCCCGCAGACGAGGCCATGCGCACGGCGGCCATAGAGGCAGTAAAGGAAGCCGCGCCGGAAGTCGGCGTGTTTGAGGGCAGGGTATGCTCGGGCGACCAGTTTATTGCAACCAACGAGCAGAAGGAACAGATTACCTCGAACTTTGGCGGAATGTGCTCCGAGATGGAAGGCGCTGCAATTGCTCAGGTCTGCTACCTCAACGAGACTCCGTTCGTAATAATCCGCGCCATATCCGACAAGGCCGACGGTTCGCAGGCCGTGGAGTTTGACGCATTTAAGGGGGAGGCAGGCGCTCGTTCGGCAAAGGTCGTGCTGCGCATGGTGCAAAGCCTCTAGTGCGGTTACACGCATGGCAGGATGTTCGGAAAAACCGTGATGGAACGGGGTGCCGTAAGGGGATACTCCCCATCGGGTACATCGCGAGCGGGCCGTCCCATTATGGGGAGTCCTATCCGCGATGTACCCGTAGGGGAGTATCCCCTTACGGCACCCTAGTGCCTCACCCAGCTCTTTGATAACCCCTGCACGTACCGCAGGAGGGGCTTTACTATAACGTCTGCCATATACATCTTGTATGCTAAGCGTGACTCCTGCTCGGGTATGTTGCAGTGGTAGCAATCCACCCCATCATCTGTGGCCAGGGCAAAGTAGACCTCCCCGGGCACGCTAACTATCCAATGCCTATCCCGGTACCCCGTTTATCTTGCCTTACGTGAATGATGTATTATGGAGCAACGTACAAAGCGTGGGGAGGAGCGGGGAATGGACAAGTTTGTAATGAGCGACGAGCTTGCTAAGGCCAGGTCGTACGAGGAGCACATGGAGACGTTTATAGATCGCGACGACCGGCCTTGCTTTCATCTTTCGTCTCGTGTTGGCTGGATGAACGACCCAAATGGCTTTGCCTTCTACAAGGGCGAGTATCACCTGTTTTACCAGTACAGCCCGTACACCATAACGTGGGCACCCATGCACTGGGGACATGCGGTGAGCAAGGACCTTCTAAGCTGGAAGAACCTGCCGTGTGCGCTTGCTCCCGACATGCCCTACGACAATTTGGGCGGATGCTTCTCCGGCAGCGCCATAGAGCTGCCGGACGGCAGGCTCATGCTCATGTATACAGGTGCCGGGCAAAACGGCAAAAAGGAAGATGGCAGCCCGCGCGAGTTCCAGACGCAATGTCTGGCCATAGGGGATGGCAAGGACTTCCAAAAGTACGAGGGCAATCCCGTTATCGATGGCGACTCGCTTCCGGAAGGCTCAAGCAAGGAGCAGTTCCGCGACCCCAAGATCTGGCGCGAAGACGACGGGACGTATCGCGCGGTCGTGGCTAGTCTCGGTCCGGACAATAGCGGCCGGATTGTAGTATATCGAAGCGATGACGGCTTCTCGTGGGAGTTCGACCACGTGCTGTCCCGCAACGCCGGCCGCTACGGCGTCATGTGGGAGTGCCCCGACCTCTTTTCGCTCGACGGCAAGGACGTGCTCCTGGTGAGCCCGCAAGACATGCTTTCTCAGGGTCACGAGTTTCACAGCGGCAACGGTACGATCTGCATCGTGGGACACCTGGACCAGCAGACCGGCGAGCTTGTGGAAGAGCGGGTCTCGTGCATCGACCACGGCACGGACTACTATGCCACCCAAACGCTGCTGGCACCCGACGGTCGTAGGATCATGGTGGCATGGATGCAGAACTGGGATGCCATAGCAGGCTCGCTGCCACAGACGCGCTGGTTCGGACAGATGGCCACGCCACGCGAGCTGAGCGTGCGCGACGGACGCCTGTACCAGTGGCCCATACGCGAGCTGGATGACCTGCGCAGGAACCTGGTCGAGCATACGGGAGTCCAGGTGTCCAAAACTCCCATCGAGCTGGAAGGCGTGCGCGGTCGCGTGATGGACATGTTGATTGACATTCGCCCTGCGGACGAGGACAACCCGTACAAGGAGTTCACAATCTTCTTTGCGCAGGACTACAGGTTCCATTCCTCGCTGCGGTATCGCACCGAGGGCGGAACGCTGGTTATGAGCCGAATTCATGCGGGGTCGCGCCGCGCCTACGTGCACCATCGCAAGTGCGACGTGCCTGAGGCTCCCACAAAGATCTCCTTCCGCATGGTGTTCGACAAGTACAGCGTGGAGGTCTTCGTAAACGATGGCATCCAGGCCATAACAATGACCATCCCCACGAACGTCTCGGCCGATGTCGTCACCTTCTCGTGCAAGGGCAACGCCGTGATCAACGTTAAAAAGTTCGATCTGGCTGACCCTCGCGACTAAAGTCGCCGACCCACGCGTATACCTTCGCGAATAAAAAAGCTGACAGGGTGCAAGGCGCCCTGTCAGCTTTTGTCCTTAGGATCGGCTAGGGTCGGGGTCGGCTAGAAGTCGCCGCCGTCGGAGCCGGAGAAGCCGCCGCCCATGTCGGTCCAGCCGCCTCCGCTGTCACTGTCGCTGTCGCTGCTCTTGGGAATGGGCGTTACGTCCATGGTCCGGTGGGTAAAGGTGTCGTTGGACATCGTTAGCACAAAGCTGTTGGGATCCACATACTGCTGTGCCTCGGTCTGCATTACAGCGGTGCGCATGGCCCTCTTTTCCGACGAGACCACCATGCCGGCAATCGCCAGGGGGACCACGACGGTAACTCCTATCTTGATGATGGACGTCAGCGGATGGGGCTCCTTCCACTGCTTGCCATACGAGGCAAAGTAGTCGAGGTTGGACCCTGCATTTTCGTAGTAGGAATGCGCGGCGTCGTACCAATGGTCGTTCTTGAGCTCTGCCTTCGCGTCGTCCTCAATGCGATCGACGGCATCGTCGGAATAGGGATCCTTGGACTTGTCATCGAAGTGCTTAATGGTCACGTACTTGCGCTGCGTGGAGGCAATCACAAACAGGATGCCGTCCTTTTTGTCGCCATAGCCAAGGTTGTGCTCTGTGTAGAACGACCGCGCAAACTCGCGGCGACCCGAGCCGCTGTCTGCGTCCGATCCCATGGTGTCGCATACCAGCAGGTATACGCCAGACTTGTAGTCCTTTGCGTACTGGGCGCCCATCGACTCGAGCTCCTGGAACTCTTCGCCAGAAAGGATGTTTTGCTCGTCGAACACGTAGGTTCCCGTCTTTGCAAAGGCGGTCGTGGCAAAGACAAGGGACATGGCAAGAGCGCACAGAAATGCGGGAATGAGCCTTCGTAACTTCATGTTTGCCACCTCCTTACATCATGTATCCGCCGAAGAAGAACATTATTATGAGCACTATGGGAACGAGGGCGATCACAAAGAGAATCAAGAAGCGCCTGGTAACCTTGCCGCCGTCTATGGGCAGGTCTCCGATCAGCTTTCCGGTTTGCCCGTTCATCGCAAACAGGTAGTCGTTTCCGTTCCACTTGGTGTGCAGCATCCATACGGGAAGCAGCGTGTAGGCAATGTTGTTCCACTTGAGTGACGACGACCCACCGGTTACGTGCACCTCCGTGTAGCCTCCGGTCGTGCCGGAAATCTCGTCCACGCAGGTCTGCTCGGCACGCTTGCGAGCGCGCGGATCGCACTCCGTTACGTTGAGGTCGTAGCGGTCGGTAACGTAGCCCGGCAGGTACGCGACGGAGAAGTCCGTAAGCTCGTCGTAGTTGTAGGGCTCGATTGCGTCCATGTGCGCGTCGGGCATGCGCGAGGAGCCGTCTACCGGTATGCGCACGAAGTCCATGGTGGCAACGCGATGCAGGTCGTAGTGATCGGTCTGGGTATACATGTTGTCGCTGTCCGACCACGAGGTAACAATGGCGCCGTGGAAGTTGTAGTTGCCCTCGCCCTTGCCAGAGAAGAGCCAGAACGGCACGTAGACGCCCTGGATCTCCTCCAGGTGGTTCTCCTCCGTAAAGCCGTCGGGCAGGAACCGCTTGCCGCCGTAGTACTTCTTGAGGGCGGCGATCGCGTCGTCCTTGCCCAGCTTGAACGGAATCACGTAGTCGGGCTTTAGCATGTCGGACAGCTGGCCGGGAACGACTGCGTTGTTGCCGCAGTACGGGCAGCTCGTGACTGCCGTAACCTGGTCTACCAGGAGCTGCGCGCCACACGAGGAGCAGTTGAAGGCCCTCACGTTGTCCGATTCGGCGTCTTCCCAGCGCGAGTTCTCCAGGTATGCCTGAATTGGGTCTGTGGATGTAGAGCGCTTGGGTTTAACCCGCGTTGCCTCGCTTGTGGACGCCTCCGCTGCCGATGTGGGCTTGCTGTCGCCAGCGTCGGCATCGCCGGCACCACTGGCCTGCTTTTCGCGCTGCTCTTCCTTTCGCGCGACGGCGTCCGCCTTTGCCTGCCTTTGGGCGTAGATCTCCTCCACTTGCTGCGGCGTAAACGTGGACTCGCAGAACTCGCATTTAAGCAGTCCCAGTTTGCCGTCAAAGTACATGCGTCCATTGCAGTTCGGGCACTGATAGTTAGTGGTCTCTGCCACAATTCACCTCCCGTGTGCGTTGCGTTTCGAACTACGGGGGATACTCCCCCTGCGGTACATCGCTTGCGATGTACCGCAGGGGGAGTATCCCCAAGCGGCACCCTACGACACGCTTCTATTCGTTGCACGTCTCCAGAATATCGCGTGCCACAAACACGCCGCTTGCGGACGCGTGGCTAAGGGAGTGGGTTACGCCGCTGCCGTCGCCAATTATGTAGAGGCCCGGATAGCGCGACTCAAGGTTCTCGTTAAGCCTTACCTGCATGTTGTAGAACTTTACTTCCACTCCGTACAGCAAGGTATCGTCGTTGGCGGTGCCGGGGGCAATCTTGTCGAGCGCATAGATCATCTCTATTATTCCGTCCATAATGCGCTTGGGAAGCACCAGGCTCAGGTCTCCCGGCTCGGCCGTGAGGGTGGGGACAACAAAGCTTTCGTCTATGCGGTTGTGCGTGCTGCGCCTGCCACGAATGAGGTCGCCAAACCGCTGGACTATTATGCCTCCGCCAAGCATGTTGGACAGGCGGGCTATGCTTTCGCCATAGCCGTTGCTGTCTTTAAATGGCTCCGAAAAGTGCTTGGATACCAAAAGGGCAAAGTTGGTGTTGTTGGTCTGGCGTGCGGGATCCTCGTAGCTGTGCCCGTTTACGGTAATTATTCCGTTGGTGTTCTCGGAGACCACGGAGCCGCGGGGGTTCATGCAAAACGTGCGGACCTTGTCCTCAAACTTGTTGGTGCGATACACGATCTTGCTCTCGTACAGCTCGTCGGTAAGGTGGGCAAACAGCTCTGCTGGCAACTCCACCCTTACGCCAATGTCCACGCGGTTGGACTCTGTTTCTATGTCCAGCTCGTGGCAGACGCGCTCCATCCACTTGCTTCCGCTGCGACCGACCGAAACTATGCACTTCTTGCAGGTATGCGATTCGCTGGCCGTACGAACCAAGTAGCCCTCCTCAAGCACCTCTATGTGCTCTACCGGCGTTAGGAAGCGGAAGTCGACCCTGCTGCGAAGCCCCTCGTACAGGTTGTTCAGGACCACGCGGTTTATGTCTGTTCCCAAATGGCGCACGGACGCATTGAGCAGGTTGAGCTTGTTTTGCATGCACATGGTGCGGATGGCGGTACTCGTTGTGGAATAGAGCTTGGTGCCCTGCCCTCCGTGAGCGAGGTTTATTGCGTCTACGTACTCCATGAGCTCGGTGGCCTGTGCCTTGCCAATGTATTCGTACAGCGTGCCGCCAAACTCGTTGGTAATGTTGTACTTACCGTCCGAAAAGGCACCGGCGCCGCCAAAGCCGCTCATTATGGAGCAGTGCTTGCAGTTTATGCAGGACTTTATGCGCTTGCCGTCTATGGGACAACGTCTTTTGGCAAGCTCGTTGCCGCTCTCGAATACGGCTATTCTCAAACCAGGACGCTTGTTTACCAACTCATATGCGGCAAAGATGCCGCCTGGGCCTGCCCCAATAATAATAACGTCGTAGTCCATCCCGAATCCATCCTTACCACAACAACGGGCCCGCTACAGCACCACATGCTCAAGCGGTTCGCCCGCAACAAAGTGTCTTACGTTCTTGCAGCAAACGCTGCATATGCGGTCTTCCGTTCCCTGCGACTTTCCAAAGGCGCCACCGGCTTCGTGCGGGGTAATAACGCAGCGCGGCTCGCTCCAGAGCGGGTGGCCCTGGGGAAGCGGCTCGGGGTCGGTAACGTCGAGCGCCGCTCCGCGCAGCAGTCCCTTGGCAAGTACCCGTGCAAGCGCGTTGCAATCCACAAAGTTGCCCCTGCCCACGTTAACCAGAATGGCATCGCGCCTCAACTGGCGGAGCCTGCGATCGTTGAGCCATCCCGCCGTCTGCGGGGTGTTGGGCAAGGTGTTAACCACAATGTCGGCCTGCGCGAGGAGGCCTTGCGCTTCTACCTCTTCCAGGGTTACAAGGCTCTCAAAGTGCTGCCGCGGACGCGACGTGCTTCTGCAGACGCCTATGCACCTTACGTCAAAGCCAGAGAGTCGCTTTGCCGTACAGGACCCAAGGTCGCCGGCACCAAATATGAGGACCGTGGCGCCTTCCAGGGACTTAACCGCGCCGGCACACTTCCAGAGCTCCTGTTCCTGCTGGCGCACGTACGCGGGAAAGTTCTGCGCGATGGCCAGAATCTGGCCCACCACATACTGGCTTATTATGTGGCCGTATGCCGCGCCGGCCACGTTCGTAAGACGAACGTGGTCCGGAAAGGGAATCTTTCCGCGGGTGTAGAGGTCTGTTCCGGCCCATGTCATCTGCACCCATTGCACGGGCGTGGGCTCTGCAAGCAGCTCGGGCGCAGGCTCGCCAATTACGGCGTCGGCCTGTGCGAGGGCGTCGCGCATCCTATTGCTGGCGGCTGGTGCGCTTATTTGGGTAAACGTGGCCTCGCTGCCTGCGGCTTCGCGCAGTCGCGCCATGTGATGCTCCCTAAAGGGAACGGTAACGAGTATTCGCTTGGGTTGTGTCATGCTGTCTTCCGTTTCGCGTGTCCCAGCTGTCGCAAGTGCAAAAGGCGCACCCAGCAGGCTGGCCCGTATCCTACCAGCCGCGAATGGTCTTTATCTCCTGGCGAACAAAGGCATCGCGGGGAACCATGCGTACCTCCCACAGCTCTGCAATGTGGTCCAGCAGCAGCTGCTCCTTGGAGTTGTTTAGAGCAGAACGCGAAAGCCGTATGAGTTGGTCCACGAGCTCCGACGCGCTGCGACCGTACACTGTGGCATCCCATCCGTTCTTGCGTAGCTCCCTTGCGGCGTCCGCAACGTCGTTTTGTCCAAGTACGCCAAAGCACGAGAGGGCATTGTCTACTGTGAGTTCGTTTCTAAAGAGCCCCTTCATAAATGCCAGGTACCCACCGACCAAATGGGGTCGCATGGAGTCGGCCTGTGTAATTTGGAGGGTGTGCTCCAACAGGCGCGCATAGGGAAACACCCTGTAGAGCATGCGTGCGGCCTCGTTTCTAGAATACCTTTGGCCGCTCATGTGCTCCTTGAGCGTCTGCTTGCCAGTGGAAACCACGCTACCGTCGTCGCCCTCAAACATAATTGGCTGAATGTCCTCGAGCCAAGCAAGATAGCGCTCGAAGGAGAAGTCGTTCTCAAAAATGCCAGGCACCATACCGCAGCGCGACGGATCCACCTCTTCCCATATAACCGAGCGAATCATGCGTTGCGTGTGGCGCGCGTCGGTGCCGCGGAAGCAACGAACGTTGTCGCACAGGAAGTTTAGAAGGGGAGAGAGGGCGGTTGCAAGACGAAGCGATGCGAGCGAGGCGCGATCGCCTCCATGCACCAGGCTAATGCTCGTGGCGCACTCGCAGCGAAGAGCGTCCCTGGCATAGCGGCCCTTTTGGGAGAGGTGCGCGGTTAGGAGGGTAAACTGAGCCCTTGGAACAAGCTGCACGTCAAGAGGGGAGGACACATAGGAGTTGTAGCCTTCCGCCACCAACTCGTACTCGCAGCCCATTGCGCGGGAGACCGCGTGGACCTGCAGGTCAAACGACTCAATAACCCGCAGCAGCGCAAATATGGAGCTCGAGGGCCCGGCGGAGCAGGCAATCTGGCCACCGGCGCAAAGCGACACCTTTATGCCCACGAGCTGGTTCTGCGTAATTACGAGTCGTCCCTCCAAGCCTATGAGCCGCCCTTCCTGATACACGAGCGCAAGCCCCTTCCATGCATCAGCTATGTTCTTAAAGAGCTGCTCTATGCCGTTTTCTCCCTCGTAGGCAACAACCATGTTGGTGGCACGATCCACAAGCACCCGCTCGAGGCACACCGTGAGGTCTGGCTCCTTCTTTTGGGGAACAATGGGGCCATCGGTGCCACGTAAAACGGAAAGCATCGTTTCGTGGTTGTGCATGTACGAGGCGTTGAGCTTTTCGGAATTGGGTGTCGCTTCGGGTTGCATTGCGCTCTCTCCTAAAAAAGTCTGTGTTCTGAGCGTACATCGGCATTTTTTGTTCGCGCAAGTTTTGCGTGCGGCTAATATAGTAGACCAACAAGGGACTGTTATGCGTATACAAAATAAAAGACTTGGCGTTGGCCAGTATTGTTTTTAGGAGAGCAATGGCAGGTGAGAGCAAACCCCAGGGCGGGGAGAAGAAGGGACACGCTAAAGTGTCGCTCAACGTTGGCAACAGCCGTGGCTCGGCGCGCAGAGGACGGTCCGCCGACGACGAGGCAGAAAACCGCGCCAAGGCTCGCAAAGGCGCCATTTTTCTGGGCGTTGTGGTAATCGTATACGTTATTTACCTTACTGTGTCGGGCCAGATGGGCTCGTTTGTGGAGGCCCTTTCCAAGGTTGACCTTGGATGGGTGGCCTTGGCGGGCGTCTGCTTTGTGTCGTACTTCATCTTTGGCGTTATAGCCTATGCAATAGCCGTGTATTTGGACCACGACTCGCCTGTTGGCATACGAGACCTTATGAGCGTAGAGGCGAGCGGCATCTTTTTTGGCAACCTAACGCCCATGATGGCGGGAGCCATTCCGTCGCAGATCGTTAGGCTTACGCGAACGGGGCTGGACGTGGGTGAGGCCTCTGCCACCCAGTTTACCCGCTTTATTATGTTCCAGCTTGGCGTCGTGCTCTTTGCAGCCATAATGCTTGCCGTAAAGCTCGGCTTCTTCTTTGACACGTACGGCGACATTGTGATTCTTAACCTCGTGGTGTTTGGCGTCCACTTTTTGGAGCTTGCCGGCCTCTTTGTGGTGTGCCTGTGCCCGCGCTTTGTTATGCGCATAGGCAACGGTCTTATTCGGTTCTTGTCGCGGCGCGGCCGGCTCAAGAATCGAGATCACTGGCACGAGATGGTAAACGTGCAGGTAATGGAGTTCTCGCGCATATTTAAGCAGGCGGCAAAAGACCTGCCTTCCATGGGACTAACGCTTTTGGTAACCATGGCGCAGCTCGCGTCCTTCTACATGATTCCATGGTTCGTGCTGCGGGCGTTTGGCATCGAAGGAGACTTTATAAACTGCCTTGCTGCGGGTTCCATGGTACAGATGGTTGCCACGGCGGTTCCGCTGCCCGGAGGAACCGGTGGTGCGGAGGGCAGTTTCTACATGTTCTATGGATACATGTTTGGCCCCGCGAACATAAACGCCGGCTTTATTATCTGGCGCATCGTAACCTTCTTTGCACCCACCATACTTTCGGCCCCTCTGCTGGGACTTCGCTCCAGGGACCGCTCGCTTAGCATCTACCAGCGTGTTCAGCGGATTAAAAACAGGCTGTTGGGCAAGAGCAAGTCGTCTCCTCGTAGCAGCGGCGCCACCTTTAGGCCCAAGCGGTAGCGGTTGGGTAGGAGATTTCGAAACTATTGTAGCGGGCAGCCCCTAAACAAGGTCAAAACCGCAAGGCGCCATGGACAAGCGCCGTGCTCAAACAGTCCTCGCATAGACTGCACACGCGGTCGCTCCGCTCCTCGCGCGAGTTGGGTGCCCCTAACCTTTTTGGTTGCCCCTCGCTACGAAGACTGCACACGCGGTCGCTTCGCTCCTCGCGCGAGTTGGGTGCCCCTAACCTTTTTGGTTGCCCCTCGCTACGCTGCGGAACTGCGCGCGGCTGCTTTCCATGGCGCCTTGCGGTTTTGACCTTTGTTTAGGGGCTGCCCCCATTGTCCAATGTACAGGTATCTACTTGAGCGTCTCTAGCGTACGATCGATGCGGGCAAGGGTGTGGTCGCGTCCCAGGAGGGCGAGCGTCTCGCCGATGCCAGGCGACACGGCACAGCCCACGCACGCAACGCGAATTGGCTGGAATACCTTGCCCTTGCCCATGCCAAGGGCCTCGGGCAGGGGCTCCAGTGCCTCCTCGATGGCCTGCGGGGTCCAGGAGTCCAGCCCTTCCAGCTTAGTCTTGGCGGCCTCGAGTGCCTCCAGCGCACCGTTCTTCATAACCCACTTCTTAACGGCCTTGGGGTCGTACTCGAGGTCTGCATCCTCCGTGTAAAGGAACTGCGAGCGCTCCACGACGTCTGGGGACAAAGTCGTGCGTGGCTTGAGGGCGCTTGCGAGCAGCAGGAACCAGTCGTCGTCGTGGGAGAGCGCGCCGTCCTTCTCGAGCCCGGCAGCAACGAGTTGGGGAACCAGAACATCGTTGGCAAACTCCTGGTCGCTCATGGCGTGCAGGTACTCTCCGTTAATGTAGTCGAGCTTCTTGGGATCCATTATGGCCGGGTTCTTGGACACGTGGTCGAGCGAGAACTCGCTTGCCAGACGCTCGCGCGAGATAACGGTGCTTTCTCCGTCGGGTGCCCAACCAAGCAGCGCAAGGTAGTTAACAAAGGCGTCGGAAAGATACCCGGCATCGCGGTACTCCTCAACGCTTGTTGCCCCATGGCGCTTGGAGAGTTTCTTGCCGTCCTCTCCCAGAATCATGGAGATGTGGGCAAATGTGGGAACGGGCGCGCCGAGTGCCTCGTATACGACCACCTGACGTGGCGTGTTGGATAGGTGGTCGTCTCCGCGAACGATGTGGGTAATGCCCATGGCTGCATCGTCCACCACGGTTGCAAAGTTGTAGGTGGGAGTGCCGTCGGAGCGGAAGATAATAAAGTCGTCCAGCTCCTTGGCGTTAAAGGTCACGTTGCCGTGCACGGCGTCGCGCACCACCACGTCGCCACGGTCCTCTGGCACCTTTATGCGAATGGTGTAGGGCTCTCCGGCGTCCACGCGCGCCTGCGCTTCCTTGGGGTCTATGCCGCGGCAGGTGCGCTGGTAGCCCTGAAACGAATCGTGACGCTTTGCCGCTGCCTCGCGATCCGCTGCGAGCTTTTGTGGTGTGCAAAAGCAGTAGTATGCCTTGCCTTCGGAAACCAGGCGCTCGGCCGCCTGTTTATAGAGGTCCATGCGCTCGGTTTGGAAGTAGGGGCCAAAGTCGCCTCCCGCCTCGGGACCCTCGTCCCAGTCCAACCCAAGCCAGCGCATGGCGCGAAGGATTACTTGGGTGTTCTCCTCCGTGGAGCGTGTGGGATCCGTGTCGTCTATGCGCAGGATAAAGGTTCCTCCGTTGGCTCGCGCAAAAGCCCAGTTATAGATTGCCGTCCGTGCTCCACCAACGTGGAGCTTGCCGGTAGGCGAGGGAGCAAAGCGAACGCGCACGGCGTTCGCGTTGGATTTGTTTGTCATAGTTGCCTCTCTCTTGCCGTATGGAATGCGTTCCTAGTGGAGCATACCGCCCAGTTGTTTGCAAAACGCTTCACTAGTATAGACGTTATTTATAAATGCATTTCACCTCAAAACACATACCGTTTGACGGTACACATTGTTCCATTGGGCGCAAAAGAAGCGAAACAAATGATTTTGTGGGGAGCAGAGCGCGAACAAACGTTTACTATCGCTTTGTATCTGAGAGAAAGGCCGCTACTATGGTGACGTTCCCCCAGTTTCTAGAGGCGCTCGCCTCCAATCCTTTTCTTGCAATCGTTATGGCGCTCATACTCGGCTCCATTTTTGTAAATGGGTCTACGGATGCCGCTAACGCGATTGCCGAGCCAGTGGGCACGCGCTCGATTGGCGTTAGAGACGCAATAATAATGAGTGTGATATGCAACTTTGTGGGACTCGTGGGAATGAGTCTTATATCCACGGCCGTTGCGGACACCATGAGCAGCATGGTGGACTTTGGCGGCAATAATCGCGCCGCACTTATTGCCCTTGCCGCGGCGACGGTGGGAATCGTTGCATGGGGCTTGGGCGCCTGGGCGTTTGGCATCCCCACCAGCGAGAGCCATGCCCTCATAGCCGGCCTTACCGGAGCCGCGATTGCCGTGCAGGGTGGCCTGGGCGGCGTAAACATGGGGGAGTGGATAAAGGTTATATATGGCCTGGTGCTTTCTACGGCGCTGGGCTTTGCCGCCGGATGGGCCATATCGCGCATAATACCAATTGCCTGCAGAAACGCCGACCGACGAAAGACAAACGACTTTTTTGGGCGCATGCAGGTGCTTGGAGCTGCTGGCGTGGCCCTCATGCACGGAGCGCAGGACGGGCAAAAGTTTATGTCTACCGCCTGCATGGCCATAGCACTGGCCGAGGGCTTTGGGATTTCCGAGATGGGCGGCTTTCCCTTGTGGATCCAGGTTGTATGTGCCCTGGTAATGGCAATAGGAACCGCGGTGGGCGGCAAGAAGATAATTAAGACGGTTGGCATGGGAATGGTGCGCCTCGAAAAATACCAGGGGTTCGCCGCGTCTATGAGCGCTACGGCGTCGCTTTTGGTGGCAACGCTCACTGGATTGCCGGTGTCTACCACCCACACAAAGACGGCTGCAATAATGGGCGCAGGTGCCGCTAAGGACATGCGCTCGGTTAACTGGGCCATAGCCAAGGACATGGTTCTTACGTGGGTGTTTACGTTTCCAGGCTGCGGACTTATAGGCTTTGCGCTGGCAAAGCTGTTCCTGCTGGTCTTCTAAAGAGTTAGAAGTTAGAGAGCATCGCAAAGGAGAATAACATGGCAAAGAGAGAAGACATCTTCTATACCCTGCTCAAAAAGGTGGCCAGCCAGGTGGTTGAGGCATCGGAGGAGTACGTGTCCATAATGGAGGATTTTCCCGCCTCCATGCCGCGCATACCGCGCATGAAGGTTCACGAGATGACCACCGACGAGCTCGTGGCCGACATTATGAAGCGGCTCTATACCTCGTTTATAACGCCCTTCGAGCGTGAAGACATAAGTGACCTTGCGCTTCGCCTGGACGACGTGGTGGACCTTATGGAGGCCGTGTCCATGAGGCTGGATCTCTTTCAGGTCGACCACATGCGTCCCGAGGCGGTGGAGATGGCAATACTTACCAACAAGGCCATCGTCGAGCTGCAGCAGATGATAGAGCTGTTGCCCAACTACAAGAAGGACGACCGCGTAATGCACCACGCCATTAACGTGAGCCGCGTGGAGGACGGTGCGGACCGTGTTTACCAGAATGCCGTGCGCAGGCTCTTTGCCGAGGAGGAAGGCGGCAAGGAGGTCGTAACGTGGCTGCGCATCTTTGACCGCATGGAGAGCTGCCTTAACGCCTGCGACAGCGCTGCCGGCGTGGTACGCTCGGTGGTAATGAAGAGCGCGTAGGGAAGACCACAAAAAGCAAACGTTGCGGTTAATGTGCCTCTTGGGGATACTCCCCATCGGGTACATCGCGGATGGTCCTCTTTTGATGAGATGCGTTTCCCGCGATGTACCCGTAGGGGAGTATCCCCAAGAGGCACACCGTTCTCACCACGAGTTTTCGAACAGTCTGTCTAAAAGAATAGGGGACAGTCCCTTTGTTGTGATTCTCTTAATCACAACAAAGGGACTGTCCCCTACCTGCGGTCAAAAAGCGGGTTACGAGTTAGACCTGCTGGTTGAGCTGGAGCTCGACGAGCCTGTCGTGCTCGAGGAGTCGGACGTGCCCGTACCCGTGCTCGAGGAGCTTGAGCTGCTGGACGAACTGCTGCTCGAGGAGTCGGACGTGCCGTAAGAATCCGAAGATCCCGTTGAGCTGGAGGAATCGGACGTGCTGCTGGAGCTGCTGGACGAACTGCTCGAGGTGTCGGACGAGCTGCTTGAGCTGCTGCTCTCGCCTGTGGTAGAGGGGATGTCGGACTTCTTGCTGGGCATGCCGCAGGCAATAAGGTCGCTAACCGTTACAAACTTGTAGCCCTTTTCCACGAGCTTGGGCAACGCGTTGCGCAGGGCCTGCACAGTCTGGCTGCGGTCGCCGCCGCCGTCGTGCATAAGGACCACCTGGCCAGGCTTTACAGAAAGGATCATCTCTTCAATTGCGGACTCGCCGGGCTTGCTCCAGTCCTCGGTGTCCACGTCCCAGCCAATCTCGGCATCCACCTTGTCCCACAGGTTATCTATAACGTCGCCGTAGAAGTTGCCGCCAGGAGCACGTATGATGTGCGGGGGTTCCTTGCCAAGGGCGTCGGAGATTGCCTTGTAGCCCTTCTCGACCTCTTGGACCTGCTCGGTGGCAGACATATTGGCAATGCTGGTGCCGCCACCGGATCCCTCGGCGTGGTCCCAGGTGTGCGTGCATACCTCGCATCCAAGCTTGTTTGCGCGAACGAGCGCATCCTTGTTCTTCTCAATCTGGTTGCCAATGGTAAAGAACGTCGCCTTGGCGTTGTGCTCTTCCAGGATGTCCAGGATCTGGTTTGTGGTCTCGGGCCAAGGACCGTCGTCAAACGTAAGTGCCACGAGCTTGTCTTCGGGCTGTGCGGTGTAGATACGGTAGCCCTTGCTTATGGGCTCCTTTGTTACCTCTGTCTCGGTCTTTCCCGAAACGTTTCCGGTGGTCGTCCTCTCTATGCCGTTTTCGCCGTCGGAAAGGAGGTGGATTGAGCCAAACCAGTACGCCTCAAAGCTCCTGTCGCCCGCATCGGTCTCAAAGGGGATTTCCTTCTCTTCCAAGGTGGTTTCCTCGGTGGCGTCCTCGCCGTCGCCAATCTCCACTACGTTGTTTGCGGTTAGCACCGTGGTGGGGTCCGCCGGGTTGCCGTCAACGGTGGCAGAGCAAACGTTTCCGCCGCCCTCGGTAAGCATCGAGCCGTCAATTGCAACCAGGTTGCCAGGCTTGGGGGTTACCGTCTTGTTGTCCAAGAGGGTCTGGATGGTGGCGCCCTTGCTCAGGGTAACCTTCTGGCCGTTGACCGTTACGTCAAAGCGGGAGAGAAGCCCCACGACGAGCCAGATTACGACGCCAAGCACAACGATGCCACCCACGCCGATGCCAATTTGCATGGGCGAGAAGGGCATACCCGATTTGCGGCCTGCGGGGTTGGCGTAGGGAGAGCCAGACCGAACGTTGCCGTGCGACGTGGGACGATGCGAGGCAGTGGAGCCTGCGGGCCTTGCGGCCGGGCGGCGTGCGCCCCCGTTGCTGGGCCTGCGTGCGGGCCTTTGTCCATTCGAGCGCGCGGGTCTACCAGAAGATCTCTGGCCATTGGGCCTTCGGGAAGAGCCCTGGGCGTTGGGCCTTCCGGAGGATCCTTGGCCATTCTGGCGTGGGTGAGCGGAGCGGCTCCTTTGGCTTCTCTGCTCGTTTCGGGGTGCACGCTGTGATGAGGTGCCTTGTCTTGGCGAGGCGTCTGAGCGCGGCCTCGAAGACCGAGCCGACTGTGGACGCCTGTTCGACTGGCGCTCTTGGCGCCTGTCGTCTTGCTCGTAATCCATGCGGTTTCCTTCCTATGCGCAGGCCCTGGGGCCATCGCAAACGCTAAACGGTTTCAGATTATAAGCCGAAATCTTCGTTTTTGTAATTGTCTCGCCCTGTTGTTCTCTTTTTTGTGATAAGCGGTAGCTTTCGACGAGTTATCTGGCGGATTGCTCGCTCGTATTGGCGCTCTGACATGGCACCGTGTACGGTTTCGACACGAGAGCCTCCCTACCGTGTACGGTTCCGGGCGATAAGTGCGCACGGTAGGGAGCCGCGCGTCCCAAAACCGTACACGGCGGCACCGTGCGCACTTCTGGAACCAAACCATCCCTACCGTGTACGGTAACGGCCGGTAACTGCGCACGGTAGGGAGCTGTCCGTCCCAGAACCGTACACGGCGCCCCGGACAACAGCCGCGACCGCGCACGGTGGGGACCCGCACGTCCCAAAACCGTACACGGCGGTGCGGCTCTCGAGCCCGAACTGCGCCCGCTGGCGGAGTGCAATGCTCCGCGATCGCACGAGCAAGACGTGTTTATCTCCAAGCATACGCCCGCGCACACCTATAATTGCTCTACGACGAAGGGAGATGCGCATGAGCGAGCAATGGTGGCAAAAGGCGGTTGTTTACCAAATCTATCCAAAGAGCTTCCAAGACAGCAACGGGGACGGTGTGGGCGACCTGCCGGGCATAACCATGCGCTTGCCGTATTTGGCCCAGCTCGGCATAGACGTTATATGGCTGTCGCCCGTCTATGCCTCGCCCATGGACGACAACGGCTACGACATTTCGGACTACCGCTCCATCGCGCCAGTGTTTGGCACGATGGACGACTTTGACCGCATGCTCAAAACGGCCCACGATCTGGGAATAAAGATCGTAATGGACTTGGTGGTAAACCACACCTCGGACGAGCACAGGTGGTTTAAGGAGTCTCGCAAGAGCAAAAGCAGTCCCTATAGGGACTTCTACTATTGGCGTGATCCCGTGGACGGACACGAGCCCTCCAACATGGGCTCCGTGTTTGGCGGAAGCATTTGGGAATGGGACGAGGCAACGGGCCAATACTACCTGCATTGCTTCTCAAAAAAGCAGCCCGACCTCAACTGGGAGAACCCGCGCGTGCGCGACGAGGTATACGACCTCATGGACTTTTGGCTGGCCAAGGGCGTCGACGGTTTTCGCATGGACGTAATTAGCATGATTGCAAAGAACACCGCGTTTCCCAGCGGCGAAGCCGGGCCAACCGGCTATTCGAACCTCTGGCCGCTCATCAACGACGACCAAGTGCATGTTTGGCTGCGCGAGATGCGAGAGCGCGTGCTCAGCCGCTACGACACGCTAACGGTGGGGGAGTGCGCTGGCGCCACCGTGCAGACGGCTAAAAAATACGCGAACCTGGACGGCTCGGAGCTTTCCATGGTCTTCCAGTTCGAGCATGTGGGGCTCACAGGCTCTGTCGAGCGTGGCAAATGGACTACCAAAAAGCCTAAGCTCACGGACCTCAAGCGCGTGTTCGAGCACTGGGAGACGGGTCTTGAGGGCGTGGCCTGGAACAGCCTGTATTGGGACAATCACGACCAGCCGCGCGCGGTGAGCCGCTGGGTGGAGGCGAGTGAGGAGTATAGGGAGCGCGCGGCAAAGATGCTGGCTACCTGCCTTCACCTTATGAAGGGCACGCCCTACATATACCAGGGCGAGGAGCTGGGGATGACCAACTACCCCTTTAAGAGCGTGGATGAATGCGACGACCTGGAGGCGCACGACGCATACCGCATGCTCACGCAGGATTGCGGATGCAGCCACGAGGAGGCCATGGAAGCCCTGAGGGCAATATGTCGCGACAACGCGCGCACGCCCATGCAGTGGGATGCGAGCGAGCTGGCGGGCTTTACCACGGGAAAGCCTTGGCTGGCCATTAACCCCAACCATGCGTACATAAACGCCGCGTCGCAGGTGGACGAACCGGACTCCGTGTTCTCTCACTACAGGAGGCTCGTGTCGCTACGAAAGCAGAGCCTGCTGGTGCGGCAAGGAACGTTTGAGCTGCTCTTGCCCGAAAGCGAGGAGCTCTTTGTATACGAGCGACGGTTGGGGGACGAGCGCATGTTGGTGGCCTGCAACTTTTGCGATCGTCAGGTGGCTTTCCAGGTTCCCGCGGTGTATGCGGGTGGCGAACGCATGGCATGCAACTATGCCGAGCCAAGCGAGGGGGTCCTTCGTCCGTTCGAGTGCTTTGCGATTGCGCGTGCGGGTGTGTAGAGAGGGTCGACTGTCCACATTCGAAGTGCACGTCGCTGCGTGTAGTCGGCAGGTACTGCACGCACCCGCGTGCGTTCTGCGCCGCCCAAGCGCCCGAAACGCACGTCCTTGCGTACCGTCGGTCGCCACTGCACGCACACACGTGCGTTTCGGCAGCTTTGCGCGCGAATAACGCACGCGAATGCGTGGTATTGTCGCCCTGAACACGCAACTGCGTGCATTTGGGCGGCCGATTGCGCTCGAAACGCACGTTACTGCGGGTAGTCAGTCGGCACTGCCCGCACCCGCGTGCGTTTGGGTAAGTGACGTATGACCAGTAACAATTCTGGTGCAGAATGCTAAAGTTAGAACGCAACGTTGGTAAGGCGAAGGGGACTCGCGTGAACATAATTCTCAAGTGGCTTAGCACCAATGGCAAAGAAATGATGTCCAATATTATATCTGTGTCGCCAAACGAACAGTCTTTGCCCGAGGACCTCGACCTCATAGAAGACATCGCGTACGAGGGCCCAGACGGAGCATCCCTTGCAGCGGACGTCTATCGTCCTAAGAACAGGACCGCGGACCCCTTGCCAATAGCTGTGTTCGTACATGGCGGCGGATTGTTTGTGGGCAGTCGCAAGGCCAATCGAGAATTCGCCGGACTTCTTGCACGGCGCGGCTATGTGGTGTTCGCTCTTAGCTATCGTCTTATCGACGAGGCAGATGGCCCTCACGAAATTGGGGACGTGTGCGCAGGCCTTACATACCTAACGGCCCATGCGGAGGAGTTTGGTGGCGACTTGTCGCGGGTTCTGTTGATAGGGGAGAGTGCCGGAGGGTTCCTTGGGTTGTATGCCACCGCAGCCTGCGGTTCGCCATATTTGCGCGAGACTCTTGGAATCGAGGCGCCGGATCTGCGCATACGTGGTCTCGCGTGCTTTGGGGGCATGTTCTACACGGCGCGATTCGACCCCATTGGCATAACGTACCGGCGCGACCTTTACGGGGAACACGTAAAAGACGAGGCCTTCATGGAGCTCATAAACCCCGAAGATTCCCGAGTGGAAACAAGCCTGCCACCCGTGTTCATGGTGGCGAGCAAGGACGACTTCCTAAAGGGCTACACGCAGCGTCTTAACGATGCGTATACGAGGGCGGGGCACGACCATCGGCTCGTCTACTTCCCTCATGGCAAGGAGCTTACGCACGCATTCCCGTCCCTTCAGCCTGGGCTACCGCAGAGCAAGGTGGTGCTCGAAGAGCTTGACGGCTGGTTTAGGAAGCTGTAACCCTGGACCGTCGAAAGACCGCTATTAGACAAGCTACGTCCGTTTGCCTTCTGTCACGCCTATATAAGAAAGCCTCCGCCAGGTATGTTGTATAGTGTTCTGCGCTGTTGCAAGTTTGGACGTTTGCAATAGGAGTTAAGGCTTTTGGCAAGCCTTGGCAACAAGAGGCTTGCATTCGAACGAATAACGAGTTGGGAAGTATCCAGCGTGCGAGCGCGGTGCACTACAGTCAATGCACGCAAGAAGGATGTCCTAGAGAAAGGACCAGAACAATGTCTTCGTCCAGGTCGTCGAAGAACCAAGCGCAGTCACCGATGGGCATGCCGTTCCCCATCCCGAACGTCCAGGGCCAAGGATCAACGGCGTTCCCGTTCCCCATGCCAGACGCGCCGACCGTACCGCAGCCCGCGGCACAGATGCAGGCGTTTACCGAGCAGTTTACGACTGAGTTTGCCGAGCAGTTTGCCTCTCAGCTAGCCGATCAGCTTGCTGAGCAGCTTGCCGAGAAGCTCGCGAAGCAGTTTGCCGAGCAACTTGCGCAGCAGCTCATTCAGCAGACCCTTCCCTATATTCCGTTTGCCTCACAGGTTTCCAACGAGGCGGGAGAGCAGGACTCAGAGGCACAGCCCGTGATGCCGCCGATGTTTGTTCCCTTTGCACTTCCGTCGTACGATGCGGATAAGCAGACTGGCCAGTCCCAGCAGTCCGCCCAGGCGCCATTCCCCATGCCCCCATTCGCGCAGTTCCAAAACGGCATGCCTCAGCCGCAAGCCATGCTGGCGTTCCCGTTTGCGATACCCTTCCCAATGCAGAAATCAACTGACGAGCAGTCCTCTGACGAATAGGGGAAGTAGGGGCGCCGCACCGGGCGCCCGCGAGACGACGGAAGGGAGGCCCGACATGAAGATCATGCCGGAGGACGTTGCGCGCACGCTGCTGCGCTGCGTCGAGTAGCTGGCGGCGAGGCCGGAGGAGTGCGCGAGGTCGCCGGGCCGCGACTTCGTGAGGAACCGCAGGCTCGGCCTCGCGAGGCTGCTGCTCCTGCTGCTGGTCTGCTGGGGACGGGACAGCGCCTACGCCGAGCTCGCGGAGCTGTGCGGCTTGAATTCAATCGCTATCCCGACCGCGTCGCGCGCTCGGCGCACATCCCGCGCGAGATCCTGCTTGCCTTCTACAAGGATGACTATAGGCGCCTGCGGCCTCTCGTGGGACCCGATGTCGCGCTCGTCTTCCATGACCAGTTCGAGCTGGAGGCCTGGAACGAGCTGCTGCCGACTGAGCGCTATGACAACGTCGTCATCGACACGCACCAGTACCTGAACTTCTCGGAGTGGGGCTTCGAGCGCTATGACCTCGACGAGTACCTGGCGCGGCTTGGCGAGTTCTCGGAGCGCGTGCGCGATGCCGCTCGCTACCATCCGGTCATGGTGGGCGAGTGGAGCATCGCCAATCACTCGCCGCTCAAGAAGAGCTTCGGTGAGCGAGATCGGCGCTTGTTCAACCGCGCCCTTGCGGATGCGCAGATCGAGGCCTGGGATCAGGGCATCGGTGGCTGCTACTGGAGCTATCGCGTGGACGACCCGAGGCGCAGCGAATGGAGCCTGCGCACCTGCGTGGCCAAAGGTTGGGTCGACATGCACTGCGGCACAGGAGACCGATAGTGGCAGCTCGGCCAGTGTATGTGCATGGATTTATGGCTAGTTTGTGAACCCCCTTGTTTGTTATCGTTCGCGCGTTCGACTGCTCGAATTGGGCGTATTGTATTGTTGCGGTTCGGTTACGGGCTGCCATGAATGCGGGGGAAGCCGCATGCAGTCCGCTCGTACAACCGGGCCTTCGGTCCGTGCACGTCTTTGAAGGGGGAATTCAGGTATGGCAGACATGAAAGCACGTATGATGACGCGTAGGGGTGCTCTCACCGCATTTGCAGGCATGGGAGGAGCAATGATGCTGATGAGCCTGGCTTCGTGCTCTGGCAACAACTCGGGCAACGACGCCGCTGCCAACAAGGGCGAGGCTGCGGCGCAGAATGCCGACGAGGCCGCCAAGGCGCTCAAGTGGTGGCAGAGCACCATCGCGTGCGAGGTCTACCCCAAGAGCTACCTCGACACCAAGGGTGAGGGCACCGGTACCCTCGCGGGCATCACCAAGAAGCTCGACTACCTGGCCGAGCTGGGTGTCGGCGCCATCTGGTTGACCCCCGTCTGCAAGTCGCCCAACAAGGACGGCGGCTACGACGTGGCTGACTACTACGACATCGACCCGCGCTTCGGCACCATGGCCGACATGGACGAGCTCATTGCCGAGGCCAAGAAGCACGACATCCGCATCGTCATGGACCTCGTCATGAACCACTCCTCCAACGAGAACGAGTGGTTCAAGGACTCCGAGGCCAACCCCGAGGGCGAGCACGGCGACTGGTACATCTGGCAGGACGCCAAGAAGGACAAGGACGGCAAGAGGGTTCCGCCGACCAACTGGCGTAGCATCTTCGGTGGCTCCGCCTGGACCTGGTCCGAGAAGCGTGGCCAGTACTACCTGCACACCTTCGCTGACTTCCAGCCTGACATGAACTGGGAGTGCGAGGCCCTGCGCAAGGAGCTCTTCAAGATGGCCAAGTTCTGGCTGGACAAGGGTGTCGGCGGCTTCCGCATCGACGCCATCCCCTACATCAAGAAGCCTGCCTTCGTCGACGCTGAGCCCGACGGCGAGGCCGATGGCCTCTCTGGCATCCATGCCGCCACCGTCAACACCGACGGCATCCTCGACTACCTCAACGAGTTCAAGAACGAGGTCATGGCCGGCACCGACGCCTTCACCGTGGGTGAGGCCAATGGCGTCAAGCCCGAGGAGCTGCCCCAGTGGGTCGGCGAGAACGGCGTCTTCGACATGGTCTTCGAGTTTGCGCACGTGCTCGTTCCGCAGGGTGGCAACGAGATCTGGTACAAGGACTCCACCTGGAAGCTGACCGAGCTCAAGAAGGCCTTCGCCGCGAGCCAGAAGAACACGGAGAACAGCTGGTACCCCGTCTACCTCGAGAACCACGACCAGCCCCGTTCGGTGAACAGCTTCACGCCTGACTGCGAGGACAAGGTCGCCGCTGGCAAGATGCTCGGCACCATCCTGCTCACCATGCGTGGCACACCCTTCGTCTACCAGGGCGAGGAGCTCGGCTTTGCCAACGCCGCCATGGCCTCCATCGACGACTACGATGACGCCAACGCGCGCAACCAGTACGACCTGGCCATCGGCGCCGGCAAGACCCCGGAGGAGGCCCTCGCGGCCGTCCAGAAGTGCAGCCGCGACAACGCTCGTACGCCCATGCAGTGGGACACGACCGAGAACGCCGGCTTCACCACCGGCAAGCCCTGGCTGCCGGTCCACGACGACTACAAGACCGTCAACGCCGAGGTGGAGGAGGCGGACGAGAACTCCGTGCTCAACTACTACCGCAAGCTCAGCAAGCTGCGCAGCGAGAACCCCGTCCTGCTCGCGGGCGACTACACGACGCTGCTAGAGGACAGCGAGGAGATCTTTGCCTTCCAGCGCGCCTGCGGCGAGGACAAGGCCGTGACCCTCACCAACTTCACGGGCGAGGAGGTCACCTACGACGCCTCCCTCGTGAAGGGCATGAAGGCCGTCATCTCCTCCGTCGATGACCCCGAGGAGGGCAAGCTGCGTCCCTGGGAGGGCGTTGTCTACGTGAGCGAGTAAGCGCTTCTCAAGACAATCAGGCATATGCACCTGCTGGCGCGGGTCCATCCTACGGGTGGGCCCGCGCCTCTTTGTGTCGGTGCGATTCGGCGGCACAGCCGGGTGTGGCACCTTTCGGGCTACCCGGGAGGTGCCACGGAGGGTGGGCTGATAGGACCGCGGTCCCTAGTGCCGTGGCACCTTTTGGCTACCCGAAAAGCGACACGTTGGCCGCTATGGGGAGAGCCTGCTATGAGTGGACATTTGAACAGGTGGTACTATAGCAACAAGAGCCGCAGCTAGAGGTAAGGATCTGCCATGAGTGATCGTTGCTGCAAGAGGGCAGCCAGACGGTGGTCGACCGGACCACCGGACAACCCGGCGCATACGGCGCCGGCCGAGAGGAATCCCCCACGGCCGGTTGCGTCGCCATGCGCATTATCTTAACTTAATGGCGTTGGGAGTATCCCCAAGCGGCACGTATAACGTATTGTCAGAACTTAACGGCTCCTTTGTGCCGCTTGCCGCAAATGACAATTTGCGATTGGGGGCATTCGCTTTTGTGTAATATTGAATAGATTTGGCAAGACCACGCTGGGAGAGCGCTCCGCTGGTCGTATCCGTCGACCGTGTGCGGTGTGCTTCAGATGACAAACTACTAGAAAGGTCTAGGAAAGGAGTCGGAATAATGACGCAGATCGCACAGGAGGAAAACCAGCCAAACGCCCCGCAGGGCATGCCGTTCCCCATGCCTGGCTTCCCGCCAATGTCAGGATTCCCGCCAATGCCAGGATTCCCACCGGCACCCGGCGCGCAGCAGCCCTCGGCACCGCAGATGCCGTTCCCCATGCCAGGCTTCCCGCAGGCATCGAGCGAGCAGCAACCCCCGCAGATGCCGTTCCCCATGCCCGGCACGCAGCAACCCCCGCAGATGCCTTTCCCCATGCCGTCGAATCCCGACGACCAGCTACCCATGGCATTTCTGGGCATGATGCTTCCCACGCCCGCCCCCATGCCCCAGCCGTATGAGCTGTACGAGCAGGCGTTAAAGAGCCTGATCGACGTTCTTGGAAAGATGCTCGCCCAGAGCGAGGCTACCCATCCCGAAGACGACTCCGAATCGGACGACGAGGAAGGCACGGACCAGCAGAGCGCCTCGGCGCCAGGACCCATACCGCCCATGCCGCCCATGCCCGACCTTGGGTCGCTCATGCAGCCGCCTAGCCCAGGCTCCGAAATTGGGATGATGCCCAGGAATACCCCCATTGGCAGCCTGATGGGGCTTCTCTTCGGCGCCTCGAACACGGACTACTTCTACGAGGACTGACCATCATGCAAAACTTCCAAAGTGACCTAGATGCGGCTCTTCGCCGCGAGCTCATACGCATTGTCCTCGAGCGCGTCCAAGGCGCAAGCATCGAGAACGCCATAGAGATAATGGAATTCGATTCATCCAACATTCCTGGCGCCAAGTGCGATGTAGAGGAACACTTCAACCGTGCCTACATGAACAAGTCCGAGGTACCGCTTGCCATGGACGTTTTCTTTCCCAAGATGCCCAAGGGCACGGAGCTGCCGGTAATAATAAACATCCATGGCGGCGGGCTTGTTATGGGCGACCGCAAGATGTCGCGAGCCTACGGGCACGTGCTGGCCTCGCGCGGCTACCTAGTGTTTAACATCGAGTATCGCCTGGCGCCCCGTGCCAACGTGGCCGAGCAGCTCGACGACGTGTGCGCGGGCATGGATGCCATCGCAAGCCATCTTATAGACTTCGAGGTGGACTTCGACAGGATCTTCCTTACCGCAGCAAGCGCGGGCGCCTATCTCTCCATTTACACTGCCGCCATGAAACGTTCCAAGCGTCTCCAGGAGGCCGTGGGCTACAAGCCAACCCGCATGGAGTTTCGCGCGCTGGGCCTTGTGTCCGGCATGTTCTATACCCGGCGAAACGATCCCTTGGGATTCTTGCTGGCCGACCAGTTCTACGGCAACAAGCGCACGAGCAAGGATTTCCTGGAGCTCATGGATCCCGAGCATCCAGAAATCGTAAGGAACCTGCCGCCCACGTTCCTTATAACGAGCCGTGGCGACTACCTTAACAACTACACGCTCATGTACCACCACGCGCTAAAGAAGGCCGGCAAAAAGACGAAGCTGGTCTACTACGGCGACAACGACCTTGGGCACGAGTTTATGAACAGCAACCCCACTCACCCAAAGAGCATCGACGCAATCGACCGCATGCTCGAGTGGTTCGAGCATGTGGCCGCCGCGCGCGAGCAGCGCCGAATGCACAAGGACGAGCGGGCAGAGCGACTGGCTAGCGTTGGCGAGCGCATCGAAAGCCACGAGATCATTAATCAAAAATGCTGGAGCTTCATACGCGAGCTCAATTCCGTGAGCGAGGAACGCCTGAATTCGGTGGCCCTGCGTGACAATCGCACGACCTACACCTACAAGCAGATGTTCCGCAAGTGGGAGCGCTATGCAGAGGTGTTTACCGGGCTTGGCATTGGCGAGGCGGCACGCTCGCGTGTGGGCGTGCTGGGCGTAAACGCCCTCGAGCCCACGTTCTGCTTCTACGGCCTCAACATGGTGGGGGCGTCGGCAAGCATGCTGTCTCTTTTGGATGCCTTCGACACAGAGAGCATTCTAAATTCCATTAAGGTGGAGAAGATCACCGACCTGATTATCTCGGACATCCTTGCCCGGCCGCAGTTCGTGCAGCGCTTGCTAAGGGAGCGCGGGCGTCTTGGGCTGCGCAACATCATTATTCTAAAGAGTCCCTACGGTGGCCATATGGGCAACAATAGGCTCGAGAAGATGAGCGCCGTGAACTATAGCCTGCTCAAGAACGTGCCAGGGCTCCTGTTTATGGACGACCTCCTAAGGAGGTTCAACACCAAGTCAATCGCATATGCCACTGGCTCGAACGACGACGCGGCCGCTATCGTGCATACCTCGGGAACAACCAACGGCATCCACAAGCCCATTCCACTCTCCGACATCGGCATAAACGAGGGGGCATACCGTGTTATGCGCTCCGACCTCACCAAGGGAGTGGGACCGGGAGACGCATGTCTGCTAATTATGGAACTCTCGGGCGCCTATTCGTTGGTCGACATGCTCCATCTGCCACTTGCGTTAGGCGCGCAGGTGGTAAACGTCCCAATTGCCGTAATGAACCCAAAGCTGTTCGAGTCTTTTTCGTACTATGGAATCAACTACGCGCTGTTGTCTCCCATGGTTCTAGACATATATACCAAGGGGAAGAATCGCCCCGACCTCTCCAGCATTCGAGTGCCCATCCTTGGCGGCGTCTACCTTTCGAGCGAGGAACGCCATCGCCTCAACGAACTCCTGCACGAATGCGGAAGCGAGGCGAACATCGTTAACGGCTATGGCCTCTCCGAGGCCGCGGGAGCGATTATAGTCTCGCCTGCGGATCGCGAAGACGACACCATAGGATACCCCCTGCCTGGCGTGGAGGTACGCATCCTGGACGAGGACGACGAGACGTTCCACGACCTCTCCGAGGGGCCTCGACGCGGCGTGCTGTGGGTAAGCTCCCCGTCGGTGAGCTCCGGGCGTCTGGACGACGTTGAGTTCTTTGAGGTCGAAGAAGAGGACGGCAAGCGCTGGCTCAACACGTTTGACCTCGTGGACGTAAACGAGGACGGCAGCCTTACCTACGTTGGGCGCATGAACAAGTTCTTTATTAACAACGAGGGCGTGCGCTTCGATGCTGGCCTGGTGGAGACCGCCATGGAAAAGCAGCCCGGCATCGTAGCCGTGGGGCTTGCCGGTGAGTACGACAAGTTCATTCACGACACGATTCCCGTCTTGTATGTGACAAGCACAACAAAGGGGAAGCAGGCCCTGCAGACGCTTCGAGAGGCGCTTGTAAACGTGTTCGTGAATGAGGACGGCATCTCCAACACCAACATGCCTGGCCAGTGCGTAATCTGCGACGACATACCGCGCACGCTTACCGGCAAGGTGGACGTACACCAGATTATGAACGGGTCCGTAAAGGGCGAACGGTATAAGGTTACGCCCATATACGTGGGCAAGAAGCTCACCGATGTAAGCATTGTCCCGGCGTTAGATCTTCCTGGAACATGGGCGGGCATGCCCAAAGAGCTCGACCCGACGCAACGGGCCAAGAAGTAACCTCTCAAGGGGGAGTACCCCCTTTGATTGGTACCAATCAAAGGGGGTACTCCCTCTTGATTGGCGAGGTACCGCTGGGGACGCCCCCCACTTGGGTACGTCGTGACGTACTCGGGTGGGGGGCGTCTTCTATGCGTACCTTACGCGCCGTCCTTCAAGATTCCTTAAGTATCGTTATGCGACTGTGGAACCCAACGCCATCAGGGGCGAGGTGGGAATCGGGCGTCATCCGCGGGGAATAATCCTACCAACAAGGCGATCAACCGTACCAACGGACGGATTCGCAACCACAACGTTAGACGGAGAAGAGGGAACGCAGACCGCAATGGAGAAGTTACGCAGCATAAAGAGCAGCATAAAACTGCACCAGGCTCTCTTGGTCGCGTTGGTCGCCTTGTCGCTATGCGTGTTTGGAGGTGGATGCTCAATGAAACAGGATAGCCTTCCGCAAACGGCCCCGGCGGTCTTCTCGTGGAACACCGCCAGTCTGGACCAGACGTCTTTTTTGGAGAAGCTCGGTGTGCGAACCGTGTTTCAGGAGGTACCCGCAGGGGAGGACGCCCAAGTTCTGGAGGCTCTGTCCGAGTTCGACGTATACCTTCTAACGGGCGATCCGAACATGGAGCTTGAGCAGATGAAGGAGGCGGTAAGGCGTGCTCGGCAGGGATACGCGGGACTCGTCCTTGACGTCGAGCCATATGGCCGGGATGCGTGGTCCACAGAGCAGAGCCGGGAGGCAATCCTAAACACGTATTGCGACCAGATGGAGGAGCTGTACGCATATGCGCAGGAGCAGTCGGTCGAGTTGGTCCTGTGCGTACCGTACTGGTACGACGACTTGGGATTTTCCGATCAGCTGGAGCGAATAGTCAAGTCCTGCGACGGCGTTTGCGTTATGAACTACAGCAGGGGAAACGAGCAGGGCAACATTCAGAGCGAGTACGAGCTGACGCAGAAATACTGCAAGAAGCTATGGACGGCGTACGAGCTAACACAGAGCGACGGCGAGGGAGTCCTGGAGAGCAACACCTATCACGACCAGGGCATTCGCGCGGTAACGGACAACTACAGCAAGTACTTTTCGAATACGGGCATCGGCCTCGCTTACCACGACTTGGATTCCGTGCGCGAGGCCACGGAATAGCGAGGTGAGGCAAATGCTTATCGCAATTTATCTTTGTGCGCTTCTCTGCGTAACCGTAATTGTCATATGCGCTTACCGTGCCACGAACGCAAGCAGAAACGCGCATCCACGCAGGCTGCTAAAGGCCACGAAGCGCTTTGACGCGCAGTTTGAGAAGTGCGTAGCGTCCAACGACTACCACCTGCCCGGCCGCATTACGCATAGCCTTGGGCGCACCATAAACTTGGAGGCCTTCTGGCAGTCGTGCAAGAAGCTGGAGCCAGAGGACTGCCGTCGCATGCTTCTGGACAACCAGCAGGCCATCGTCGACGTGCAGCTGCGCGAGAGAAGAACGACCGTCCATGCGTACTTTGCGTACCTGCTGCGCGACCTCGCGCCGTTCGACGGCGACGAGGGCGCCTACGGCGACCTTATGCTCCGGTTTCTGGAAGACGACTCCGTGTATGCGAGGGAAAACGCGCTAAGGGCAATATACAGCTTTGGCAACGCGCGCCTGGTGGAAAGCGCATTGATGAGTCTTACGGACCGCGGCATCTCTCACAATCAAAAGCTCGTCACCGACGGCCTGCTTGCGTTTCGTGGCGACGAGACCCAGCTGGTCGGGCTCCTTATGGGCCATTACGACGAGGTGCTGGAATGCTACAGGAACTCCCTTATCGACTACATGAACCACAAGGGAATATGCACCTACGACGAACGGCTTCTAAAGGACGCCGCGAGCAAAGAGGTTTCCCTAGACACCGAATGCGCCATTATCCGCAAGATCAACAAGTCCCCGTCCGAGCGCAACTTGGCGTTTGTGGAGGGCATCGTTGAGCAGTACCAGGATGGCGACGACTGGAAGCCAGTTGCGGTGGCGGTTGCCGGTTTGGGGCAATACAAGGGAGACCACAAGGTAAAGGAATTGCTAAAGGACAAGGTAACGTCCAAGAACTGGTACATACGAAAGAACGCCGCCGCAGCACTTGCGGCAATTGGGCTCACGCAGAGCGACATAGAGGAAATCGACGCGAAGGACGACAGGTTCGCCATGGATGCGATTAGGTACGAGCAAAGGAGGGTTAGCTATGCTTGACGTCGTAATGAGGGAATACGTAAACACGTTTAACGTCTTTATTACCGTGTATCTTGTTGTTTACACGATTGCCTTGCTGGGCAACACGATCTACGGATCGCTTCGAATCCTGAAAGACGAGAAGCTGGAGAGCCTCCATAACGTTTTGGAGCACGACTTCTACTATCCCATATCCATCCTCATTCCTTTGCACAACGAGGGGAGCACGGGCATCCAAACCGTGGAAAACGTCCTTAAGCAGGACTACCGCCTGTTCGAGGTGGTAATAATCAACGACGGTTCCACGGATGCCACGAAGGAGATGCTCGTGGAGCGCTATTCGTTGAAGAGGGAGTACGGCAGGCCCATTAGATACCAGGTTCCTTGCAAGCCGATTCGCGAGGTCTACGCAGGTCGATGGCAGGGGAGGGACATCACCCTCATTAGCAAGGTAAACGGTGGGTCCAAGGCGGATGCCATAAACGCCGGTATCAACATATGCAAATACCCCTACCTCCTAAACATGGATGGCGACGAGATCCTGCAAAGGGACGCGTTGGTTAGAATTGCCCGAGCGATAATGGAAGACGACAACGTGATTGCCGTTGGCGGAAACCTAAGGATCTCGAACGGCGTCGAGTTCAAGGATGCCATGCCCCAAAGGCAAAGCTTCGGACACAACCTCTTGCCCGACGTACAGACGCTGGAATACGGCCGCAACTTTGCCGGCGCCAGAATACTGCACAACCACTGGAACGCGAACCTCATCGTATCCGGCGGGTTTGGGGTATTCAAGAAGAGCGCCCTGGTAGAAGTTGGCGGTTACGACACAAACAGCATGGGGGAGGATTTCGAGATGACTTTGCGACTGCACGAGCACTATATGGATCGCAAGGAGTCTTACCTCATGAAGTACGTCGACGACAGCGTTTGTTGGACGCAGGCGCCACAGAGCTACGGCGACTTAGCGAAACAGCGCAGGCGCTGGCATTGCGGCCTTATTCAAACGCTGTCCAAGTACCGGCACATGATACTCAACCCTCGCTACGGGGTGGTAGGGATGCTCATGCTGCCATACCACATTGCGTACGAACTCCTCGCGCCCACGATAATGATTCTGGGCTGGCTGGCAATCGCCTTCAGCCTGGTACTCCAGGACTTCAACTTCCCCTTCGTCGCAATTGTCTATCTTATCTACGTCCTGTTTAGCATTGCTCTTACCGCGCTTTCCTACATTGGCAACTGCTATCGGAAGAGGGAGAAGGTAACCGTGCTCACGGCTGTGAAGATCTTGGCGCTGGGGCTGTACGAGGCCTTCGTGTACAGGCCCTTTGTCACCGTCGTTCAGTTCCTCTCGCAGTTCCGCGTAAAGAAGACTGCCAGGGCCTGGGCTTCGCCGCGGCGCGTGCAGATAAACGCGTGAGCGAGGGCATGTCGTGAGCGAGGGCGTGTCGTGAGCGAGGGCGTGTCGTGAGCGAGGGCGTGTCGTGAGGGGATATTCCCAATATGCACAGCTCTTCGCTACGGCCCCGCCGTGCGACCCGCCACCGTGCGCAGTTCTGGGACGAACGAGTCCCCACCGTGTACAGTCATCGCTACGTGACCAGCTACCGTGCGCAGTTATCGGACGGATGAATCCCTACCGTGTACAGTCGCGACCCGTGCCGCGCCACCGTGCGCAGTTATCGGACGAACGGGTCCCTACCGTGCGCACTTATCGGCTGTGAGCGTACACGGTAGGGAACGTTTGGTTCCGGAACTGTACACGGTGACAAGCCCGGAACACCGTGTGCAGTTTTGGGACGGATGGGTTCCCACCGTGTACAGTTCCCTCTGCTCGCCATCACGAGTTTACGAACAGCCTGAGAGGGGTCCCTTGGTCCCTTGGGCGCACAGGCGCTTGGGAGAATTTCAAAATGAGTATTGACACGAACAGGCCAGAGGTGGATAATACTCTTCGCTAAACGGGTGGTGGCGCAGTTTGGTAGCGCACTTGACTGGGGGTCAAGGGGTCGCTGGTTCGAATCCAGTCCACCCGACCACGAAACCGCAGGTCAGAGGCTT
>CADBDT010000001.1 GCA_902793465.1 uncultured Coriobacteriaceae bacterium | reverse complement strand
GCGCTGGGCTACATGAGCCCGTGCGAGTACGAGGAGACGTTCGCCAACCAACCGCTCGCCGCCTGATTTCCACCTGTCAACGAAACCGGGGGAAATTCAGAAAGCGGACCCCTCCCTCGTCAAAGACCGAGCGCCGGAACATGTGAACCCACACACCGCAAGCCACACGATAACGAGCCTCCGACCGCGCTTCCAGGACCGAACGCACGCAGTCACGTGCGCTCATCAAGACGAGTTCTGGACTCGGCGTCGTCGTGTACCGCACGCTCTCTCGCTCGCACAAATGGCCGCATATCACACACCCGCAGCCGGTCTCCCTCGCGTAGCGGACCAAGGCGTCGGTGTAGCGCGGGCCCACGCGATCGTCGGAGTCCACGAACTGCACGTACTCCCCCTTCGCCATGTCGAGCCCCACGTTTCGCGCCGCGCTGAGTCCGCAGTTCTGTTGGTGGACCACAATAAAGCGCGAATCACGCGCCGCCCACGCATCGCAGATATGCCCGCTCCCATCGGTGGAGCCATCATCCACAACGATGACTTCGAAGTCCCGGAACACCTGGCCAGCGATGCTCTTAAGGCACGCGTCCACATAGGGCGCCACGTTGTATACTGGAACGATGATGGAAACGGTCGGCACAGGGCCCCCTGCAGGTCGTAGTTAGCGACAGCATTATAGCGTTGCGGAATGGAACGTACCAAGCATCCCCCGGATGGCAGCCAAGATGAAAAAAAGAGCCTTAACGCAAGGAGTGCTGTTAAGCAAGCGACTGTCACAAGCGTATGGCATCTCTTGGATGTCGCGGCTGCTCATCGCCTGCTGGAAGACGTTGCGCGGCAGGCCAGAGCCTCAAAAGAATGCCCCACAGCGAGGGGTGTGGGCGAAGGTGCCCAACGGCGCCAGGCTCTCCGAGCCGGGGCCGATCGACCGCTACCTCCCGTTCTCCGACGAGGTTCCCGACGGCTGCAGGCTGCCCAAAGGCAAGCCCAACGAGGCAGACGCGCTGCTCGACGAGCCGATTGTGGACGAGGGCGTCCTAGAGGCCATCTTGGGGAACTCCTAGAGCTTTACCGTTAATGACCGATAAACCTCTCGGAGCTTTCCCAGGCGTCATTGGGAAAGCTCCGACCGTCCCACCACGCGGATCTCGCGGACTCGCATGCGCACCCATGCCATATTCGGTTGTAGCCTGTTGGCTAGGGACACCAACTCCTCCCACAATCGCCATCGATCCTGACGGTCACATCGTGGCTGAGGCGGCGTTACTTTGAAGATGCGTTATTTTTGGCTCTTACAAAAAAACGCATGCTATAGATTCTTCGCCAGCGTCCTAAAATCGGAGAGCGCCTTCCAGCCAATACCTACGATTCGCTTAACGTTTATCGTGTTCTTGCCCGCCTGCCTAGGCTTAAACGTAACCGGCACAAACCGAACCCTGCGACCGTAGTACACGCCATACGTCGAGAGCATGGCATTGGGAAGGTTGTAGTCCTCAGGGAGCTTGGGAAGGTAGTCACACAGGAATTCTGCCGACATAAGTCGGAAAGGCGCGTTTGCGTCCGGCATCCTCACTCCAAAGTAATGCCTTAAGATTCTGCAAAGCGTGCGCTCGACAAACGCGCGGTCTTTGCCATCACCTCGTTCCGTGCGATTCCCAAACTGTGCCTCGTATGACTCGCGGGCATCCCACATCTGCCCGAACTCAGCTGGGTCGGTCTGCCCGTCCGAGTCGGTCTGAAACACCCAGTCGGCCCCGGCGTCAATCGCATGCTTGTATCCAAAGATGAGCGTAGGCCCATGGCCAGCATTGGGCTTTGTGAGCGGCTCCATGAGCGGCCGGCTTGAAGCAAGTGCTTGCAGCCGCTCCCACGTGTCGTCCGTGCTCCCATCGTTAACGATCACAAGCCTAGATTGCCCCTTACCAAGATGCGCCTCCACTACGGGGTACCATTGGTCAACGGTCCTCTCGATATTCTCCGCCTCGTTGTAGGCAGGTATTACGATATAAAGCACGTCGCTCATTTACTAACCTTTCCATCTGCATGGTAGCAACTCATCTCATGCGGACAGAAATAGCGTCACCATACTTATGCTTAAGCCTGCAAAACTATACAGTCTGCTTTGCCTACATTGACATGCATTCAGCGTAGTAAAGCTCCTGTTGCATTTATACGCTTTCAAAAACTCATATATTCTTTTGTCATGTGATTGCACATGACAACAACAAGTTAACAAACGCCTGGACTTAAATCTAACAATATCTCAAAACGAATTCCCTATAGAAGTAGATATCATTTACTGTCTGATGGTATCCATATTGTCCAGCCTTTTGTGGTTTTTCCCACTTGCTCATATTCATTCACCTTAAGAAATTCCATCATGCGCTCAATATTTTCCGCGTTATCTGCTATTACAACAGCTGCCGGTGGCTGATTATCAAGATCAGCAAAGTATTCGCTCTCGATCCGAGGGTCCTTTTGCGCAATAGGAGATTGATAAGAGTATTTTGATACGGACATTCTACTACTTGCGAGATATACAACGTCTCTATTTCCATACACTGTTATCTTATCGTCCGGCTTCGTATGACGCGTAACCAACGCGATTGCTTCGCCGGCGTCTCCGTCGATTGTATATCGTATTGGTTTATCGCTATACTGTGATAGTGCCGCTTGCGTAAGAGAGATCCAGTTCGGGATTACAAAGCTCACAATTACGGCTACGATTGCGATATATGAAAGTGCTGCCTCGCTATACAATTTATAATCAGACGGGCTCATAATTTGATATAGAGCTATAGCAATAGTGGCGCAGATAGGTGGTGCCAATATCATTCCATAATGAGGGAACCGATTGCCAGATATAGACATTGTCAATAAGGTGACTATCAGGTATGCAACAGACGTTAAAGCTACACCCCGGTTTTTACCATGTGAAGTAATGCCAGCAACAAAAGCAAGAATAACGACTGGATTATTAAGAAAGAACAGCAGAGAACTCAAAATATCCATTATTTTTTTAAACGTAGATAGTTCCGCGTCGTCTACATACATGTAGTTAAACACGATATAATCATGAATGAACTCTTTAGCTGCTCCATTCATATATAGCCAGATGATAAATGGGGTAATTGTCAGCAATGCGCAAAATAGCATGAATAGCAGCGCTAGCACCTGTTGTTTGAGTTCATTTCTTTTATAACCCAGAATAATTAATACTATTAAACCAACAATCCATACAGCAATCATGTTGACGCGGAGCATAAGCACCGCACCAAGTGAGATGCCTGTCCCAGCCATTTCGGGAATCGTCATCTTCCCTTTTACTATATATTTAAATAAAACATAGCTTGCGCAAGCTATAAACGGCAAGGCCCATTCCTCAGTGAAGTTCCCCCCTTCTAAATTGAGAACTATAACTAGTGAGGAAACAGCGCACGCTATATGTGCCAAATATCTGTTCACAAATAACCTTGCAAGACCATACAAGAATCCAAGGGTTATAAAAAGAAAAACATATTCAAGTACCCATATTCCTCGTAATTTAGCTATGTGCATACCAAGGAGGTTGATTAGATAAACCAATGGCCCTTTATGATCGAAGGTCGTGAGATAAGGCATCCCACCTTGATCCATCACCAATGCCACATATCGAAATACAGAAGAATCGGCACCTATCCAATGGAATCGCCATGGAGTGTTGGTGAGCTGCATAGCAATTACGAACGATTCTATGGTAATTATCAACGTGTCCAAAGCATGACCCTGGGCTTTTTTGAAGGCTACCGACCCTTTCATTTAACCATCCCTTCAATCGATACATCTTACAAAATATCTCAATTTGTTGGATATATTGTTGTGGCAGCCTCAGAAAGTCGACACGATCGACTAATGGAAAGGCAAAAAGCGTTTGAATTTCAACCTTTATATCAAGCTTACAGTAGTTTAGATGTCGCCCATCGTCACTGATTCAATATGTGCCTTGCGTTTGTACTGATAAATACAAGTAGAACACAGCTACCATCTTTTTACCAGCCATTTGTATACGAATAAGTTCCGACCGTACTTAGCGTAGATTCCAGAGTACCATCATTACGCAACTCTAGAACTTTGTATCGAAGCACGTCGCGATATCCAATTACGCAATCAAAGCTTATGACACCCCGAATCTGGGTGTCGTTTGTGTCATACGAGGAATACATAGGATAATGCGACTTGATTGATTCGAGCATGTCATGGTTCTTCAGTATTGATACATCGGACTGACCGTTCAAAAGCATGACATCCTTTTTCTGTGTTGCAGATGCATACAGGCCAGAGAGCGTGTAAAAACGGGTATCGCCAACTTTTGACTTTGGACTGAGATTTACTACATAGTTACCGCCCGCAAGGTTAAGATCAGAATCTGAGCAAATATGCTGCTGAAGCGCGATTTGCCGATACCATTCTGCCTGATAGTCTAAATAGTGGACATTGAACGACCAGATTCCCATGCACGCTACCAGGGAGACGCAGTATGGAACGAGATCCTTCTTAGGAAGATAGTAAAGAATAATGGCAATACCTACGCCAATCTGTATCGAATCACGTCCCGCAATTCCCACCACGTCAACGGGAGCCCCGTTTCTTACTAACGAGTATGGGAACATGCCCAACAGAAATACGACTAATCCAAATGCAACGTATTGTACATTAATATTTTTATCTATAATGCACCAGAAGCGTGAAGTCACAAAGCCGACCGCAATACTCAAAATGGCGATAGGGAGCAACCAAGGCGCAAAACGGATAGAGTTCAAGATGTTTTGAATGGTGCCCATTACCGATGAGGGTAGGAGCCATATGGTCCTCATAAGTCCGTCGACGGTTACAGCATTGTAGTTTTCATATGCCCCATAAACGGGATAGAGGATCCGATTTCCAAAATAGAATATAAGAGGCAAAAGCAGCAGCTCAAAATAATAAAACAGTGACCGCATGCCTGCTTTTTTAAGAAATAGCAACAACACTGCCCCATACATCACTAGATTGGAGTTGAGTGTAAAAGAACAGAAGAATAATAGGTCAGCCGCACACCGCCGAGGAGGGGAATGTAGCACGTTACAATTGTCTTTGAAAAGCACGTAACATCCGACCCAAAAAAAGGAGTAGCCCAGCGCGTATGGATAGTTGGCCAGTATTACTCTAGCATCATTTATAGGTAAGGTAATCACCAGAAGTGTGATTACTAGTGGCGCATATAAATCTGAACGGTCAGTTTCTCGAACTGTAAAGTACAGGAACAAATAGCTAACGTAGTAAGTTATGAAGCAAAGCACACGGTATCCGTACCCTGGCAAGTTCCATACCAATTCGATAATTGCAGAATAATACGGACGTCCCGACTCGATTCCTTCGATATCTTTCGTTTGAACATCGTGGAAAAGGGAGAGCCAGTCATCATGAAACGTACCCGTTAACACCAGCATCATCCAATGGGCTAATATGTATATGATAGTAAGCGCTAGTACGTCTCTAAGTATCTGTCTGTTCTTTATTAAAAACTGAGTGTTAATCATTTCACGAAAGCCCTCTAGTGCACAATAATATAAATCCAAATGCAAATGATTTGCTCTGAAATCCGTCAACGTTAACCCTCATTGCTAATGATTATACTGTTGGCTTAGTGTTGAATCAACCCATTGAAACCGCAGCGAAAAACTTGGACCAGATGCCCTCTCCTTGCACTCCATACAACAGACCAACTCAAGCAATGTAATTGAGGTAACATACCTGACTTTGGTATTTAGCCTCCATTTATGGTGCTATGAGGTTCCCTTGCCGCCTTTGCGCTGGTGTGGGCCTCTTTCTTTTTCCCCTGCAACATTGCCAGCGTGCAGCCTGCGATCGACTTGACCTCGCCCCTGGTGAGGTTGAAGTGCAGGAGCGGAAGTCCCGTGCGACGGGACAGCTCCTCGACGATCGGCGTGCGCCGCGAGACGTTGACGTACCTCCTCTCTCCGACGCCTGGCAGACGTTGAGCCCGCGGATGAGCCCCATCACGTCCTCGGAGGGGAACGCGTCGCCCAGGACCTTGACCTGCAGCAGCCGAACCAGCACATCGGCACCGTGACCGGGTTGCCCATCTTGCGCTGCACAAACGACATGGAGCGGGCGCGGAAGTCGAGGTCGGAGACGCGCAGGGCAATTATGTCGCACGCACGCATGCCAATGGTGAGCGCCAGCAGCGTGATTGCGGCGTCCATCGGCGCGACGGCGCCGTCCACGCACGCGCTAGCCACGTCGTCGGCCTGGCCGTCGGTGAGCGTCTCGACGATGCGGTGCTCCCGGCGCGACCTAGCGAGCGCGAGCGCCTCGAGCAGGTCGTCCCTTCCTAGGAATCGCAGGAAGGGACGGAAGTTGCTCGCGAGGTGGTAGGTGGAGGTGTTGGGCCAGCGGGCCGCGATGTCTGCCATGAAGGACGCCACACTGGAAGGCGTGGAGTCGTCCGAGTCGTCTACGCCGATGCGCTCCAAGGTACTTCGGCTCTCGTACGTGTTTCGCCAAAGGTACCTCGCCAGTCTCCCTGTACTCGTACCACCAGTTTCTCAGCGTCTGCCGATGGGGATAGCCAAGCTCTGCTATCGTGTCAGCGTAGTTATGGTCGAGTCTGATGAAGGTCTCTATCGCGATCCTTCTCTGCCCCGTGCTGAACATGCGGCTTCCTCCCTGTCCCGTTTTGGTCCAAGCTCTCCACCGCAGTCCCCAAGTGTCGACTTTTGCTTTATCGAATACATGGAAACGCTGGACCGACGCTCTGGAACAGGCGCCGATATAGCTCGGAACAATCAGGAAGCCAAGCGACTCACAAAGAACAATTCCTGCAGCAGAGGGAGTTTGAGATGAGCACCATAGCAAAGAGGGCAATCAATGCGAGCCTTGAGCTTGCGGACAAGTTCAAGGCAGCGTAAGATGAGGCATTGATTTAAGTTTCCGGGTGGCTGGCCGAACTCCCTGCGAAATAGCCGTTACACCAACTATCTCGACGCTACCCATAATACAAAAAATAACAAGGAGTGATAAATATGGTGAGAGTACTATTCACTTTATTAAATAACTCGGAACATCTCAGCATAAAAGGGAATGATGCATCTGTGTTTTTGGGAGCACCAATTGTTTGCTATACGCTGGCAGCCATAGAGCTCGCCATGGAACAGACGCCTGAATTTGATGCCAGCATCGCCATCTGCACAAACAGCGATAATAGTATCAACATTATGGACTCCATTGGCATAAATTGTTTTAATGTCAAGCCACCAGTTGAGCTGACGGGTGATGAGGTCTCAAAAGTTCTGGCATTAAGACACGCTATGCATCAAGCCGAAGGAGAGCTTGGTCATAGCTTTGACTATGTGGTAAACCTTGACAGTACCTCACCACTAAGATCAGCTGATGATGTAATTAGAGTTCTAAAGAAACGCATTACAAGCAGCGCTGACGTCATCTTCGCAGTAACAAGTATTCGCGGCAATCCTCTCCTCAATATTATACGATTCACCGAAGAAGGAAAATACTTACCGATAATGAAATCGCGCAGCTGTGAGATGTCTTCATTCTATGCTATCGATGGTTCTATTTGTGCATACACCACTTCTTTCCTCGAGAGCGGAAAACGTCTTTTTGATGGCACTTGCGACGCTGTCGCCATTGAGAACAAAATCGAAAACCCTCTTGAAGATGAGGAGTATATAGAGTTTCTTGCACAGCGCCTGCTTAAGACACACAGCGGTTTTCGCGAGATACATAATCGAGCTACTACATACGCAGTTGCAAACAACAACTTTAATGCAATAAATACATGCTGTAAACTTAGCCCCTCTTGGGTAAATAAGCAGATTGAGGCGCTTTTCGGGAAATGTGATATTAGCCCGTATTTCGCACGCGCTAAACAGCGCGCCCTCTATTGTTTCACACACATCAACAACAAGTACTTTCACAAGGGTATCATTGACCCGCTTCATACTGGACAATACGCACTATTCTTGTGTTACCTCGCTCGAGAGGCTTACGAAGCCAGCGATTCAGAGACGGCTGGAAAGATATACTATCTGAACAAGACCCTGCATGGTTTCGACATCTATTATGAAGTAGAAATACCCGACGTCTTTTTCATGGAACATCCCGTAGGTACCGTACTTGGTAGAGCAAAGTACTCAGACAGGCTTTTCGTAGGCCAAAATGTAACAGTTGGAGGCAACAGAGGTAAATACCCAATCATAGGAAAGAATGTCATGCTTCATGCAGGTTGCATAATAGTAGGCAATACTGTAATTGGTGACAATGTTGAGGTCAGTGCAGGGACCTTTATACGCGATGAAAGAGTACCTGATAACTGCCTAGTATTTGGCGAGAGCCCAAATCTCGTCATCAAAGTTCGAGATGCTAATGAGATGCATAAGCGCCTGTACGTTTTCAGAGACTCAGAACTTCTATAAAGATTTATGATCTTGCTTTAAGCAACGATAAGATTGTCATTTTATTCTTTATAATTAAGGTAAGGGTGACTAAAATATATACGCCTATAATAACGTAACGTAGAATTGTATTCATATATAGATAATGGACGAAAAGTGCATAAACCCCCATCGACACGATTACAATAAACACAAGTTTTGTCGGATACGTCTTCGCTAAACCCATATGCCGAACAAGAAGCATATGTATTAACAGAAGAGTTAAGTAACTCAGTAATGTAGTATAGCCTGCGGCAACATATCCAAAAGCGGGAATCAACAGAGCATTCAAAACATAGTTCACTAGCGTCGCGACAACACTCGCTACAGCCATGCCCAATGTTTTTTTCTTAAACTGTTCCACATTTACATAAAGGGTATATAGAAACTGACACACACATCCCAAAGCGACTGGAGGCATCACTGCAGTTGCTTCACTATAATCCGGACCACCCATAAACAGCAATAACTCAGGCGTAAAGAGCAGGATACCACATACTAGATATGTGAATAGAAGAATATATGGCTTCGATATCTTCCTTATCTCGTTGTAGTGTTCACCGTTGAGCTTTTCACCCAGCCAAGGAGAAAACGCTGTGTTTAGCGCTGATATTAGTAGCGTAACTACTGCACCACATGTATAAGCAACGGAGTAAAGTGCATTTGCTTCAGCACCGCAAATCTTCGTCACCATCATTTTGTCCATTGAATTGAGGAGCGAGAGAGATAGTGTGTGAGGAATGTATGGCAAGCAGATGGGTAAGGCATAGAGCCAATACTTTATCGTTATCTTCTTTCCACGACGCAGGAGTACTCCGTATAAGAACACGCCAATTATGATCGTGGGTAGCGCGCTTCCCAGAACTCTACCCAACAGTTTATCTTCCATAGCGAGCACAAGTATTACGGATAGCACTGCAGTGAGAACGGAGATGCCCACGCTCGTCAATACAGTGATCTTGTATTCAAAATAGTATCGTTCCCGAGATTGGAACATATCTACAGCTGAAAACATGAGTAAATACACAACCATGATGTTGATGTATTTAATGTCAAGGGTTGTCAAACTCATGAAAAATGTAGGAGACAGATTGATGACAAGTGCCCAGGCACACGTAACAATCGAACTCAGCACTAACGTGGATAACACATATCCATCAAAGTCATCTTCGAAGTCAAAGCGAGCGCTAATAAAAGAGGTGGCCAATGCCAAAGTTGCAAAAATGGTAAATGTACTCAACCAAGAAGTGTAGTTGCTGTAGAGCCCATACTGCTCATGAGTAAGCAAGCGTGTAAAGAGCGGTGTCGTAATGAATCCAATACTCTTCGTGAGGAAGCTGGCAGCTGTGTACCATATTCCCGACTTGAGCGCTTTTGCATCGTTGGTGCCCATTGCGTGCTGCTTCACTCGCTGGCTTTCATCGCTTTTGCCCGCTGTGATACTTGCCCAAAGGCGTTCTTCTTGCTATAAAGATGCGTTGCTATAACCTCCATTAGTTCGAAATCATCTGGGTTATCGAGGTCTAGGACTGCAGTATCTTCCATAAACACGATATCGCATGTGCCTTCGAATATTTGCTTCCCTGACCGGAGAAATTCTGGCGTATAGGCATAGATCGATGCGTTCATATCGTAGAAAGTTGGAGCCTCCTGTCGCGAGTTAAAACTGGAAGTAATAGCACGCTCGTAGTAACCAGCATCATTTTTTCGCACCATATTGAAACAGGGGTTTCTTCTGCTGCTAGTTACGGTGAATACCGTGTCGGCCCGACTAACAGAACGTTTCACCAGGACGTTTTGAACATCTTCGACAGTGCGTAGCGGCGAGGTAATATCCAAGTCCACCACACAGTCAAAGAAGCATTCGAGCGTCTTCTCAGCTATACGCAGTGTATATGCGATTACGTCCACCTTTGAAGCGTGGTCACCTGCAAGTTCGCTGGGACGATTCACACGCAAATACTCTATGCCACTATCATCCATGAGCTGCACGAGGTCAGTACTATCCGTGTTGAGCGCAATGGCGTAATCGAGTTCAGGCTGTGTGCAGCAAGCCAAATCAATCGCTGCCAGCGTGTAGTACACGAGCGGTATCCCCAAGAATTCACGGGAATTCTTCCCCGCGATGCCTTTAGATCCCGCGCGACCACATAGTGTAAAAAGTACCTTTGTCATCCCATCTCACCCCTTGTTAATGAAAGAATGGATGTAGCCTCCTCGATCGTATTTCCAGAAGGAACTAAACCCATACATACGTCTAAAAAGTGCTCGATTTCGAGGGTCTGGAAATCGTTTCTCTCCTCTTTCAGATTTATGCATTGACCCGCTTTAAGGTATTCAACATATCCGTTGCATATATCGCACACGATGGTATCAGTGGTTGTTATGAGTTCTGCCCGCCGAATCGTCACACGTCCGTAATAGTCTAGGTGCACCTCGACAGTTTTATCTCCGTAATCAGCAATATATATCGCTGTATCTGGCGAATCAATTTCCAGCTGTGACCTTTTGACAATGATTGAACGCACACTTTGTGGCATACCAATAAGGTAGTTGATGTAGTCCCATTCGTGGATAAGGTCAATATGCACTCCCCCACCCATATTTGCATGCGCACTATACGTGTTGCGGTAGTCAGTACCAGGACGCCAATCCGGCAGATAACTTGAGCTTATGCAACGCATCGAGATAACTGTACTGAAATCGATCGACTTTTTCATCCATTGGACGACCGACGAATAGCGCAAGGGGCACGCAACATAGAAAACTTTGTGCGCGCATGCGAATGGGGCAGTATCTAAATCCGTGCGGTCGAATACAGGCTTTTCTATGAAGAAGCAGTTGGTTGTGTCTAAAAGTGAAGAAAGTGTTTCGTAATGCATGGAAGTGGGGTTAGTAATGAACACGGCGTCATAGATACCCATAAGATCCATTGTGGAGGTATGCGAGGCATATATACCCTCGGGAGTCGGAGCGTTAGTATGACGGAGAAGTTCGACCTCAAGAGCGATACTTCGCTTTTCGCAAACGCTTTGCAGGTTTGATATATGCCTCTTGGCTATCGATCCATAGCCCACAAAAAGTACCCTCATAGCTTCTTTTCAATCTCGTCGATAATGCTCAAAGTTGTAGCGTCCTCTGCAAATCCATAGACAGGCGCTTGTCCATGTTCCACAGCATCAACAAACGCACCAAGCTCGTCGCGATACGCGTTTTCCACAATAAATGACGCATAACCCTCATGGTGCTCAACGTCACTGCCATAGAGGAAGAGTTCCTTCATTTGCCCGCTTACTAAATCTAACTTTTGCAAGGTGTGTGGCGTCCCTTCCCACGTGATGTATGTGAACTCATTCGAGAACTCGAACTTCCGCACAGCCTTGCGGCACACAACATCCACAGTAAGTGTGCCCACCGTTCCATTCTCGTGCTCCAGCAGCAAGATAGCAGAATCGTCGTAAGGTACCTCAAGACCGCTGATGTGGCGCGTGGTGGAATGGATATGCACGATAGGACCAAAAGCGTGCTGGATCCAAGGAAGCTCAATGGCCAATAGTTCGCGCACACCGCTCGTACTCGCATCCGCAACAAAGAAATCCTTCCAACTCTCCCAAGGATGCCAGTCTGGAAGATATTGACCCACGTGATATGAGTATGTGCCCTGAACTTGCGCAACCTCTTTCGCAATACGCATCGTTTCCTTGCGGTAGAGGAACGTCGAAGAAAGGAATAGAACCAAACCATGTCGTTCAGCAAGGGCCATGTTCTCGTCATAACCATCGGAAACTAGGTTTATTTCAGTGAAAGTGTGCAAGCCAGAATCGAGACAATCCGCGATGATGCCTGCGTGTGTTCGGGGCGATGTGCATACGAGCGCCAACTGTGTATCGCCTGCTGCAAGCGCTTCTTCAAGAGACGTAAAGGTCTGAACGTCTAGCTCCGTCTCTGCTTGCCGCCTACGTTGTTTGGAAAGGTCAATGCCGACAACGTCCGTCTTGGAATCCAAATCCTTCAGCAGTCGAATGCGGCGTCTGCCCATAGATCCAAGCCCAATTACAGCTGCACGCATACTTACCTCCATATGCTAGTTCAACACAATGTCATAGAAAGCCTTGGCCGCAGGAAACCCTCGATTGAGTGCCTCACGAATAATAGTAGCGGCTTTTTGTGAGGTCCGACCATTTCCATATGGATTTGGCGCAGATATCATATTCGTAATGAATTCCGGAGACGTAGCTGTACACAATGCCATACGGATAGCAACTTCATCTAATGCTACGTCGATTACGCCTTGGGGACGAATGCGACCACGCTGTCGATTACCTATGTTCACCACGGGCGTCGCAAGAGCGGGAGCCTCCAGTATTCCACTAGAGGAATTGCCTACCACAGCTACGGCCTCACGTACGGCGCTCAAGTAGCGAAGCGATCCCAGCGACGTGAATACGTGAAGTCGAGCATCCTGGGCTGCACGCTCGTCTAGTCGCGCATTGATTGAACGCCCACCTGCGTCCGCATTCGCCTTCGTAGCAATAATGTCATAGCCGCTAGACGTCAACGCATCGAGCACTATGTCCAGTTCGACCACAGAATCACCTGTGCCCAACGTCACTGGATGGTAGGTCATCACCACGAACGGTCCTATATCTTCAAGTCCAAGATCGTCCAGAAGCTGAGAGCGCGTGAGCAAGGAAAGCGAGAGCGCATTCTCAACACCCACGGCACCTACGTTGTAGACTGTCGAAGGGTCTTCTCCAAGCTGAATCACGCGATTTCGGTATTCCTCAGTGCATGTGAGGTGCAGCGAAGAAAGCTTGGTTATACAGTGACGGATTGCATCGTCCGCCGCACCTTCGGTCACCTCGCCGCCATGAACATGGATGATGGGAATGTGCAAAAGAAACGCAGCTTCAGCTATTGCAAGCATCTCGTAGCGATCGCCAAGGAGTAAAAGAGCGTCGGGTCTGCGCCGATTCAGATATGCAGCCGTCCCCGCAAGAGCGAGAGACATCGTCTTAGACTCGCCTAATGCGTCATCCGAATCCACAAGTATGGGAATCCGTTCGTCGATAGAAAAGCCATCTTCTTCGATGGCACGCCATGTATCCCCAAATGCGTGAGAGAGATGTGTGCCCGTGGCAACAACACGAACTTCAAGTCCCAACTTCTCTAGCGCCACACAAAATGGACGGAGCAAACCCCACTCTGCTCGCGTTGACGTTGCAACAGCAACAGAGCGAGCATTCGCATAACCTCTTTTGAGTTGGTCATTAGTGGCGGTCGTGCGAAATAAGGCACTCAAAGCACAATCCCTTCGTCTTCAATGAAACTGCGCGCGGCCTTAGTTCCCAAAACCTCGGGCCACATCATAGGCGAAAGACCATCACCGGGGCGTTTAACAGTGAGCTTTTCTTCAGTGAGAATTTCGCCCGCTTTGATATGACAAGCAGCTCGAATACTCTTGCGCGCGACGGCGCGATTGCCCTCTTCAGAACTCGTTATGCTTTTTTTAGCAGATCCCAAAGCTACTTCAGCCGTCCGTACTGCAGAGATCATATCCGTCAGCTCTGCTGGTTCCAGGCTTGCCATGTGATCAGGGCCAGTCATATTGCGATTCAGGGTAAAGTGCTTCTCGATTACGCTTGCCCCGAGCGCCACAGCCAGCACCGGCACCACGATGCCGCGCGTATGATCCGAATAACCATACGAACAACCGCACGCGCGCCCGAGTTCAGGCATCGCGCGCACATTCGCATCCTCGTAAGGCGTAGGGTATTGCGTGTTGCAATGAAGCACTGTAACATTAGTTGCACCATGCTCCCTAAGGACCTTTATTGAGGCAACAACCTCTTCGGTGGTAGCCATTCCAGTGGACATGATAATGGGCAGACCATAGGACGCGGCAGCCACGAGCAAAGGCCAGTTATCCATCTCACCTGAGGGAATCTTGATGAGGCCAGTGCTAAGGTCATCAACGAGAAACTGAAGGCTACCGACATCGAACGGTGTCGCGAGAAAGCATATGCCGATTTCGTCACAATATGCCTTAAGGCTGCGGAATTCATCATGAGATAGCTCAAGACTACGCAACATCTCTAGCTGGGTTTCATTAGCTCCCGTTGCCTCCTCTTGATACGCGGCCTTGCTTGCATTTTTTACTACGAGCAAATTCGAATCAAAACACTGGTACTTGACAATATCCGCCCCAGCGTCCTTAGCCGCCCGTGCCAACCGCTTGGCAAGGTCCAGGCTTCCGTTATGATTGACGCCCGCCTCCGCAATTATCAGAACACGGTCTTCGCGACAGACATAACATGCATTCTTCTCACCCATGGAATACCCCCATGACCTTAGCGCCAGCAGGCACATCCGAAAGAACGACCGAGCCTGCACCCACAATTGCGTTCTCTCCGATGGACACGCGCTGAATAACCGTTGCACCTGCGCCCACAAAGGCACCGCGACCGACACTCACACCCCCACAAAGAATAGCTCCCACCGAAATGTGGGCGAATGAATCAACTATGCAATCGTGCTCCACGACAGCATGCGTGTTTATAATTGTAGCATTGCCAATAGACGATGCAGCATTTACTACGGCATGCTTACCAACGAAGGTCGCTTCGCCAATCGTTGCATCCTGGGCAATAGCGGCACTTGCGTCAATAATAGCGGGAAGTTCGTAGCCAAATGCGCTTAGATCGTTGAAAAGACGCGGTCGCGGGCCTCCCCCACCACCGAGATACCCCACGCCAAGTAGCGCAGCCTCTGCTATGGTGCCTAACAGCATGGGGAGATCGTCATCTTGCCCCACCACAGGTATGCTTCCGTAAGTCAGCGAGACATCAGGGTCAACTATACCAGTAATATCGATACCTAATGAACGCGCAACGTCTATAACAGAGCGCGCATGACCGCCCCCACCTGCTACAATCGCCCTCACGACTCGCCTCCAAGAGCTACATTCATGCGTTTGAGCTCGTCAACTTGGCCCATATCAAGCCAAGCCCCTTCTCCAATGGGGAAGACCCCTACATTGCACCCTGAGTCTATACAACGCATAAGTAAATCAGGGAAATCCAAGTTCTCATCTTCACCAATATATTTGAGGACCTCGGGCTCGAGCACGCAGACGCCTGTATAGACGAGACTCGAGATGGTTGGTTTCTCGCGCATACCAATTACGCCGCCACCCTCCTCGATTTCCACAGTTCCATAAGGAATCGTGTAGTTACGAAGGCACACTACTGCTGTGGCGGAGTTACTCGCCTCGCGATGGGTATGAATCAATGCGCTCAAATCCAAGTCAACCAAGATATCACAGTTAGTCACAATGAAAGTAGAGTTAATCTTGCCTTCTAAAAGCTTGAGGCCGCCACCCGTTCCTCTGAAGACGGTCTCATCTATGTAGCTTACGTCATAATCGCAAGTGAGTTCATCAAAATATGACTTGATCATTTCGCGCTTGTAGTTAAGAACTAACCAGAAGTCATTGCAGCCACCCTCATGAAATCTGCCAATGATACGTTCTGCGATAGTAATACCATTGACGGGAATCAGCGGCTTTGGGATGATAGCAGTCAGCGGAAGAAGACGCGTCCCCTTTCCTCCCGCCATCATTACAACAGGGACAGATTCATCCAAGCTTTCCTTACGTGCGAGCGTCGTTCCATCTGCAAAGACGATATTCAATACTTGCCCCTCATCGTCTACGATGGGCACCGCCGTAACGCCATATTCTAAAGCGACGCGTTGAGGTGTGAGCAGGTCATATGTCGTCGCAAAGTGGGGGTTCTTGTTACATACGTCATTTACGACACCTTCTGTACTACCGTTTGCAAGAATGTACCTCCGCACATCACCATCCGTTAGTGAGCCAACAAGCTTGCTGTTTTCATCTACCACAAAGAGGCATCTTCTCCCTGTGTCATCAAGCTTGCGCAACGCGTCGATTATCGACGAGGTGTGTATAATCAATAGGTCTTCTGGACGCATGTGATTACCCTCCGTTCGACTACATTCTTTAAATCCGTAACTAAAACAACGGGAAACCATGCCTCCAATTTGAATCGCACCGCAACCCGAACACCACTAGGCATGTCCTCATCGACTCGTCTTATCCAACGTTCATCAGCACATCTTTGGTGGTTGCAATCACTTCTTCAATCTCTTTGTCTGTAATTCCAGTAGAACACGGAAGGGTAATGACCCTATCCCACAGGCCCTCTGATACGGCAAGACTACTTGAGCGCTCGTTTGCAATATACGGCGCTTGTAGATGTACGGGTTTCCAGAACGATTTAGCACCGACGCCGCGTGCGTTAAGGGCCTCAACAACTGGCTGTGTCTCGTTCGCATCGTCTAAAACTATACCAGAGAACCAGCAGGAGCTTTCGCACCATTCAGGAACCGGAAACGTAGTTAAACCCTCTACTTCCTGAAATGCGTTGTCGTATGCCACGCGAATCGCACGCTTTCGCACAACGAACTCATCCAGGCGCTCTAACTGAGCTACAGCGACGGCAGCCTGAAGGTTGGTTAAACGGTAATTATAACCCACGCGATCAAAGTCGTAGTCTGGCCATACGCGCGCCGTTGTGGTGAGGTGTCGGACCTCCGCCAGCAGCTTATCGTTCGTGCCAATTACTAACCCACCACCACCTGCTGTAATAGTCTTATTTCCATTAAGTGATATGGCAGAAAGGTCAGCTAGCTCAGCAAGTCTACGGCCACGGAAGGTCGCGCCAATCGCACAAGCCGCATCCGCTAGAAGTGAGAGATTCCACGTATCGCAAATTCTGCGAGCCGCATCCATGTTCGGCATGTTGCCAAGCGTATAGACGGGCATTAATGCTGAGACTCTACGACCAGATGCTCGATGAAATGTCACACCATTGAGCATGTGACAGTTCTCTTCAAGCTCTAACTCGACCTGATCTAAGTCGATACACCAGCTTGTTGGATCTATATCAAAGAGCCAGGGAATAGCACCGGCATGACAGACGGCATTGGCCGAGGCAATAAACGTGAAGCTCGGTACGATTACGTAGTCACCAGGGCGTACGCCGAGAGTTATGAGCGACGCATGCAAGGCGGTCGTACCCGCAGAGGTCGCAACGGCTGACGTTGCACCCGTAAGGCTTGTAGCATCAGCTTCCAGTCGGTTCACAAACTCACCCACCGAAGAAACGAACGTTGTATCGATGCACTCATTTAGATACTTTCGCTCGTTACCCGTAAGATTTGGCACAGCAAGAGGAATCATAGCACGCTCCTCTAAATATTATAAATGTCTACCTTGTAGCGCGAGAGATTGTTACGCAGGAACTCAATTGTCTCCGCAAGCCCCCGTTCGAGCGTATATTGAGGTCTCCAGTCTGTAAGCTCCATTATCTTTTTGTTACAACCCAGCAAACGCTCGACCTCGCTACTTGAGGGGCGCAGTCGTTCCTCTTCGCACACGATACACGCACTTGGATTAATTTGGCGAATGAGCTCGTTGGCCAAATCGCCAATGGAAATCTCCTTCTGCGTCGCAATGTTTATTTCCTGACCTATGGTCTTGTTGGACTCAAGCATGGCAATAAAACCTGCAGCGGTATCCTTTACATAGTTGAAATCACGCGTGGGAGAAAGTGATCCTAGATGAATCTCTTCCTTACCTGCCAGCAGTTGCGTAATGATCGTTGGAATAACCGCACGTGCAGATTGTCGTGGACCATAAGTATTGAAGGGACGCACGATGGTTACGGGAAGCTCAAATGAACGCCAAAAGCTCTCTGCCAGGCGATCGGCGCCAATCTTTGTTGCCGAATAGGGTGACTGTCCCTGATATGGATGTTTCTCGTCAATCGGAACGTACTGTGCCGTACCATAAACCTCTGAGGTAGAAGTAACGAGCACTCGCTCGGTTTCAAGCTGACGCGCCGCCTGCAACACGTTGAGTGTGCCTTTTATATTCGTATCTACGTAAGCATCAGGACTGTGATAGCTAAAGGGAATTGCAATGAGGGCAGCGAGGTGAAGTACGGCCTCGCAACCCCTCATGGCCTCGCGTATACCGTTGGGATCACGAATATCCCCAGTAAACACGTCCACATGGTCCATGACGTCTGTCGACAATGTGTCAAGCCAGCCCCACGTGTTAAACGAGTTGTATAATGCGAAGGCGCGAACCTCGTATCCGCGCTTTACCAGCTCCTCTGTTAGATGGCTGCCAATAAATCCGTCAGCACCTGTTACAAGTACTTTGCTTAGCATGAATCTCCTCTGTTCAGGTATATCCTTTTTGATAGTTGAATATTACTATACTTTGAACTGAACTAAGTTGCTAATCGCCCATTGTAAATTCTATCCTTTTATTGTCTTTGATTACTCTGTTGTGGTTATGTTCTTTTAAGTCAATAAAGAGAAGAAAAAAAAGAACTGCAGTGCCATAGGTAGGCCAGAAGATGCTGTCCGTAAAGGACCGTATCACCATCGATAGTGCGCAGATGGTATATATATAATAACGGTTCCGAATTGAGCGCGTTATCTGCCTGACAAACAACACGAGCACAAGCACAAGCATTATAAGACCATTGTTCATATGAACAGCGATGAAACTATTGTGAGGGTTACCGTTCAGTTCCTGAACTAAAAGTACGTTCTTAACATCTGTTCCGATTATTATATTTTTGAAGTCACATATTGTTCGCTCGATATATTCAGACCACACGTAAGTCCTCGAACTCCGCATTCCCCTCTGCCTAAAATACTCAGAAACAACCGATGTATCGAGTACCCGAATAATACGTTCAATATTTAGCACAGCAACCGTAAGGACTAGAATACCTATAATCATGATAAGAAGCTTGAATGCTCCGCCCGTGTTCTTGTACTTTACAATCAAAAGTCCAACCACAAGCACTGTCGTAGCAATGATACCGCCTCGTCCCCTAGAAAGAAGACTGAGCACCCAAACGACAATCGCAAGGAAGGAACGACTTGCTTTTCCGTTTTTTTCGCAAAGTATATAGTAAATCACAGTAGGATACATCAGGTATACAGAGACATAATTACTAGAAGAGGTAGTATAAATATTGCCAGAAAACCCAACTATCATGAATTTCAGTATTACCAAAGCAACGTTTAGGAGCGCTGAAAGAAAGAATACGTCTTCATGTACATATTCTGAAGTAAACATAAGTGATAGTAAGAACAATAGCACCAGAAGAGCCTGTTGTCTGACGCTTGTCGTACCAACCAACAATGCATTTAAAACCCCAGTAGAAACCATCACAATTATGAAGTAGATCTCTTTTGGTGCTAGTCGAAAACGGCGACAAAACAATCCACATACTGCACCAAATAGGACTGTGCTATACCATAGCAGTGATACGGCTACGCCTTCAAACTGTGTGGTAACGAGCATTGCGACAAAGTAGGCGGTAACTCCCAATGCCACCAATACGTTTTTTGAACAAAACAGCGTCTTGAGCATTAGCACCTTCCTCCATATATAATATTTAACGCATATACAAGCTCCTCCATATCGTTTGGCAAAAAAACCTTTTTATCGATACGGTCTTTCGATATGCTGTAAAAAAAATCATCTAATGACTTAGCTGCCTGATAAGGAGTGCTCAGGATGTTGTACAACAAGATGATATACGGCTCTTGATGAAGAAGGATTCTGGGCGTTGCAACGGCCGTACTCGCAAATGTAACTAATACGCTATCACTCACATTATTATTCATACATACGACCTCAAAAGGAACCCCATGACTTTGGAAAACCGCACAAGGTATTTCGTGTCTTTCATTTGTTCGTGGATGTAACTTCAGCACAGTATCATTTTGTCCGGAATACTTAAGTACCGTTCGGTATGCTCCGAGCACTTCTGAGACCTGCTCATTCGTAAGCATATCCTTCAAAGGCTCATCAATGATTACCGTTCTCTCCTTAAGCTGTTCACTCTCGTCATAGCCAAATACCTTGTTCATAGCATTCAGCCATTCGGGCTCATTAAAAATATTATCTATCTTAAACAGACCGCATTTTGAAGACTTGTTAATCGAACGAAATATCTCTGGAGAAAAGAGGTATCTATCGTGGTTAGTTAATAGTGCACTCTTGCCAAACAACATCTTACGCAAGATGGCATCGGACATTCTTGGGGCGTAGCTATGGTCTGCCAAATAGCTTCCAATACCGTCCTCAAAATAATTTACTTTTGTATTTATGCCATGTTTAATCAAGAACAGCTGAACCATACGGGGCATGTAGGCCCTCGATGAGATAAACATATTATTGTATTTAATGCCCGGCTCAAGAATCATTTGTGCAATTTTATCTATAAGTAGATAGCTGCGTGCAATTTCGAGGTGATTCAGCAGCCCACGACGATGCGAAAAAAACGAACGGTATATTTCATCGGCATCGATAACCTTTATACACTCAAATAGCTTAAGCTCTTCAACATGTTCAGCAATGTGTACAGCATCTTTAAACTGGGGATCTATATAAAGATCAGCACTCTCTCCTCGTGTTGCCGCAAGGGAGATTATGCTTAGTAGCTGATAGGTAGAGGTACAAAAGTAGCAGCTGTCTCTAGTTATCATTGCTTAACCTTTGAGTTATAAATCGTTAGTGCTCGCGCTATTACAGGCGTTGCAACATCAGCCTTGCCCATAGTATGCGTTCGGTCCGTGCTTTCGCGTATAGTGCTTATCGAGTACATACTTTGCAATGCTTGCTTGCGGGTTGATCAACATTGTCTTTATGCCCATCTCTGCAATCACGTCCATAACAACAGCATGATAAACCGACTCCGCAGCATTCTTACCCCACGTAAAGGGTCCATGATTCTTGACCACGACTCCAGGTACCGCAATGGGGTCGATATCACGATCTTTCAAGCACTCTACGATAACCTTGCCCGTATTCAGCTCATATGCATTCTCAACCTCATTCTGTGTTAGCTCGCGTGTACAAGGTATTGGTCCATAAAAATAATCCGCATGTGTCGTTCCAAGAGCTGGTATATCTATTCCGGCCTGCGCGAATGCGACTGCGTTTACTGAATGAGTGTGCGTAATACCGCCAATGGCTGGAAAAGATCGATAAAGCTGAAGATGTGTCTGTGTATCTGAAGATGGTCTCCGATTTCCTTCTACCACCTTCCCGCTCTCAAGATCAACAATAACCATGTCATCTGGACACATCCCATCGTAGCTAACACCAGAGGGCTTTATTACCACTAGTCCCTTGTCACGGTCTATTCCGCTCACATTACCCCATGTATAAATAACAACACCTCGTTTAACCAATTCAAGATTGGCTGCACAAACGCTATTTTTAAGCTCATCAAGCATGGGTGTCACCTATCCAAACACTGTTTAATAATTTTAACTGTATGGTTAAAACCTCGTTCTGCATCAAAAAGTCCTCGCCAGCCAAGGTCAAGAAGCTCCGTACTGTCCAAAGACGAGTTTGACATAGGATTGAAACCCCTTCTCTCCGTCTCCGTGGGAAGCTCCGTCCTCAACATAACGCCTGCCGACTGTGACAAAAGCTCTGCCATCTGTTTAATTGTAATAACAGAATCTGGGTTCGACACATTATATGCATGGCATGTTTTCCCTCGCAAAAGTACTTTTAGTATTGCAGACGCGCAATCTAAGCAATAGCAATAGCTCCGTATCTGTGCGCCCTCACTCTTCATAACAATCTCACTGCCCCTTGCTACGGCATATGCCCACGCAGAGGATACGCGATTGTCAAATGGAGAGGCAGTTGGTCCATATATATGGCCTGGCCTCACAATAACTGGTATCACACCATATTCGTCCGCATATGACACACATAGCGTTTCTGCAGCACGTTTGCCAACCGAATATGAATTCCGAGAGTTTAACAAGTCTATAAAGCCGTACTCGTCAGTTTGATACGGCTTGTTATTATCTTTAATACCGTACACTTCTGAACTTGAGATAAACAGGATTCTGGCTCCAGTCTTTCTGGAATAGTCAAGAAGGCAATTGATTCCTGTAAAGTTTCCGAGCATTGTCTCTACGGGAGCTTTGGTAATCATACTCGGCGATGCATTGCTAGCCCCGTGTATTATATAATCGCAATATTTTGGTAGCACATTAGCACTTGAAACAGCATCATAAGGCGTGTATACGAACCAATCCTCATCGCAGAATTTTGAAAAACGCGATATAAGCTCTTCCTCAGTTCTGCTTGCAGCATGAATCACGATCTTTTTATCATGGCTCCCATTCCAGCGGATTAACAAGTCTATAACGGCCGAACAGATAAGGCCACTACAACCAGTTACCAATAAATTCTTGCCTGCCAACCCATCAAGTTCCGGTAACGTCGTTAATATCTCATCGAGATCCGAAAGCCAGATTTCGCTTCCATAGATAGTCATACACTAGTCCTTAAGCCAGTCTGATCTCTTTGCGACTAGTAGTGCCTTAAAAATGTCAATGTCCTCCACGGTAGTGAGTTTTACGTTTTTTTCCGAGCCACGAGAAAAGAAGACCTGTTCGCCCATTTCAATCTTCAGCGTGCACGATGCAACGGAATTGGTGATTCCTGCCTTAAGCGCCCTTCTATGCAAGTCGCAGATATCGCCAATTCTAAATGCCTGAGGCGTTTGCGTTCTCTTAAGGTTGTCCCTTGGATAACTGCCCGTAGAAATAACTCCATCCTCCGTCTGCATCATGGCTTCAGCGCAGGGGATAACAGTTATTGCGTTGCCGTACTTACGCGCAACACGAATATTATCGGAGATAATCTCTGCCGAGACCATGGGACGAATTGCGTCGTGAATGAGCACGAGGTCTTCCGTGGCAAAATGTTTTTCAAGCTCATAAACACCGTTGCGAATAGAGTCTTGTCCATTCAGTCCACCTGGAACCACATACTTGAGCTTACTAATGTTGAATTGTTTTGCATATGCCCAGAGAACCTGTTCCCAACCCTCAATGCACACCACGGCAATCGCATCTATCTCTGGATGTTCCTCAAACGCTTCGAGTGTATACACAATTACGGGTCGCTCGTTTACCGTGATGAACTGCTTGGGAATATCCTGATGCATGCGGTTTCCCGACCCCCCCGCAATCAACAGACCAACAACAGCCATTAGTCTTCCCCCTCCTCCTTAAAACGTATATCCACAATAAAGTGCCGCTCCCTATTCTCCATAGGCGGCAGGGTCATATAATCATGCCCATAGAGATTACATAGGTAATCATGGGGATTATGCGGTAGCTTTACCCGCATTCCCTCAAACTCCCCTACAGAAGCAGGAACGAATGTATCCCTAGGTCGAATTTCGCCAAAATAGTGGCCACGGCCAGTTGGAATACCCATAAGTGATGTTTCTTTTTTGTACTGACAAGAAGCGTCTATTATATTCATCCAACGCTGGAAGCTGAAAAACGAAAAGAGTTTTCCCAAACGAAGACGCCGTTTGTACTCTTTCCTTCCCTCATCTGTTTTACACATGTAATGTTCAAAGAAGACATTTTGGTTTTCGTACGTCTCCTCATAGCTACCCATACCCATAAGCAGTGTACACCAGAGGCCTTTTAGTATTTTACGTAATTTACCATCAGGAACGTTTTCAATTATAAATATATCAATCTTAATCTTAGACCACTCGTCTTCCGGACTGCAGCCAGCTTCAACGAAAAGGGTGTCTTTTACAAGCATTTTCGGAAACCGATTGCTTGCGTTATTCCTGTAATTCGGTGACGAGAGGATGTATTTTGCACCAAGCTCTCCATCAAATACAGACTTAAGCTTCTCGAAGTCGCTGCGTGTTATCGCAACGTCCAAATCATCATCCCAAGGGATGAATCCCTTATGACGAACTGCACCCAAAACACTCCCGCCGATAAGCATCACAGTTATTCCGTGCTTTTCGCAGCACGCACTTAAGTCACAAAATGCTTCCAGAAAAACACAGCGAAGTCGAGCAATTTCCGCGTCCGTGAGCTTACGAAGAGAATCATCCTTTGAAAGCGAGTTAAGCAGTTTTTTGTATGACTTCATAACCTTGCTTCCTTTAACACAATTTCCTCCACCAGGCGATTGTAACTCGTAACCCGGTCGAATCGCTCCTCGGCACAGCGGCGTGCATTGGCTCCCATCTTTCGACATAGCTTTACGTTGTCAATTAGCATGCGTAGCTTCACTGCCACATCAGAAGAGCTACCGTTTTCGCAGTTAAACCCCATATTGTACTCATCAACAAGCTTGCGATACTCTTCGCTCTCCTGCGTATTAATAACAGGCAGACCAGATGCAGCGTAGTCTGCATGCTTGTTAATGATGCTACCAGCCGCACCATGAACAATGGGGTTTACCGTTATATCGCATGAGGAAAGCAGACTACACATTTGGTCATATTGCAAGCGCCCGACAAACCAAGTTTTCGTATGCTTTTGCTCACTGTATCCTCGGAACTCGTCCATCTTTGGGCCATCGCCCATTACAATAAACTTCACTCTCTCATCATCAAGCAGATTAAGTGCATCTATTACACAGGTAAGGTCATACGATGACCCCAATGTCCCACAATATGCGAGCCAAACCTCGTCGTTCGGTTTTGTTCTTATTGGTTTAGCCCTTGCATAGGCATCAAACGTCGTCAAATCGGTACCGAGAAAAACAGTTGCTGACTTCGCGCATTTCTTGTTCACTCTAAGCGCACGGCTACAGTATGTATCCGAAACACCACAAATCGCGTCAGCGCGCTTGTATATTCCATTTGCTAGAACGCTAAACGGCGCAAATACAATACCACTCACTACGGGTACGTTAAACACCATCTTGAATGCTTCAGGCCACAAATCCTGTACATCAATCACAAATCGAATGTTGTTCTTCTCGCAATACTTCGCTATGAGATTTGGACCGGTTAGGGACGGTATAGCACAGTAGATGACATCAGGCCGTTTCCTTTGCCTAAGGTATTTTTCAACATTCCTACCCCACATAGCATGGCTATAAAAACGCTTGAGACATATATTTTTTGGGTAACCAGGCTCGCTAATGAATGTAATATCGAACGGCCAAGACCTCTCAGGAGCTGTACGTTGTGACTTAGTTGTATGGTAAAAGCTACTGGTCACAAGCTCCACATCATGCTCGTTTGAAAGCATGTTGGCAAGATAGAGAAATCGACCATTATCCTCATCGGAAAACGTTTCACAAAACTCCGCAATAATCACAATATCCATAGCAGCCTCAAAATTATGCTAAACAATACCATAGTGCACACAGCGACCGTGACGAGCTATCGTTTCCTGTATGCAGGAAAGAAGTCATCGCTGCAACCTAAGAGTTCGCATAATTCACAATAGACTTTAGAATTCCAGATTTTCTTTCCGATGTAGAAATCAAAGTCAGTATTCTTCGCGAACTTCTTTTTAAAGAGATATAGCGAATCATCCTCTGCGTTTGAGGTGCCGCCTCCCGTATGTATGAAATGGTAGTCATTCTCTTTACCCCAATTCGCAATTGCATACATAACCACATAGTCAGGCGACATCCTAAGGTATTCGGTCCTCGTTCCGGAAAGGTGGCTGTGAATAAAGTGATCCCAAATGAAGTACAGCTCGGAACAAATAACTTTCCCTTCAAACGTTGCGTTTACCAGAACAATGTTGTCTTGAAAATAATCTATACACTGCTTAAAGTACGCTTTGTCAAAGTAGTAGAATCTTTCGGCGTTATTCCTATCCATTGTTTCGTAATATATTTTAATAAACACGTCCAAGTTATCGGGTCTTTCGATAATCTCATAAGACATTCCTTGACGTATAGAACGGCGTATGTCCCTACGACATTTTTTTCCAAACTCAAATTGAATCGGATCATCGAAATCACGTAGATTTGTAGCTACGGTGTGCCGCATATACTGTACGTCATAGACCTCTTTAAAGTCCAAAGCATTATTGATCATAGGATGAAAGCGAATGAACTCACTTACAATATTGTTTTCCATGCAATATTGACCAAACGCTTCCGCAAAGGAATGAATAAGCCTTTCCTTATTGCCGTTGAGTCGCAGAATTACAGGGCCACCATAACCATATGGAGTAGTAACATCGAAATATGATGTATCATGAACTCCAGTATCTATTTTTCTTTTTATGAATTGATGCAAAATGAGGCCGTCTTCCGACTCAAACTCAAACTGCTCCGCAACTCCATCTTCTATGATTTCACAGAGCTTGCCGTATTCTTGCGTATAGTAGATATCAGGTAGTATGCTAGTCTTGTCAGTCAACTGCTACACGTCCTTTCGCATTAGTCGTTTTTCAGTAACAAAACCTAGCTTTGAATACAGGTTCAAAGCGGCTTTATTAGATTCGAGCACATGTAGTTGCACGGCACTAAAACAGTTATTCTTGGAAACAGCGGTCACGTACTCAATAAGCTTTTTTCCAAAACCCCTATTTTGGTATCTCTTAAATGTCGCGATTTCGTTTATATGGACTCTATTCCCCAGAATAAAGTACCAGACATAAGAGCAGATTGTCTGCGCATCTATAATGACAGCGACTCTAGCTTTGTCAGAAAGCATATATTGCTTAAGCTTCTCGTACTCCTCTGCTCCAAAACTGGGTTCAATTATCATATCTGGATAATTGCTCATTTCAGATTCTTGCATTAGGTCCGCTAGTTGGGTTTTATAGCAATCTGAAACGAAGTCCTCTCTAGTCAACTCGTATAGCCTTGCACACAATCAACAGCACCTCTTTCAATATCGAAATCAGGAATCTCGTTTTCGCCAGCAGTAATTACATCAGACTTTTTTATTAACTTCGCAATAGTAAGCGCTATTATCCTAACATCATTCCTAAGAGTTATATGGTTGACGTACTTAAGGTCGTACTTGAAGCGATTTTCCCAAGAAGCATTATTTCTGCCATTTATTTGAGCCAGTCCAGTTAGACCCGGTCGCACGTCATGACGACGAGCCTCTTCCTCTGTGTAGTATGGTAAGTACTGAATCAGTAATGGTCGAGGACCAACAATTGACATATCGCCCTTGGCGATGTTAATAAGCTCTGGAAGCTCGTCAATCGAGGTAGATCTTAAAGCAGCACCAAAGGGAGTAAGACGGTCAGTGTCCGATAAAAGATTGCCCTCTTCGTCACGCCCGTCAGTCATGGTGCGGAACTTGTATAGTCTAAAAATCTTCTCATCCTTACCAGGGCGTTCCTGCGTAAAGAAGATGGGGGAGCCGAGTTTTATTCGCACCAAAACTGCTGTGGTAAGCATAACGGGACTCAGAACAACGAGGGCCGCCGATGCGAGGACACAATCCAGCGGTCGTTTAACCCAACGCTCATAGGGACCAAAAGGCTTATGATCGCTCATTTGATAGCACCTCTCTTACTCAAAACAACGATGAATAATGCTGATTATTACATCCTGTTGCTCAGAAGTCATCTTGTTGTCGCTGGGCATGCAGAGACCTCGATGGAAGATGTTTGCCCCCACGTCCTCGAAGCCAGACTCCGCGATGTAAGCATTGGAACGGGCACGTCCGTTGCCCGTACGAGTTACAAACGGGTTCATGCGGTAGATTGGCTGTATATGCATTGGCTTCCAAATTGGACGGCCTTCCGCGTTGATAGCAGAAATCGCGTTCAGAATCTCCGTTGGAGTGCTCTTGCCCGGCTCGGTTGTGTAAAGCACGTCCTGCTCGCCACGCACCTGGGACGCCATTGCATCCTCGTCGATGAGCAAGCAGCTCAACCAGTAGTTGGGCTCGCAATCCTCCCCCAGCGGATTCATGGTCACAGGCAGATCTGCCAATCCGTCCTTATAACGCTCGTAGATGACCTTTTTTTGGGCAATGTGCTCGTCCAGATATGGCAATTGCCCGCGAACCACACCTGCAACGATGTTGCTCATACGGTAGTTGTAGCCCAGCTCTTCATGTTGGTACCATGGTGCGTCCTCACGGCTCTGCGTAGACCACTTGCGACACTTGTTAGCCTCTTCTCCATCGTTGGTAAGCAGCATGCCGCCAGCAGAGCCCGTGATTATCTTGTTGCCGTTAAAGGAGATTATGGATATGTCGCCAAACGTTCCTGTCTGAGCTCCCTTATAGGTTGCACCTAGGCTCTCCGCGGCATCCTCAACGATTAACGCACCATGCGCATCTGCAACCGCACGCAGCTCATCAACCTTACCTGGTGTACCGTACAGGTGTGCAACCACAATAAGCTTAACCTCTGGATAGAGTTCGAACGCACGCTCTAGCGCCACCGGGTCCATGTTCCAAGTATCACGCTCGGTATCTATGAACACGGCTTCGCCGCCCTCGTATGCAACGGGGTTAACCGTGGCGTCGAAGGTCATGTCAGAGCAGAAGACCTTCCTGCCTTCTAGTGTACCGTGGCCAACTTTTGGTTGACCGTACAGTCGCTCGCCGGCAAGCTTGATGGCTAAGTGAAGAGCCGCAGTGCCGGAACTAAGAGCAACTGCATGGTTTATGCCAATGTACTCGGCAACTTGACGCTCGATCTCGTTAATGTTTGCCCCTACAGTACTAACCCAGTTTGTAGCTATGGCTTCGTCTACCCACTTTTGCTCGTCGCCGTGCATGGTTGGTGAACTGAGCCAGACTTTGGACTCGAATGGTTTTATGCCAGCGAAGCGTGGGTCGTCGAGAATGCTCATGCGTTGTACTCCGGTGAGGGTTGAATTGTTCTGGTTCATTATAGCGTGGGAAAGGATTGAGCGGAGGTGTTAGCGTGGAGTGGTAAGAAAACGGCGGATGACGGATAGAGGACAGTCCCTTTGTTGTGGTTTCCAACCACAACAAAGGGACTGTCCTCTATCCGTCATCTACTTTGACTCGCTTGCCAATGCTTGATACTTAGCGTCTTTGTTGCCTGTGTTCTCTGGGTGGTATGTGTTGACCATCTGCGCAACGAGCGTGCGAATGTCGTGATCATTTGCGTAAGCGGCTTCCATTAGAGCGCCAAGGTCATGCAAGAAACGGTCTTCGTCGAACTTTAGTGGCTGGCCAATGTGGATGAGCTCGTTGTCAGTAGTACTTAGGCCTTCCTCCGCCATCAGCTTTTCCTCGTAAAGCTTTTCGCCAGGACGCAAGCCTGTGTATTGGACCTCTATGTCCACATCCGGCGTATAGCCAGAGAGCTTAATCATGTTGCGGGCAAGTGTGTCTATCTTAACGGGACTGCCCATATCCAGAACGAATATCTCTCCCCCATGGGCGTAAGTGCCCGCAAGCATAACCAGGCTTACTGCCTCCTGAATGGTCATAAAATAGCGAATTATATCCGGATGCGTAACGGTTACAGGTCCGCCTTGCTCGATTTGGCGCTTGAAAATGGGGATTACGGAGCCGTTAGAACCAAGTACATTGCCAAAGCGCACCGCAACGAACTCGGTACGTGGGTTACGTGGAATGGTAACAGCGGTTTCTGATGCACCGTCTTCGTGGGTAAAGATCTGTGGAATCTCACGAACCTTGTCAGCTTTGATTTTCATATCGAAGGACTGCACTACCATCTCGCACAGACGCTTGGATGCGCCCATAATGTTAGTGGGGTTTACTGCCTTGTCCGTACTAATGAGCACAAAGCGCTCACAGCCGAAGGCCATTGCTGCAAAGGCGGTTTTATATGTACCTATTGCATTGTTCTTTATGGCCTCGCAGGGACTGTCCTCCATCAGCGGCACGTGCTTGTGCGCTGCCGCATGGTAGACCACCTGTGGTCTATACGTCTCGAACACATCGAACATGCGACGGCTATCGCGCACAGAGCCAATGAGAGTCTCCAATGCGAGGTCTGGGTATGCATCCTTGAGTTCTAGTTGGATACTGTATGCATTGTTCTCGTACACATCAAAAATAATCAGTCGCTTGGGATTGTGTGAGGCAATCTGCCGACAAAGCTCGGAGCCTATACTGCCACCACCACCGGTAACCAGCACAACCTTGCCGTTTATGAAGTCGTATACTTCCTCCATGTTCGCACGAATGGGCTCGCGTCCAAGCAGGTCTTCAACCGAAACCTTCTTCATACTGCTTACGGTAATCTGACCAGAAACTAGCTGATACATTCCTGGTAGCTGCATGAGCTCGCAGTCAGTCTCGCTGCAAATGTTTAGGATGTCTCGACGTTGCTGCACACTTGCGCTGGGGATGGCAAAGTAAATCTTTTGCACCTTGTATTTGGAGACCGAGGCCAAGATGTCGTCTCTTCCACCCACAATGGGGATGCCATCTATGTAGCGGCCCCACGTGTTTTCGTCGTCGTCTATTATGCATACGACCTTATCGTTAAGCTTGTCCGATCCCATTACGTCACGAAGGATAAGACGGCCCGCATCTCCAGCGCCAATGAGCATTACGTTTGAAACTAGCTCGCGAGAAGGCTCACGGCGAGACGTGACCGTACGAACAAAACGAGACGCAAAGCGGATAGCAACCAGCAACGTAAACTGTATGCCAGCTCCCACAATGTAGTACGAGAGGGGCATGCGCGTAAAGAGCACAGTTATGAGCACCGTATGCACAATTGAGGAAGTAACGGATCCCGCAAACGTCCTTACAAGGTCGTTTACGCTCGCATATGCCCATACCGTGCTGTACATGCGAAACAGAAAGAATAGTACGATGCTCCCTGCGGCACACGGGAATATAAAATGAAGGTAGGGATCCAAGTAACGCTGTGGAATGACCGAAAAGCCACCGTCGAAACGGAACATAAGGGCTAGGAAGTATGCAGCGCATATGGCCACAAAGTCATAGAGAGCGACGAACACTGCAATTGCTTTCCAGCGCTCAAATTTTGTGCTATGCATTTCTGTCATCCGATACTACCTCCCTTCCGACCCTACATAATAGCACGCAAGCAAATAAACAATCTTACGCGATGCGCTTCCATGAAATTTTGTCTACGCATACGGTTACATTATCTGCGGCTATAACTGTATATTGCAAGCGTGGTGTTGGAGCTTTACATATGTATGGAATAGTAATTGAAAGACGACCCAGCGTATCAAACTCATCCGCCGTTATTTGGCGCTCACACACAAGGCTTTCATCCCTGTTTGACATTGCACGAAAAACACAAGCCAGCCCTTTACCAAGCTCTTTTAGCCTACTTGAATCTGCATGTAAAACGAGCTCGGTTTCATATGATCCTGCCGCCTGATCCATAACCCTGTTCTCGTTTACCGAATGGCTAGGACCATTAAGCTCCAGACCGCCATGTTCGTCTCGTGTTAGCTTATTTAGTCGCGCTAAATCATCCAAATCACCCAGGTGCTCCGAGCTGTTAAAACGGGAGACTATTTTACCCGCTGCATCGAGCGCTTTAATCACAGCCGTATCATAGGTATACAAACCACTTGTTCCAGAATACTGCACGTATCGTGCACCAGTTTCGACCAGCCAAATCGAATCACGGTTTTTATCCACGAGAATAGTTCCCTTGCGTATACGAGTGAGGTCATCTGGAGTCATAACACAATCTTTGATTCCGCCAAAACGCCGCTGATAAAGCTCCGACCTCTCCATTGCATAAACAGGCTGAGTGGCAGAAGACTGTATGAGCATTAACATCTCTTGTTCCGCATCCAAGTCGGTACTATATATTTCTGCACCCCTTTGAATGACCAGATTCACCCACAACGTCACAACCACCGAGACTATCGTCGTGGCAACTAACACTATCTTTGGCATATATATACTCTTCTGCATTGCACGAGGCAAAGCTTTCCATATGAGCAGAAAGCATACGACAGCTACAACAACAAACAATAGCGCCCACAATGATCTATAGCTGTTAGTCCACCCCAAAAGGAAGAATGCCGTGCGAAGCCAAGAAAGCGCCCTAGGTGCCACCAGATAAACTATCGTCGTAAGTATCACTCCCACAGACAGGGATGTAAACCATCTTTTTGCAACAGCTTTGCTCGCCTCCTCATATTCGAGAGGTGCCGCAAACGAACAGAATGGCATAGCTAGGAATATGCTGTAGTTTACGTTTATCATCTGGCATTCGGAGAAACCGTAGAACGCAACGATGGCTAACGCAAGTACGAACCTCCGTCTTCCACCACGCATCGCACGCCAGCTCATCCACACCCAAAGACATGCAACGGCAGCAAAAACGAAGATGCCATTACGAATAAGCAAGTATGCATAGCTACTGTCTAGGAAATCGTAGGCAGCTCCTGGGCCCAATACTGAGCTACCCTGCCCATGCATTTTGAATATCTTGCCAAGAAAATGGATGCCCTGCTTGTTGAAAACCTCCCACATAGGCATTAGCCTACCAGACAGTAAATCATCAAGCTGCAGAGCCCATGGAATGCCTTTGCCATACGCATAGGTAATAAAGCAGAGCACAATTACAGTCAAGGGAAATGCAGCGATACATAAGGCATCCGTTGCGTTCGCAAAGAATCTAACAAGCCTGTTTTCCCCCCCAGACTTAGATGTCAGCCATTCCCATACACAGGCAAACACGATGAGCGCACAGCAAATAACGGTCGTTCGACTTCCCGCAAGATAATAGGTAACAGCTGCAACAGTTATGCCGAGCGCAACCAAAAACATTGTTGTGTACCAGGCGCGTACACGTTGTGAACACCATACGCATAGTAAAAGGAATACGAAGTATGCAGCAAAATCAGTAGTATTGATAATGCCATACGAGGACTTTCCCCTAAGGGTACTTATGTTTTGAATGCATCCCGCCAAGCAGCACAGCACTGTTGCTGCCAGCAGTACACCCACAACAAGCGCGAAACTTCGCACTACCCTCTCTGGCTGCATACGCCATAGACACAGCATAAGCAGAGGAAGAATAATAAGTTGGTCACGCTCGCTAACAACTCCAGAAAGAACAAAAGGTATTGCAATGCAGAATGCAAGCGCTGTTTTACCTATTAGTCTTAGCTGTGCCGCCTCGTCATCCAGAGACCATATCTCACGCATGAAGTAGTATGAGAAGCGCAGTCCTCCACAGATTATAAGCGCCGCTACAAAGTAACGCAGCGTATTGGTTAAGATGAGGGGAAACGTCGTACTCCCAAGAAAGCAGTAACCTACGTAGGCAAACGTCGCGACCAAAGCCAGTACGTCTAGCAAGCCTTCCAGTTTTTCTCGTTTGACGGAATCCGCATTAAGCCCCTCATAAATGCGCGTCTTAAGAAACGTGTTAACACCGGGCTGCAGAATGGCAACAGTCAGGCCAAACGCTACGCCTCCTAAGTCAAAGAGCACCATTTGCAGCGAAAACTGATGCACCAAAAGAAACCGCAAGGCAATGCCCAGCATCACACAGGCGCTGCCAAGGACAGCTGACAACAACGTACGATGCTTTCGTCTCTGTAAGAGCTGGTATAGGCAGAATGCACACACCGCAAGCGTAAATGCTTCCGCACCCTGTAGTGACAGCAGCACCTTATTGCTAGCATTTGCAACCCAGCCTGTGGCAAATATGGCAGTAGACCAGAGCACGGCAGCTAACACTAAAGCAACAACAATAATAGCCTTCCAAATATTACGCACCGTTATGTATTTATCCATGACATTCGCTTTCGTCGAAGAAACATAAGTATAAAGCAGACTTGCTAAGAAAGAAGAGCTGCTGGCGTTCGTCCCATGCACTTTCATAACCAAACCTGCACCGCAAACTATATGTAGTAATATGTTTAGCAATCTACGAAATAGCTTCTTTGGCTACATTGAAAGGCAGCAACTATGGATAGTCGCTCTTACGTATATGAAGAACCCGAGACCGAGGTCGACCTACGTGAATTATTGTGGGGATTATTGGATCAGTGGAAGGCCGTCCTCATTGTTGCCTTCGTTGCAGCCGCTTTGGTTCCTGCCGTTAAGCTTTTTCGCGACAATAGAAGCTACCAGGCTGCAGTAAAGGAGGCAGAGGCTACAGCACAGCAGGCAGAGCTCCCCGAGGGCGAAGGCATCGAGAAGGTGCTTGAAACACTTTCTGCCGAGGACCGCGGAGCCGTAGAGCTTTTAGTACAACAACAGGAGCTCGTGAAAACGCAATCCGGGTATCTCAACAACTCGATTCTTCTGAGTATGGACCCAGCCAACCAGCGCACGCTCTATGTTCGCTATCGCTTAAACGCCGGCGATGGTGTTGAGGTTACCCCCCTCGCCGATGCCTATATTGCCCTACTTAGAAGGAATTCCTCCGTGCAGGAACTTGGCAATATAATCGACCCAGAAGCAGGGTTGAGTTACATTTACGAGCTTATCAGCGCGTTATACAGTACAGTACCCGACAGCTCTGCCAAAGGAATCGTCCTAACAGTAAGCATAGTTTTACCCAACGATATTGACGCGAACACGATAGCCAATAAGGTGGATGAATTTGTACGGGGCATTCACGACGAGCTCAGTGCGACCATGGGAGCTCATACGGTAGACCCCTTGGATCGCAACGAGATACGTACCTACAACAATGACATCGTAAGCCGCAAGGCATCTCTGGTTGCAAGCATTAACAGTACCAGGACCGCAATTAAGACCAACGAGACCGCGCTGAATGCGAGCCAGAAGGCTGCTTACACAAATGCAATGCAGATTCTAAATTCCTCCGCAAACAATACTGGCAGTGCTGAGGAACCGAGTGCAGATGAGGTCGAAGCAGCAACAGCCACTACTCCGAACACGGCTACGCTGCCCAAGAAACCTTCCTTTAGCATTAAGCTCGCCGCAGTTGGCTTTGTGGTCGGCAGCGCGGTTTATGCTATTGCGTACGTGGTGGTAGTAATTGTTCGCGGCCGTGTTGGCTCCGCCCAGATGCTCCAGGACTACACTGCTAGCCGCCTGCTTGGCAGCGTGTTCTACCCACGTCGTTACCGCGGCTTCGACGCGCTGTTCCACAGTCGGATGGTTAACAAGATGCGCTTTGGCAAGCTGGGTGACGTTGCAACGCAGATAGACAAGACTGCTGTTACGGTTGGCTCGGTGTGTGCGCATGCAGGCGTGGACAGCATTCACGTTGTAAGCATGGGCAACGAGGCTGGCCTTGCAAACGATGTCGCGACCGCGATTGCCTCCAAGGGCGTGGAGACGCAGGTGCTTACCGTTACCCAGGATTCTGGCGAGGAGCTGCTGCTTAACGTTAAGAACGCCGTCTACGTGGTGGACAGCAACGTAAAGGGTTCCGACGCGTGGGCCGTATCGTCGTTGTGCCGCAACTACGACGTACAGCAGCTTGGCTGCGTGTACGTGCGTGGGTGGTAGCGTGGGATTGATGTCCTTCCCTTGGTAAGGGTGGGGTGCACTTAGGGGATACTCCCTCTGGGGTACGTCGCGAGTTGCCCATTTCGTAATGAAAGGGCCATCCGCGACGTACCCCAGAGGGAGTATCCCCTAAGTGCACCCTATGCCAATATGGTTGATCCCCTACTTGCCGGCTACAGCTCAAACGAGGACTTGCGTGGGAGCAGACGGACGAGTTCGGCATTTACCTGCTGCTTTATGCGGGGGAAGTTCTCTGCGGTAACACTGTTGTCGTCGTTTATGCACACCAGCTTGCACTTGGACTTCCACAGGATGTCGCGAACGGCATCCAGATTCGAAGCACTTACCAGCTGGCCAAACTTGTGGCTGCGCGGTTCAAAGTTGCCGCTTACCAGCTGCCATTGTCGCTGCACCCACTCGCTTATGTCGAGCTTGGACCTAAAGCGGTTCTTGCACGTTACGTCGTGCGCCTCGAACTCCTTCTCCCATAACTCGAGGGCAACGGAGCGCAGGTGGGAATTGGGAATGTGCGGCTCGAATATGCCTATTATGGTGCTGTAGCGCATGAACAGCATGGTGCGCAGGGCATAGGGGCCGTAATTACGAAAATCCAACCACTTCTTTTTGTTGCGGCGGATGTCGTCGATGGAGAAGTGGTCGTTGATTATCTCCAGATTATTGAGCTCCACGTTGCGTATTACGTCGCGCAGGATAGGCTGGGGGCTTATACAGGCCATATCCCGCGGCTTTCCGTTAAGGAAGAAGTCCTCGGGCACGGTGGGCTTGATGGCGAATGTGTCGTCGTTGAAGTTTACGTACTGTTCCGCCAGACCGTCTATGTGGCACAGGTTGAGCATGATGGCGCTGGAGTTGAACGTGGGTAGGTACTTGGCGTCCATCATGTCCTCGTGGCGGACCACGTTGAGCTTGGGTGCGCTGGTGTCCAACCACTCTGGCAGGTGGCCCCAGGTAACAAAGTGCACGCGATGCACCCAGGGCATGAACTCGTCTATGCTCCGCAGCACGTAGCGCGCGCCGTCCCAGTCCCGGTAGCGCTCGTCGCCCGTAACGGACCAGTCCGCGGCTGCCTGCTCCTGTCGCGGCTCGTACTTGCGCTTTTCGGCCTGCCAGGCGGGGTCGTTCTGGTCCACCCACGTTAGCACGACGTCTATGTTGTTCATGGTGCACTCCGGGTTCTGCGATGTGGCGGTTTTGGTTGGGCTGATTTTAGCATGGTGGGGTACATTGCGGGGTGACACCCCCGCGCGTACGCTCTTCGGGCATACACTCGGAGGTGGCACCCCGAAACATGCCCTGGTCAGTTGAGGGGGCGTGCTCCTTGGGGATATTCCCCTACGGGTACATCGCGGTTAACCCTCGCATTATGAAACGGGATACTCGCGATGTACCCGATGGGGAGTATCCCCAAGGAGCACGCCCTCGCAGCTATTCGGTAAGCCTAGTTGGATACGTTCCATGGCGGAGCTCCAGGATGAAGCCAACCAATGCACGCATTGCGATATATCCGAAGGAGAGTATCCCGTAGGATCATCTGTCTTACCATCCGCCCTACTATTCTTATTGCATGTTTTCTGGATACACTCTCCCTAGGCTGACTTTGCGTAATTGACAGTTATTTGGTATTATTTTGCTGTCAATATTATTCTATTAAGGAGCTATAATGCCAAAGACAATGACTGTTCGTCTTGAAGATGACCTTGGGGCACAGTTTACGCATGACCTCAATGCACTAGGACTTACCGCCAACGCTTACTTTGTTATGGCAGCCAAGCAGTTAGTGGCTCAGAAGCGTGTCCCGTTTGATCTAATTGTGCCGACTAGCGAGCCTACTGCAGAGACCAGGACAGCTCTTGTCCTCGCTCAAGCAAAGGAGCTAGGCATCGTTGCCGATGACTCGCCCCGGTTCGATACAGCAGAAGCCGTCTTGGACTATCTTGAGTCATAGGATCGAAATATGACTTATAAAATAATAATTGAACCAATATTTAAGCGCGATTATAAACGCATAACCGCTTCGCACCCACGGATCAAAGACGAGTTATTTGGCGTGCTGCGCGAGCTTGAAACGACAGGAAAGGTTTCCGCACAGTACGATCCCCACCTTCTCGTGCAACCTGGCGGCAACTATACTGGGTATATGGAATTTCATCTCGCCGAAGGACGGTATGATGTGCTAGTTATCTATAAGCCACATCACACAAATCCGAGCATTCGATTAGTAAGGATGGGTACGCATGAGGACCTTTTCCAAGGTCCAGCTTTATAGTCTCTTTGTACTTATGTTCACACGGTTTCCATGGCATGGAGGAGGTAGTGGCCGGCGTTGAGGTCGCGGGAGAGTTGGCGGGCACGGGAGCACATTTGCTCGTAGGCGTCAGGGGTTACGGAGGCCAGCGCGTCGTGGAGGTCGTTCAGGCTGTCCACCACAATGCCCACGCCGTGTTCCTGCACGAACTCCCCCACCGCGGCCTTGGACCACGTTACGACCGGAAGGCCGGACGCAAGGTAGAGCGATGCCTTGTGCGGGTTGTTTACCCGCAGGTATTCTCCGTACGTACCGGTGCACGAGCTTGCCTCCGGGCCGTCCCACACCAGGCCAAAGCTGCCTGCCAGCTTGGATGGCAAAAGCTCGGGCGGGAAGGAGCCTGCGTAGTCCACGTTTATCGACGTTTTGCCCTCGTATCCTGGCCCGTACAGCCTAAAGCGCACGTCGCTTGGGAGCTTGTACACGTAGCCCGCCTTCTGCGGGGTCAGGTTTCCGGCGATGACAACGGGGCCATGTGCGTCCGTGGTCGCGAGGTGCTCCAAGTTCTTGTCGCAAACGTAGTCGAAGAGGCCCAGGCACACGATTCTTGCTGCTGGCACATCAAAGTCGCGCTGTAGCAGCTCTGCCATGCGCTGGTTGTGTACCACAATGCGACCCGCCTGCTTGAGCGAATGCGCTTCCTCCACGCGGGCGCGCAGCGCACCCTTCGTATTGGCGGATACCACGGCGTTGCGGATGCTCTGTACGTCGTGGATTACCAGCACCGTTAGGATTCCGCGCTTGCGCAGGTCCGCCAGCACCTTGCCGAAGAGCAGCGTCTGGTAGTGCATGGGGTACTGGAACACCACCACGTCTCCCCACCGCGGCTCGCCGAGCGCGCGTCCCCACTCGTCGCGAAGCTTTACATGCAGCCAGAGCTTGCGCAGGGTACCCACGTTGCGGTCCTGTGCAAACGTAAAGGGTATTTGCCTGTAGCCCGCCCCAACCAGAATGTCGCGCACGTCCGTGCGTGCCTTGGACGCGGCGTGATGCCGCTCGTTCTGGTCGTACTCGCGAAGCTCTTCCACAATCCAGCGGCTCATATGCATCCGTCCTCGTAAGTCTGCTCCATTATGTTGCGTACAACGTCTTTCATCGTGGGTATTTTCTGACGCTCGAGTATGGCCTTGTTCATGTCGGCAAGGCGCTCGGGTGTTAGGCCGTCGATTGCGTCTGCCAGCGCACGTTCGTCCGGGTGCTCCACCACGACTCCCGCTCCTGGCGCAAGGATGTCGCGCGCTCCCACGGTGCCGCTTAGCACCACGGGAACTCCGTAGCTCAGTGCCTCCAGCGCCGTAAAGCCAAAGGTCTCCTGCCATACGCTGGGAACCACCACCACGTCGGTGTTCTCCAGAATGCCCGACAGCTCCGCGTAGTCGTAGCGCGGGTGCGCATATAGGTACGGGGGCTGCTCCGCCGGCGTAAAGTGAACGTCCAGGCGGAAGTCCTTGCGCTTCTCCCACAGCAGGTCGAGCGCCTCCACAAGCAGGTAGTATCCCTTGGCCTCGCTTTGCGGGCCGAGGTAGCGTATGCGCAGGGGGCCTTCGCCGTACGTGCGCCGCTGCTTGTGGTCGGCTATGCTCGCATGGCTTATGGGCAGCACCGTGGCGTTTGGCAGGTCGAAGAAGCGCTGATAGACGGCCCGGGTGACAGTGCTGTTGTAGTGGATGGCGTCCATGCGGGAGAGCATGGCGCCGTAGTGGGTGCGCAGGCGGAGGTAGGTGGTAGCCTCGGGGGTGCCGTGCCCCTTGGGGGTACTCCCCTTCGGGTACATCGCGGATTGCGCTTTCCGTAATGGAATGTCCTGCTCGCGATGTACCCGAAGGGGAGTATCCCCAATGAGCACGGAGTCTTTGGACGGTTCGATCGCACCCCCCAAGTAGGCGTCGCGATGGCGTTTGCGCAGCCAGCGTACGGGCGCGGAGTCCTTAGCCGCACGATACAGCGGCGACTGGAGGGCTCGGATCTTGCCCAGGCTGAGCGCCGTGGCGTTGCACGCCGCGCACTCCTCGCAAGTCTCTGCGTGCTTGCACGGTCCGCCGTGGCGATACAGCGTTACCTTGGGGCAGATGGGAAAGAAGTCGTGTGCGGTAAACACCAGCCGCACGCCCCTTTGCTTTGCCGCATCCAGCAGCGCCTCGTGCAGGCCCATGAGCGTGTGGATGTGGATTACGTCGGGCGCGTACGCGTCCAGGAACGCACCGTACGTGTCCAAGCTACCCGGATCCATGAAGGCGTCCAAATCCAAGATGCCCTCGTCGTAGGGTACTGGCAGCGGGTGCAGCACCTCAAAGCTGGCAATGCCCTCCACGCTGGCACGCCTCCGCACGCGGGGTTTGCGACCAGGCAGCGTCATGTTGCCAGGCCAGAGCAACCCCACCTCGTGGCCGTCCGCAAGCTGTTGTCGCATAAGGTCCATGCAGAACTTGGTGAGTCCGCCCGAACGATACGGCGGAAAGCCCAACGAGTAATGAAGCACACGCATGGCGGCTACCCCCAAACGCGCAGGTACTCGTTGCCAATAAACTCCCAGCTGTAGGCACTTGCTATGCGCTGCTTGGCGGCCTTTCCCAGCTGCGAGCGAGCATCTGCGTCCATGGAGTCCACCTCGTGTAGAAGCCCTGCAAGACTCCCCTGCTCCTTGCTCCAGTACAGCGCCGCGTCGCGGGCCACCTCGCGGTTGAAGTTCACATCCAACAGCAGGTTGAGCTCCGTGCTTCCCAGCGCCTCCAGCAGGCTGGGGTTCGTTCCTCCCACCTCGTGACCATGCAGGTAGGCATAGGCGCGCTCGCGAATCTTCTTTAGGAGCTCGCGGTCGTACACCGTGCCCACAAACTTTATGCGCGGGTCCGCAGCAAAGTGCAGCCTCTCCTCCAGCTGTGCCAAAAAGGCTTCGTTTGCGTTTGTTACCAGCACGAAGTCCTTGTCCGAGCTGCTCTGCATGAACTCGCGGATCATGGTTTCGTAGTTGTTCTCGGGCACAAAACGCCCCACCACCAGGTAGTACTCCCCCGGACGCACGCCATGGGCACCTGTCCACTCCGCAAACGTGGGGTCGTCGTCTGGCATCGAGCTCGGCTGGAGGTCCGCCCCGTAGGCGATGTAGGTCGTACGCGGAGCGTAGCGCGCGTACTCCTTTTGCACGTACTCCTGGATTCCCAACGAGTCGCAAATCACCAAGTCGGCCGACCTTATCATAAGCCGCTCGGACATCTTCCAGTATTTGCGCACCGGTGCCGACCACTTTGCGCGCATCCACTCGTGGCCGTCCGGGTTTACGTGGTACTCGCCGCCCATGCGGTGGATTATGCGCGCGAAGCCGCCCATTACCGGCCCGATGCGGCAGGTGAGCACGTAGAACACCGGCCGTTGGATGTTGTGCTTTTGGCAGTAGCGAATGCTGTAGCGAAGCGCCGCGCGGTCGTAGTACAAGGCCACGGCCGGCCCTATGTTGGGACACGCGATCTTGAACACGTGAGCGCCCTTGTACGTGAACTCCTCCACCGCGCCGTCTGCCGAGCGCTTGGTTACTTCTACGCCGTCCAGCTTGGACTCGTCCATGCAGCCCTCGCCGTTGGCCTTGCAGGCAACGTGGTACTGGACGGCTGCATTGTGCTCGTGCTCGGCCACGAGCCTTTGCACGAAGGTCTCGTACCCGCCGTACTGGCCAATGGACTTGCTGCCAATTATGAATACGTGCCTGGGCTTGCGGCCTGTGCCCGTGGTCTCCATCTATCCCCTCCTCTATGGCTGTCCGAACACTCGTGATGGATTGGGGGTGCCGTTTGGGGATACTCCCCATCGGGTACATCGCGAGCAGGGACTCCTTTGCGGACCGGCCTATCCGCGATGTACCCGTAGGGGAATATCCCCAAACGGCACCTCCCTTTCGTACAGCCTCCCCTACATGGCGCCGTCGCCGAACAGCACCACCCTAACGGTCTTCAACAGAATCTTTGCGTCCAAGGCCGGCGACCAGTTTTGGATGTACTCCATGTCCAGCCTCACGACTTCCTCGAAGTCGGTTATCTTGCTCCTGCCGCTAACCTGCCAGAGGCCCGTTATGCCGGGCTTGGTGGCCAGGCGCGCGCGGTGATGATACTCGTAGCTTTCCCACTCGTCCACCGTGGGCGGGCGCGTGCCCACAAGGCTCATTTGCCCCATTAGCACGTTAAAGAACTGCGGGAACTCGTCCAGAGACGTGCGGCGAATAAAGTCGCCTATGCCGGTTTTGCGCGTGCCGTCGGGCAGGATCTCGTTGCCAATTATGCGCGGGTCCCAGTCCAGCTTAAACATGCGCCCGCTGGACACGCGGTTTTGCTTCATAAGGTCCTTTTTGCGCTCCTCTGCGTCCATGTACATGGAGCGAATCTTGTACATTTGGAACTGCTTGCCGTTTAGGCCCACGCGCGTTTGCTTAAACAGGATGGGACCAGGGCTCTTGTACTTTATTATGGGGCCAACGATTATTATTATAAGTATTGCAATTAGGCTGCCCACAATGCCGCCGAGGATATCCGTTAGGCGCTTTATTGCAATCTGCAGGCCGGATGCGTAGTTGGCGGCCATGGTAAGCACGTTGTAGCCCGCGATCTTTTCTGTAAAGCTCTTGCCGCTTACGTTGGTAAACGCCAGGCGTACGTGCACGGGAATGGCCATTTCGCAGCAGAGGTCCACCAGGTTAACGTACCTCTTTTTGGACTGGTCCGCCGCGTTCTTGTCTGGCGGAATTGGGACCCTTACCCGCTGAGAGCAAATGAGCACCTCGTCCACCCACTCGCGGCGCAAATAGTCCGCCACGTCGGACAGGTTTGCCACCACGGGAATGCCCGCTATTCGCTTGCCCTTGGCGTCGCGATTGGTTAGCACCAGGCCCGAGAACTCTATGTTGCCCGCCTTTTTTGCGTTGCTCAAAATGGCACGCAGGTCGCGCTCGTGAGCAACAAGGAACATGGTGGACCTGCTGCGGCCCACGCCAATGGCAAGCAGGAAGCTCCTCCACGCCCTGCGCACCACAAAGCCTATGAGGAAGTGGAAGATGGCAGTGTAGAAGATCATAAGACGGCTGTAGAAGATGCCTTTTTGCACTACAAACATGTAGAGGGCCATAAACAGCAGCACCAGTATGGCCTGCTTGGCGGACTGTATTATTTCGTCGTAGGTGCCGCGTTTCAGCACGTCGTGCATGGTGTTGAAGACCACCGCCACCAGGAGGTCCAAAAACGCGTACAGGATGGCGAGCGCGCGATACTCCGGCTGAAGGTACAGCAGGCCGGGGCCCAGGCGGAGCGTAAAGCCAAGTGCGAAGGCAATCTGCAGGCACACCACGTCCCACAGCATGAAGTCCAGGTGCTTCGCCCACTCTCTTTCGCTCCGCATATACAAGGCGTGCCCCTCCCCTCGTGCGGCCCCTCGCAGTTATGGTTGTTTTGTTGCAACTGTTTTATTGTTGCATATGGAGCGGGTTTGGAGGGAAACCCGTGGCAGGAAACCACAATTCGGGTACGAACGACGCGGGGCGGCGCGTTTCGCGCCGGGACGCGGGTCTTTGCGGCATCAAATTCGTAACGTGCGCACTGGACGTCCTGGGAATGTCGCTTCGTGCGCACTACAGCTGGGCCCCCTCCCATCAAATTCGCAACCTGCGCACTGGACGTCCCTGGAAAGCCGCTTCGTGCGCACAACGGGCTCCGTACTGCGCACGAAGCGGCTTTTTGCAGACACGCAGTGCGCACGTTACGTTTTTTATGTCTTGGGCCGGCCCGACGTCATGAACGACGTGCCTGTAATAAGGGGCGCCACCTGGGGATACTCCCCATCGGGTGCGTCGTCCTCCATCGCACCCTTTGCCTCGAGGTAGAGTTCGGCCGTCGGCAGCTGGATGCAGTTGGCATAGAGGATCGCCTCGGAAAGGCGGAGTCTCCTTCGCCCGCGCTCGAGGTCTCGTATGTGACTCGTGCTCGTTTGGAGCTTGTTGGCAATCTCGCCCTGCGACATCCCCGAGTCCAGCCTGGCGCAACAGAGAACCGTACCGACCCTAGCGTCTAGGTCGCTGCACACGGATGCTGTATCTAAATACTCTTTTGCACGCACGAATTTGTCACCATGCGTGATTCTATAATATGGTTTATTGTTTTTTTACTATATCTGTAAGCGGCACTTTACGAGGGACTAGCGGCACCCTCTTCATGGAGCCTGTGCTCACACAGAAACAATGCCAAGCAGGAAATCGTCGGATGGCGCCGCAAGGGTGCCCAGACACATGGTCATATAAAAGGGCAGGTACACAGTACGCCCGGTTTTGTCGTACTCCACGTTAAGGCGCGACAGCACCACACCCTGCTCGACACCATACTCCCCGCTTTGCATTATGTAGTCAAGCGAGGCATGCGTGCGCATGGACCGTCCCGACTTCACCTCAATTGGCAGAACGCTGCCCGATGCCGTTTCCACGCAAAAGTCCACCTCGCGCGTGCCCACCTGCCAGTAGCGTAGTACAAATCCTGCCGCAACAAGCTCTTGTGCAATCACATTCTCGTATATGCCGCCAAGGTTCGGCTTCCTCTCATCCAAATATACGGAACGTGCGACACTTTGGCCGTAACGCGACACGAGCATTCCCGTATCCGACTGATACAGCTTGAACTTGCTTTCCCTGCGCGTCCTGTCCAGAGGGATCTTGGGCTCCCCAATCTGGTCGCACTTAAGGGCCACCCCAGCGTTTCTCAGCCAGACGAAGTCCTTCTTGTACCTCTCGTACCGCGCGTTCGGATCCACCGAGTTAACAAGAAATCGCCTCTGGTCGCCATCGAGCTGAAGCGGAAGCCCATCAAAGATGTCGCGAACATGCAGGGATCGATTTTCTGCATACTTCGAGATATCGTGCCTGTACTGCGTTACGAGGTCGGATTGAATTGTTCTTACACCCGCAAGGCTGCCACGCGATTCCACGAACGCCTTCACCACTTCGGGCATGCCTCCAACCACCATGTAGGTTCGATAGTTGTTGAGCATGGCATCGTGCAGGTATTCGGGTAGCGGCTCTTTGGCCTCAAAGGCGGAATGAATCTGATCCAGCGCCCCTTCCGAAATTCCCGTAGCCCAGCAGTACTCCTCAAAGTCCATGGGGCGCATAACGAGTTCGCGAACGAAGCCCACGGGATACGAGCGCACTCCCTTGAATTCGACGCCTAGCATGGACCCCGAGAAGGCGTATGCGTATCTGCCATCCTCCACAAGAAACTTCGCCCACGTCATAATATCCGGCAGCTCTTGCACCTCGTCTATGAACACCAGACTTGTGCCCTCGCGTAGCTCCGCGTTTGCGAACAACTCAATGCGGGCTATGAGGTCCCGAACGTCCTGAGCATCAGAGAACGCCTTCCGCGCCACTTGGTTGTCGAAGAGGTTTATTTCTGCGTAGTGCGCGTAGTGCGCCTTGCCAAACTCCCGAATGGCATAGCTCTTGCCAACCTGGCGTGCGCCCGTAACAAGCAACGCCTTGCCGTTCGACTCTCTTTGCCATTCAAGGAGCTCTTTCGTGATCTTGCGCTTCATCCGCTGTCCCTATGTACATAAACGGTCGATTGATTTGGCTGTATTGTAACATTTTTAGCCGATTAGATTTGGCTCTATGTAACATAATAAGGCAATTCGGGACGACAATGGGGGACGGTGCACGCCATTGGTGATACTTCTGCGCGGGTACATCGCGAGTTACCCCCACCACAAACGGTGTGCCCATTGGGGATATTCCCCTACGGGTACATCGCGGATAGCCTTATCATTATGAAATGGATCACTCGCGATGTACCCGATGGGGAGTATCCCCAATGGGCACACCTCTCCACCGAGGGTTTACGGCAGCAAGGCTACGGAACGAGGCTCGCTGTTACATCAAATTCGCAACATGCACACAAAATGGTCGCTAGAAGTTGCGTCGTGCGCACTGCAGACCCCGTAGTGCGCACGACGCGAGTTTCCTGGAACATTTAGTGCGCAGGTTGCATTATTTATGCCCCTACGTCCCGCCCCTACTGGGCGAGCTTGGCCTCGAGCTCCTTGAACTCCTGCGGCACCTCGTGCACGTCCGCGCCAAACGAGTCGGCAATGGCCACGGCCTGGTCGCGACGCATCTGCGCCAGGTCGGGCTTGTCCATAGCGTCGTAGGCGTCGCCCAGGCGATACAGCGCGTATGCCGCGTATCCCGCCACCGCGTCGCCCGTGCCAGAGAGGAGCATCATGGTAACAAGGGACTCCGGCGCAAGCGACATTGCCGTCTCTGGATCGAGCTGCACCAAGTCCGCGACGGCAGCCTCCACCTCCTCGGCGGCGTTGAAGTCCCTCTGCAGCAACGCCTGCGCGAGCGCGCGCGAGACGGTGGAAACAAACTGCTCTATTACCTCGAGCAAATAATCCCTATGAAGCATTGTTGGCCTTTCGCATCGTGGTGTTGAATGCTCTGGTAAATGTAGCACCCGCGGCCCCGCGCGGGCGCACGGGAGCCGACTTGTGGAGATGTCTTCACGTACTGTTGACTTACGCGCAACGTGGTACTATATTATTAACTCGCGCGTTGGCGCACACACATATTGCGGGGTGGAGCAGTTTGGTAGCTCGCCGGGCTCATAACCCGGAGGTCGTAGGTTCAAATCCTGCCCCCGCGACCAAATATGAGGCCCCTGACCAGCAGAAATGGTCAGGGGTTTTTCTTATGGGCAAATCGCCCGACCCCGATTTGTGGGCGAATGGGCAAATTTTGGGCAAATAGCCCACGCCAATAAAGCCCACTACTGCATACATTTGCGCACGTCGGCCAATGGGCAAGAGATTTCTCCGAGCGGTACACAAGCCCTCCCCCTCCCCGCCAAGCCGGGCTTCAGGCGCGAATTTGTGTCTTGTCCCAGGACTACCTTCTTGCTTAGCCCGATAGGACGCGTCCTGTAATCGCATCTGAGACGAACAAGACAGGAGGCACTCCATAAAAGCAAGGCGACTTTCTCGAAACCAGAAGATAGCGATAGCCACAAACGTCGGGAGGGCGTTCTGCGACGCAGGTGGACCTGTGTCAACCTAACGTCCGACTCAAAGCGCCCCGACGATGAGGCCGCCTCACCATCCCGCTATGCCACCATACCGTCCGTGCATAGCGACACGCACCCTTCGCAGTTTTTGGACTACCATGGACGCATACTGAGGGAGGGAGCCAACCATGGAACTCGAGCAAATGAGGCAGCTGGACGCAATCGCGAGACAAGGGACGATATCCGCGGCGGCAGAGGAGCTACACCTCTCGCAGCCGGCGCTCTCCCGCTCCATAAGGCGCCTGGAGCGTGAGCTGGGCCAGGAGCTCTTCGACCGAACGCACAACTCCGCCACGCTCAACGATGCCGGACACCTGGCCGTCGACCACGCGCGCAACCTCCTGCGCGACGAGCGCATGATGCTCGACGCCTTCGCCGACCTCGCGCGCAGGCAGCGCACACTACTCGTGGGCACCGTAGCCCCGGCACCGGTATGGCACCTCACAGCCCTCACGGTGGAGCGGTTCCCGGGGACGCTGCTCAACCCCATCACGCTTCCCGAGCACGAGGTAGAGCGGCGCCTCATGAACCGCTCGGTCGACCTCGCCGTTACGCTCAGGCCTCAGATCCTGCCCACCATGCGCTCCACGCAGATCATGGTCGAGGACCTCTACGCCTTCCTGCCCAGGGGCCACCGCCTCGCTTCGCGTGACACGGTGTCGTTCGCCGACCTCGACGGAGAGAGCTTCCTCGTGCTCTCCGAAGTGGGCTTTTGGATGGGCATGCTGCGCCGCAACATGCCCCACGCCAACATCGTCGAGCAGGCGGACCGCTCGGTCTTCGACCAGCTGGTGCGCTCGACCGACCTCATCAGCTTCGTCACCAACGTCACCAACGAGAGCCGAAGCGGCTTCGACCGCGTCGCCGTGCCCATTGTAGACGCCGACGCGCACGCCACGTTCTACTTGTCGACCCTCATAGACGCCCCGCAGCGCGTGCAGGACATCTTCGCGTGGGCGGCGGAGCGGGAGGCGACGGCGTAGGCGCGGCGCGGGGACGACGCAGACGCGACACGGGCCGCCTGCCTCGACAGGCGGCCCGCGCTCCGGACGTTTGTGGGACCCGCCGCTACTTTGCCGCGTCGATCTGGCCCTTAATGCGGTCGAGCAGGAACTGCACGGTGTCCAGGTTGTGGTGGTCCAGGATGATGGACTTGCCAGCGTCGAGGCCGCGGATCTGCTCGCGGTCGCCCTCGGAAAGCTCGAAGTCGAAGACGTCGAAGTTCTCGGCCATGCGGGCGGGCTTGCTGGACTTGGGGATGACGACGACGCCCTCGTCCATGAGGAAGCGCAGGGCGACCTGGCCGACTCCCTTGCCGTACTTCTCGCCGATCTTGGCAAGGAGCGGGTTGGAGAAGAAGCCGTTGGCGCCCTCGGCGAAGGGGCCCCAGGCCATGTGCTGCACGCCGAGGCGCTCCATGACCTCGTGCTCGGGCCTCTCCTGCCAGAAGACGTGGGTCTCAACCTGGTTGAGCATGGGCTTGACCTCGGCGAACGCGCAGAGATCCATGAGCTGCTTGGAGTCGAAGTTGGAGACGCCGATGGCGCGGACCTTTCCTGCAGCGTAGGCCTCCTCCAGCGCGCGCCAAGCGCCGTAGACATCGTAGTAGCACTGGTGGAGCAGCATGAGGTCGAGGCACTCCAGGCCCAGGCGCGCGAGCGACTCGTCTATGGAGCGCTTGGCGTCCTCGTAGCGGTAGTTGGAGACCCAGATCTTGGAGACGACGAAGAGCTCCTCGCGCGGCACGCCGCTCCTGGCGATGGCGGTGCCCACGCCCTCCTCGTTGCCGTAGGACTGGGCCGTGTCGATAAGGCGGTAGCCGGCGTGCAAGGCTTGCGCGACGCACTCCTCGGTCTCCGCGTTACCGATCTGGAAGACGCCGTAGCCGAGCATGGGCATCCTGACGCCGTTGGAAAGGGTGGTGTACTCCATGGTGCGCTCCTTCTGTGCGAGGCTTTTCGTTGGCACCATCATCCGCCCACGGGAGTCGCGCGTCCAATGCCCGCTCGTCAGACGAGCATGCACCGAACGCATGCAGAGCCACCCGTAGAATTAGTCGCCGCCCAAACTCCATGAGCGCCTTCGGTCTCGTCAATCTACACGTGCGCTATGAAGCCTTCCACAAAGGCACGCGCACGGTCCTGGAGCAGGACGTGTACACGGCGCTCTACGGATTCGGCGCTGGCCTTCCCGTGACCGACGAGGGCGGGCGCTACACGCGCAGGCCCGCCTCAAAGCCTTCCTGAATGCCTCGGTAACCGTTCTTGGCCCGCTCGTTGCAATCGCCGACGGAGACCACCTGGTAAGGCGCATCCGCCAACGTGCCTGCGAGGTTCGTGTTCGCACGTGCGCCAATAGCGACAATGACGGTATCCACATCGTCCAGACGGACCTGATCGCCGCTCTTCTCGTATACAACGGCATCTGCCTCAACACTCTTGACGGCCGCCGAGGTAAGCACGTTCACCCCGTGAGCTGCCAGGCGCTCGAGCAGGAAGGAGGTGGGGGCAGGCTCGCCATCACGTACGATCTGGTCGAGCATCTCCACGATAGTGACGTCCGAGCTACCACCCTCGGCCACGAAATCGGCCGTCTCGGCGCCTACCAAACCACCACCGATGACCACCACGCGGTTACCGAACTCGGCACGACCACGCAGGATGTCTTGAGCCACGACCCCGTACTCGCGAAGGCCGGGAATGGGAGGCATCGCGGGACGAGAGCCCACTGCAAGGATGACCGCATCTGGGGCCAACCCGTCGATGGTCTCACGCGTCGCCTCCACACCAAGAAGCACCTCGACCCCAAGCTGTTCGAGCTGTCGTTGCTGCCACGCAACGAACGACGTGAAGTCACCCTTGGCGAGCGGAGCGGCAGCCGCCAGCCACTGGCCACCAAGCTCCTGAGAGCTCTCGAGCAGCGTCACCGTATGGCCGCGCCGCGCCGCTACGAGCGCCGCCTCGCAGCCCGACACACCGCCGCCTACGACAACCACGCGACGCGGTTCACTCACAGGCGACAGGTCGTACTCATCCTCCTTGCCCGTCAGCGGGTTGACCAAGCAGCGGATGGGAAGCCCCTGCTCGAGCTCGCCGTCGCAACCCTGCAGGCAGCCAATGCAGCGATTGACGTCGCACAGGCGACCTTCACGCGCCTTGTTGGGCATGTCGGGGTCGGCCAGCGACGCACGACCCATGGCACACAGGTCGGCCTTTCCTGTAGCGATGATGGTGTCTGCAAGAAGGGGGTCATTGATGCGGCCGACCGCCATGACCGGCACCTTAACAGCCTGCTTAATGGCTGCCGCATGGTCGGCAAAGCCTGCCACTGGAATCGCGAAAGGCGGGATGATGTTACGACCCGAGGCAAAGACGCCCTGCGAGACGTGGATGAGGTCGGCGCCTGCCTCTTCTACCAAGCGGGCAATGACCTTGGTCTCCTCGAGCTGCAGGCCGCCTGGCACAAACTCCACCGAGCTCATGCGGTAGATGATGGGGAAGTCCGCCCCAACCGCTGCGCGCACCGCCGCGATGACCTCGGTCGCAAAGCGTGCGCGATTGACGGTAGTGCCACCATACTCGTCGCTACGCTTGTTGGAATACGGGGAGGCAAACTGGTTGATAAGGTAGCCGTGGGCGCCATGGATCTCCACGCCATCAAAGCCTGCGGCCTTGGCGCGGACGGCAGCGTCCACGAAGCGCTGCTCCAGTGCATGGATTTCGTCAACTGTCAGCGCATGGGGAGTCTCCCCTACCGTGGGATCCTTGATAGCAGAGGGCGCCACGCACTGTACGCCCGTCACGCGACTCGACGTCTGACGCCCGGCATGATAGAGCTGCACGATAATCTTCGCGCCAGCATCGTGGATGCGCTGGGTAAACGCACGATATGCCTTCATCTGTTCGTCGTTCCACAGCCCGCCGAGACGCTTGAAAGCACCGGCTTCAGGGCACACGCAGAAGTCCTCCGTGATGATGGCACCAAAGCCACCACGGGCCTTGCGCTCGTGATAGGCCATGAACTTCTCGGTAGGCATACCATCCTCGCTGCAATAGCAGCTGGCCATGGCTGACACAACCATGCGATTTTTGATGGTCAGTCCGTTGATGGTGATGGGTTCAAAGATATGCGTGAGTTCCATTGGTGCCCTCCCCTTGAGTTGTAGGTGGAGCCAGTATAGAACTACATTTCGATATTTCTCGATTTATAAGACTATAGGTAGTTATTCTTTGTTGAACGGTAAAATGTATTACATACTATCAATCAGAGTTCTGTCTCAACTCGCCGAGCAAGCTCCGCAATTGCCTCTTCATTCCGGCGATAGTACGTCCACTTGCCATGCCGCTCCGACAGCAGCAGACCAGCTCGACGCATCATGGTGAGGTAGTTTGATGCCGTTGATTGGGATATACCAGCTCTCTCGCTTATACTCTCCACGCAGACGCCGCCCTTGAGGTCAATCGGCTCGGAGAAATGGATGCCTTGGGGGCCAAAGTTGGTTCCAGGATCCTTGAGCCAGAGCAAGATGTTGAGGCGCGTCTCGTTGGACAGTGCCTTGAATACCTCAATCAGATCCATACGCGACTCACCCCTCGTACATCATGCAGGTTTCAAGTATACCAATCACTGCAAGTAAGTTTCCGCGTCAGATCGTGCGCATCATCGCCCTCCTGCGCGAGAACCTCCGCTCGTCATCCTCCGAGAAGCCGGCGATGGCCTCGTCGAGCGCGGCCAGACACTCCTCGCGGTCGGCCGGCAGCTCGGCGACGAAGCCGATGGAGTTGGTCACCAGGCGCGTGTCCACGACGATGGGGTTCTCCAGCGCAGCCACGAGCGCGCGGAACTCGCGAAACCGCTCGAGCTCGCTCATAGGCGCGAAGTCGCCCCGCGCAACCTCGGCGCCGAGCTCGGAGTCGGGGAAGATGGTGACGGTGGTGAGGTACATGAACTGCGGGCGGATCTGGTTGAACACCTCCGCCGAGCGCGCTGCGGTCTCCTCGGCGCGCCCTGCGCCAGCGATGCCGCCCAGGTAGATGCAGTTGTAGGGCAGCCCTGCCTCGTCGAGCTTCCCGCACTGCTCCACGACGTCGGCGGCGGTGTAGCCCTTGTTCACGTGCGCAAGCACCTCATCGTCGCCCGACTCGATGCCAATCATGATGTCGGTGTAGCCCGCGTCGTGCAGCGTCCGCAGGTCGTTCACCGTCTTGTTGCGCATGCTGTCGACGCGCGCGTAGGTTGAGATGGTGGCGCCCGGCATGTACTCGTGGACGAGGTCGGCAAGTTCCAGCAGCCTGCGCGTGCTCATGGAGAACGGGTCGCCGCCCGCCGCCCAGATATGATCGGTGCCGGGGCGAAAGCGCGCGATCTCGGCGAGGTCGGCGCGCACCTGCTCGAGCGGGGCGGGGTGGAAGGGGTGGCCCTTGTAGTAGGTGCAGAAGGTGCACGAGTCGTGCGTGCAGCCCACCGTCACCTCCAGCATGACGCTCCCCGCCTCGTAGGGCGGCCTGATTACCGGTCCCGTGTAGTGCATTTTCCTGTCCTCCTTAAGACTAGATATCGTGATATGTCGATGCGTAATGGCATGCCAAGATGCTTCACCGATTTGTCCGATTGCGGTGTCAGAGCTCGCCTCCCACGAACTGGGCCAGCTCGGTTATGGCTTCCTCGTTGCGGCGGAAGTAGGTCCACTTGCCGTGGCGCTCGGAGAGCAGCAGCCCGCAGCGCTGCAGCACATCGAGGTACTGCGAGGCGGTCGACTGAGAGATGCCCGCCTTGTTGCGGATGGAGCCCACGCACACCCCGCCTTTCAGGTCGTCCGGCACGCCGGGGTGCCCTCCCTGTTCGGGGAAGTTGGCCTCGGGGTCCTTCAGCCACATGAGGATCTGGAGCCGCGTGGGGTTCGATAGCGCCTTGAATGTCTCGATCATGTCCATGGGCACATCATATCGTAATACCGCGATATGTCAATACATTCTTCGCACCTGCCCCTTCTGGGTGGACCGAGCTTGTGACGCCATAGGACGATGCCTCCCGAGGACGAGCAACGCGATCTCGGGAGGCAGTTCTTTATGGAGTCAATCATCGTGACGCATGCCACGAAGGTGGCCATGCTGGTCAGCGTGAACCTCTCCAGCTCGAAAACTGGGGCCAGGTATTGCCTGAGCCCTCAGGGATCGGACACCTACAGTTCCTAGATAGTCTCAAGCCCCCGGTGCATCAGGTCACCCTCACCTATGTAGAGAAGTACGTGGAGATGAATGTTGCCCATCCCTTTCGCGAGGGAAACGGGCGCAGCGGTCGAATATGGTTGGACCACATGCTTCGCGCGGAGCTGGGAAGGACCGTGGACTGGTCCGCTATCCCACGCGAGGACTACCTGCTGGCCATGGAGCGCAGCCCCGTGCGCGATACCGAGATAAAGGCGCTGCTCTTGGACGCCCTTTCACGCCAGCTCGACGACGTGGCGCTGCTTACCCGCGGAATCGACGCGAGCTACGCGTACGAGGGCTACGCAGCCTACCGCGCGGCAGAGCTGTAAATGTAACACGGTGCCCGTTACCCCGTCTGGCCGTCCGAAACGCACGCCATTGCGTAATGTCGGCCACTACTGCACGCAGCCACGTGCATTCTGGTGGCCGCTCGCATGCGAAACGCACGCCATTGCGTATAGTCAGCTACCACTACACGCACCAGCGTGCATTCTGGTGGCCAGGCGCGCCGGTAATGCACGTTTTTGCGTACAGTAAGCCAGTACTGCACGCAGCCACGTGCATTTGGGCGGCCAGGCGCGCCGGTAACGCACGTTGCTGCGTAATGTCGGCTTGCGCGGACAAACTACTCCGTCCCCCATTGTCCCACGTTGATGGGAGTCCATGACGTCGAGCTGTGCACATTGGGGATACTCCCCTGCGGGTACATCGCGAGTAGGGCTTCCATTGGGGTCCGGCCCATCCGCGATGTACCCGATGGGGAATATCCCCAATGTGCACAGCTCTAACAGGCAAACGGCTCCGTCCCCATTGTCCGTGGGCTATGGCCTGTGGATGAACCCAAGCGAGAAGACCGCGAGGATCGCTCCCACCACAATAAAGCCGATGCCTATCATTCTTGAGCTGGAGTCCTCGGAGGTGATGGAGTCCAGGAACTCCTCCCTGGAAACCGTACCTGCCTGCACCCGCTCGAGCTCGCTCACGACGTCGTCTTCTGCCAGCACAAGCTCGTCTCCCTGCTGCCGCCCTATGAGCGTCACCGGATCGGCACCGTCCAGCCTTTGGTAAGAGAACAGCACCTGCACGTCCCCGATGTCGCTGCCGGTGGAGAGCATGCCGCCTCCGTCTTTGCGCTCGACCGCCTTGAGGTCCAGCTCGCTGCGCACGATGTACTCGCCGCAGGTTGCCGCCAGCTCCTGGGGCGTAAACGTACCTGTGCTGCGATGAAGATACGGCGAAACGTCCCCCGCGCTAATCTTAAAGCCTGCCAGGCGAAGGTCGCCCATCTTGTGATATGCGGGCAGGTTAACCGGCTTCGGGTTCTCGTAGCGCGCGCCGTCGCCGCTAACGTAGGGTTCCCGGCTGGAATCTGCGTTGATCCACGCCTCTACCACGTGGTACTCGGTTCTCGTCTTGTCGTCGTAATCCCTTATCTTGTCTTCGCCCCTATCGACCACGACCTCGCGCGACTCCTCCTTGTACACTTTTTGGTAGGGTACCCTGCTGTAGCTAATTGCATTGCTCACCTGCAGCCCCGTCTCTTCGTCCGCAATAACGCCGCCGTCTGCGAGCGCAGGTGTTCCGGAAACGATGACCAGCTTGCCCTCGTTTTGCGGTTCGACCGTGCTCACCTCCACCAGCTCGTCTGCGACCTTTTTTGCCCTGCCCGCGCTGTTCGCCAACACCATTGCTATGCCAAGAGCTACGATCACTATGCTCGCAATGAGTAGTTTGGGTCTGATCATGTTCGCTCCTTTTGCGGTCGAAGGAGCCTATCAAGGGGGAGTACCCCTCTTGATAGGCCCTGTCTATTATTCATAGGTCGTAGACTCATTTACAGGCCTGCTTGCACAAGCTAGAATAATATACAAAGACGACCTGCGAGTTTGTGAGTACTAAAGCGCTAAGGAGGGTGATCGTATGAAGACAGTACAGGAGCTTTACAGCGAGGTCATTGCCAGCGACAAGCTGAAGAAGGCCTTCGTCAAGGCTATGAAGGCAAACAAGCTCGAGGACTTCCTGAAGGCAAACGGCTGCGAAGCCACCGCAGAGGAGGTCCAGGAGTTCCTCGAGGCGAAGGCGGCTGCGGACACCCCGATTGAGCTCACCGACGACCAGCTCAAGTTTGTGGCTGCCGGCACCTTTGTGGATAGCGTCGAATGCTCCCATAAAGGCAACACTTGCAATTGCTCGAACAGCTGCATCCGCGACTGCTGCTAGGAAGCCGCGCGAATGTTCCGGCGCTTCGTTGAGCATCAGCTTGACCGTGTAGGGCAATGCCCGCAGGCGAGCATGCTGGGGGACAAGGTCTACCAGAGGCTCGAGGCTACCCTAAAACGCATAGTTGAGCTCATAGCCGGCAGCACGACAACGCACATGGTCTCCCAGGCGGTGACGGACAACCCGTTCGCCGCCGCTTTTCCCGACCTGATTACCAATGCGGAGCGAGCGCAGGCCTTGGATACCATACGCAGGCAGCTCGACAGCGGGGACATGACCCTGCCGGAGCCGCTTGTTGAATGCCTCGAGCTGCAGCTGGGCTATGCGACGAGCGCCTTCCTCGAGGCACTGGACCGCCTGGTGGAGCACCGCGATGCGATCTGCGACACGCTTTTGGCGGGAAGGGGCTTCCAGACGATTGACGACGTCACTCTTTCCACTGGCGACGTCCACAACCACGGGCGAAGCGTGACGATTTTTACCACCGATGCCGGAAAGCTGGTATACAAGCCCCACGACCTGCGGGTTGACGAGCAGATCCACGGATTTGTCGAACGGTTTTTCGGCGATTTTGTTGGCATCCCGCGCGCCATAGCCTTCGGCAGCCAGTTTGGAGTGTGCGAGTTCGTCGAAAAGCGGCGCGCGGAGGGCAAGGGCGAGGCGGAGCGCTTCTGGTACCACATGGGTGGCCTGTCTGCCTTCGCCAAGCTCCTGGGGAGCACCGACCTTCACTTCCAGAACATCCTCTGCTGCGGGCCGAAGCCCTACATCATCGACCTGGAGACCATGTTGTCTCCCATCTCCACCGAGCGGCTGGCCTATCTGCAGTCCGCGGACACGAGGGAGTGCCACACGCATTCCCTCGCCCCCTCGCTGCTCATGCCTTCCCGAGTCGAGGACATGGAGCTTAGCGTCCTTACCAACACGGAGGAGAGCGGGATCGCCCCCGTCGTGGACGAAAAGATCGTTACCGTGGAGCCATATCTGCCCGCGTTCAAGCAGGGATACGACGTTGTCTACACCCGCATCATGGAGAACAAGCAGGCGATCCGGGAGGCTGTGTTGTCGCTCCCCGTGGACATGAAGGTCCGAATCGTTATGCGCGCCACAAGGGGATATTGGTTGATGCTGCAAAAGCTGTACCACCATACGGCCTTGGCAAGCCCCGCAGACAGGGAGCGTAGCTTGGAGACGCTCGAGCGGCTCTTGCGCGAAAGCGACGTAACCGCAGAGGCCCCGATAATCGACAGCGAGGTCGAGCAGATGCGGCGGGGCGACGTGCCGTACCTCTACACCTATGTAAACAGCCTGTCCCTGTATGGCGATGGAAAAGAGCTCGCGCAAGGCAAATTTAGCCTAACGGCAATCGAGCGCATAGTCGACACGCTCGACGCGATGGGCAAAGAGGACGAGGCATTTGACCTCTCCTACATCGATCGCGCGATCGGCCTGTATGAGCGCGACTCGGACGAGCCGCAAAAGGGAGCCCCCATACGCCGGATTGTCCCAGACTCCCCCATTACCAGGGAGTATGCGATCGAGGAAGCCAAAAGGGTGTTCCAAAGGATGCACGACCTGGGAATAAGGACACCCAACGGGCGGCTGGTGTGGGGGTATGTTTCCAGTAACACCCAGGCATTCCAATTCAGCGACGCTGGTCTGTTCGATGGCTTTACCGGACTTGCGGTGTTTGCCACTGCCTGCGCGGCAGTATGGCCCGACGACCTCGTTCGCAAGCGGACGGACGTGCTCGTCCAGGAAGCAGTCGACGAGATACGGGGGCTGTGTCGCTTCATGGACAGGCACATGGGCAATCCCAACGTCGCCGTTCCTACCGGGGAGAGCGCTGGCTTTGGAGGAATCCTTACGGGCATCGCACTTATGCGGCGCTACGCACCAAGCGAGACGCTGGATGCCCTCTGCGAGCAGGTCTTGTCGCTTCTGGAAAAGACGGACTTCTCTGGCTGCACCACGGTCGACCGGATTGGCGGCCTGGCGGGGCTTGTTGCCGCCATGTGCAGGTTCGAGGAATACCGGGGCCATACGACGACGATCCGCAACGCAGCCGACCGCATCCTCGAGCTGAAGACCTTTGCCTACAAGGACTACGTCCTCTGGAAGACCATGTTCGACGTCCCCCGCACGCTCAGCGGTGCCGGGCACGGAATGTCCGGGATTGCCGAGGCCCTTCTTGCCGCGTGCGGCGTTCTGGACAACGACCGGTACCTCCCCGCCGCCACCGAGGCCCTGGACTACGAGATCGATGCCTATCGGCGGTACAAGAAGAAGTTCGGCACATGGGCCGACCTGCGGGAATTCCCGCCGGAGAAGTACATGCATGGGTATTGTGCGGGGGCGCCAGGCACGGGAATCGTGGTCAACCGCATGTTGGAAGAGGGGCGTGGCGACGCAAGGGCGCAGACCATCGCCCGCATGGTTCGACAGAGCGTCGACACGCCACCCCTCATGCCTTTTGACCACCTGTGCTGCGGGAACTCGGCCGTCGTGGAATACTACCTGTCCACAGGCGATCGCGACGCCGCAGGCAGGGTCCTTGGAGCTATAGCCGGGCATGGCCAACGTGAGGGCGGCCGCCGTGACCTAATCTCGAACGCGAGCTGCAGCTCCACTGCCACGCTCTTTAACGGGATCTGCGGCTTGGGCTACGAGCTGCTGCGCTATGCGTACCCAGACACGATACTCTCTGTTCTGTGATAAGGGCGTACGAACATGCACTACCGCATAAACGACCATGTGGCGCTGCGAAGCTGGCCAGATATCGGCTTCGCAATCTATCGACGGGGAAACTACGGTTATGGGACGGACGGGTCCCCACCGCGCGAAACGCACGCCATTGCGTATAGTCAACCGGCACTGCACGCAGCCACGTGCATTTGGGCGGCTGTGCGCGCCGGTAACGCACGCTTTTGCGTAAAGTCGGCCAGCACTGTACGCAGGCACGTGCATTCTGGCGGCCGCACCGGCGCGAAACGCACGTTTTTGCGTATAGTCACCTGGCACTGCACGCATCTGCGTGCATTTGGGTGGCCGCACTGGCGCGAAACGCACGCTTTTGCGTGTAGTCGGCTGACACGTACAAACTCGCTATCCCCATTGTCCGAGAGCAAAGCCCGCCACTAGGTAATCTCGTGCGACAGGGTGTTAGGCACTCTATCTCCTAATGTTGTTCTTATCAACTGAACATGATAGATTTTTCAGTATGTTAGTACATCTGAGGGGTTGACAGGCATGCAAGCTATTGTGGACTTGGCACAATCGAATGGCGGGCTCGTGACGACAGGACAGGTAGTGGATGCCGGCATCCCGCGAGCCCGTATCTCAGACATGGTGAAGAAGGGCGAACTCGAGCGCGTACAGCGCGGCGTTTACTGTTTGGCGGACACCTGGGAGGACGAGTTCCTATCGACGCAGCTTCGCTTCCCTAAAGGTGTCTTCTCGGACAGCACGGCGCTCTATCTCCATGGCTTCACGGATCGCACGCCCTTCCAGCTCACCATGACATTCCCGCGTTCGTACCGCGCCACCAAGGCGCGGGAGTCGGGCATTAAGGTGCGTACATGTGCCAACGATGTGCTTGAACTGGGGCTCACCAACGTAAAAACGTCGTATGGCAACCAGGTGAGGGCATACGACCTCGAACGCACGCTCTGCGACATCGTCCGGGGGCAGCGCGTCGTGGATGTACAGGTGGTCAATCCAGCGATGAAGCAATATGTCCGCAGCAACGAAAAGGACATTCAGAAGCTGTTGGACTACGCGCGTACTCTCGGAGTGGAGAAGAAGATTAGAAACTACTTGGAGGTACTGCTATGAGAACCAGGAACGTCATGCAGCTATAGGCAATCATTTGCAGCAAAGCCAAGGCCGAAGGTGTATCTTCGCAGCTCGTGATGCAGAACTACCTGCTCGAACGACTGCTCGAGCGGATTTCGCTCTCTCCCTGGCGTGACGACGTTATCGTTAAAGGTGGCATGCTTATCAGTTCCCTCGTCGGAGCGGACAAGCGGAGCACCAAGGACCTAGACACCACAGTGCGTGGCTTCCCGCTCACCCACAAGAACGCCGAGAAAGCTTTTCGTGAAATCGCGGCCGTAGAGGTCGACGACGACTTCGTGTTTGAGTTTGTGCGTACCGAGGATATACGTGAGGCCGACAACTATCCTGGTATAAGGGTTCACCTGTTAGCCAACTATGAGAAGATGAGTTCGCCTGTAACTGTGGACGTAACCACTGGTGACAGAATTACTCCGGAAGCCGTCGAGTACAGCTACCCTCTTATGTTCGACGACCGCACGCTCTCGCTGATGGCTTACCCTCTTCCCACTACGCTGGCCGAGAAACTCGAGACCGTTATAAGCCGCAGCGTGGCCAATACCCGACTGCGCGACTACTACGACCTCCACACGCTGTGGCTAACGAATAACAGTGATGTCGACCTCGGAGTGCTGAAGAAGGCCCTCGAAGCCACCGCCAAGAAGCGTGGCACACTTACCGCGATGAGTAACTATCGCGAGGTAATGGCCCAGGTTAGCTCCGACGCAGGAATGATAGGTCTATGGACTGCCTATACCCGCAGGTACCCGTACGTGAACGATATGACGCTTCAGCAAGCGTGCGAGACGGTCGTCATAATCATGGAGACTATTGACTGGTAGAGAATCACGCCAGCAGGAAGCCACTCTTGGGGCTAAAGCTCTCTTCCCCCGGTGCCGGGGACAGCGAGACCCCCGTTCACTTCGAAATGGCGCCCAAGTGTTTGAAATTCGGGCACCCGATTTTACGGGGTCCTATCCGCGGTACCTCTGACCTGCGGGTTTGTGGGGTGCCATACCGCCCCTACGGGCGAATGAGACTGAAATTTCAAACACATCCCCCCTGTTTCGAAGTGAACGGGCCTCTCGCCGTCCCCGCGGTCCCAGGCGCGGGGCAAGGTGGCGCCTGCCAGAGGCCGAGCCCGCCAGGCAGGGCAAACGGGCCCGCCCAACGCAGTTAAGCCAAGCCGTGGGCGCGGACCTGGCACCGTGCGCACTTCCGGCCCAAATGGGTCCCTACCGTGCGCAGTAGCGACGGCGACTCCCGTCACCGTGTACAATTCCGGGTCCCGGCCTTCCCTACCGTGTACGGTTCCGGGCGATAAGTGCGCACGGTGGGAAGCGTTTCGTCCCGTAACCGTACACGGCGGTTGACCCGACCCCGACAAGTGCGCACGGTGGGGACCCATCCGTCCCGTAACTGTTCACGGCGCCCCGCGCCCGTTACCGTGTACGGTTCTGGAACGTAAGCCTCTCTACCGTGTACGGTTCCGAGCGATAAGTGCGCACGGTGGGGACCCATCCGTCCCAAAACCGTACACGGCGGCGGGGCCATGCGAAGCCCGCGGCTTAACTTAATGGCGGTGGCCCGCCCCCACCGCGCGAAACGCACGTATTTGCGTGTAGTTGGCTGGCACTGCACGCAGGCACGTGCATTTGGGCGGCCAGGCGCGCTGGTAACGCACGTTTTTGCGTACAGTCAGCCGGCACTGCACGCAGACACGTGCATTCTGGCGGCCAAACGGGCATGAAACGCACGTTTTTGCGTGCAGTCAGCTGGCACTGCACGCACCAGCGTGCATTCGGGCGGCCGGGCGCGCACGAAACGCACTTTTTTGCGTGTAGTCAACAGGCACTGTACGCACCAGCGTGCGTTTGGGCGGCCGGGCGCGCCGGTAACGCACGTTTTTGCGTAAAGTCGGCCGGCACAGCACGCAGCCACGTGCATTTGGATAGCCGCACGCGCAGGTAACGCACACCATTGCGTGTAGTTGGCTGGCGCTGCACGCAGGCGCGTGCGTCTGGGCGGCCGAACGGACATGAAACGCACGCCATTGCGTACAGTCAGCTGGCACTGCACGCACCAGCATGCATTTCGGTGGCTGAGCGGGCGCGAAACGCACGCCTTTGCGTGCGTTCGGCCGGCACGGACAGATTCCTCCGCCCCTAACGTCCGTGTGGCCTGTCGTAGTACACTGAACAAGTGAAAAGCGACAAGAGAAAAGGCGGGGTAAAAGCGTGAATACCAATGCGATGGCGCTATACGAGACCCTGTACGACCTTGCCTCCCAGGATGCAGAGCGAGAGCTGTTTGGGACGAGCGCTCAGCTCGCGCAGGAGGCTTTTGAGCACGCTACGGAGGGCACGTCGGCGCCCACCATTTGGTTCGAGGTTCCGCTTTCTGGTCCGCCGCGCTTCGATCTGCACGTTGCGCACGGAAACACCGATCTGCACAGGCATGCCCCGTTTGCACCGGATGCCATGGACGGGCATGGCGGGCTACTTAATTGGTTTGCGTCCAAGCCCCGCGAGGGCGGTGGGCTCGCGCTTGCCTACGACGTGGGAGACGGCCGCATTAGCGCTCCCGCCGTGCATGTTAACGTGAATGCCGCCAAAGCTTTCGATGCCGAGGGATTCTTCGCCCACGTTGGCAGGCCGGAGGCAGCAGCGCTTTACCGCGACTTCGCAAGTCGAATCCCGCAGGGCTGGCGCATATGGTACTTTGGCGTGCATCCGGGCAGGCCGGACACCCCCGTCCGAATAGACTGCTACGTTAGCAAGAACTTGAAACGCGCGTATGCCGCCGAGCCAACAAAGCTAGAGGAAGACCTCCAAAAGGTGGGCTTTGCCGTCGAAGGCTCGACGGTGCGATGCGTCGGCGCCAAAGTGGCTGCGTCACCCTTTGGCTTGGAGCTTCAGTTCGATCTTCTCTCCGATGGAGCACTCGGGCAGACCGTGGGCATTTCCGCCCAATTCCCCCTTATGCCCGCAAGCGCGGCACGCCAGCTTTGGGAGGCCGGCGGCGAAGCAGCGCAGCTCATGGAATTTGCCGTGGATTCACGTGCCGCCGACGCCCGATGGCGACGCATTCCGGACACCATGTTCTCCACTGCGGTAAAAAACGACAACACCTGGCAGGCGCTGTACTGCGTCCCCGTGTTCGCGAAGTTTCGAGTGCGTGCAAACAAGCTTCTGGACACGAAGATCTACTTGCAGGCAGGCGCCCCCAACCTATAGCATTTTCTCGCACCTCAATGCTTTGTATGTTATCTATTCATTGAAAAGCACGAGTTTATTTGGGACGATTGCCTCACTCGTGCGTATTACACTAGTAGCAAGTCGTTATAAAAGCGTCCAAACGGACAATTCGACCGAAAGAAGGTAGGGTATGGCAAGCTTCAACGAACTGACTCCCGAGCAGGCAGAAAAGGCGAGGTCGTGCAAGAACTATGAAGAGCTGGTAGAGCTCGCCAAGAATGAGGGCATTGAGCTTACCGACGACCAACTTGACGCCATCGCAGGTGGTGCGTGGTACAACTGCATGAACGAAACGTGGTAGCGCACATCGGGGATAGTTAGCGCTGCGCACATTGGGGATACTCCCCATCGGGTACATCGCGAGCAGGGCTTTCATTAGGGTCCGGCTTATCCGCGATGTACCCGCAGGGGAGTATCCCCAATGTGCGCAGTAACCCCAGACCCTTAGTAAATGGTGCTGGAAGCATCCCCAGCGGCACCCCGTTTTTGCAGTGGGAAGAGAGGGTCATGACCAGGCGCACACTCATGCATCGCGACCAAGAGCTGGTCGAATTCGAGGTCGATCCGGCAACGGGCAAGGCCCGCATCGTCGACGAGGCGAGCGACGACTTGGACGCTTTTTTGGGGCCGAACCAGGAAAGCAGGGACCAGGTTTTGTCGGAGCTCATAAGAGGTCGCGCCCTGTCGCTTATGCGCAAGGACAAGGACGACGTCCTTGCGGCTTTTGGGGCAAAGTCGCCCGTTGACCTTGCGCTCATGGGGCATAGCCTCTCCCTTACCGACCAGTTTTGGTACCGCGCCCCTGGATTATCCGAACGCTGGAAGGACGTTAACTTCTTCGACAACGGATGGGATCCAGGCTTTGGCACCGCGGTTCTCTTGGGCGATTACGCCCGCCTGGCGACATGCTCGCTCGACGCGCCCGAGGTAACGACGCCTGGCCACGCCGTCAAAGCATGGGAGCGCAACGATAATGGCGTCTACCTTGTTAAGGCGGCCGGATATCCCGACGGCGCCGAGCTCGCGGGAGCCAAGCTGGGATTCGAGCTTTGTTCCCTGCTCTTCGGCGAAGACTGCTGTGTTTCCTTGGAGGTGACGGAGCGCTGTGGCAGGCCCTGCTCAATAAGCCCGCTTATGCTGCATGGCAACGAGGAGCTCGCCAACGGTTACCGACTCTATGCGATGGCGGACATGTGGGAGAGCTCCCGCCGTGGCAAGGGAGGCATTACGGCGGAGGCATGCGATGCCTTGGTGGATGCCTATGCGGCCATCGGAGTCGCGGATGCCTCGGCGCACGTGGCCAAGAGGGCGTGTTTCGCCTGCCTTTCGCTGCTCTTGGATTTCAACTCGGGCAACTTCGGTGCCATCCGCAAAGTCGGTTCCGATGTGTGGCGCGCGGCGCCCATCTTCGATTACGACGGCGCCTTTGGCTTCCCGATCAACGGCGCTTCGATTTCGTATCTATACGAGAACCCCGCCTTCGTCGAGCTGTTCTGCGCCCATCGCTTCTCCTTCCTCAGGCCATCCTGGGACTGGTCCTGGTACGATGCGCGAGCACTCGACGGCTTCGAGGACGTGATAATGCAGGCATACGCTTCTTGCCAGGCCCTGCCGCCTGCCTTCGCAGAGATCATTGCCCGCCTGTTTGTTATGCAGCGTAATTACGTGAGCAAGACCGCGTCGGGACAACGGGGGCGCGACAACGGGGTCGGAGGCGTTTGACGGGACGATGGGGACGGAGGCGTTTGTCCCAACCGCGGACAAACTCCTCCGTCCCCATCGTCCGCGGCGCCCCCGTCCAAGCCGTAGGATGCTACTTGCCCTTCTTGTACCTTTCGCGCAATGCATCAAGCTGATTGTCGGTTATTCTGTTCGTCGTCATACCAAGCTCTTGGGCCTTTGCCGACGCCTGCGCAAAGGAGTCTGGGCCATCGAAGGAGGCGAGCACTTCCCTGGTCTTGTCGTGAATCACCCCAAAACGCGAGTTGTCATCGGGCGGAAAACACCGCACGAAACACGATTCTACCTGCCGCGGTGGCCGCCCTTACGGAAGGCTCGGCGGCCTCGGGCACAGACGTGGAGGCAACTTCCAGCGCAACGGAGCAAGCTGGGCAGCCTGGGCAGGCGTCCCCGAGCCCCGCTGCGCAAAGCGAGCCCATGGCACAGAGCGAGTCGGACAACGCGCTCGCACCCTCCGACTCTGAGGCACGAGAAGAGCTGACGGAAGAGGAGCCGCAAGACGCAGGCCAAGAGGCGCAGGCTGCAAACATTCCCTCGCTAGAGGAATATCTTAGTGGCTTTACCTGCGGATCTTGTCGTCGCAACTGCTCTTTGGACAACCCTCGCTGTCATAACGGCTCGCGCTTGGCGCAAGCCAAGGCTCAGGAGTACTACAGCATGTATGGATAGAAGCCATTTGTGTGGCACGGTGCCAGGAACCCCGTCAGGGCATACCGTAACGCGTCCCGGAGCGACGGGGACGGCGAGACCCCCTTTCACTTCGAAATCCCACCCATGTGTTTGAAATTTGGGTGTCCGCATTTACGGGGTCCCATTTTCGGGCCTCTGGCCTGCGGGTTTATTGGGTGCCATATCGCCCGTACGGGTGAAAGAGACTAAGTTTTCAAACACATGCACCTCGTTTTGAAGTGAAAGGGGGGTCTCGCCATCCCCGCGCTCAGTGCGTCCGAAGGAGCGCCGCCAGGGGATGCCGAATAACGCCCATATTGGCAGCGTTGCCAATATGGGCGTTAAAAATGTTGCTTTTCCTGCTTTTCCCTGCTGTTCTTTTCACCAGGACGTACCCGAATGAACACCGGACCCGTTCCCTGTTCATTCGCATACTTGCCAGTTCACGCCCCAGCAGCGGGCAAAGCATGAGATAATGCCTCTAAACAAAGCAGAAAAGGCTCAACATGCGAAGAGTGAACAAGCGACATCTGGTAATCCTAATAAACGTTGCCGTTATGCTCGGAATCATAGGCTTCGTTTTGCTGTACGCACGGCAGGTGGCCAACGAGTCGATTGCCGCCGAGGTAAACCAGTTTGAGACGGCAACCGTTACCATGGAGCAGGTAACGGCCAACTACCTGGAAAGCGAGCAGAACGTCTGCAACGTTTGGACCCGCTACATCAACAGCAACTCGCTTACCATCGACGAGGCGGCGGCGTTCATTCGGTCTTCTCACGTGTCGCCCAGCGTTGCCGCGCACATTGTTTTTACGGACGACAACTCGCTCGAGGGACTTTCCACGCGTCCCAAAACCGGCACCAAAGACGACTACGCCGTGTCGTACAAGGCAATCGGCCTTCCCATACAGCCAAACAAGTTGGCCGAGCGGGATGGCGCCATTAACGTTTCGCGCTCGTACACCAACCCCATGAGCGGCACCCAGTCGCTGGCGTTTTGCAACAAGGTATCGCTCGCGGACTCCACCGACCGCGCAAAGCGGCGCGAGGCTGTTCTCCTGCGCGTTATACCCACGCAAAAGCTCCAGGAAAAATGGGTGTTTCCCATCGACCGCTACAAGGACGCCGAGGTCTCGCTTATAGACAGCGATGGCAACTACGTTATAAAGGGCCACGACTACAAGAACAACAACTTCATTGAATTCTATAAGTCATACAACCAAATAGATGCCGTTGGGGTCGAAGAGCTCAAAACGCGCCTGGCAACGCAGAGCGGGTCGTTTTTTATGACAAACTCGCGCGGCGAGGAGTGCCTTATTGCATATACGCCAATTAGCGCAAACCGAGGCTGGACCATTCTTAACTACATCCAAGCGAGCAACCTGCACCGAAGCACCGTGGACTGGATTCTGGTAATCGGGATCGTGTGCGCTTTGCTGTTCCTTCTCGCGTGCGACATGGCCTTTATGAATTGGTTTAACAAGCGCCTAAACGAGGCCGCAAAGGAGGCCGAGGCGGCAAATCGCGCCAAGAGCGACTTTCTTTCCACCATGTCCCACGACATCCGCACGCCCATGAACGCAATTCTGGGTCTTACCACTATCGCGCAGCGCAGCGCCGATGACCCAACCGTCGTAAAGGACAGCCTGCGCAAGATTGGGCTCGCAAGCAACCACCTGCTTACGCTCATCAACGACATCCTGGATATTTCCAAAGTGGAAAGCGGCAAGCTCTCACTTACGCCGGTCGCGTTCTCCATTGCCGAGACGACCGAAAACCTCGTTAACATTTCGCAGCCCATGGTTAGGGACAAGAACCTGGACTTCCACTTTCACATTAACAACGTGGAGCACGAGCACCTCTTTGCCGACCAGCTGCGCATAAACCAGGTGTTCATCAATATTCTTTCAAATGCCCTCAAGTACACCGAGGACAGCGGGAGCGTGTGCGTTGACCTGCAGGAGCTGCCGTGCGACGAGCCTGGGACGGTGCGTATCGTATACCGCGTGGCCGACACGGGCATGGGCATGAGCGAGGAGTTTATGGAGCACATGTACGAGTCGTTCTCGCGCCAAACCGACAGCCGCGTAAACAAGGTGCAGGGCACGGGGCTCGGCCTTGCCATTACCAAGCAGATGGTCGACCTTATGGGTGGCACCATAGATTGCCAGAGCAAGCAGGGCGAGGGAACGACGTTTACCATTTCGCTGGACGTGCCCATTGCAGAGAGCGAGGACCAGGTTCTAACGCTGGAGTCGGTTGACGTGCTGCTGGTCGACAACAACGAGGACGTACTGCAGCCCGCCCAGCAGGCGCTCGGCGCGCTTGGCGCACACGTGGAGGTGGCCACTTCGGGCGCGCAAGCGCTCCAGATGGTAGAGGCGCGCCACAACGCGCACAACGACTACGACGTAATAATCGTAGACCAAAGGATGCCCGGCATGGACGGCATCGAGGTCGCGCGCCGCATTCGTGCCTTGGACGAGGGCCAGGCGCCGCACGTCCTTGTTTCCACCTACGACTGGTCCGAGATCGAGGAGAGCGCAAAAGAGGCCGGTGCCAGCGGGTTTGTGTCCAAGCCGCTGTTTAGGTCCACGCTGTACCGTGCCATAAACGAGCAGCTTAACCTAACCGCAGCGCCAACCACGCGCGAGGACGACTATTCCGACATCGCGGGCATGCGCGTGCTCGTAGCCGAGGACAACGACATAAACTGGGAAATTATCAACATGTTGCTAAGCATGCACGGCATAGAGACCACACGTGCCGAAGACGGCCAGATTGCGGTAGAATTGGTTTCGTCGTCGCAGCCGGGCGACTACGACCTGGTGCTTATGGACGTGCAGATGCCCGTTATGAACGGCATCGATGCCACAAAGGCCATTCGTGCGCTGCCCAACAAGCAGGTGTCGGCAATCCCAATTATCGCGACGACGGCCGACGCGTTTTCCGAAGACGTGGCAGTGTGCTTGGATGCCGGCATGAACGGCCATCTTGCAAAGCCGCTTGAGGTCAATCTTGTTCTAAAGCAAATAAGAAAGGTAAAGGAGGGCAAGTTATGAGAAAGTCCATCGTACGTTGTTTGCACGCTTTGTTTGTCGCGCTTGTTTTGGGTGCGCTGGTGGCCTGCGCCGCGTCGCCAGGGTCTTCTGGATCTGGGAGCTCGTCGAGCCAGGCAAGCGGGCAAAAGAGCTTTACGCCCGCGCTCGACACCGCCACAAAGTGCTCCCTCACCGTAGCTGGCAGCTACGACAACTTTGAGGCGCTCGAGGCCGAGTTCGACAAGTTCAACACCTACTACCCCAACGTTGAGCTTAGCTACTCCAAGCTCGACGACTACAACAAGGTAGTGTCTACTGCCATGAGCTCCAGCAACGCGCCCGACATCTTTTTTGCGCAGGACTTTATGCTGGATAACCAAAGCTACGACGAGCTGTTTAAGCACGCGGAGGACCTTTCTGACCCCGCGCTCAACATAGACCTTTCGTGCGTACGCCCCAGCCTGCTAAGCAAAAACAAGGCGGGTGCGTGCCCCATGGCCCCCATCTTTTCCAGCACGTCCGGCATCCTTGTGAACGAGGACCTCTTTAAAAAGGAGGGAATTAGCGTGCCGACGACCTACGACGAGCTGCTGGCCGCGTGCGACAAGTTCAACAAGGCCGGCTACCCCACCCCCATACTGGCCTACAACGTTGCGTCCTCGTACGGCAACCTGGTTGGCGAGCTTATGTACGGCAATGCCGTCAAGAACCCCAACACGGTGGAGCAGCTCAATTCGCTCGATCCCTCGGCTGGCGAAAACATGAGGCCCGTGCTGCAAAAGGTTGACGAAATGATAAAGCGCGGCTGCATTAACCTTACCGTTTGCAACGAGCTTAAGGACGGCTACAACGCGCTTATCCTCAGGTTCTTTGAAGGCGACATTCCCATGGCACTGAGCTCGGCCGACACGGCGTCGGGCACGGCCAAGCGCGAGAGCCAGTCCGACGCGTTTGGCGCCCATCCGTTCTCGTACACCTTCCATCCGCTCACGCTTACCAACGACGGCGCTTGCCTGCTCGACAAGCCCTCGGTGCAGTTTGCGGTAAACAAGGACGGCGCAAACCTCAACATGGCAAACGAGTTCATGCGCTTTTTGATAAGCCCGCAGGAGCTCAACGACATCGCACGCGCAAAGCGCCTGCCCACGGTTACGCAAGACCTTGCCTATGACGGCATGTACGCGCCGTTTAGCACGGTGGATCCAGCGCGGATAATTTCGACTCAGGAGGTCGGGCTGTCAGACGACGCCACCATTCAGTACCGCGTGGCCGCGTACAAGGTGGCAAACGGCGAGGCATCTATCGACGAGGCGATTGCCGGGTTTGGGACGTATACGCTGTAGGAACGGGCGGTCGAGAAATGCATCTGGGGTAGCGCCCATGCCATTTAGTTAGTGCGACTGAGGGGGTACTCCCTCAGTCGCACCCCCACGGCCTGGCGGTGGTATCACCCCAGAGTGTACCCAAACGAGGGCACACGCGCCCCATGTCAGACCTGTCCCCCCGTTCAAAAATGAACACCAGACACGTCCCCTGTTCATCCAACAACAAGGCACCGAGGCCATACGGCCCCGGTGCCTTAACTACGTACGTCCGTATTGGCAGCTATGTTAATTGGCGCTGGTTGCGCTCGAGCTTGCGTTTGCCGCTTCCTTCTCGATTTCCTGAGCAAGATCGCCGCCGGTTACCGGCTTAATCTCTACCTCGCCGTAACCGTCGATGTTGAGCTTGGCCGAGGTGGCCTTGTCAGTAACGCCAGAAGCGCCGGTAAAGGAGATGGTCTGCTTAGTGCTTTCGTCCGTAATGGTGGTCTTGTCGCCCTCTGTCGTTGCCTTGCCAGTCCAAGACTTGGCGTCGGCGCCCTCCGTGCCAATGGCAAGAACGGCTTCGTTGGTCTCAGCGTTGAACTGGTAAACAACATTCGAGCCATCGGCGAGCTTGCCCTCCCAGTAGAGGGTGGTCTTGGACAGCTCGTTAGACACCTGGTCAACAGCCTCGGTAACGGCAGCGGTAGCTGCCGCGGAAACGTAGTTCTCAACTTCCTTGCTAAACTCACCCTGGGTGGTCGGCTTGAGCTCAACCTCGCCGTAACCGTCGATGTTTATCTTGAGGGCGCTAAAGTCTGGCGTGGTATCCACTACGGTGAGCTTGATCTCTCCCTCGGTCTCGTCTGTAATGGTTACTACGTTATCGGTCAGCGTGCACTTGCCAGTCCAAGCCTTGCCGTCGGAAGCGTCGGCCTTGGCGATGGCAAGAAGAGCCGTCGACTCCTTTTCGTTTTCGCAGTAGAACACAGACTGGCCGTCGGAAAGCGTGCCCTGCCAGAAAATAATGGTGCTGTCGGCCTGGGTAGAGGCAGCCGAGGCGGTCGAGGCGGTCGAGGCAGCAGAGGCCGCGGACTGGCTGCCGGCAGCCGACTGACCACCGCAGGCAACGAGACCAAAGGGCATGGCGAGCATACTGGCCAAACCAACAGCAACGATCTTGTTCTTGAACATGTTTTCTCCTTCGTTTCGCGAAAGGTGCCGTAGCACAAAAGTATATATCAGTCCGTCGATAAACGCCGCACGCGTTTGCCACTGACGTCATTTGTTCGGCGACTTGAAGTCAAGAGCTTTGGCATAACATTTGCCGCGGCGGCAATTGCCGTGGCCGCGCTGGTATGTGCCACGCTTAGCATGCATGTTTCCAGGAACATGCTTAACTCGGACAATGCCTAGGCGTTGCGGATGGTGCGCCCCTTGAGCATCGAGCGTTACAGCTCAGCTGGCACACCCAGGTGGCCGTCTTCCACCGCAATGGTATACACCGCACAGTTGCCCAAGAACTTTGACCAGTGCGCCCCGCCGGAATCGGGCGTAAGGTACTCCAAGATGCCCTTCATCGCAATGGCGTGCGTCAAAACCAGCACGTCTCCCGCAAGCCCCTTTATGTCCTCAACAAACGCGCCGGTGCGCTCGACCACATGAGCCAGCTGCTCCATACCCTTCGGTGCGGGATTGTGAACAAAATCGCTAAAGAACGATATTATCTCCGGCGGCGGATCCTTAAGGTCGATGCCCTCGTAGGGACCGTAGTCCATCTCGATTAGACGCTCGTCGCACTGCACGGTGGCATACGGAGCAACGATCTTTGCCGTCTGCACGGCCCGCTGCAACGGGCTGGAAAAGACGTGCGAAAAGGTCACGCCTCGCGCGGCGAGCAGGCGACCCACCTCGCGTGCCTGCTCTTTTCCCCTCTCGTTAAGAGGCGCATCGCTCCTGCCCTGCAGGGCATGGGCGCTGTTGAGCTCCGTCTGCCCGTGGCGAATAACGTAAATCATGCGACTAGCTCCCCAAACTTTGCGCCTACAGCTCGCATATGCGAGCTTCGAGCGGACGCAGCGCACTGGTTGGGGCGGGCCCGCTGCCATAGGTGTCTATAAGGACCTTGGTCGCGTCCGACATCGTGCCGGCAAGGTCGCCCAGCGACGCCTCTTCGGTGGAAAAGTTGGCCATTACGAGCATCTTTTTGCTGTTGAGCTCGCGCACGAAGGCATAGATCTGTTCGTGGTCGTGCGCCACCTCTTCGTAGTTGCCCGCCAACAGAACATCGCTCCTCTCGCGCAGCTCTGCCATGCGGCGGAAGTACCCAAGCACGCTGTCATCCCGCTCGGACTCAACCGCAGCGTTCTGAGTCTCGTAGTCGTTGTGCACGGGCAACCAGGTTGTCGGGGCCGTGGTAAATCCGGCGTTGCTCGACGTGTCCCACTGCATGGGCGTACGAGCGTTGTCGCGGCTAAAGCGGTGGACACCCGCAAGCGCCTCCTCGGGCGTATGGCCCTTGGCGATTGCCTGGTCGTACTGGTTGTGGCTCGAAGGGTCGTTGTAGTAGTCGATGGACGGCCATGCGACGTTGGTAAATCCGAGCTCCTGGCCCTGGTACACAAACGGCGTACCCCGCAACCCCAATTGCACGGTTGCCATGCACTTGGCCGCCAGGTCGGTATCGCTGCCTTCCGGGAAAAAGTTAACCACGCAGCGCGGCTGGTCGTGGTTTTCGAAGAAGGTCGGACACCATCCGTTGCTGGCGGTGTTGGCCTGTGTGGCCGAAAGCGCGTCCTTGAGCGCCGAGAGCTCCCAGCCGTGAGCATCGATCCAGCTGGCGTCGTGTCCGTCCAGATCCATATGGCTGAACTCGAAGACCATGTCAAAGACGCCGTTTTCGCCTACCCAATCGGAAAGCTCGCTCGCCTGTACGCCGTTGGCCTCGCCCACCATAAAGCAGTCCGTGCCCGCAACGGTGTTGTTGCGCAGCTCGTGCAGGAAATCGAGGATGCCCTCCGTGTTGGCCGTTGCGTCGTGAATGGGCGCAAGGCCATCGGACTCCGCTGTGCCATCGGGCAGGCCGGCGGGCTTCTTTATGTAGGTTACCGCGTCGATGCGAAAACCGCCCGCGCCCTTGTTGCGCCAGAAGTTGAATACGTTGGCAACCTCCTTGCGGACCTCCGCGTTCTCCCAGTTAAGGTCCGGCTGTTCAGGCAGGAAGGTGTGCAGATAGTACTGGCCGCGCGCCTCCACATAGGTCCACGCGCTCCCGCCAAAAATACCGCGCCAGTTGTTGGGCGCCCCGCCGTCCTTTGCGGGGTCGCGCCAAATGTACCAGTCTGCCTTGCTGTTGTTTTTGCTGGAGCTTGACTCAACAAACCAGGCGTTCTTGTTGGAGGTGTGGTTTACCACCATGTCCAGCACAATCTTTATGCCATGCTCGCCAGCTTTTGCAATGAGCTCCTCCATGTCCTCCATGGTGCCAAACGACGGGTCTATGTTGTAGTAGTCGGCAACGTCGTATCCGTTGTCTGCCATTGGCGACACAAACACCGGCGTTAGCCAAATGGCGCCAACGCCCAGCTCCTTAAGGTAGTCCAGGCGGCTCGCAACGCCGGCAATGTCTCCCGTCTCGACACCCTTCGTGCTCTGGAAGCTCTTGGGATAGGCCTCGTACACAATGGTCTTCTTCCACCACGGCATATCCTGCGCAGACGCCGATGAGCTTGCGCTGGCGGCCGAGGCCGACTGGCCGTTGGAACCAGCGGCGCAGCCGACAAGTGCCAGCGCGCTTGCAGACAATACCGAAGCAAAGGTTCTGCGGGTCATGTTTATACGAGGATTCATATTCGTGCGTCTCCATTTCTGCGCTCGCGGCATGCCCGTCGCGCGCTTGCTATCCGTTGCTGCGAGCATAGCGGAGCGCAATTCGCGTTGCAACAGAGAACAGCTCAAACAGCTTACCAACCGGATAGCGCTGTGCGACTGAGGGGATGCTCCCTATGCGCACCTCACTCCACCATGGGTTTTCGGACAGCCCCGGGCGAAATGGGGTGCCCATTGGGGATATTCCCCTGCGGGTACATCGCGAGTATCCCGTTCCATTTCGAGGAGACCATCCGCGATGTACCCGATGGGGAGTATCCCCAATGGGCACCCCTTGTCACCACGAGCTTTCGGGTGGTCAGACGGCGGGATTATCCCCAGCTCATCACCCGCAGTTGCCCTACGCGCACCTCGCCCTTATCGACTCAGATAGGAAATAACGCCCTCGATAATTTCGGGCGACTTGTAGCCGCTGCCGTTCTTACCTTCCTTGCCGTAAACAAGCGCAAAGGAAAAGTTGTCTGCCATGCATTCCTCGGGGTCAGCCACATACTTTGTGTTGCTTCCAAAAACCTCGCTAAAGTTGGCGGCCTGGTCGGGGGTGTAGTAGGTATCTGTGCCATCGACCGGAACCAGCGCCGTGGTAATGCAGTCGAAGAACGAGTCTCCTTCCTTCTGGAAGTGCCGCGTTGTTGCCATGTCCGCAAAGCATTCCACGTCCTTTCCGTTGATGCTAAACATGGCGGATGAGTCGTGGTGCTCGACGTCGGGATTGCTTATGTGATACTCCATCGCGCTCGGCGGCAGGGCGTAGCCCGCATCGTGCACGGTAAAGTGGATAATCTTGTACATGCTTGCCCTAAAGTCGGGGTTGTTCCTGGTTAGGCAGTGAAAAAGCTCGTGCCAGAGCAAGGTTGTTAGGAAGTTTGGATCCCCATCAATCCCGCCTGTGGAGTCAACCATATCCAAGACGTTTTGCCCCAAAAAGATGGTCGTTCCATGCGTATATCCAGCAACATTGCATTCTTCGGCCATGGTGGTCTTTACAAACGTTACCTCGTCGAGCGGAGGAAGGGTGTAGCCGTGCTCGGCAATCGTGGTTGCCATCTGCGCAAAGCACTTGTCGATTAGGGCCTTTTCGCTGTCGGTAAAATCGCGGACCTGTTCGGAGGCAAAGGACTTGTATTCCTCTATCGTTGCACCTGTTTTTTGCATTCTAAAGTCGAGGTCGTTCTGGCTAAAGCCCGCGTAGTACTCGTTGTTGGAGAGCAGCAGGTCCTTGCCTTCCTGTGCAGATGCGTAGCGGTGGGCTATTTCGCGGTGCGCGGCGGCGCTTGCGGCCGTTGCCGCGGCGGTGCTCGACGAGCTGCTTGCCGTGCTACCTTGGGTTGACGCGCAGCCACAGACGACGAGCGTTGCGACAATAGCAATACAGGCTAGGATTCTTTTTTGCATGGCGACCACCCTTGCGCTTTGAGGCTCCAACGCGTACTTGCATACGATAATTTAAGCATAGCAAGAAGAGCCATAGGGCAACATCGGCGTTCGACCCAAATGCACGCGGCTGCGGGCAGTGGCGGCCGACTGCACGCACTGGCGTGCGTTTCGAGCACGCGCGGCCATCCAAATGCACGCGGCTGCGGGTAGTGTGGGCCAACTGCACGCAGGGGCGTGCGTTTCGAGGGCACCTGGCTTCTCAAATGCACGCGGCTGCGGGTAGTGGTGGCCGACTATACGCAACTACGTGCGTTTGGGCGGCGCATGGCTTCCAAGATGCACGCAGCTGCGTGGAGTGACAGTTGACTGCACGCAGCTACGTGCGTTTCGACGGCGTCCGATCGTCCAGATGCACGTGCTTGCGGGTAGTGTGGGCCGACTGCACGAAGGGGCGTGCGTTTCGGGCACGCGCGGCCACGCAAATGCACGCGGCTGCGGGCAGTGTGGGCCAACTGCACGCAGGGGCGTGCGTTTCGAGGGCACCTGGCTTCTCAAATGCACGCGGTTGCGGGTAGTGGTGGCCGACTATACGCAACTACGTGCGTCTCGGGCATGCGCGGCCACGCAAATGCACGCGGCTGCGTTTCCAACTGGCTCAATTTTTCATTCGACAACATACACTCGCACGTTAAACCAGGCAGGACAAACGCCCCCGTCCCCTTTGTCCTGGCCTGCCTCACACCTCCACCAAGCCGCACCCAGTCCCGTACGCGTAGATCTTGCAGGGACCCTGCAGCCAGAACTCGGCGCGCGCCTCTTGCTCGGGATAAAGCCGCTTGATGCGAACCAGATTGTCGCCAACGGCCGCAATAAACAGCAGGTAATCATCCTTGCTCATGGGATGCTCCACGTGCACGCGCTGGAATCCGTCCGCTACGTCCACGGTTGCGTTCAGAATGCCGTCGTTGCGCCGTGCCACAAGCGGCTCGAGTGCATTCCCGCAGCAGCTTGCCGCCACCTCGCCCGCCGACCAAACAACGTTGCCGCAGTCGGGACACACATAGAAGTTGCTCCTCTTAAGGTTGGCCGCCACGTTGCGGTTCTCTACGCCGCTCCACCGCTTGAGCGTTGGCAGGAGCGCCCCCATAAACGACACCGCCTCCTCGGCCGTATAGCCGGTAGCTTGCATGAGGTACGGCACGTTTTGCTCTATTATCTCGTCCAACCCGGCGCTGGTAAACTCGCCGTTTTGATAACACCATCCGCAGTAGTCGGGGTTCTGCGTGCCGTCCGCGTTTGTCCCCAGGGGCATGTTTGGCACGTCGAAGGGCGTGCCGCAGCACTGGCACGAAGGGCCGTCGGGCAGGTCGAGCAGGCTCGCCACAGGCACATCCAGCACGCTTGACAAGAGCTTGCGCATGTCGATGCCCGGCTCGCTCTCCCCCGTCTCCCATCTGCTTACTGCCTGCCGCGTAACGTACACCTTGGCCGCGAGCTGCTCTTGCGTGAGTCCAGCTCTCTTGCGCGCGCTCGAAATCGTTTTGCCAACACTCATGGTGCCCCCCTTCCGTTGCCATACGGCAATAGCGTAAGAGCCGCGCTGGGTATTGTCACGCAATAGGTAGTTGCCTAACCAATCAAGGGGGAGTACCCCCTTTGATTGGTACCTATCAAGAGGGGTACTCCCCCTTGATTGAAAGCGCGCATCAATCCAGCAGTTCCGCTACCACACGTGGGGCACGAGCCGCCACCTTACCCGTTGCATGTACTCGCGATATCCGGGCAGGCCCTTGCACAGGACTTCTTCCTCGTTTTTGATCCGCTTGGCAATTATGGGCAGGTATACCAGCGTAATCGCAAAGGAAAACGGCGACCCGAGCACGATGGGCATAGACAAAAACAGCAGCAGCGTAGCGCTGTACATAGGATGACGCACGATTCCGTAAAGCCCCGTATCCACAACGCGCTGGCCCTCTTGCACACCAATCGTACGCGACAGGTAGGCATTCTGGCGCATAACCTCTGCGTAGAGAGCATACGATGCAAGGAACACGGCAGCACCCACCCACGATGCCCAGCTAGGAAGCGTAGGCCATCCCAAGCGAAAACCGAGTCCCGCCACCACAAAAGCAGACACAAACATTACTGCAGACAAGACCACGACCGACTTTTGCTCGTCCTCCTTCTCGTCCACATCCAGGCGCTTTTTTAGGAGGTCGGGTGCCTTTGCAAGCATTACGAGGCCAGCCACAAACATTGGAACAAAGAGGATTGCCATAAGGAGCCAGCCCCTCCACCATGCCAGCGTTCCCGCAGGCACGAACAGAAGCAACCCCACGGCCACAAAACCAGCCACAAACTTTGCTATTGCGGCTTTAAATAGCCCTGTATCCATTTGAGCCTCCTCTACCGAACCCCAACACGTGTATATCATACGGCAGCCAATCAAGGGGGAGTCCCCATCTTGACTTTGTGTGCTCAGCCCACAAGATGTACGCGCCCTTTGGCGGCGGATGCATTGTGGGCAAGACGGAGATAATGAACGCCCACGTGCCCGCCTACCGCAGCGGCGGCATGGTGGACGTGGTGTCCGACTCGGACGTTACCTGGCTCAAGGCGCCCGAACTATGGGAGGCAGGCTCGCCCAACTACTTTGGGCAAATTGCGCTGGGCAAGGCATGCGAGGCACTCTCTACGGTTGGCTTCGATGCCATCCAAAAGCACGAGCAGGTGCTCCTGCGCCGCGCGATTGACGGCCTGCAAGCAATCGACGGCGTTACGCTCTACGCAGACAGCCAGAACATAGAGGACCGCGTGGGCGTGCTTACCTTTAACCTCCAAAAAGTTAAGGCGGCCGACGTGGCGCAGGCGTTTGCAAACAAGTACGGCATTGCCGTGCGCCAGGGTGAGTTTTGCGCGCATCCGCTCTGCCATCGCCTCATGGGCATTTCGGACGAGCAGATTTTGGCCGATCGCGACAAGCCCGGCTTCGAAGCCCCGGCAATGGTTCGCGTGAGCATGGGCATGTACAACACCGAAGAAGACGTAGACGCGCTTATCGAGGCCGTAACGCAGCTCTCCAAGCAGTAAACCTATCAAGGGGGAGTACCCCTCTTGATAGGTACCAATCAAGAGGGGTACTCCCCCTTGATAGGTGCCCTATTCGGCTTCCTCCAGCGCACCCAGAACATCGGGTGCGTTGTTGCGGGTAAAGGGCGATACGGCACGTAGGGCCGCGTCGCGCGCCTCGCGGGCGTGCTCCACGTCCTTGAGCACAAAGCGCAGCTTTGCCCAGGTGCCGTACTCACCAATTTGCGTAAGCAGAATCCACGGGTCCTTTTCCAGCGGCGCGACCTTTTCTACAGCCTCCTTGGCAAGCGCCTCCATCTGGGGAATCATCTTGTCGAGGTCGCGGCCGTCGTTGGTAAACGAGAGCATGGTGGAAACAAGAAACTCTGGCGTTACCTTTTGCACCGTGGTGGCGTTAACCACGGCATTGGGAATAATAATGTTGTTCTTCTCGTAGTCTATTACCGTGGTCTGGCGCCACGTTACGTCCTGTACAATGCCTTCCACGCCGTCCACAATAATGTGGTCGCCAGGGCGAACGATGCCCATAAGCGTAACCTGCAGGCCGCCAATAAAGTTCTTTATGGTGTCCTGCATGCCCAGCGAAAGCGCGACGCCGCCTACTCCAACCGCTGCAACAATGCCGTTTACGTCCACCTTAAAGCATGCAGACAAAATAGTTGATATTCCTATAACCCACAGGGCCCCGCGCACAATGTTGACCAGGATGCTGCTCGATGGAATGGGTATGCCATCCACCTGCATTGCACGAGTGAGCACCTTGGCTGCAAGATGCACCACGACCGCCGTTATCAAAAACATGGCAAGGGCTATTCCCGCAATCGCTAAGGGTCTTCCGTCCGCTAGGTCCTGCACAAAGTTGGTAATCAATTGGATCACGCCGCCTCTCTGGTCCGCCCTGCCGTTTGTATACTACCTCATTCGGACCATGGCGCACGAGCCTGTCCCCTAACGCGATTCGTGAGCACAGCGAACGAGCGAACGCGGTGAGCGCTGGGCATGCGGGAGAGGCCGGCGGACACCTCGCGCGCTCCCACGAGCGCCCTATACGCAGTCGATTGCGCCTTCCGCTAGGTCTGCAATGCTCACCGACCCAAAGAGCTCGCGCACGTTTGCATAAAACTGCTCCCAAAGCGGCAGCGTCTTGCACAAATCGGCGCGTTCGCACGCAGGCGCACCATCCGCGAGACAGGCCACAGGCGCCAGCGTTCCTTCCGCAGCCTCGAGCACATCGTACACGCAGATCTCGTTTGCAGGCTTGGCAAGCCGATATCCGCCGCCCTTGCCCCTAATGCCTTCGAGTATGCCCGCATCCACCAGCTGCCTGGATATGCGCTGCAGATACTTCTCGGAAATCTGCTGGCGCTCAGCAACGTCGCGCAGCGGAACAAAGTCCCCGTCCTCGCAACCCGCGAGGTCTACCAGCACCCGTACAGCATATCGGCCCTTGGTGGAAATCATGCACTCATCTCCCGTCTGTGCATAGTCGGAAACTCTGGCTAACACTTGGCACTAATTTAACCATCAAGTGAGTAGGTTATCAAGTTGTTACGTCATTCAACCAACCTGTTAAGTAGGTTTATCCTTCTCGCAAGTTAACTCGAAAGGAGAACACCATGAGCAACTATAAATTTGAGACCCTGCAGCTTCACGTTGGACAGGAGCAGGCCGACCCCACCACCGACTCCCGCGCGGTGCCTATCTACCAAACGACCTCGTACGTGTTCCATAACTCGGAACACGCTGCGGCACGGTTTGGGCTCGCGGACGCGGGCAATATCTACGGTCGATTAACCAACTCCACCCAGGACGTACTGGAAAAGCGCGTCGCGGCGCTCGAGGGCGGCGTGGCAGCGCTGGCCACGGCAAGCGGCGCAGCGGCCATCACCTACACCATCCAGGCCCTCGCCCAGGCAGGCGACCACATTGTGGCGCAAAAGACCATCTACGGCGGAAGCTTTAACCTCCTGGCCCACACGCTCCCCCTCTACGGCATACAGACCACCTTTGTGGACTCCCACGACCTCGCAGAGGTAGAGGCTGCCATTAGGCCCAACACCAAGGCAGTGTTTATAGAGACGCTGGGCAACCCCACATCCGACATTCCGGACATCGATGCAATTGCAAAGATCGCCCATGCCCACAACCTTCCCCTGGTTATTGACAATACCTTTGGAGCAGCCTACTGGGTGCGCCCCATCGAGCACGGCGCCGACGTGGTCGTGCACTCCGCCACCAAGTTCTTTGGCGGCCACGGCACCACCCTCGGCGGCGTAATTGTGGACGCCGGCACGTTTGACTGGCGCGCCGCCGGCGCATACGCCCCCATTGCCGAGGCCAACCCCAGCTACCACGGCGTGTCGTTTGTGGACGCGGCCGGTCCCGCGGCGCTTGCCACCTACATTCGCGCAATCCTTCTGCGCGACACCGGCGCGTGCATCTCGCCGTTTAATGCGTTCCTGCTGCTCCAGGGCGTCGAGACCCTCTCGCTGCGCCTGGACCGCCACGCACAGAACACCGCCAAGGTGGTTGATTTCCTTGCAAACCACCCGCTGGTGGAGGGCGTAAGCCACCCGAGCCTTGCCTCGCATCGCGACAACGACCTGTACCAAAAGTACTTCCCCAACGGCGGCGGCTCCATCTTTACCTTTGACATCAAGGGTGGGCAAAAAGAGGCCTGGGCGTTCCTGGACGCGCTCGAGATCTTTAGCCTGCTTGCCAACGTTGCCGACGTAAAGAGCCTGGCCATCCACCCCGCCACCACCACGCATTCGCAGCTTACGGAGGAGGAGCTCCTAGACCAGGGCATCAAGCCCAGCACCATCCGCCTCTCCATTGGCTGCGAACACATAGACGACATTCTTGCCGACCTCCAGCGTGGCTTCGACGCCGTGCAGGCGCTATAAAGGCATCTACGTAAAATGAGCGGACGCTAGTCTTCCGTGGGGTGCCGCTCGGGGATGCGCTCCTGCGGGCAGTGGCAAGGGGTGCACAGTGGGGATATTCCCCTACGGGTACGTCGCGGATAGTCCACCTATGATGAGAAGGCCTTCTCGCGACGTACCCGATGGGGAGTATCCCAACGCCATTAAGTTAGCGCTGTGTACATAGGGGATATTCCCCTGCGGGTACATCGCGGATAAGCCGGCCTCCAACGTAAGCCCTGCTCGCGATGTACCCGATGGGGAGTATCCCCTATGTGCACAGCGCCCCCAGACCCTTAACTAAATGGCGGTGGGAGTATCCCCACTGTGCACCCCATCCGCGACGTACCCGTAGGGGAACATCCCCGAGCGGCACCTTATTTGAGCGCACGCAGGAACCACTTGTCGTCGGGAAGCCTAACGTGCATTATGGGCCGACCGTCCTCGTCTGCGGCAAGAAGCATAGCGCTAACCACCAGCTTGCGTTTGTTTTGTCCGAGCTTGGAAAGAACGCCCACATACCTGCTGGACTGATCCATAAACCCTACCGGCTTGTTCCTGTACTCAATTGCACAGGTCCCGCTTAGCTCCTCGCCCGTGTACTCGTTTGTTATGGTTGTTGGCTCGGCTATAAGATCCACATCGAACACCTGACTATACTTTATGGACTTAAGCGAATTTTGCTGACACACGACCACTGGCACGATGGTCTTACCCTGCGGCACATGGAGCACGCCACGCGTGGACTTGCCCATTACATTGCGAATGAACATGATCACAACAACAGCCAGTGCCACCAACAGCACGCCAAAAACAATACCCTTGACTTCCATAGACATCTAAGAACACCTCCGCATGGTTGCCCTGCAATTATAGACGAGAGGCGTATGAACAGGGGACGTGCCTGGTGTTCAAAAATGAACACCAGGCACGTCCCCTGTTCATTTTTCCGTCTGCTATGCGGCCATTCCTCCGTCAAAGAGGTTCGCAAAGTCGTTGATAAGCCCGTAGAACTGGTCGTTGTCGTAGCCGTAACCGTAGTCGTAGTCGTTGTTCGTCGCGTGCTCTTCCTCGGATCCGGATGCGTTGGCGTTGGGGACGTTTACGAACTCCTCGAGCCAGGCAATGTAGTCCTTGTCCAATCCGCACTTGCCAAATACGTCTTTTAGCTGGTCGTAGAATTCCGCGTCGCCGTAAGGAAGCGTGATTCCAATGCCGTTCATGCCCTCCTCGCCAGACGTCTGGCCGTAGTACACGATTGCCTTTTCCATGGCCGACTTGAGCTCCTTGGCCGAATTGCTGTTGATGGAGGAAGCCACGTCCAGGATGTCGGTTACGTAGTAGTCGGACATGGTTACGTTGCTCATGTCGGAGTCCCACATCTCAAAGAGCTCGTTCCAGTCTTCGAAGCCAAAGTCGTCGCCAGCCTCGTAGCCGTACTCGTTGCCGTAGCCCTCGCCGCCTTGGCCACCCCAGCCGTTATGCGAGCCCATGCCGCCAGGCTTTCCGGGGCGGGTGCGCCAGCTGGTCTCCTGGCTGTAGTTGGTGTTGAGCAACGCGTCTTTGTTCTCGTAGGCAAAGTTCGTCCATGCCTTATACAGTCCGTCGATGGCCTTCTCGTCAATTACTGCCAGGGTGGCCTCGCCGTTTTCGGGATCTGCCGAGGTTGCGGATATCATGTCGTCCACGATTACCTTGCCAAGGTCCTTTACGTTAATGGTGGGGTTCTCTTCGAGCTTCTTAAGCCAGTTGGTGTAGCTCCAGCCAACGCCCGGCTCAAAGTCCTCGGAAAGAATGGTGTAGTCGCAGTATGGGGCAAACACCTGGCAGGTTTCCAGGCTGGACATAAGGCAGCAGTCCATGCCTATAAAGTCGAAGTGCACGTTGGAGTTGTTCTTAAGGGCCGTCTGCATTTCGTCGAGCGTGAGCGCGGCGTAGTCGTCCTGGAACTCGTCGTAGCCAAAGCCGTACACGGGGCCGGCGCCGTGGTTCCAGAACACCAGCATGTAGCGATCGGCCGGATAGTTCTTGGTGCCCCAGGAGATAAAGTCGGAGAGCGTGTTTGCCGAGGTAGTGTCCAACTGGCCAAGGCTGTCGTCCACGAGCTCGAGCTTGCCCTGGTTTACGCGATACCGTTGTGCGTGGTCGGAAGCGATGCCGTAGGCCTGCCACTGGCTCGTGCCCATGGTCTGGATAATAACGTTAACGTTTTTGCCGACGCTGGACTCCAGCATCTCCTTAATGTCCGTGGAGGCCTCGCCGCTGTACGACTCGAGGTCGGAGCCGTTCATGTACACCAGTACCGTGGCAGCGCTCGCCGCAGGAGACACCTCCTTGGTTACCTTGTCTGCGTCGGTCGTGTTGGTGTTGCTTGCCTGGTCCTGGCCAAAGCCGCCTTGGCCCTGGCCTTGGCTCTGGCTCGAACCGTGGCCGCTCTGCCCAGGCGCTCCCTGCATCATGCTGCCCGGATCGCCGTGACCTGGTCCGCCAGGACGTGTGGCGCCAAATGCATTCTGCGCCGTGGAGAGGCTCGTGCCGCCAAAGACCATGGCGCCGGCCACCATTGCCATAAGTACGTAGTTGAGGGGTCGCTTGAATCGTTTACCCGCGCGCTCGTCGTTTTTGTGGAACGAAGTTTGGTTGTTGTCTGCGAAGTGCTTCATGGCCGTTCCTTTCTCTGTGTTGTCCTACGGTCCTCGACCGTTAAACTACAACGAGAATAATGGCGGGGGACCTTGCAAATCCCCCGTCCAACAGCCAGAAAAATGTCACAAATTTGTAAGAGCCGCGGCTCGCACTGCGGGCGCGGCGGCGGAGTGCGCCGGCCCCGCCGCCGTGTACAGTTATGGGACGGATGGGTCCCTACCGTGCGCGGTTTTCGGCCTTTACCGTACACGGTAGGAAGGCTTACGTCCCGGAAGTGTACACGGTGACACCGTGCGCAGTTATCGGACGGATGGGTCCCTACCGTGTACAGTCCCTGCCACCGTGCGCAGTTATCGGACGGATGGGTCCCTACCGTGTACGCTCGCGGCGGCGACCACACGCATCTACGTGCGTTTCACGCGCGGGCGAGACCCCAAACGCACGTCGATGCGTGTACACACCCGCAACGTCACGCACCCGCGTGCGTTTCCAGCACGTTCGTCCACCCAAACGCACGTGGCTGCGTGCTCAGGACCGCAACGCCACGCACCCGCGTGCATTTTTGGCGCGCAACCGCGGCCACGCGCCGCACCACGCCTACAGCGCTACGGTGCGCTCCTCGTCAATCGCGGCTACCTTGCGACGACGGTTGGCATAGCGCTCTGCCGTAAGGGCATCGGTGGACATCCACGTTTCCACGATTGCCATGGCAAGCACGGGGCCAATGAGCTTTCCGCCAATGCACAGCACGTTGGCGTCGTTGTGCTGACGCGCGAGCTCGGCGCACACGGGATCCTGGCATACGCACGCAAAGATGCCGCGGAACTTGTTTGCAATCATGGCAGAGCCATACCCCACGCCGTCCACAAAAATGCCGCGCTCGCAGTCGCCCGTCGCAACGGCCTTGGATGCAGGATAGATAAAGTCGGAGAGGTCGCAGCCCTCTTCGTCGTAGGTTCCAAAGTCAACCACCTCGTGGCCTTGCTCCTCCAGCCACGCCTTAATCTGGTTTTTGAGCTGCGTTCCCGCATGATCGTTTGCCATGGCGATTCTCATAGTAGCCTCCTGTACTCCTGCCTTGTAAAACCTTGCTTCGACACTATCAAATCAAGCGCGGCAAAACGCCAGCACACGCCCGTTTTTCGGATAACCGCCCGTATTGTTGAGCGAGCGTTGCCACCACAGGCCGCATTCCCTTTTGTTCTGTTACACTTCTGGAGCTATCCCGCTGCAACACCACCTGCAAGCCAGAATCGAGCCCCATGAACAACACGCAGCTAAAGATACTCGCGCTCGTATCCATGACCATCGACCACGTGGGGGCCTATCTGCTCCCCCAAGTGTGGATCCTGCGCTACATTGGCCGGCTGGCCTTTCCCCTGTTTTCCTTTATGGTGTGCGAGGGCTGCATGCACACCCGCCACAAGGGTAGCTACCTGGCAAACATGTGCGCCTTTGGCGTGGTTTCGCAGCTGGTGCTAAGCATTGGCCGCGGCGATCTTCTGCTCAACATATTTTGCACGCTTGCGCTCTCGGTTGTTACCGTGTACGCCCTGCAGTGGTGGAAACCGAGCCAGGACGACCCCGACCGCGGTTGGATAAGCCCGCGCGCACTGGCGCCCGTGGCCGCAATTGCGCTCGACGTCTTTTGCTGCCAGATGCTGCCTGACCTCGTCGGCCACGGCCTTCGTGTTCAGTACGGAATCGTGGGGGTGCTGCTTCCCGTCCTTGCATACCTGCCATACATGCTGGGACTGGACAAGGACGAGCGCAGCAAGAGCGTGCCCTACGTGCAGTCCTCGGGCCATATTGCGTCGGTTGCCCTGTTTGGCATCGGCCTTGTAATACTAGGCATGGTAACGGGTACCCAGAGCCAATGGTGGGGGCTTCTCTCGCTCATTCCGCTGGCGATCTACAACGGCGAGCGCGGGGACATGGGACGCGGAGGCGCGGGGCTCAAGTACTTCTTCTACGCCTACTACCCGCTGCACCTGGCTGTGATCCTGGCAATCAAAAACCTGCGCCTGTAGGCGCAGCGTGCGTGCAATCGCGTAAGATGGACGCGCAACGGAAGGAGGGCGCATGGCGTCGTTTGCAGTAAAGGGCGTTCGCATTGGAGAAGGGCGACCGAAGACCGTGGTGTCGCTTATGGGCGCCACGACGGACGAGCTGGTTAACCAGGCAACGCGCGCGGTTGGCGCAGGAGCCGACTGCGTGGAGTGGCGCGCAGACTTCGCACGCAACGTAGGCGACCCGCAGGCCATGGCACTTGCTGCGCGCGAGCTTTCGGCGGTACTCGTCGCCACGCCGCTGCTGTTTACGTTTCGCAGCAAGGAACAAGGAGGCCAGCTTCCGCTCGAGCCGCTAGCGTACGAGAAGCTTAACCGCGCAGTGCTGGAAACTGGGGCTATCGACCTTGTGGACGTGGAGCTGGGCGCAGGCCAGGACGTGGTTCGTGCGCTGGTAGAGGCCGCGCATGGTTGCGGGGCGCGGGCCGTGGCGTCGCACCACGACTTTGGAGGCACGCCTACTATGGCTGCGATGACGCAACTGCTCGAGCAGATGGCCGGCCTTGGCGCCGATGTTGCCAAGCTTGCCGTGTTCGCTCACGATGTGCGGGATTGTCTGCGACTCATGGATGCCACCGAGCAGGCGCGCCAGCAGCTCGACGTGGTGCTCCTTACCATTGCCATGGGGCGGGCCGGCGCGCTCTCGCGCCTGTGCGGGCAGGCCGTTGGCAGCGCGTTAACGTTCTGCTCGCTGGGCACGCCGTCTGCGCCGGGGCAGGTCTCGCTTGCGCAAGCCACGCGCGTGCTGGACGAGCTGGATGCCGTGCTTGCAGCAAACGACCACAGCGCGTAGCGACGCGACGACGGTTACGAGGGAGGATCTATGCCAAGGAACCGCACGGTAGAAGGCGTCGCGTCCGCGTTGCTGGGCGCCGTAGCATGGGGCTTTTCGGGCACCTGCGTGCAGTACCTGTTTGCCTCCACGAGCATGGATGCCCTCCTTCTTACCACCATCCGACAGCTCGGCGCGGGACTCGTGTTTCTTGCATTCATTCTTTTGCGGCACAAGGACACGCTTTGCGCCATGCTTGCAGACAAAGGCACCGTTGTGCGGCTGCTGGTGTTTGGCTCGTGCGGGCTGTTTCTTAACTCGTCACTCTATGCCACCACAATCTCGTACACCAACGCCGGCACGGCAACCGTGCTGCAGAGCCTCAACATAGTAATGGCGCTTGGCGTCACCTGCGTGCTGGCGCCTCGAATGCCGCGGGGCAAGGAGGTGGCCGCGCTCGCATGCGCCGTGGCCGCCACGTTTTTGATTGCCACCCACGGCGACCCCTCCGAGCTCAAGATGCCACTTCCCGGACTGCTGTTTGGCCTTGCGACCGCAGCGGCGGCAACGTTTTACACCATGTATCCCCGGCCCCTTTTCGAGCGGTGGGGATCGCTGGCCACAACCGGGCTGGGCATGCTCGTGGGAGGCATTACGGGCCTCGTTTGCTGCACCGCTTCCGGCAGTCTTGCGGGCGGGTTGCCCGAGGTGGGGCCGACGGGCGTCGTGGTGCTTGTTGTGGCGGTGCTGGTGGGAACCTGTGCCGCATATGGCCTGTTCCTGCACGGCATATCCATCGTGGGTCCCGTTGCTGGCAACATGCTTGGGGCCGCCGAGCCGGTGAGCGCCACGGTTATTGGAGCGCTGTGGCTTGGCACGGTTTTTAGCTGGGCGGACTGGGCTGGCTTGGCGCTTATGGTGGCCACCATCGTCCTCGTTGCGCTTCAGGCTCGGACGCAGGAGCGCGGGTAGGATGCGCTACGTGTGAAACATGAAAAGCACGCGGCTGCGTGTAGCCAGGGAGCACTACCCGCAATCGCGTGCATTTGGGTAGCCGTCCGCAAGCGAAATGCATGCGGCTGCGTGTAGTGGCCAGCGACACCACGCAGAGACGTGCATCTGGGTGGCCAGATACTGCCGAAACGCACGCGGCTGCGTGTAGTCGGGCACGACGCTACGCAACCGCGTGCATCTGGGTGGCCGTCCGCGAGCGAAATGCACGCCGTTGCGTGTAGTCTGCCCGCACTGCCCGCAACTGCGTGCATCTGGGCGGCCAAAGCCGGCGGAAACGCACGCCGTTGCGTGTAGTCTGCCCGCACTGCCCGCAACTGCGTGCATCTGGGCGGCCAAAGCCGGCGGAAACGCACGTATTTGCGTATGGTCGACCGCCATACCGCGCACCCACGTGCATTTGGACTCCGCCGCGCCCCCGAAACGTCGTTCGCTGCGTATAGTCGATAAGCAAGGTGCGCAAAGGGAGCATCCCACCGCCACTATGCTATTGGAACTGAGGGGATGCCCCCTACAGTTCCGCAGTGCTCGTAGCTGCAACGGGCACGCAGGGAACTGTAGGGGGCATCCCCTCAGTTCCACTCCCCCGGCTAAACTGCATGGCGTGGGGAGCATCCCCCTTGTGCACCCCGCCCCAAATGGCCTGTCTTATCTGCAGCCCGCACCATTGCTGTTGTGCTATGCTTCTGCAAACAGTTTCGGGGCGGGGTGAAATTCCCCACTGGCGGTAAGGGTGCACAGCATTCCCAAGCCCGCGTGCCGCACATAAGGGCGGCTGATCTGGTGCGATTCCAGAGCCAACGGTTACAGTCCGGATGGAAGAAACGGAGGCGCCACAATGGCCACCAAAACCAGCTCTACATCTCGTCACGACAACCACTCCACCACCGCGCAGGGCACGGGCTGGAGCACCAAGCGCATCGCGATAACCGCACTGTTCTGCGCGGTCGCCGCAATAAGCACGCTGTTCCTCGAGTTCCCCATACTCCCAGGCGTGCCCTTTTTAAAGTACGACCCGTCCGCCATCGTGGCCCTCATAGCCGGCTTTGCGTTTGGCCCCGGCACGGGAGCGGTCGTAAGCACCGTGTCGTACCTGCCCCACATTGCAACATCCAGCGGAATCTACGGCATGATAATGGCCATTATCGCCACGCTGAGCCTCGTGCTTCCCGCCTCCCTCATATACAGGAAGAACACCACGTTTAAGGGGGCCCTCATTGGCCTTGGCGTGGGCGCCGTTGTGTGCCTGGCATGCTGCATTCTGGCAAACCTGGTGGTAACGCCCATATTCCTGGGATCTACCGTAGAGGACGTGGCAAACATGATCGTGCCTGCCCTTCTCCCCTTCAACGTAATAAAGATTGCAATAAACTGCATAGTTACCGCACTCGTGTACAAGCCCATAACCAAGGCTCTTGGCAACTAGGCAAAAGGCTCGCCCATGACCAGCCCCGCAAACAGCAACAAGCCCGTCGCGTCGCTCTCGCACGTTACGCTAAGCTACGACAGCGGGAACCAAGCCTTGGTCGACGTCTCGCTTAGCATACGTCCCGGCGAGCACGTGTGCGTGCTGGGCGCAAACGGGTCGGGCAAGTCTACGCTCGCGTCCGTGGTATGCGGGCTTTTGGCTCCCGACGAGGGGCAGGTGTTTCTTGCGGGCGAGCACGTGTTTGACGCCACGCGGCCAGCGCCCGTGGACTACGATGCCTACGGGCGCGCGCGTCGCAATCTGGGGTTGGTGTTCCAAAACCCGGACGACCAGATTGTTACCACCGTGGTGGAGGAAGACGTTGCGTTTGGGCCCGAGAACCTGGGCGTTCCTTCGCGCCAAATAGGCGTTCGCGTGGAGCGCGAGCTGCGCCGGGTAGCGATGACCGACTACGCAAAGGCCGATCCCACGCGGCTTAGTGGCGGACAAAAACAGCGCGTAGCCATTGCGGGCGCGCTTGCCATGGAGCCGCAGCTCATCGTGTTCGACGAGCCGGGGTCCCTTTTGGACGTGCGTGGCCGCTCCGCCATAATGCGCGTTATGGGTCGCCTGCACGACGACGGCATAACCATCGTGCACATTACCCACTTTATGGAAGAGGCACTGCAGGCAGACCGCGTAATCGTTTTGGAGCAGGGCCGCATAGCGCTGGAGGGCACCCCCGTGGAGGTGTTCTCTCACACCCAGCAGATAAGGTCGCTTGGCCTGGAAGAGCCCTTTGCCGCACGTCTTTCTCGCAAGCTCGGCCTGCCCTGGACCTGCGACGAGGACGAGCTGCTGCAAAGGATCGCGCGAGGTGGTCCCGTACGCGGCGGCCGCACGCAGGAGCGAGGCCTTGCCACGCCATCTGCAGAGCATGTGCTCGAGGCAATCGGCGTTTCCTATTCCTACGACCAAAGCCGGCATGCGCTGGACGAGGTGTCGCTCGCTGTAGACAAGGGCTCCTCGGTTGCCATCGTTGGACAGACCGGCTCCGGAAAGTCCACTTTGCTGCGCCTACTGTGCGCGCTGGAGGAACCCGACTCCGGAAGCGTGGTGGTAAATGGTACGAACACGCGGCGCAAGCGCGACCGTCGCCGCCTGCAGGGAACCATTGGCTACGTAATGCAGCATCCCGAGCGGCAGCTCTTTGCCGAAACGGTCCTTAGCGACGTGGCCTTTGGCCCCAAGAACCTGGGGCTTAGCCACGACGAAGTACAGCGCCGATGCACGCACGCGCTCGAGCTGGTGGGACTCGCGGGCTTGGAGGACGCATCGCCCTTCGAGCTCTCTGGCGGACGACAACGCCTGTGCGCCATTGCCGGCATTCTTGCCATGGAACCCAGCCTGCTTATTTTGGACGAGCCCACGGCGGGGCTGGACCCGCGCGGACGACGCGAGCTGCGCCACATTCTGGAAAGCATACGCGAACGAGGCGTTACCATTGTGCAGGTAACCCACAACATGGAAGACGCCGCGCGGGCAGACTGGGTGGTGGTGCTCGACCAGGCACGCAACCTTATGGAGGGCGCTCCCAGCGCGGTCTTTTGCAGGCAGACGGCTCGCACGCTTGCGCAGGCCGGACTTGGCCTGCCCGCCTCTCTGGCCTTTGCCAACCGCCTGGAGGACGCAGGCCTTCCGCCACTGGGGTCTCCCCTTACCATGAGCGCACTTGTGGAAGCCCTTACTGCGCCAGAAGACGCAGCCAGCAGGCTGGTTGTTGTGGACGACGCCGGAAGGAGGAGGTAGCATGGCGCTTCGCATTACGCTGGGACAATACTATGCGGCCGACTCCCCCATCCATCGGATGGACCCGCGCGTAAAGATCCTGGGCGCGCTGGCCATAATGGTTACCGTGTTCTTTATCCACACGCCCTGGCAGCTTGCGCTTGGCCTGGCCTTCTCGCTCGGCCTGGTGGTGGTGGCGCACATTCCCGCGCGCAGCGTAATTGGCGCCGTGCGTCCCGTGGCGTTTGTCCTCCTGCTTCTGGGCCTCTTTAACCTGTTTACGGTACGGACCGGCGAGGTGCTTTGGGAGTGGTGGGCCATAGTGATTACCACCGACGGCGTGCGCGCGGCGTTTTTGTACAGCCTGCGTTTGCTGGTTGGCGTACTGGCCGGGCTATTGATCCTGCTTACCACCACGCCCTCGCGACTCACCGACGCGTTTGACGCGCTGCTTGCCCCGCTTTCGCACATAGGGCTTCCCGGACACGAGCTCGCAATGGTCTTTTCGCTCATGCTTAGGTTCGTGCCCACGCTGGCAGACGAGGCACGCGCTGTAAGCGATGCGCAGACTGCGCGCGGCGGCGGGCTGGGCGAAGGGTCCCCCATAAAGAGGGTCCGCGCCTTGGTGCCCGTAGTGGTGGCGCTTCTTGCCAGCTCGCTACACCATGCCGAGGACCTCTCCCGCGCGCTCGACGCACGCTGCTACGTGGGCTCGCAGAGCCGCAGCCATTGGCATCCGCTGCGCATGCGCTGGAGCGACTGGGTGGCGTTTGCGTGCGTTGCGGCATACATCGCACTGCTTTTGGCGCTCGGGTAGCCGCAGACAAGAGCGCTCGCCCATGCACACTGGGCAGGTTGTTTGGAAGGCGCGTTTTGGGAACGGCGAGTGTTTCTGCCGTCCGCGGCCTCCCAGATGCACACGGATGCGCGTAGTGGTTGCCGACTATACGCAATGGCGTGCGTTTCGGGCACGCTCGGTCACCCTGCTGCACGCGGCTGCGTATAGTAGCCGCCGACTGCACGCAGCGAACGACATTTCGGTGGCACGGACGACTCCAAACGCACGTCCATGCGCGTAGTGGCCGCCGACTACACGCAATGGCGTGCGTTTCCGCCGCCTGCGGCCGCCCAGATGCACGCAGCTGCGTAGCGTCGTGCCCGACCATACGCAAAAACGTGCAAGTCTCAATCTGTACACTAGGCGTCTAAAATAGAACAGCCCTGGTGGCAGATTGCAATATCGATAACCACGGTTGCCAATGGCATGTAGGTCGGCTGTGTGCGAGTAGGTGGGGAGTATTCGCGAAAAACCGTAGCGTGGGGTGCGCACATGGATACTCCCCAGCGTGTACCCCGTTTTTTGGATAACCCCCGCCTGCAACTCCACCAGCCGATTCGTCTTGCCTACTGGATGCACGCGCTATTCTCCGCAGCTTCTGGCCTGTAGTATTATGTATTCGTTAGCCTACAGAAAGGTGCCAGCATGTGTGCAAGAGACTACACAAAGGACCCCTCCGGTTTCGTACTTCTTTCCGACTTCGTTCCGCAGATAATCCAAGAGATTCGCTACTATTCCACGTACAACTTTGTGGGCGAGCGCATCGACGGCTACGAGGAGCCATGCGCGATTATTACCGCCGAGGCAGCGCGGGCGCTCAAGAGTGCGAGCAACGAGCTCAACGTAATGGGCTATAGGCTCAAGGTGTTCGACGCCTATCGCCCCACGACGGCGGTTAAACAGTTTGTTTTCTGGGCGCTGGAGGACACCGATATTCGCATGAAGCCCTACTTCTATCCCGAGATCAGCAAGGAAGAAACGATTTCGAAGGGATACATTGCCAAAGATTCCAGCCATAGCCGCGGCAGCACCATAGACCTCACGCTGCTTGACATGCAAACCGGCAAAGAGGTGGACATGGGCAGCCCCTTCGATTTCTTTGGCGAGCTATCGCATCCCACCTGTCGCGAAGTAACGGACGAGCAATACGGCAATCGCATGGTGCTGCGAAGGGTAATGGAGCGCAACGGCTTTGTGCCCTACGAGAACGAGTGGTGGCACTTTACGCTAAAGGACGAGCCCTATCCCGACACTTACTTCTCGTTCCCCGTTTCGGCAACGTATTTGAGGCACAACCGCATATAGCAAACGGGGTGGCTCCTGCACGTTTTTTCTTGCCGCTTAACGAGTAGGTAGAATAGAATAAACAAGACGGCGGCGCACAAGCATCGGTGCATTGTCGTTTGGATGTTACGCAAGGAAAGGACCAGAAATGAAAAAGTACATTGCGGAATTCATTGGAACCATGGTGCTGGTTACCATGGGCTGCGGCACCGCCATGCTCGTGGGGTGCGACGCCGCTTCGGGAAGCGGATACCTGCTTACCGCCCTTGCCTTTGGCCTGTCCATCGTGGCCATGGCATACAGCATTGGCAATATCTCCGGCTGCCACATTAATCCGGCGGTATCGCTGGGCGTCTACATTCGCGGCGGCATTAGCGGAAGGGACTTCCTCGGTTACGTAATTGCTCAGATTCTGGGTGCCTTTGTTGGCTCGCTTTTGCTCTTTGGCATCTTTAGCCTCGGCGGCGTTATTGACCAGACCGGCGGCATGGGCGCAAACGGCCTCGCTGGCGTTAACGGCAGCATGATTGCCGGCCTGCTGGTAGAGATCGTCCTTACGTTTATCTTCGTGCTTACCATTCTGGGCGTTACCTCGCCCAAGTTCCGTCACGGAAGCTTTGCCGGACTGGTTATTGGCCTTACCCTTACGTTCGTACACATTCTGGGCATTGGTCTTACCGGCACCTCGGTTAACCCCGCGCGCAGCATTGGCCCCGCAATTACCGCGCTCTTCTCGGGCAACATGGCTCCGCTCATTAGCCTGTGGGTGTTTATTGTTGGTCCGCTGGTCGGCGCCTTCCTCGCCGCCATCGTATACGGCCTTCTGGAGTCAGAGGAGTAGACCTCGCGGTTGGAAACTGGATTGCAAGCAAGGGGGCATGCCTTTTATGGTGTGCCCCCTTTTTTCTCTACCCTGCGAGCCGAGCACTCCTGAACCGCGGGCAAGGAATCCCGCCACACACCCTCTCCAATCAGTGCCTATAGTCGTTTCGGTGCCACTGCGGCTAATAACTACCAGCGATTTAGCCTGGCTTTGCGTTCGCACGGGCAAAATGTGCACATTCTTTACATCAATTTTTGTAAAGTCCCTGTTGGTGCTTGGACTGCTAACAAAGAATATGCACCTTATAAAATACGAGGTGTATATTCCTTTACATCAAATATTGCAAAAGACCAGTTGTCCCAAAAACTCACGAAAAAGAATGTACACTTTCTGCCTGCCTCATGACAGCGCTTCTGTTCGGGTTGTACTATTGACCAAATTATTGGGAAGACAGCAACCAAAAAGACAAGATTTCTGGCCCTAGAAACGAGCTGTGGGTAAAGTCGCCAGCGAAAGGCAGCCTGTACGGTTAGCTGCACCTGACTTGCGCGAAGAACGAAGCAGGTGTACGTGTCGTTAGCAGCGAAGGCCGTTTGAGCATGGCGCATCCATAACGACCATAAGGATTTGGCCATTGCTTAGGGGCTGGTAAAGCTCCCGCTACCGTAGTCGATTGCATACCCCTTGGCTGCGTTGTACACCACCACGCGGCAGTCAATCTGGCCATCCGACGAAAGAACGTCCACCACCACGTAGCGACACACGGGCTCGTCGCCCACGTAGCACGGGGTTGCCGCATAGTACACGTAGCCATTTGGATTCTTGTCCAGCCAGTTGCGAGCGAGCGATTCCGGGTATGCCATACCACCCTCGCTTCCTCGCACGTTGGAACCCACGTTTTGCATGCGTGTGCCGCACACGAGGTTTTCCAGCTCGTCGCTTCCGCCGAGCGACTTTGCAAGCAGGTGGGAGCGGTTCCAAAAGTATCCCTTATACGTCTTCCCGTTGGGTAACTCGACCTCGGCCTTTGCGTTGTTTCCCCATCCCGAGGGATTTACGTTGGAAAGGTTCTCTCGCTCGCGACTGGCGCCCTGCTCGGCCAGAGGAGCGTCCACACACGCGACCACGCCTGTGGCGCGGCCCAGCGCATCCAACGAGCCATACTCCACCGTGCCCACGTCTGGCTGCGACGTTAGCTCTGCCGGCCCGGTTACCAGGTAGTAGTTGGGTGCAACCGACTCGTCCCACTCCAAAGGCGCATCTTCAACCCGCTCCAGGGTCGGGCCACCAGCAAACGGCAACGGCAGGCCACCCCAAAACACGAGGTCGCGTAGCTGCGGAAACGCCGTGCCCAGAACGCACACAAGAACGAGCAGCAGCACGACGATCGCAGCCACGCCACTCTTTTGTCCACGCCTTTTGCCGCGTTTGGCCTTCGTTCTAAACAAGTCAGACCCTTCCGTACCCTTACGTTCGCACACCGTAATGGTATCAGCTTGCCCACTACGTTTTAGGCTCCGCATGCCACGGAAAGGCCACAAGCGGAAGACACTTGTTGTTCCCAAAATGACCCAGCCCATCGCCTAGCGCCAAATAAGACCGTACCAAACCGTTCTCGAAAAAACGTAGTACCCGCCAACGTTTGCCTTGTATGCCAATCTGTACAGAGGATACATCTAGAGGTGACACCCTCGCCCAGATCCGCCCCTATACAAAGGCCAAACCCACGAGATGCCATGCAAGGCGACCGCGCATGGTTCTGCAGCGCAACGAGGGTCAACCCCTAAGCGCAAGGCCAACGACAAAGGGTTTCGGACTGCCCCCTACATCATACGCTCGGCCTCCTCGACGGTTCACGGAGGCGATCGCTTGCGGACCTCCCGCGAGATCTGCCGTAGCGGGGACTCACTTCTCGGAAGGCGCCGCGAATGTGCACATTCTTCGCGTCGCCGCTTTCCGCCAACAGGCATTTTGCAAAACGCGGTCCAAAGAATGTACACCTTGTAAAATAGCAGGTGCACATTCTTTAGGCATCCGTTTGCAAAATGCCTGTTGGCAGCCAAAAGCCGCCAAAAGAATGTACACTTTTTGGATGCCTGCAAGGGTGACAGTGAGGCCGCGACCCTTTCGGGTGGTCGGATGGCGGGGACACCCCCCTCCCCCTCCGCGAATTCCACGCGTGCCCGCAACCGCCGGACTCTTGCGCACCGCTAATCGTGAGCGCCGGCCGGCCGCTGTTTTCTCCTCCGGCAAATGAGCGAAGGCCTGGTCCTGTTTTCTCCCGCAGCGAATCACGAGCGAAGCGAGTGAGCGAACGCAGTGAGCGCTGAGCATGCGGGAGAAAACAGGACCAGGCCTTCGCGCCCCAAGCGTGGGCGTGCAGGAGAAAACGGGGCCTATCCCGTGCACCCAGTACTGGGTGCACAAGAGTCCGGCGGTTGCGGGCATGCACCGTGGGCGCAAAAGATGATATGATTCTGTCATCTAAAACATGAGGGTACGATCTGCGAGCTGTTAGGCCTCACTAAAAGGATTCCGGTTCAACTCCGGACCAGTCGTCGATGTACTTTGGGCACATGCCCGCGTCGTCATAGGACGGCGGGGTTTGTGCGCGGTCTATTTCCCGCTTTTGTCTGCCCTCGCATTGGCATGCGTGCCAAAGAAGAAAGGGGCAGAAAATGTCATTCTCATCCGTGTCTCGTCGAAACTTTGCCAAGGCATCCCTCGGTGCGGCAGCCCTTGTCTCCGCCGGTCTTACGGGCTGCGCCGGCGCCAGCGGCTCCTCCGCATCCGCGTCTGCCGCTTCCGGCCCAAAGCCAGCTATCCTCGTAACGAGCTTTGGTACCAGCTACGCAAGCAGCCGCCACGCAACCATAGGCGCCATTGAGTCCGACATCCGCGAGGCGTATGCCAACTACGACGTTCGCCGCGCCTTTACCGCCCAAACCGTAATCGACCACATAGAGTCCGACACCGGCCGCCACATAGACAACTTCGAAGAGGCCATGGACAAGCTCGTGAGCGAGGGCGTAAAAGAGGTAATTGTCCAGCCCACCCACCTTATGGACGGCTTTGAGTACCAGGACATCACAAAGTCCCTGGAAAACTACAAGTCCAAGTTTAGCAAGTGCGCCCTGGGCGCGCCGCTGCTCGCGTCCAAGGAAGACCAGGTGGCCGTGGCACAGGCCGTAAAGGAGGCCAGCAAGCGGTACGAGGGCGAAGGCGTTGCCATCTGCCTTATGGGACATGGCACCGAGGCCGAGTCCAACAAGATATACGCCACCATGCAGCAGCTGTTTACCGAGCTGGGCTACAACAACTACTTTATGTGCACGGTAGAGGCCACGCCCACGTTCGACGACATGATAAAGGCCGCCAAGGATGCCGGCTACACCAAGGCAGTACTGCGTCCCTTTATGGTGGTGGCCGGCGACCATGCCACAAACGACATGGCCGATACCACCGACCCCGAGTCACTTGCCTCCAAGATGACAGCCGCTGGCTTTGAGGTGCAAAGCGTGCTCGAAGGCCTTGGCCAGCTGGCCGACGTGGACGAGGTGTACGTGCAGCACGTAAAGGCAGCTATAGACGCAAAGGCATAGCCGGCGCACACAAAGCCCAACAGCCAGTTACAAGAACGAGCAACGAGCCAGGAGCAACCATGAAGCACCGTATTTCAACCTTTCTGCTCGCCGGCATATTGGCGAGCGCGTCCCCCATCGCTCTTGCGGCGTGTGGCACGAACGCAAGCGCAAACAGCCCGCAGGTAATCGAGAGCAAACAGGAGCCGGAGCCTGTTTATGACCCGGGTGCGACCGATGTGGATGCACCGTACTACGACGAGCCCGCAAACGGCACCTACGACATAGAGGTAACCACCGACTCCAGCATGTTTAGGTCCGAATCCTGCAAGCTCACGGTAACCGACGGAAGGTACACGGCCGAACTCACGCTGCCCGGCGAGGGCTTTTCTAAGCTGTACTTTGGCAAGGCCGAAGAGGCCAAGAAGGCTGCCGAAGAGTCGAGTAGCGACGTCTACGAATACCACCTCAACGACGAGGGCAAGTACACCTTTAGCATCCCCGTGTCCACGCTCGAGCAGGAACTGTCCATAGCCACCTACGGCCAGCGCCGCGACACATGGTACGACCACACCATCGTATTCCACGCGCCGGCCTCAGACACCAAGCCCGCCGAGCAGGCGCAATAGGCGTTTCGGAGCCAAAGATCCGCATGCTTAGAAGACCGCACCGCATAGCAGCTCGCTTGTTAGAAAACCTGCATATCCGGATAATGGCCCTCTGCCTGGTTCTCTACTTGGCAGGCTTTGTTTCCGGCTCCGTTGGCTGCGCTGCCAGCCCTGCGAGCCAGAACGCTGGGGCCATTGCGTCGGCGTCAAGCGCAACCACCCAACTGGTGGACGACTTCCGCAACACCGACCTCGGCGCCACGCTCAAGCACTCGGGGTCGATGGAGCTCCAGTACGCCCGCTGCTATACGCTGGACATCTACGAGGGCGGCTATGTGCTGGTCTGCATGGCCGACGGCAACCGCTATCTGGTAGTGCCCGAAGGCGCGCAGCCACCGGCGGACCTGCCCAAAGACGTTGTCGTGCTCAACCAGCCTGCGGGCAACGTGTACCTGGCGGCAAGCGACACCCTGTGCCTGTTTGACGCCCTGGATGCGCTGGACTGCATTTCGGTTTCTGGTATAGAGCGCGACGACTGGTACCTCCCCGCCATGCAAAGCGCCATGGACGAGGGCAAGGTGGTCTACGGCGGCAAGTATCGCGCGCCCGACTACGAGCTGCTGCTCTCGCGCAACGTGCGTCTTGCGCTCGAGAGCACGATGATAAACCACGCGCCAGATGTTCGCGAGAAGCTCGTTGAGCTGGGCATCCCCGTACTCGTGGAAATGTCGAGCTACGAGAGCGAGCCCCTGGGCCGCGCGGAGTGGATAAAGCTCTACGGAATCCTGTGCAACAAGCAGGACCAGGCACAAAAGGTGTTCCAGCAGCAGGTGGACCAGGTAAGCGCCGCAAGCGGTCAGCCAACGGGAAAGTCCATGGCCTACTTCTACCTCAACGCCAGCGGCGCGGCCGTGGTTCGCAAGCCGGGAGACTACGTTACCAAGATGATCGAGCAGGCAGGCGGAACCTACGCCTTTGGCAGCGTGGACAAGGCCACCGCGGGCTCGAGCACCACCACCATGCAGATGGAGCAGTTCTTTGCCGCGGCAAAGGACGCCGACGTAATGGTATACAACAGCTCCATAGACGAGGGCGTCCGCACGATGGACGACCTCCTACAAAAGAGCCAGATGCTCAAGGAATGCAAGGCGGTGCGCAACGGCAACGTGTGGGTAACCGACCAGAACATGTACCAGCAGATGCTCAACGCGGGCGGGATTATCTCCGACTTCAGGCATGTTTTGGAGGGGTCGGACGAAAGCTTGGTCTATCTGCGGCGACTCTTGCCCCTAAACAAAGATCAAGAACCGTGAGGCGCCATGGAAAGCAGCCGCGCGCAGTACCGCAGGAACGAGGACTGTCTGAGCACGGCGCTTGTCCATGGCGCCGGGAGGCTCTTGATCTTTGTTTAGGGTCAGGCGGCGACTCAAGTAGGCAAGGGAAAACGAGGGAGGGCTCGTGCACGACGGCAACGCAGGCATAAGGCATACACGCACGGCGGCGGTGTTCGCGGCACTGGGCGTGCTGCTGGTGGCGCTTGCCGCAACCAACCTGTGCATGGGAAGCGTTGCCGTGCCCTTGCACGACTTGGGCGCAATCCTTACGCGCTCAGACACCTCGAGCACTTTTTACCAGGTGGTCTGGGACATTCGCCTGCCGCGCCTCGTTGCCGCCATGCTGTTGGGCGGTGCGCTGGCGCTTTCGGGCCTGCTGCTGCAGACCTTCTTTAACAATCCCATTGCCGGGCCCTTTATCCTGGGCATCTCGCACGGAGCCAAGCTTGCCGTGGCTCTCCTTATGGTGGTGGTCGTGGGCGCCACAGGCGTAATGACCTCGTGGATGAGCATACTAGCCGCCACGCTGGGATCGCTTGCGGTTACCGGCCTCGTAATGCTCGCATCGCGGCGCATAACGTCGTCGAGCATGCTCATTGTGGTGGGTGTGATGATAGGCTACCTGTGCAACGCAATGACGGACTTCGTAATAACCTTTGCCAGCGACGCAAGCATCGTTAACCTACGCAACTGGTCCATGGGAAGCTTTTCGGGCACCAGCTGGTCCGATGTTGCCGGCATGAGTGTAGTCGTGCTGCTTTGCAGTGCCTGCGTGTTCTTGCTCTCCAAGCCGCTGGGGGCCTATCTTTTGGGCGAGCAGTACGCACAAAGTGCCGGCGTTAACATCCGTGCGTTTAGAGCCGCGCTCATCCTCCTTTCCAGCGTGCTTTCTGCCTGCGTTACCGCGTATGCGGGACCCATTAGCTTTGTGGGCATTGCCGTGCCGCACCTCGTGCGCAACGCCCTGGGCACAAACAGGCCGCTGCAGGTGGTGCCGGCCTCGTTTTTGGGCGGAGCGGCCTTTTGCCTGCTGTGCGACCTTATCTCCCGCTGTGCGTTTGCGCCCACAGAAATGACGGTGTCTACCGTTACCGCGGCGCTTGGCGCCCCCGTGGTCATTTGGGTTCTGCTGCAGAGCAGGAGGTCCCCGCGGGTAGAAAGCAAAGCAGTCACAACAGAGGGGTCAGGTCGCGAGGCGGTCGCAGAAGAGTGTTCGCGCGCAGTTCCGCAGGAACGAGCACTGTTTGAGCACGAACACCTTATGCGGCCGCCTCGCGACCTGACCCCACTCACAGACCACGCGTCGGGGGGAGCGCCTCCCACTTGTGGTCCCACCCTCCGCACCACCAACCTAGCCGTTGGCTACGACGCAAACCCGCTGGTAAGCAACGTTGAGCTGGAGGTAAGCCCGGGAAGCGTCGTAACCCTTATTGGACCCAACGGCGCAGGCAAGTCCACCATACTCAAGACGCTCGCGGGCGAGCTTGCGCCCCTTGGTGGCACGGTGCTCATGGGCGAGCGCGACCTTGCCGGCATGAGCGCGCGAGAACTCGCGCAAGAGCGCTCTGTGCTGCTAACCGAGCGGCCGCGAACAAACCTGCTAACCTGCGAGGACGTGGTCGAGGCGGGACGCTACCCCTACACGGGCAGCCTCGGCATCCTGCAGGAGCGCGACCACGAGGCAGTGCGCGACGCCATGGAGCTGGTGGGCGTATGGGACCTGCGAGGACGCGACTTTATGCACATATCGGACGGGCAGCGCCAGCGCGTTATGCTCGCGCGGGCCATATGCCAGGAACCGCGCATCCTTATGCTGGACGAGCCCACGAGCTACCTGGACATCCGGTATCAAATCGAGCTCTTGGAGGTGCTGCGATACCTGGTTCGCTCGCGCAACGTGGGCGTAATTATGACCATGCACGAGCTCTCGCTCGCGCGCGAGGCCTCCGACTGGCTGGCGTGCGTTAAGGACGGCGCCATAGCGGCGCAGGGCACTCCGCAGGAAATCTGCCAACCGCAGGTTATAAACAAGCTCTACGACCTAAAGCCCGGCAGCTACGATGCGCACACGGGTACCATTGCGCTGGATGCGCTGCCTAACAGCAAATCCGCAGGTACAGACGCGAATCAAAGGAGCGCACGATGAGGCGGCTGGAGGAATACGTAAGCGCCGGCGGCAAGCTGTTGCGCTGCGGCTACACCACAGGCACGTGCGCCGCTGCGGCCGCGCGTGCGGCAACGGACCTGCTGCTGGCAAACGAGCTTCCGCCTGCCGTCTGCATCCAGACTCCCGCAGGCATAACCGTGGTTGTGGACGTAGAGAAGTGCGAGCGCGGCGACGGCTGGGCGCGCTGCGCCGTTCGCAAGGACGCAGGCGACGACCCCGACGTTACCGATGGCGTGCTGGTGTGGGCCGAGGTGCAGCGCACCTCGGAGCCAGGCGTTGTGGTTCTGGGCGGCGAGGGCGTGGGCGTTGTTACCAAGCCGGGGCTCGACCAGCCGCCGGGAAACGCGGCCATAAACAGCGTTCCCCGTGCCATGATTCGCAATGCGGCGCAGGAGTCGGCAAACGAGCATGGCCACGCTGGCGGGCTGAGCGTGCGGATTTCCATCCCCGCTGGCGTAGAGCTGGCAAAGCGCACCTTTAACCCCAACCTTGGCATAGAGGGAGGAATCTCGGTGCTCGGCACGACCGGCATCGTGCGCCCCATGAGCGAGGACGCGCTTGTGTCTTCCATAAAGCTGGAGCTCGCCGTGCGTCGCAGCGAGGGCATGGAGCACGTGCTGGTGGTGCCTGGCAACTATGGCAAGACGTTTGCGCGCGAGTCGCTGGGCTTGGACGCGTGCGATGCCGTGGTGTGCTCCAACTACCTGGGCGAGACCATAGACGAGGCAGGGCGCTTGGGGTTTACGTCCCTGCTGCTCGTGGGCCACATTGGCAAGCTTGCAAAGGTGGCGGCAGGCGTTATGAACACCCACTCGCGCGTGGCCGACTGCAGGGCGGAGGCGCTTGCCACGCACGCGGCGTTGGCCGGTGCGGACGTCGCGATCATAGCGGCGCTGCTGGAAGCGGTTACCACCGACGCCATGCTCGACCTGCTTGCCCAAAGGGGCATTTTGCAGAAGACGATGGCATCGCTCGTGCAGCGACTCGGCGAGCACCTTCGTAGGCGTGCCGCGGACTCGCTTTGCGTGGAGGCTATCGTCTTTTCCAACCAGCACGGACTCCTTGGCCAGACCGACGGCGCCCAGGAGCTCATGGAACGGCATACGTTCCGGGACATGCCGTCCCCCCTCCACCGAAAGGAGCCCGACGCATGATCTACTTCGTGGGAGCAGGGCCGGGCGCGGCCGACCTCATAACGTTGCGCGGCGCACGGCTGCTGGCAGAGGCAGACGTGGTGGTGTATGCAGGCTCGCTCGTAAACCGCGAGCTTTTGGCCTCGTGCAAGCCCACGTGCAAGATCCACGACTCCTCACACATGACGCTGGACCAGACCACCAGCATCCTTGTGGAGGCAGCCAGCGCGGGCAAGGCGTGCGTGCGCCTGCACACGGGTGACCCCGCGCTCTACGGCGCCATTCGCGAGCAGATGGACAAGCTCGACGAGGCGGATGTGGACTACCAGGTGGTACCGGGCGTGTCGTCGCTCTTTGGCGCAGCGGCAGCACTTGGCGCGGAGCTCACCGTTCCCGAGGTATCGCAAACGCTCATAGTCACGCGCGCGCAGGGCCGCACGCCCGTGCCTGAGCGCGAGCAGCTGCGCGAGCTTGCGGCACATGGGTCCACCATGGCGTTGTTCTTGTCGGCAGCCCTGCTAGATAAGGCCCAGGAGGACCTGCTGGCCGGCGCATATGAGGAAGATACGCCCGCTGCGCTGGTGGTGCGTGCCACCTGGCCAGACGAGCGGGTGTATAGGTGTACGGTGGGCACGCTGGCCCAATGCGCGCAAAACAACAACGTGCGCAAGACCGCCATGGTCCTTATTGGCAACGCACTTGAGGCACATGGCACGCGGTCGCATCTGTACAGCCCGGCGTTTGGCCACGAGTACCGTGCGGCCTTGGCAACGGACCAGGAGGAACGGCAATGCGAGTAAAGCTTGTTGCGTTTTCCAGAGATGGCATGCAGCTTGCAAGCCGCATAGCGCGCACGTTGGAGGCACATGGCGACTCGTGCGCTCTCAGCGGTCCCGCACGCATTGCGTCCGCATTGGGCCTGGCGCCCTACGAAAGCCTGGACGCGTGGGTGCGCGACGCATGGGTGCAGGCAGATGCGCTGCTGTTTGTGAGTGCCTGCGGAATTGCCGTGCGCACGGTGGCACCTTTGGCGCGCAACAAGTACGAGGACCCTGCCGTGGTGTGCGTGGACGAGGCGGGCTCGTTTGCAATTCCGCTCCTGAGCGGCCACGTAGGTGGGGCCAACGAGCTGGCACGGCGCGTGGCCGCTGCATGCGGCGCGCAGGCAGCCATTACCACGGCGACGGACGTACGCGGGGTCTTTGCCGTGGACGAGTGGGCAACGCGGCACAACATGGCCATTTTGGAGCACGACGTTGTCAAGGAGGTATCCGCAACGCTTTTGGAAGGCGGGAACGTAGGCATTGCCTGCGATCTCGTGGCTGCCGGCACGGCCCCAAACACGGAGTTGGACGCGTTTATGCGCAACCTCCCAGACGGCCTTTTGGCTAACGACAAGACCGCTCGCTGCGGAATCCTTATCTCCCTCGACGCGCAGGGAAGCCCGTTCCAGCGCACGCTCCACCTTGTTCCGCAAACGGTTACGGTAGGCGTGGGATGCAGGCGCGACACACCTGCGAGCAGCATAGCCGCGCTGGTGGACGCCTGCCTGGAAGAGGCGCACGTTGCGCCGCAAGCCGTAGCCACCCTGGCAACCATAGACGTAAAGGCAAGCGAGCCCGGCCTCCTTGAGCTTTGCGAACAGCGCGGCTGGCAGCTGCGCGTGCACAGCGCGGACGAGCTGGTCTCCGTCCCTGGGACCTTTTGCTCTTCGGAGTTCGTTCGCCAGACCGTAGGCGTAGACAACGTGTGCGAGCGCGCCGCGTGCGCGTGCAAAGAAACCCTGCTGCTAGGCAAGCACGCATGCGACGGCGTTACCGTTGCTCTTGCCTGCGGCGGGCTCCTACCACAAATGGGGAGCAGTCCCCAAGTTGTGGTTTCGGACAAAACCACACCTAAGGGACAGCCCCCCATTTGTGGTTTTCCCCGCGGCCTCGTAACCTGCGTGGGACTGGGCCCCGGCGCGGGAGACCAGATGACGGCACAGGCGCGTAAGGCGCTAGACCAAGCGGACCTCATAGTGGGATACTCCACTTACGTGGACCTTATACGCAACGACTATCCGCCGCAAAAGCTGGTGCGCTCCCCCATGCGCTCCGAAGTGCGGCGTTGCAGCCAAGCACTCGAACAGGCGCAGGCGGGCAAGCGCGTTGCCGTAGTGTGCTCGGGCGACCCGGGCGTGTATGCCATGGCTGGACTCGTGCTCGAGCTAGCCGAGGGAATGGAAAACGTAGAGGTGCGCGTGGTGCCAGGCGTTACGGCAGCCACGGGAGGCGCGGCCATTCTGGGTGCGCCGCTCATGCACGACTGGTGCTGCATATCGCTCTCCGACCTCATGACCCCCTGGGACGCCATCGAAAAGCGCCTGGAGGCAGCAGCGGAGTCCGGCATGTGCATTTGCCTGTACAACCCTGCGTCGCGCGGACGTGCGGACCACCTGCGCAAAGCCTGCGACGTTCTGCTGCGCCATCTGCAACCCGATACCGTATGTGGCATTGTCCAAAACGTGGGACGCACGGGCGAGTGCGGCCGCGTGCTTTTGCTGCGAGAACTCGCCAACGCACCTGCAGACATGCGAACCTGCGTGTACGTGGGCAACGCCCAGACCCGCATTATAGACGGGCGCATGGTAACGCCCCGCGGGTACGCAAACCTATCAAGGGGGAGTACCCCTCTTGATAGGCACCAATCAAGAGGGGTACTCCCCCTTGATAGGTGCAGGGAGATCCTGGTATTCGGCGGAACCTCCGAGGGACGCGAGCTGGTGGAATGGCTCGACGCGCGCGGCACCTGCAACGTGGTGGCGTGCACGGCCACGGAGTACGGCTCCAGCCTGCTGCCAACGGGAGCGCGCGTCCAGTCCGTGCGCGGACCCCTGAACGCCAGTAAGAAGCGCGAGCTTATGGAGAGCCACGACTTCGCGTGCATAGTGGATGCCACACATCCTTTTGCGCAGCACATATCGACAAGCATCAACGAGCTCGCACGCACCTACGGCACGGATGTGGTGCGCATCGTGCGCGAGGAGGCGGACGCGGACAGCTGCACCACGGTCTCCAGCGCGCAGGAGGCAGCCCGCTACCTCGCAACAACGCAGGGCAACGTCCTCCTAACCACCGGCAGCAAGGACCTCGCAGCCTTTACGGAGGCACTCCCCCACTTTGAGCAGCGCCTCTACGTGCGCGTGCTTCCCGTACCCACGTCCGTTGCGCGCGTGGCCAAGCTCGGTGTGCCCGTGGATCACGTTATTGCCATGCAAGGGCCCTTTTCTGCCCAGCTCAACGCCGCGCTCCTGCGCGAGGTGGACGCGCGCTACCTGGTAACCAAGCAATCGGGACAGGCGGGAGGCTTTGAGCAAAAGGCACAGGCGGCGCGTGAGTGCGGAGCAGAGCTGGTGGTAATACGTCGCCCGCAGGCATACGAGGGGCTCCTGTTGGAGCAGGCCAAACAGCACTTGGAGGAACGCTATGGTGCGTGAGCTGTACATAATAGGCATTGGCATGGGCAACCCCAACACGCTCACGGTTGCCGCACAACAGGCACTCGAGGACTGCGATCTTATCATCGGAGCGCAGCGACTGCTGGACGCCCTTTCGGATTTCGACGCTCACAAGAAGCCCCTCGTGGGTGCAGACAAGATCGTACACGCGCTGCATGAGTGCCAGGCGCAGCGGGCGTGCGTGGTAATGAGCGGCGACGTGGGCTTCTACAGCGGGGCAAACCAGCTGTACGAGCGGCTGGAAAGCCTGGACGCCAGCGTGGAGGTGCTTCCGGGCGTCTCGTCCCTCTCCTACCTCTGCGCGCAGTTGCACACCGCTTGGCACGACGCCTACGTTGTGTCGGCCCACGGGCGCACGAGCGACGTGACGGGCGCCGTGCAGTCCCACGCCAAGACGTTCGTGCTTGCAGGTACGGGTGCGTCTTCGGCACGCGGCATCTGCGAGCAGCTGGTGCAGCGCGAGCTCGGCAACGTTACGGTACACGTGGGAGAGCGTCTTTCGTATGCGGACGAGCGCATAACAAGCGGCACGGCGGCCGAGCTAAGCGACCAGGACTTCCATGCGCTCTCGGCGCTCCTGGTGCTCAACCCCACACCCGTTGCGCCCCACGTGCGCGCGCCGCACCTCCCCGACTCAGCGTTCCTGCGCGAGCGGGTGCCCATGACAAAAGAGGAGGTACGCGAGGTTGCCATCTGCAAGCTGCGTATTGCGCCCAACCACGTGGTGTGGGACGTAGGTGCGGGCACGGGCTCGGTAAGCGTGGAGGCAGCGCGCGCTGCCTGCGAGGGCCAGGTGTTCGCGGTGGAAAGAAGCCCGCAGGCGCAGGATCTGCTCCGCCGCAACAAGGAGGCCTTCTGTCTGCCCAACCTGCATGTGGTGGAAGGCGAAGCTCCCTACGTGCTGGCCAGCCTTCCCGCACCGGACCGCGTGTTTGTGGGCGGATCGGGCGGCAGGCTCGAGGACGTGCTGCGCGCGGTGCTTGCGGCCAACCCCCGCGCACGCCTGTGCATAACGGCCGTTACGCTAGAGACGCTGGGAGAAGCCGTGCGCTGCACCCGCGAGCTGGACCTGGCAAACGTGGACATTGTGCAGCTGAGCGTTGCCAAGGCACACAAAGCGGGTGCCTCCAACCTGTTGCGCGCGAACAACCCCGTGTATGTGATAAGCGCCGAGGGCGCTCGCGAGGATTGCGAAGAGAGAGGCTAAGGCCATGCGGGTACATGCACCTCGCATAATCGTTGCCGCAACAAGGAGCGGCGCGGGCAAGACCACCGTAACGTGTGGACTGCTGCGTGCGCTGGTAGGCCGCGGCTTGCGCGTGCAGGCCGCCAAGTGCGGCCCCGACTACCTGGACCCGCTCTTTCACCAGGAGGTGCTGGGCACCCCGTCACGCAACCTAGACCTGTTTTTGGGCAATGCCGCACTAGCTCGCCAGCTTGTAGCGGAGGGCGCGCGCCATGCAGAACTCACGCTGGTGGAGGGCGTAATGGGCTACTACGACGGCATTGCCTGCAGCCACCGCGCGTCGACCTACGACGTGGCATGCGCTTTGAACGCACCCGTGGTGCTGGTGGTAGACGCCCGCGGTCGCGCGCTTTCCGTTGCTGCCGAGGTGGTGGGCTTCATGCAACTGCGGCAGCCCTCCCACATTGCGGGCGTGGTGCTAAACCACGTATCGGAGAGCTACTATCCCCTGCTCAAAGAGGCTGTGGAGCGCGAGACGGGGGTCTGCGTGCTGGGATACGTTCCGCATCTGAGCGAGGCCGAGCTCCCCAGCCGCCATCTGGGTCTGGTCGCGCCTGCGGAGATAGCGGACCTTAGGCAAAAGCTCGACTCCGTTGCCGCCAAACTGAGCCGCACCATAGACTTGGACAAGCTCATTCGCATTGCAATCACAGCGGAGGACCTAGAGGTGGAGCCGTGGGAAGACCCATCATCGCAAACACCCCACGACCGACCCATTGTTGCGGTTGCGCGCGACGCGGCGTTTGCGTTCTACTACACCGATGCGCTCGCACTGCTCGAGCGGCTGGGTGCGCAGCTGGCGTTCTTTAGCCCGCTAGAGGACGAAGCCCTGCCCAAAGGTACGAGCGGGCTGTACCTTGGCGGCGGGTATCCCGAGCTGCACGCCAAGCAGCTGAGCAAAAACGCCCCCATGCTCGAATGCGTGCGCGCGGCAGTGCGCGATGGCATGCCCACGATTGCCGAGTGCGGCGGCTTTATGTACCTGCAGGAGTCGCTGGAAGACGACCACGGAACGTCGTGGCCCATGGTGGGCGCACTTGAGGGTCGCAGCTTTGGGAAGTCGCGGTTGGTACGCTTTGGCTATGTGTCTCTGGAAGCTCAGCAGGACGGTCTTCTGGCAAATCGTGGTAACACCCTGTGCGCTCACGAGTTTCACTACTGGGACTCCACCGCACCCGGAAAGGCCTTTTGCGCGCAAAAGCCGCAGAGCGAGCGCGGCTGGATTACGGGAGTGCACACGCGCACGCTCTACGCTGGATATCCGCACTTGTACCTTCCCGCGCATCAGGAGGCAGCACGGCGTTTTGTGGATGCCTGCACCGCGTTTGCAACCAGCTTTGGGAGGCGCGCACAATGACAAAAACACTCGCGATTTCCTGCGGTTTTGCGCTGGACGCCCTACTGGGGGACCCGTATAGCATGCCGCATCCCGTACGCCTTATGGGCTTCGCCATATCGCGACTGGAGCCTGTGCTGCGCAAGGCATTCCCCAAAACACGTGCAGGCGAGCACGCTGCTGGGGCGGCGCTTGTCGCTGTGGTGGCAGGCGGCTCGTACGTGGCAACGAGCCTCGTACTCAGGGCGGCACGATCGGCGAGCCCCGCGCTTGGCTTCGCCGTTAAGACGCTTTTGTGCTACCAGGCAATCGCCGCGCGACAGCTGGGCGTGGAGGCACTCAAGGTGCGCGACGCACTAGAGCGCGAGGGCGTGGAGGCGGGTCGCGCTGCGGTAAGCATGATCGTGGGGCGCGACACGCAGGACCTGGACAAGGCTGGCATCGTGCGCGCCACCGTGGAGACGGTGGCCGAAAACGCCTCCGACGGAGTGGTCGCCCCCTTGCTGTACCTAGCTCTGGGAGGCGCACCGGCAGGAATGCTGTACAAGGCCGTAAGCACCATGGACTCCATGGTGGGATACAAGAACGAGCGCTACCACCACTTTGGAACCGCAGCCGCGCGCGCAGACGACGCGCTCAACTACATCCCCGCGCGCGTTACGGCACTCCTCATGTGCCTTGTGGCGCCGGTGGTGGGGTTAGACGGCAAGGGCGCGTGGCGCATCCTTCGCCGCGACCGCAGGCGTCATGCCTCCCCCAACGCAGGACATCCCGAGGCGGCATGCGCCGGCGCGCTTGGCGTGCAGCTGGCGGGACCTGCGAGCTACTTTGGAAAGGTGCATAACAAGCCCACCATCGGCGACGACTTGCGTCCCGTGGAGACCGACGACATTTCCCGCTCCACGCAACTGTTGGCTGCCACCAGCGTTGCCGCGCTCGTACTGTCCGCGGGCTTGTCGCTGGCGCTAACCGCAAGAGGGAGGCGTTAACGTGAGGCAATACGAGCACGGCGGCAACATATACGAGCATCCCAACTGCGTGGACTTCTCAGCAAACCTCAACCCGCTGGGTATGCCCGCGGCGGCTCGCGACGCGTTGCGTACGTGCGCAGACGCATGCGAGGCGTATCCCGATCCGCAATGCCGCGAGCTTACGAGCGCGCTTGCCACCTTTGAGCATGTGCCACGCAAATGGGTGCTCCCCTGCGCAGGCGCAACGGACGCCTTCGCCCGCATATGCCTGGCCCTGAGGCCAACCAATGCGCTGGTTTGCGATCCCTGCTACTCTGGCTACGAGCAGGCGCTCGAGCTTGTAGGCGCGCGCCTAACCCACCACGCGCTCCAAAAAGAGGAGGACTTTGCCGTAACCGAGCGCGTCGTAGAGGAGCTTCGCGAATCCGTAGACATCGTGTTTGTGGCCAACCCCAACAACCCCACGGGACGCTGCGTGCCACGCGACGTGCTGGAGCAACTCTTGGAGCGGGCAAAAGTGCAGGGCGCAACGGTAGTGCTCGACGAGTGCTTTATTGACCTCACATCCCATAAGGGTTCAAACGATCTCCTTCAACGGTTCTCGAACCTCGTTATAGTAAAGGCACTTACCAAGTCATTTTGCCTTGCCGGGCTTCGCGTAGGCTACGCCCTGTGCTCCGATGCCAGGCTTCTGTCCAACCTACGCAAGGCTGGCCAGCCCTGGGCGGTAAGCGTTCCAGCCCAGCTTGCGGGCGTGGCGGCGCTTGCAGACAAGACCTACCTGCAGCGAAGTCGCGGCACCATTGCGCGAGAGCGCACTCACCTAATGCGCGAACTGCAGTCGCTGGGCCTTTACGTGGTGCCCGGAGAGGCCAACTACCTGCTGTTTGAGGCCGACGCGGGTATGTATGACCGCTTGCTTTGCCAAGGAATCCTGGCGCGACCCTGCAACAACTTTTGCGAGTTGGACATGCGGTGGCTGCGTGTGGCCATAAGGACGGCGCCTCAAAACGACCTACTGGTTCGCGCCCTAAGGAAGGTAACGCAATGACTGCCAAGCCGCTTATGATCCAGGGCACAATGTCTGGCGTGGGCAAGAGCCTGCTCGTGGCCGGGCTCTGCAGGGTGCTCGCACAGGACGGCGTGCGTGTGGCACCGTTTAAGTCGCAGAACATGGCGCTCAACTCGGCCATCACCGACGAGGGCCTGGAGATGGGTCGTGCCCAGGCGCTGCAGGCCGAGGCGGCGGGAACCGAGCCGCGTGCTGCCATGAACCCCATACTCCTTAAGCCCACCACGGACACGGGCAGCCAGGTTGTTGTTAACGGCAAGCCCGTGGCAAACATGGCCGCACGCGAATACTTTGGGTATCGCGGCTCGCTGCGCAAAACCATAATGGATGCCTACGGGGAGCTTGCGGCCGACTTTGACGTGGTGCTCATAGAGGGTGCGGGGAGCCCGGTGGAGCTCAACCTCAAGCGCGACGACATAGTAAACATGGGCATGGCCCAAATGGCGCAATCACCCGTGCTCCTGGTGGGAGACATAGACAGGGGCGGCGTGTTTGCCCAGCTCATAGGCACACTCCAGCTGCTCGAGCCCGAGGAGCGCCATATGGTTAGGGCCTCGGTTGTAAACAAGTTTAGGGGCGATATCTCGCTCTTCGACGAGGGCGTAAGCATCCTGCAGCAACGCATGAGCGTGCCCGTGGCAGGCGTGGTGCCATACATGCACCTAGACCTGGACGAGGAGGACAGCCTGTCCGAACAGCTTAACGTGCGCTCTCACAACAAGGTGCTGGACGTGGCCGTGGTGCGGCTGCCGCGCATATCCAACTACACCGACTTTGCGCCGCTCGCCGCCCACGACCTTGTGGGCGTGCGCTACGTAAGCCGTCCCAGCGAGCTGGGAGACCCCGACCTGCTCGTGCTGCCCGGCACCAAGTCCACCTTGCGCGACCTGCAGTGGCTGCGCGACACCGGGCTCGCGGACGCCTTTTGCAACGCCGCCTCGCATGGCACGCCGACGCTCGGCATCTGCGGAGGCTACCAGATGCTGGGCCTATCGATTGCAGACCCATGCAGCACAGAGGGTGGCGGCACAATGGATGGCTTGGGACTCCTGCCCGTGCGCACCACCTTTGAAAAAAGCAAGCACACGGTGCGCTCGTACGGAAAGGTACAGGACATAGGCGGCCCCCTCGCACAGATGGAAGGCGCCACGGTAAGCGGATACGAGATTCACATGGGCACGACCACACGCGAAAGCGGTACGGCCCTGCTCACCATTCGTAGCAACAACGGGCAGGTGCGCGAGGACGGCTGCGCACTGGGCAACGTGTACGGCTGCTACCTACACGGCCTCTTTGACGAACCGGAAGCAGGCCAGGCGCTGGTGGAAGCGCTCCTGCACGCAAAGGGCTTGGCCGTATGTCGCGATTTGCCCAGGAACACCCCAGGACATGACGGCGCTGCGCACACTCCGGGGTGCCACCCCTGGGTGTACCCCAACGGAGTACGCACAGGGGTGTTACCCCGGAGTGTACGCAGCATCTCCGGCATAGACATGGCCGCCTACCGCAACCAGCAGCTCGACCTCCTGGCCGAAGGCATTCGCGCCAGCATGAACATGGACCTTGTGTATCGCATTATTGAGGAGGGCATATGAGCCAGATGGAAGAGCTCGAGTTTGCCACGCCGGCAACCATAGAGGCACGAAGCTTCTCCATAATAGAGTCCGAGCTCGCGTCGCGCGACGTGCAGGAGCTGAGCGCTGGCGAGTTGCAGGTACTCAAGCGCGTTATCCATACCACAGCAGACTTTGACTACGCATATAACCTGCGGTTTTCTCACCATGCCGTGCACAATGGCATGGAGGCGCTACGCAAAGGCGCCCACATAGTAACCGACACGACCATGGTGGCCGCCGGCATAAACAAGCGCGTGCTGGCCAGCTTTGGTGGCGCGGTGCACACCTTTGTGGCAAACGAGGACGTGGCAGAGGAAGCCAAACGCCGTGGCGTTACGCGATCTGCCGTGGCCATGGAGCGTGCGGCGCAGCTCGAGGGTTCGCTGCTGTTTGCCGTAGGAAACGCGCCGACCGCTCTCGTGAGCTTGCACGACCTTTTGGGACGCGGCGCCCTGCGCGCGCCCGCGTTGGTTATCGCCGTTCCGGTTGGGTTCGTAAACGTGGTGGAGTCCAAGGAGCTTATCCTTGGCGCGGACGTGGAGTCCATTGTTGCACGCGGGCGCAAGGGAGGCTCCAACGTTGCCGCCGCCATCTGCAACGCGCTCCTGTACCTCGCGCGCGATAACGAGGAGGTGCCGTAGAGCACAGATGGGGACGGCTCCTCAGTGCCAGCGATGGATGGCCGCGAGGGTGGTGCGGAGCGAGGCCGCACGCAGTTCCGCAGCGCGAGGCGACCACGAAGGTTCGAAACGGCTCGTCGCGCGAGGACTGTTTGAGCACGACCTCCTCCGCACCACCCTCGCGGCCATCCATCGCAGGGGCTGAGGAGCCGTCCCCCTGCAAGCTGACTGTTACGATTTAAAAGGAGAAACAACATGGACAAAAGCAAGCAGGCTGCGCAGGAGGCACGGGAGCGATGGGACGCCATTGCCAAGCCGCTGGGTTCTCTGGGTGCGCTGGAGGACCTTGTAACCAAAATATGCGCGCTCACGCAAGACCCACACGTAAACATTCGCAAGCGATGCGTGGCAATCGTCTGTGCCGACAATGGCGTGGTGGAGGAGGGCGTTACTTCGAGCCCTGCCGTGGTTACGCAGGTAATCGCGCACAACATTGCGCAAAATATGTCGTCGGTATGCCGCATGTGCGCGCCTTTTGGCATAGACTGCGTGGCCGTTGACGTTGGCATGAAAAAGCCCGTTGCGAACGCAAATATCCTAAACCGGCGTGTTGCTGCCGGCACCGCAAACATAGCCACTGGGCCAGCTATGCTTCGTGAGCAGGCGCAAGAGGCAATAGAGGTTGGCATACGGCTGGTGGGTGACCTTAAGGAGCAGGGCTACAACCTTGTGGCCACGGGCGAGATGGGCATTGGCAACACTACCACCGCCACGGCCATGGCGTGCGCGTTTTTGGGCATCGAGCCCGCACGCATAACGGGCAGAGGCGCCGGCCTTAGCGACGAGGCACTCGAGCACAAGGTGCAGGTAATCACGCGCGCGCTAGAAGTAAACAAACCGGACGCCTTCGATCCGCTGGACGTCCTGTCCAAGCTGGGCGGCCTGGACATAGCCGCCATGTGCGGCATGTTTATGGGTGGCGCCCAGCATCGCGTTCCCATAGTTATGGACGGCGTCATAAGCACTGTTGCAGCGTACTGCGCAATGCAGCTCCAGCCTGGTTGCGAAAAGGCCATCCTCCCCTCGCACCTCTCAGCAGAGCCGGCCATGCCACTTTTGCTGGAGCACATGAACATGCAGCCCGTAATTCACGCTGGCATGCGTCTGGGCGAAGGAACAGGCGCAGCGTGCCTTATACCTCTGCTCGACATGGCCGTAAGTCTCTACCAAACGGGACCAACCTACGACGACTGCGGCATAGAGGCCTTCGTAGACGAAGACAAGACCGAGGACGCGCAGCAATGAGGCTTACCCTAATGCGTCATGCGGCAACCGAGGCAAACCTCGCCCATCGCTACGAGGGCGCCAGAACGGACTCCCCTCTTTGCGAGCTAGGCATCGAGCAATGCAAGAGGGCGAGCGTTCCTACGAGCGCGAGCACGCACAAGGTGTATGCCAGCACCATGCAACGCGCCCAACAGACGGCTCGTCTGTGCTTTGCCCATACCCAGGTAACAGTTGTTCCGCTCCTGGAGGAGTTCGACTTCGGCGTGTTTGAGGGACGAGCGGCCGCACAGATGGAAAACGACGAGCAGTACCGTGCATGGGTACAGAGCGGCTGCGTTGCTCCCTGCCCGGGAGGCGACGCGCTGTACGACTACACCGCACGCACGGCACATGCGATGGAAGAGCTGCTTCGCGCGGCCTTTGCTCACGGGGATCAGGAGGTGGTCGTAGTCGCTCACGGCGGCACCATAATGGCCGTCCTCTGGGAGCTTACCGCGCCGGAGTACGCGCGGCAGTCCCCTTTCGACTGGCATGCGCCCAACTGCGGCGGATACCAAGCCGGGGTTCGGGTCGGAGACAACGGCGTTGAGCTGGTGAATCCACGCGCGTTTGGCTTATCACGTTAACCGACCTGTAATTGCGGCAGCTACTTGTAACATAAATTTCGTAACCTGCGCACTAAGTGGTCCATAAAAGTCGCGTCGTGCGCACTCAAGAGGCCGTAGTGCGCACGACGCGACTCTCACGGGACGTTTAGTGCGCACGTTACTTTTTTGATGTTGCACTTTGTGCCGCAGGGCTATGGGGCAGGCCGTTCGAAAACCCATCGCGGCGTGCCTTTGTGCCAGGCGGGGACGGCAGTCTGCCCAGGCTGCTCCGTACGATTTTTCGAACAGCCTGAGGGGTCGCCCCAATTAGTGGACACCCCACCGTGCCTCTATCTAACCACGCCGCCACGGGTCTTAAATCGCCATACGACCACTATGGCAACCGCAACAAACGCCACGACTATGGGGGCGAGCGTTCGCCAGTCGGCCACAGCCCGCACGCTGTGGGAGTCCACCCGCAAGGTGTATGTAATCTCGTGCGGCTGACTCATGGCGGTGGTGTCGGCCACCACCTCAAAGGGCTCGTCAAATAACGGCACGGGAATGCTAAAGGTGGAATTGCCCGAGCTGTTCGTGGGCGTGTAGCGCGCTCCGTCCACAACCATGTAGTCGTAGTTCGGGCTGGACCATTCCACCACAATGTTTGCGCGCCCGTTATGCACCGTAAGTTTTGTTGGAGTGGTAACGCTCGCACGACCACTTCCACCTTCCAGGCTCACCTCAACGGTATAGTTGCCGTCATCAAGATCCACAGTGCTCGACGACGCCCAAGCACGCGACGGAAGCAAGCACGTTACACACAGAAGCACCGCGAGCATGAACAGGGGACGTGTCAGGTGTTCACGCAAACATGAACACCTGACACGTCCCCTGTTCATGCTTCTCTTAAGCTTCTCCATTCCCTACGCCTCCTTAATTACAACGGGAATACCGCACACCATGCGCACCACACGGGCGTGCCGCGCAAGCTGCGCGCATGTGCGTCCCACAAGTTCTCTCCATGCGCGCTCCTGTGGGTCCAGCGGTACGACGCCCTGACCCACCTCGCAGCACACGACCACGTCCTTGCGTGCCGCCGCCTCAAGCTCCTCATGGCTTAGCGGGCCGCCACGCAGCACGTCCTGCAGGTCGCAAAGCACGGGAGCATCCGAACCAACAGACCCGCTCATCTGCGACTCGTCGTATCCCAGCGACGCTACGTACGTACGTTTTCCCGACGCTATGCCACCTAGCACCAGAATCATTACAGCACCAGCTTTCCCACTACAACGATGGCGGCTATTGCGACAACTTCCAGCATCTGCAACAAAAAGCCGCTTATGTCGCCGCTCATTCCGCCAAACTGCACGTCGGAGACGCGCCGTACCCACAGGAACACCAGCAATACGCACGCAAGCACGGTTGCTCCCACCACCGCGTTTATAAACACAATAAATCCCGCCGCGAGCACGAGCTGTACCACCAGCGCCACGCGCGACACACGCACGTTCGACGCACCACGCAAGGCCGAAAGCATGCCACTGCCTCCCGAAGCAGGCCAGGTGAGGGTTGCAATTCCGCACAGGCACCTACTCACTACAGGAACCGCCGCAACCGTCGGCACAAGGCTAACGTCCGCCTCGCATGCCAGCGCAAACAACAGCAGCAAATAGCTGGCCACCCCCATAACGGCAAAGGCACCTACGTGGGGATCCTTTAGTATCTCGCGCTTTCGCTGTGGGCTTGCGTGGCTCGCCTGCGCATCCACCACATCCGCAAAGCCGTCCATGTGAATGCCACCGCTCACAGCCAGCGGCAGCAGCGCAATACCCGCACCGCGCAAAATGGGACTCACGCCCAGAGCGTTAGCACCAAGAGTCCACAGCCACACCAGGGCGCCAATTAGCACCCCCACCAGCGGGAACGCAGCCAGCATATGGCGCATGTTTTTTTCGTCCCACTCAATATGCGGCATGGGCACGGCCGAAAAGCACGAGAATACCATGCCAACAGAACGCAAGAAGCTCATGCTATATCACCCTTAACCACGCACGGAACGCCGGCAACAACCTCTACCACCGCATCGAACTCCTGTGCAAGACCGCAGCATAGCGCGCCCATGGATCGCACCCATGCAAGGGTGTATTCGTCTGCCAACAACCCCTCGCTGCCCACCAGGTTTCCCACTACAACCGCATGCGAATAGCCCGAGCAAAGCGCCACGACCTCCCGCAGCAGGCAATCCTGCACCGCTTGGGGCTTGGCCATGCTCCCGTCCAACGAGAACAGCGCGTTTGCCAGCAGGTTTCCCAAGTCGTCCAGCAGCACCACGCCAGTCTTGTCCGCCGCGCGCAATCCAGCCTCCAAGCTACCGTCCGCACACTCGACCGTGCGGAACCCCAAATGCGCGCGTTGCTGCCGATGCCGCTCTATGCGCTCGCGCGCCTCGCGACCCTTGCGCGCCATGGTTGCCACGTACGTACGACTTTCGCTCAGGCCACAGGCAAGCTTCTCTGCAAAGGCTGACTTGCCGCTACCAGCGCCGCCAATTACGAGCACCCTCATTGGCGACCGTCCCCGCACGCGTCCTGCGCATCCCCGCACACAGGGCCAACGTCCTCGCGCGCAAGGTCTGCCAACTCCGCAAAGCGCTCCTTTACCAAGGTCGCACCAGCATCTCCTTCATGGAGCCGCGTGCAGAGCGTACAGTCCTTCGTTCCCGCTTTGGTATACCGATAGTCCCCTCCGCAGCGCGGGCCCAAGACGTACAGCGGGCAGTAGCAAAACAGGCAATTAAACTCGCGTTCATCAACGCCTTTGTGACACGGAAAGTACGCACATTCCGTGTTGCTAAAAAACGTTGATCCACTGCGCTGGCCGCATCCTATGGATTCCATGCGCATCACCATCCTTGGGCCAATACATGCATGTTCGTCACAAGAATTGTATCAAGTACCGTATACGAAATACGAACGAACGACTCGCTATGCCGCATTGTATACCTCCCTAAATATTGCCTGTTTCATGGGCTATTTGCGACCCCTCGCGGTTAGATTTGGCCTATCCGTATTGGAATTAAGTAGTATTTATACCGTGATGGGTCATGCAGGCATCGACGGGGTTTTGCGCATGGATGCAAAAACAAGCGATATTACGAGCAAAAAGGGCAGACGCTCCGTAAGCCTGCAGGTTATAAACACCTGTGCGCTCGTTGTTGCCATCGTGCTCTCCATTGTTGCCGCCGCAACGGCAACACGCATAATGTTCGAACACACGGCATTGGAAGAGGTCCACCAGAACTACGAGAGCTGTGCAAACGCTACCGCCGAGCTCACAGGAGCATCCGATCATCTAACCTCCTGCGCACGCATGTATGTGATAACGGGGCAGCAGGAGTATTTGGACGAATACATTCGCGAGTACGCGCAAACGAGGACGCGCGAAGAGTCACTCGAAACACTGCGAAAACTCGTAACCAGCGACGCTGCTTACCTCGAATTATCCGAAGCGTACGAGTCCAGCACCAAGCTGGGCAGCCACGAGCTCTATGCAATGAGGCTTGCCGCGGAGGCAACGCACCTGGACCCGATGCCTGCCGAGCTAGAAAGTATTCGTTTGGGCAACGACGCGATGCTTACCGACGCTCAAAAGCTGGCGCGAGCCGAGCAGATTGTGGCTGGCGAGGACTACGAGTCGACCAAGCGATCTATTCAGGAAAACGCAGACTCGTGCACAAAGGAACTTCTTTCCAGCCTTGAGGCGAGCAAGCAGAGCTCGGAAAAACTATTAAACTCTCTGCTCGCAAATTTTAGGATTATCGTCTTTGCCCTCGTGGGTATCATTCTGTTTACAGTCGTTCTTAACTACCTGCTTGTGGTGCGCCCTCTTAAGATTCACGCCGAGCGCATTCGACAAAACATGCCGCTGGACAGCCTGGGTGCAATAGAGCTGCGCAACATGGTGGATTCGTACAACATCATGTACGCAGAGAATCGCCGCAAGGAGGCCATGCTCAAGCGTGAGGCCGAAACGGATCCGCTAACTGGCCTCATGAACCGCGGCTTTTACAACAGGCTCCTGGAGTCTGGCGAGGAGCACTTGGTGCTGCTGCTCATAGACGTGGACCTGTTTAAGAACATAAACGACAACTACGGCCACGAAGTTGGCGACCTGGTGCTACGAAAGGTGGCCTTCTCGCTGGTAAACCACTTTAGGACCTCGGATTACGCCTGCCGCATAGGTGGCGACGAGTTTGCCGTAGTAATGACGGCCATGGAAGGCATCAGGCATCACATAATAACTCAGAAGATATCCGACATTTCTGCCGATCTGCAAAACACCTCCGACAATCTGCCCCAAATTACCCTCTCTGTTGGCATTGCATGCAGCGACGACGTTCACGGAGACCTAAGCCTGTACAACGCTGCCGACAAGGCCCTCTACCAGTCCAAGGAAGGCGGACGTAATCGCTACACCTTCTATACGCCCGAGAGCTAGGGCAACGTTTAATTTCCCTTCGGCCAGCCGCCGAAGCATAGCGGGCCTTTGCAGATAAAAATCCCTCGTATAGCATTTCCCTCATTAAACCCTTCTATTATGGAATCGTTCTCACAGGCGTTCTGCCTGCACGTTTAGAGGAAGGGGTTTTTTATGACAATGCTTGTTAAGCTCGACCAGCACCACAACTGGCGCATGCGGTATCACCTGCAGTGCCCGTCTGGAAACATAACCGATCCCAACGGCCTCTCGCATTTTAAGGGCGTTTATCACATATTTCATCAGTACGAGCCGCGCTGGCCACGCGAGGCCGGACATGGATGGGGCCACTGGTCGAGCCCCGACCTGCTTACCTGGTACTGGCACGGCGGCGCCATTATGCCCAGCGTCCAAACGGACAAGAACGGCTCGTATTCTGGCTCCGGCATCGTAAACGGCGACGAGCTGTGGCTGTACTACACGGGCAACGAGCTTGAGCCCGGTGGCAAGGCGGCCGGCTTCGACTACGACTTTAAGGGCCGCAAGGCAAACGAGACGCTGGTGGTGTGCAAGGACGAGGGCGACAAGTGCCACATATCCCTGGGCGAAAAGCGTCCCGTGCTGTGCAACGACCAGTATCCCGCATACGCCTCCAACCACGTGCGCGACCCCAAGGTATGGAAACAGGATGGCAAATGGTGGATGCTCCTTGGTTGCCGCACCGTAGAGAGCCATGGCTGCGCACTTTTGTACAGCTCCGACGACGGCATTAAGTGGGAGATGGCGGGCTCTGCCACCAACAAGGACGACGAGAACCCGTTTGGCTACATGTGGGAGTGCCCCAGCGTCGCAAAGTTTGGCGACAAAGAGTTCCTGTTCGTGTGTCCGCAGGGCATCCCCAAGCAGCAGTACAAGTTCCAGACCATCCACAACTCCGGCTACTTCCCTATCGACGGCAAGGTAATCGACCTTCTGTCCCAGGATTCGGGCAAGCAGGACGCACAGAAGCCCTTTGCCTGCGTGGATCGCGACACCTTTATTGAGCTGGACTACGGCTTCGACTTCTACGCCTGCCAGGTGTTCGAGGACGAGAACGGCCGCAAGATCCTTATGGCATGGGCTGGCGTCGCCGACATGGAGTTCGAGTACGACGTTCCCACCACCCCCGAGTGGGCGCACTCCCTTACCATGCCACGCGAGCTTACGCTCAACGACGCAGGACGCATTTGCCAGTGGCCCGTGGCCGAAATGGACACGCTGCGCGAGGACGAGGTCGAATGGACCGCGGAAGCCGCAGACGGTGCCACCGGCTACATGGGCTCCTCCACCTACGACAAGTTCAGCATGGTAGGCGCCAAGGGCGTCCGCCTAAACGGCATCGGCGACATTACCGTAGACAACATCGAGGGCACTGGCCACATTATGCTTAACGGCGACCTCGAGTTCGTAATTAACGAGCACGACGCCGAGCTCGTGTTCCACAGCCACGCCGGTCGCTTCCGCTCCGTCCGTCGCCTGCCGCTAACCGCACTTTCGGCTGACAAGGTGGAGAGCGTACGCATTATGGTGGATACCTCCTGCGTAGAGATCTTCGTCAATGGCGGCGAGGCAACCATGACCACGCGTTGGTTCCCAATCGACATCAAGAACCTGGCCGTTACCTCCACGCTCACCGGCGAGCACCACGCCTGGAACCAGCACGGGTGGACCTTCCAGAACATATCGTAACTTGCGACCCGAGCACCCGCCTGGTCTTTGTGCTCAGCTCAAACAGTCCTCGCTTCGCTGCAGAACTCGCTGTGGGATAAAACCGGGGCCTTCTCTCGATGTTGCGCTGGACAGGTGCTAAATTTGTGCGCTTCGCGCTTTTTGGAAAGGTTTTGGGTGCACATTGGGGATACTCCCCATCGGGTACATCGCGGATGAGCCAGACACCAACGGAAGCCCTATTCGCGATGTACCCGTAGGGGAGTATCCCCAATGTGCACCCCAATCCGCGATGTACCTGCGAGGAAGTATCCCCTAGGAGTACCTCAAAAAACTGATATGCTTTTCACAAGCGATAAGAAGGGGTAGGCTATGTGGAAGCGACTGAAGGCGTATCGCGATAGGATTCGGGCTTTGCTCGATGCGAACGATCCTGATGTCGACTGGGATGCGGTACGGCGCGAGCACCTGGTGCAGATATCGTTCTTCCAGCACGAGCGGCTCATCCACCTGCTGGTAACGCTTGCCTTTGCGCTCATGGAGCTTGTGAGCGCGGTGGCAACCGTACTTGTTCCTCAGCTCTTTACCGCGGTGCTTTCGCTGCTACTCCTCGTTCTGCTTGTGCCCTACATCGTGCACTACTATCACCTGGAAAACGGCACGCAGGAGCTCTACGCCCAGTACGACGAGCTAGTACGAAGGGCGAATGAGAAGGACGCGCCTGGCGTTCGCGAATGAACACCAGGCGCGTTTCCGCAAATTCGCTTCTGCCTATCTGCTAGCAGGCCTTGCTCCTGCGACGGAAGACGTATCCCGCCGCAAGAATGCTCGTGCCAACGCCGCACAGCGCAACCCACGAAGAGCCAGGATCTGCCGTCTTGGCAAGCTTCTTGTGGGCGTTCTCGTCGTCATCGTCGTTGGCGCACTTGTAGTAGGCGGGCTCGCCGTCGGCCTTGAGGTCTACGTCATCGCCGTCGTCGGTATCCACGTAGAAGATGTTCTCCCCAAAGAGTATGCCTTCCTTAACCTCGCCGTTCTCCTCGTCGATGAGGTCGATGCCGGCCTTGGACCAAATGCGGAAGGGGCCGTCGTCGTGCTTCTTTGCGTCCGGCGCCTTGGCCTTTACGTCGGAGTGGTCGATGGTCATCCGGTCGATGGAGCTAATGGTGCCCGTAATGTCCACTACCGACTCGTTTATGCGCATCTTGCCGCCCGCGTGGATGCGCGTGTACTCGTTGTCGCCGTCCTTGGCGAGCTTGGAGGTGTCGATGTCCACGTTGCCCTTCGTGGATCCAACGTTCATCTCCTTGCCCTTTAGGTTAACGGTAACGTGGTCGATGTTCAGGTTCCCGTTCTCTGTTCGGATGCTGGAGTGAGCCTCGTCGTCACCGACGTTTATGGTGTCCTTCTTCTGGCAGTCGGTACCTTGGATGGTTACGTTCGCGTTTTCGTAGCCTCGAATCTCCTCGAAGTCGTTCTCGCCCGTAACGTTAATGGTCAGGTTGGAGTTGTCGCGTGCCGTAGCCTCTTCGAATTCGTTGTGGCCATCGGCATTTATGGTTAGGTTGGAGTCGTCCTTTGCAACGATGTCCTCCACCTTGTTTTCGCCAGAGAAGTTCATCTCCACCGTTGCGGAGCCAGTAACCTCTGTGTTCTCGATGTCGTTGCCGCCGTTGTAGTTTATAGTTAGGTCTTCGTCCGTCGAAAAGTTATTCGCCTTTACGTTAGCCATGTCGAGAGTCGAGTCGCCAAGCGTCGCGGTACCACCGCCAACCTGGTTGTCACCCTGCACAAGCTCGGTGTCGTCGATCTTCACAGCCGCAAACGCAAGCGAAGGGAAGCACATGCTCCCCGCCACAAGCACCGACATAGCGCACGCGGCCACCCTTTTGCAATACGTGGTTCCTCTTATTCGTTTGGACATGATTGATCCTCCCCTACGTTGAACCAGCTGCTTGCTACGACAATCTCATCTTACTCCGCATGGGGGGACCTGGTTGACCACAAATTGGGGACTGTCCCTTAACGCTGTGCACAGAGGGGATATTCCCCTACGGGTACATCGCGGATAGTCTTCCTTTGACTGGTTGACCTTCTCGCGATGTACCCGATGGGGAGTATCCCCTCTGTGCACAGCCCTCCGTCGCGTGCTCCCAAGTAGCACGGCGCTTCCGCACACTATGTGGGTGTTGCAGGATCTCTCCTAGACCAAGCCAAGGTGCTCGAACGCATGCAGCAGACCGTCGTCGTCGACGGCCGACGTAATGTAGTCCGCCGCATCCTTGGCGTTTTGGTTGCCGTTGCCCATGCAGACCCCAACGTCGGCGGCACGAAGCATGGGGATGTCGTTGTCGGAGTCGCCAAAGGCAATGGTGCGCCACGGCTCGCCGGTCTTCTTTTGCATGTGGGAACGGACCGTCTCCATGGCCGTAGCCTTGTTTATGTGCCCTTTGGTAATCTCGCCGGCAAACACGAAGTCGGTAAACACCAGACCATCCGGGAGCTCTGCCTGCTGCTCTTGCGAAAGGGTCGCATCGAACACGCAGAACTTGTAAACCTGGGCATAGTCGCCGGAACCCATGTTCTCCACGCGCCCCTGCTTGTTAAAGAAGTCGCGCAGGGACAAGTCGCGCTCGTCCGCCTTTTTCCAAAAGGCCTCCTCGTCGTCGAAGTGCGCGAACGTGCGATGGCGGCCCTCCAGGCTAAAGTTGAGCCCCCATTTGCAAAACAGTTCGACCAGGCAACGAGAAGTCCGCTCGTCCATGCGTTCATCCACAAGCTGCATGCCGTCCACACGCACGTCGGCGCCAGCTGCAAAGCAACCGCCGTTGAGTCCGTAGGGCTCAAGACCGTCCACCTCGCTATATGCGCGTCCCGTGTTGCACATAACCACGTGCCCGTTCTGCTGTGCCCGAGCAACGGCACGACCAGCAGACTCCGGCACGTTTCCCCACTGCCAAAACGTGCCGTCCAGGTCTAGGAAAGCAATGCTCTTCATGCCCGCCATGTTTCTGAAACCTTCTGGAGCCCAGACCTAGAGCAGGGAGCCCGGCCAAATGGCACCGCTGGCAAGCTTGTCCCAGCTCTCGGCGCTTATCTGATGGCTCGTTCGAGAGATCCTTGCCGAACGAGCAAAGGAATCGAGCTCGTCCACCATACGCACAAAGGCATTGAGCTGCTGATTTTCGCCCCTCGTTGCCTCGGCGTTAACCGGATGACGCGTTAGGAGCGCACAGCGCAGCGCCGAGAAGCGCAGGATTACGCCCGTTCGACGGTTGGGAGAGTCGTCCACCACATAGGCAATCTGGCAGGGTACCTCGGTGCCGCTTAGGTCGGCAGGCACGCTCTGCAGCTCTCCTAGCTCCTGATACGTGCAGAAAGCAGGGACAGACGACTCCGTTCCGTCTATTGCCTCCAGATACTCGTGGTTTACGAACAGACGGTTTCGCAGTGCGTCCAGATATTCGAAATCGGGAATCTTTTGCCCGTTGAGGACAGACTGCAGATGCTCGACGCTCTTGTCACCCGCCTCGCGCGCGACGGCTGCGGCAGTTACGCCCGGGTTGCCCTCGCGCATGAGCGCAATAACGTTGCGCAGGCGGTCGGCATAGCGCAGCGCGTAGTCCACCGGACCCGTAATGTCGAAGGGAATCTGTGCTGTTGTGGCATCGCCAGACACAAAGCGGAATCCGCCTTTGGCCTCGTCTGCGCCCATCGTGGAAAGGAACTCGTTGAGCCGTGGAAAGGACGTCTCTACATTGCCCTGCTCCTCCTGCGCTTCCTTGGGCCGGTTGGACGCAGGCGCGCCAAACGTATAGTCCATGTCGGGCGCGAGCCCCGAAACAACATTGCCATCTCGTCCAGAAGCGCCCTTTGACTCCGAGAAGAGCGTTTCCATTACCGAGGGCTGCCCCTCTTGCTCGGCTTGCGTGGCTGCCCTGGCCTGGATCTCAACTTGGGCCTGAACCTTGGCCTGGGCTTGCGCCTTGGCCTCAGCCTCGGCCTGTGCCTGTGCCGCCGCGGCTTCTGCTGCCTTGGCGGCACGCTTCTCGCGCTCCTCGCGACGGGCTCGTTCCAACTGCTCGATACGCTGGAGCTGCCGTGCGTTCTCGGCACGCTTTGCCTGCTTTTCCTGCTCGACTATAAGCTCGTACGCATCCTCCACCTCGGGACGCAGCTGCATCTCGAAAACGTTTGCGCCGGGCTTTCCCGTGGCACGCGACCTATACAGCAGCGGCCACCACTCATCCATCCCAAACTGGTCCTTTTGCGGGGCTTCAACGCCATAGCGCTCGCCCGCGGCCTTTGCCGCATCGCTCAACCAGCGGCGATACCGACCCATGGTGCCACGATAGCGAATGCTCAGCTGCTGAAACGTTGCCGGCTCGCCATAGTCGTACAGGCAGCGAACCGCCTTTGCGGCATCCGTCTCGCAAAAGTCCTCGTCCCCCAAAAGCTCAGCCCACTGCTCCGCGGTTATGGGAGACGTAAACTCGTCCTCCGAGGGATGCCAGCTGTAGTCGATCTCTTCCTCTTCGGCAACCGTCTCTTCCGCGGGTTCCGCTGCGCGTCGGTTAGACCGATCGTTTCTGATAATCGCCATGTGAGTTCTCCTGTGTATTCTGCGTGCCGAAAAAGCGTACCACAGGTTAGAGCTCTATCGTAGTCTTTTTGCAATAGAGTTTCTTTGGGGCGCTTCCCTCAGATTGCCCGATGACGGTGTGCCGCTTGGGGATACTCCCCCTGCGGTACATTGAGAGCAATGTACCGCAGGGGGAGTATCCCCAAGCGGCACACCACCCCGACACGAGTTTTCGGCAGACTCCCTACTCTCCCTGTCGTGCCTCGGCTATAAGGCGCGCCATAGTGTCGTACAGATGCTCGGGCTCCACGGGTTTGGACAGGTGCGCGTTCATGCCGGCCTGCAACGAGTTTTGCACGTCCTCGTCAAACACGTTGGCCGTCATGGCAATAATGGGCACGGTGCGCGCATCGGCGCGCTCCAGCGCGCGTATCTCGCGCGTGGCCGTAAGGCCGTCCATCACGGGCATGCGCACATCCATAAGGATCGCGTCGTAGTGGCCCTCGGGACTCTGGCTAAACATCTCCACCGCGCGCTGACCGTTTACCGCATGCTCGGCTATCATGCCCTCCAGGTCCAGAAGGTCTTCCAGAATCTCGGCGTTCTGCTCCACGTCCTCTGCCATAAGGATGGTGCAGCCCTCCAGTATGCTGATCTCCGGTTCCGCCATCGCGGCTTCTTCCTCGACGTGTTCCAAGCCACCCCTCTTTAGGAGCACGGAATGCACAGTCTTGGTAAGGCTGTCGGTAAACAGCGGCTTGGCAACAATTCCGTCCACACCGTCGGCCTTGGCCTCCTCGTCGATTATGTCCCAGTTGTATCCCGTGAGCATAATTACGGAAGTCTCTCCCCCGTCGAAGCTGCGCAGCGAACGCACGAGCTCAAGGCCGTTCATCTCTGGCATCTTGTAGTCGGTAAACAGCAGGTTGTAGGGCTTGCCGCTATCGTATGCCTCGCGCAGCATGCTCTGTGCCTCGAGCGGGCTTACGGTGGTCTTTGCCTCCACCCCAATTGCCCTGAGCACCAGTTGCGCGTGCTCGCACGCAATCTCGTCGTCGTCCACGACAAGGGCAGTCAGGTTGCTGGGAAGCGTCAGCCCGTCCGTCTCGCTCGCGCTGCGGCTGGAGGACTTGAGCGTTACCGTAACCGTAAACGTGGAGCCGACGCCCTTGGTGCTCTGGACGTCTATCTCGCCGTTCATCATCTCCACGAAGTTCTTGGTAATGGCCATTCCCAGACCGCTGCCTCCATAGCGGTTCGTGGTGGTCGCATCCTCCTGCGAGAAGGCCTCAAACAGCTTGGGAATAAACTCCTCGTCCATTCCCACGCCTGTGTCCTGCATAACAAAGCGCATGGTGCACATGCCCTCAAAGTGCGCCATCTGCTCCACCGTAAGCGTCACACTGCCAGGCGCGTTGGTAAACTTCACCGAGTTGCCCAGTATGTTTATGAGCACCTGCTTTAGCTTCATGTCGTCGCCGCGGTAGTAGTCGCACACATGGCCCACTATGTTGCACTCGTAGTGCAGGCCCTTGTCCACGCACTGGCCGTTAATAATAATGTTTATCTGATCCAAGAACTCGCGGAACGAGAACTCCTCGTCCTTTAGCACCATGCGGCCCGACTCGATACGGCTCATGTCCAAGATGTCGTTTATGAGCCCCAGCAGGTGCTGCGCGCTCGCGCCGATCTTTTCCAGATGCTCGCGCGTACGCGGCGATAAGTCCGGGTCGCGCAGCGCTATGTTGTCCAGGCCAATAATGGCGTTCATGGGCGTGCGAATCTCGTGGCTCATGTTGGAGAGGAAGCTCGTCTTCGCACGGCTGCTCTCCTCTGCCAGGACCTTCTCGACCTCCAGCTGCCGCTCGCGGCGCTGCATGATCCTATAGATGTCGAAGAGGAAGAGCAGCGCGGCAACAATAAGGGTCACCTGGATAAGAATGCTCGCAAGGAGCACGTTGTTCACACCGCCAAGCAGGTTTTCCACAAAGCCTTCCACGCCCGGACCGTTGTTGGAAACCACGTAATCGCGAATGGCCGGCGCAGTTGACTCCAAGACGTTCTCGGTAGATTGGCGCATCCAGACGCTCGAGGTAAAGATGATAAGCCCAAGAAGTACCACCCAGGCCACGATGGAGCGGCCAAACCTGCCATGCGTGTCGTGCTTAAGAATGCGTCGGAAGCAAAGGAAGCCAAGGATGCCCCAGGCCGCAAGGATAAGGTACGACTCGGTCGCAAGCGTCTTTACCGACGTTATGTTGGGAACGAGAAACTCGACCGCAAACAGGAACGAGGCAACAAGTCCCAGCGCTCCGGTAACCACCACGAGGCGGTTGTTGGCCTTACGCGCACATTTGTATGCCGAGGCCGAGGCATACACGTATGCTATGGTGGCTCCCACGGTGGTCACGTCCACGATCCAGCTTATGGCCGTGCGACCAAAGAGCGGCAACAACAGCGACACACCCAGAATGCACAGGATGGCCTTGCGCGGCACGGCGTTGGAGTCCAGCTCGCCAATCCATTGCGGCAGCATGCCGTCCTTGGTAAGCGCACGCAGCAGACGGCTAAGCGCCACGTAGTTGCCCACGAGTCCGGTAATAATGCCGCACAGTGCGGCAAGACCCAGAAGCAACGCTCCGGTGTTGCCAAGACCCACCGAGGCGGCATAGAACGTTGGTTGGGACTGCAGTCCCTCAAAGCCGTCCAGGTTGGCCACATAGTCCACCCAAGTCGAGCAGCCCTCGGGAACGGCAGTCGTCGCCAGCAGAGCAAGCAACGAATACGCAACGGCAGCAGCCACAATGGCACCAACGAAAACCGCAAGGGTGTGCTTGAGGTTAAAGCGCGCTTCCGCTGCCGAGTGGCATATGGACTCGAAACCCACATATGCCCATGGCGTTAGGGCAAAGATGGTAAGCGTGCCCGCCACGGCACTATGGTCGGGCGCGAAAGCCGGTACGAAGGGCTCCGCGACCGCATGTGCGCCAAACGCCGCGGCAAAGCAGACCACGACGCCCACCAACAGCACGAAGGCGGCCACTATTTGCACGCGTTCCGCAAGCCTTCGACGCATGCACACCAAGGCACCAACCACCAGCGATGCCATGGCCAGCAGGACCTCGCCCATATACACGTGGAAGCCCGCTATCTCGTAGTGAAACCCAAACTGGAAGGCACCGCCAAAGAGCGTCCTCGCAATAAGCGGCAACGCGGTTGCGTTTGCCCAGATTATTGCTCCGTAGGTAAGAATGAGAAACCACGCGCTCAAAAAACCCTGGTCGTACCCAAAGGTCTCCTTGGTATATGTGTAGGTGCCGCCACCGTCGGGGCAGCGATTCATAAGGAAGTGGTAGTTGACACCCAGAATGAGCATCACCACCCCTCCCAGGACGATTCCGAGCGCAGTGCCAATGGGACCAGCAACCGGCAGGAACGTGTTCCCAGGCATTACGAAGGAGCCCCAGCCAACGGCGCACCCAAACGCCAACGCCCAAGCACCCAAAGCCGAAAGGTAGGGCGTAGCTTTGCTGCCCTTGGTGTTAAGAGGCACCTCGCTCATGGTCACTATGCCTTTCAATCGCTAACCCTTACAAGTACTCCTTACGAGTTCTCGTACTGGCGAATTCCCTCAACCGTCTTCTTGTTGAGCTCGTCGACCCTCGCAAGAATCTGCTTTACCTCGTCGTCGCTCATCTTGCGCTCGTTGCCAGGGCGGAACTCCTCCGCAACCTGCGAGGCAAGGTCCGCAATCTTCGTAAGACCCAGGTTGCCGCAGACTCCCTTTGCCGCATGGGCGCTCTCAAACAGCTCGGTGGGGTCCATCTTCTTCCCTGCATCCACGAGCCTGTCTATAACCCCGTTGTTTGGAAGCTTGCGAATGTGCTTGTCCAGCAAACGATCCATCCTAAGCACGCGAAGTGCCTGCTCGTAGCTTCCCCCTATGTTCTGGTACAGCTCCTGTAGTGTCATTTTTCTAGCTCCTATCTATAGCAAGTTCCCGCTTTATTAGTTCCTCAAACTCCTCTGGCGGCAGCGGCCGCGAGAAGTAAAAGCCTTGCACGAGGTCACACCCGCCGCTTCTTAGCAAGTCTAGCTGACCTTCGGTCTCCACGCCCTCGGCAACTACGCGAACGCCAAGGTAACGTGCGATATCCAGAATGAGCGCAACGAGCCTGCGATCCGTCTCGCTCTTTTCTATGTTGCGCACAAACTTCATGTCCATCTTTAGAACGTCTATGGGCATGTCGGACAGCATGTTTAACGACGAGTATCCGCTCCCAAAGTCGTCCATCTCTATTTCGAAGCCAAGCTCGCGCAAACGGTTGATAACGGCAAGCATCTGCTGGGCGTTGTCGGTGTATGCGGACTCGGTAACCTCCAGCTTAAGGCACTGCTGATCCAGGGAGTTCTGTTCCATGAGCGAGCAAAACGTGTCTTCCAGCTTAGGGTCAAACAGGTCCGAGCGCGACAGGTTTACGGATATGGGCAGGCAAAGCCCGTACTTCTCCTGCCATGTGGCAGCCTGATGCGCCGCCTCGCGCCACACAAAGTTGTCCACGACGCTAATGAGCCCGTTACCCTCGAACAGGGGAACGAAGTCGCCTGGAGAAATGAACCCGAGCTCCGGATGCACCCACCGCACGAGCGCCTCGGCGCTACTGAGCCGTGGGGGGTTGCACTGCACGTCGTATTTTGGCTGGTAATAAACGACAAACTGCCTCTCGTCCACCGCGGTTTGCAGGTCGTTGAGCAGCCGCTGGTTAAGCATCTCGCGCCTGCGCATCTCGTCGTCGTAGATCATAAGAGGACGCTGGAAGTTGCCTCGCACCATGTTGCAGGCGGCATTTGCCCTGTCGAACATGGCAACCGGGTCCAAGCCTTCCGTCCAGCGGTTAACGCCCATGCGCAAGTGAATGTTCACACTGGTCGAGATCTTGTTCACGCCCGACTGGAAGCGAGCGAGCAGCGCGCCGTAGTCTTTTTGGGGCAGACAATAGATCTGGAACCTGTCGGCCTCGAAGCGACACGCAATGCCGTTGGCCCCGCCAAGGAAGTCGCTTATCTCCTTGCCAATGCGAGCAAGCACCTCGTCGCCAAAGTCGCGGCCGTTGAGGGCGTTTATGGTATGGAACTGCTCCACGTCAAGCACAACGGCGTCCATGTGGAACTCTGGGTGATACGTGGCAATTCGTTGCGCATACTCGAAGAAGAAGTTGCGGGTGTAGAGCATGGAGATGCGGTCGTGCTCTGCGGCGGATATAAGCTGCCGGCCCTCGCTGAGCTCGATGATGCGACTCACACGCACGTGGATTATCTCGTGCATGTCGAAGGGCTTCGTAATGAAGTCCGCCGCACCCAGCTGCAACGCCTCGAGCTCCGCGCTCTTTTCTGCAGTGAGCACGATTATGGGGATGGAGCTAAGCTCCTCGTCCTTGCGCACGCGTTCCAGAACCTCAAAGCCAGTCATGACCGGCATCATGAGGTCGAGCAGGACGATGGAGAGGTCCTGCGCATGCTCGTACATGAGGTCCAGCGCCTCTTGGCCGTTCTCGGCAAACAGGACGTCGTAGTCGTTCTCCAGAATCATGCCAAGAACGTCACGATTGATCTCGAAGTCGTCCACCACCAAGACGAGCCGGGTTCGCTTTAGTTGTTCGGATTGAATCATATGCGAGCCTTATCTTCCTCTACTGCTTAGATAGTTTAATACGTTGTAGCAGCGTTGAGTAGAGCAAATCGACGTCGGTCGGTTTGGCTAGGTGGGCATCCATACCGGCGTCGAGCGCCTCGCGAACGTCACTATCGAATGCGTTGGCCGTAAGCGCCACAATTGGCACGCTCTGGGCATCCGGATGGTCCAGCTTGCGAATTTGCCTTGTGGCCTCAAAGCCGTCCATTACGGGCATGCGGATGTCCATAAGAATGGCATCGTAGTATTTTGGTTGGGCCTTCGAGAACATATCCACCGCCATCTGGCCGTTTTCCGCGCGCTCGCACACCGCGCCCTCCAGGTCCAGAAGGTCTTCGACGATCTCGGCGTTCTCGTCGATGTCCTCCACTATAAGGATGCGCTTGCCCTCTAGGGTATCGTTGGAATCATCCTCCTGCGCAGGTTCCTCCACCGGCCCGGGTTCCTGCACGACCTCCAAGGGAATACGCACGGTAAAGGTCGAACCCTCCCCCTTCTTGCTGTCCACCCCAATGGTGCCGCCCATCATCTCCACGGTCGCCTTGGCAATTGCCAGACTAAGCCCGCTGCCACCATATCGGGTCGTGGAGCTCGCGTCCTCCCGACCAAACGCCTCGAACAGCCTGGGAAGGAACTCCTCGTCTATGCCCACGCCTGTGTCGGATACCTTGAATTCCACCAGCTTGTGGTCGTTATCGATTGGCGTGGCATTGGCGTCCAGCCGCACCGATCCCGGAGCATCGGTGTACTTTACGGCATTTTCCAGCATGCTTAGGAGCACCTGCTTTATGTTCATCTTGTCGCCCACACACCAGGCAGGCACGTCCTCGCCCACAGTGGCCTTAAAGTCGAGGCCCTTTTCTTCGCATAGAGCGCTACTAAGAATATCTATCTGGTCAATCGTGCTCTTTAGCGAAAACTCCTCGCTCTTGGTAACAAGCTCGCCCGACTCTATGGCGTTCATGTCCAGCACGTTGTTTATGAGGTCCAAGAGGTGCCGCGCGCTTTGGTCAATCTTTTTAAACTGTGCGTGCGTTCGCTCGGCATGGCTGGAATCCTTGAGCTCAACGCCGCTTATTCCCAAAATAACGTTGAGCGGCGTGCGCATTTCGTGGCTCATACTTGCCAGGAACACCGACTTTGCCTCGTTGCTCTTTTCTGCCGCAACGAGTTCGGCCTTCAGGTGCTCGGCCTCCGAAATTCGCTGAGTCGTGCGACTAAGCAGGTGATACATGGCAAACACAAAGATGCTGCCACCAAACAGAACGCCTGCCATTACGATTGTGGGATCCCCAAATATGCCAATTATCAGATACCCAATAAGAAACAGAACAAGCAGGACAATGGGAACGTAAAGGGATGCCTTGCCCTCTTCCCAATTGCCACGATCGTTTACGTATCGGGCAAATTTTACAAAGCAGTAGATGTTGTAGACCATGAGCAGGCTGCCCAAAAAGACCATGGCACGTATTGCTAAATCCAGCATAGATGCCATCCCCTTTTCCTCAGTCGTGCCGCTCAATCGCACAAAACATATACTTTTATATTATATCGTTAGCGCTGGACAATGGCAACACAAGACTTCTTAAAAGAAGGCGCGTCTGCTTTGTCGATGGCTCAGTCTAGACAGAGCACCTAGGAACCCGTAGTGGGGATGCGTGCACGCAGGCCTGCCCCCAAACAAAGGCCGAAACCTCCCGGCGCCATGGACAAGCGCCGTGCTCAAACAGTCCTCGCGAAGACGGCACACGCGGTCGCTCCGCTCCTCGCGCGAGTTTAGTGCCCCCAACCTTTTTGGTTGCCCCTCGCTGCGCTGCGGAACTGCGCGCGGCTGCTTTCCATGGCGCCGGGAGGTTTCGGCCTTTGTTTGGGGGCAGGCCTGCGTGCACCCCTTTTCCGATATCCCTCCTTGTGAAGGAATGACATGCGCACGACATGGGTTTTCGTAAGGACCTGTGGGCTACACCCGCAGCAACAGCGAGTTCGTAACCACGCTTACGCTGGAAAGCGCCATGCAGGCCGAGCTCAGCTCTGGCGGAAGGATGCCAAAGGCCGCAAGCGGCACGAGCAGCAGGTTGTAGCCCAAGGCCCATGCGAAGTTCTGGCGAATCTTGCGCATGGTTACCTTGCTAAGGGCAATGGAGCGCGCCACGTCGCGAACGTCGTCGTGCATGAGCACCACCTGGCCAACCTCCAGAGCAGCGTCGGAGCCCGCACTCATGGCAATGCCTATGTCGGCCGTGGCAAGGGCGGGCGTGTCGTTAATGCCGTCCCCCACCATGGCAACAAGCTTCTCGTGGCCAGGATCCAGGAGCTCGGCCACGCGGGCGGCCTTCTGGTCGGGCAACACCTCGGCCATCACGTTGTTCGCAGGTATACCCACCTCTGCCGCCACATTTTCTGCAGCCGCACGGGCATCACCCGTTAGCAGGTATACGTCGCAGCCCATATCCTGTAGAGCCCGCACGCCCTCGGCGGAGGTTGGCTTGGGCGAGTCGGCGGCGGCTATGGCACCCGCAACGCCAAACGAGGCAAATACAAGATACATGGTGGTAGCGTGAGCGCCTGCACCCGTCTGCGAGAACTCCTTGCACCAGCTAGGAAGGCCAGTGCCGCACATCTCTTGTACCAGCAGCTCGTTACCAAAGCCAAAGAGCTCGCCGTCAACGCGGCCCGTAACGCCCTTACCTGCCACGGCCTTAAAGTCGCTCACCATGTTCTGCGGCACCGCAACGTCTTTTTCGGACGCATACATAAGAATCGCTCGCGCCAGCGGATGCTCGCTTCCCCTCTCGAGCGCCGCGGCAAAGCGCACCACGTCCTCCTCGCTGGCCTCGCTGCCACATGCAACGCCCACCACCATGGGCATTCCCTGCGTAATGGTGCCGGTCTTGTCGAAGACGACTTTTTGAATCTTGCCCGCACGTTGCAGCGCGTCTCCGTCCTTAATAAGGATTCCCTGCTCCGCACCCTTGCCGGTACCCACCATAACGGCCGTGGGCGTCGCAAGGCCCAACGCGCAGGGACACGCCACCACAATAACCGAAACCCCAGACATAAGCGCCTTTTCGAAGGACGCCGCGCTTACGCCGCCCGTGGCGGCTGCATAGGCAAGCCATGCAAGAAACGTAGCGAGCCCTACCAAAAGGATTGCCGGCACAAACACCGCGGCAATGCGGTCGGCCAGCTGCTGGATCTGCGGGCGCGAGCCCTGTGCCTTTTCCACCATGTCCACTATGCGGCTGAGCGTGGACTCTGCGCCTACCTTTGTGGCCCGGACCACAAACGCGCCATTGCCGTTTATGGTGGCACCCGTAACCTCGCTGCCAGCACGCTTTTCCTGCGGCATGGGCTCGCCGGTGAGCATGGACTCGTCCACCGAGCTCGAGCCCTCCACCACCACGCCGTCCACGGGGATCTTCTCGCCAGGCCTTACCTCCACCACGTCGCCCACGCGCAGTTCGTCGGTGGGAACGTCCTCCACCGTACCGTTGCGGCGTACGTGCGCAATCTTGGGCGCAAGGCTCATAAGCTCCTCTACTGCGGCACCAGCGCGTCCCTTTGCACGCGCCTCTAGCATCTTTCCCAGTTGCACAAAGGTAATGAGCATGGCGCTTGTCTCAAACGGCGCCATGGTTCCGGCCGTCGTGGGCGAAAACGTTACGTACAGGGAGTAGACAAACGCAATGGTGGTGCCAACCGCCACGAGCGTGTCCATGTTGGCAGAGCCCGCCTTAAGCGCACCCCATGCCCCACGGTAGAACCGCAGTCCCGCCACAAACTGTATGGGAATGGTGAGCACCATACATACCACGTTCATTACGAGCATCATTTGCTCGTGCGTGTGTCCCGGGCCAAACACCGCGTTTGCCAGCGGCATGGTAAGCGTCATGCCCAAAGGCGTCATGCACACCACCATAACAAGGATGGTGAGCACCAACGACATTACGAACAGCCGCATATCATGCTTGCGCTGCGCCTCCTCCCGCTGGCGGCGCTCCTGGTCGAAGGCAGCACGGTTTTCCTTGGGAATGACCGTTGCCCCATAGCCCAAGTCCACGATGGTCTGGATTATTTGCGGCATGCCGGTAACGCTGGAGTCATACGTTACGGTACCGTTGTTTGCAGCGAGGTTTACGTCGCACTCCTGCACGCCCTCCATGCGCCGCACCATCTTTTGGATGAGCGCCGAGCAGTTGGCGCAGTGCATGCCCTCTATGGCAATGCGTTCTGTTTCCATTAGCTGTGCCTCCGTTACCTCGCAAGAAGTTTTACGGACAGTAGTATACCCACCAATCCAATGTTCACACCCCGCACCAATGCCGTGCCGTTTGGGACATTCCCCTACGGGTACATCGCGGGTTATCCCGCTCGTAAAGAATCGGCCTGCTCGCGATGTACCCGATGGGGAGTATCCCCAAACGGCACGGCGCTTACGTATACTTTATTTTGGGTATAATTAGGCCAGAGAAAGGAGCGTTATTATGATTTCCATTCCCGTAACGGACCTCAAGAACACCAGTAACGTAGCCACAATATGCCAAGAGGCGTCGGAACCCGTACTGGTTACCAAGAATGGCCGTCCTGCTTTCTGGCTCGTAAAACCCGAGGACATGGAGAGGCTTAACGCTTGCTCCGAGCGCGAACAACTCCGCCAGGCTGTAGACCACAGCGAAAGACAATGGCGCGAGGGAGCCGCAACCGATGCCATGGCGGGAATTGCCGCTATGAGGGACCGCTATGGACTATAGCGTTGTTTGGACACCAGACGCAGAGCACGACCTGGACGTGGTGGTTTCGTACCTTGCTACAACGCTTGGATCACGTGCGGCAGCATCGAAGCTCTTGGACGGAATGGACTCCCTCGTTCGGACGCTCTCTACCTTCCCATATGCACACGAGCCCATAAGGGATCGGCTTCTAGCCAAACGAGGCTACAGGAAGGCAACCGTAGAGTCGTACGTTGTTCTCTATCTGGTTAGCGATGCCACGAACGAGGTAGTTATCACCAATGTTATGCATGGCTCGCAGGACTATTTGCGCCACGTGTAGGAAGCTTCTGAAAGACCGAGAACATAGCAGGCAATGCCGAATAGCGACGGGCGCCTCCTTTGAGCAGGGGGCGCCCGTATAATGTGGCCATATGACGAAAGGAGCAGCCATGAACACACGGGCAGAGATCGCTTTGGAAAACTTTTCCAAGAGCTACCAGGAGTTTTTAGACGAGTGCGACAAGCTTGAGGAGTCGGGTCGTTGGAACACAGACGAGCTCGGACCAGCAGCGGTGTATTTTGAGTCCGACGTATTTGGCGCAATTCTGCAGGTAATGTCGGTGGACGGCGTTTTTGAGCGTCCCGAGGCCGAAGTGCTCAACGCCCTGTTTGGCACGCAGTACACGCCGCGCGAGCTTAGCGACATGTACCAGTCGGCCAAGCCAACGCTGCAGGCGTACCTTAACGAGGATTCCGACGACGCCCTTACGCTATTGCAAAAAATCGACCCCAACATGGCGGAGTCTTATCGCAACCTCATTTTGGAGGCATGCCGAATCGTCTCGTTGAGCGACGGCGTGGCCGAAAAGAGCGAGCGCATGCTCATAGCGTCGCTGCGCGAGGCACTTACATAGCGCTTGGACAGGCGTCGACCACAAACAGGCTTACGAGGAAAGGCTGCGCACATGGATTCAAAGCCAAAGCACATGAAGAGCCCTGCCGAAACAACAGACAAGTATCCGTGGTTCATACGGGTCTATGGCGTTCTGAGCATAATAAGCAGCGTCATCCAAATAGTTGCCGTCGTGCTTGCCGCGTTTGTGATTGTTGCGCTTATAGAAAAGGGCCTCGACCTATCGCAGTTGGAGTCCAAGGGCCATGAATCCATTACGACCCTCGTAATAGCCATTGTGCTCGTTGTTGTTTCGGTAGTGCTGGCCGTTATGTTCTTTATTCTTGGCATACGCCTGTTATGCAACAACCGCCACAAGGCCGCCACGCTCTGTAACATAATGATAGTTCTTGAGGCCATTGACCTCCTTTGTCGCTTTATGCTTAGGGGCATAGAGGTGGACCTCATTCCTCCGTTAGTAAACATGGTTATCCTGTTTGCGCTCCAGGTCTACTCCGATCCCTCGCTGCGCGCGGAACGCCACGAGAAGCGCGAGGAGCAGAAGCTTGCAGACAAGGAAGCCAAGGAGGAAGGGACACTTGGCCGCGACGCCACGGGCAAGGGCTATATTTCCCTCAACTTCTTTAACCTGTTTTGGGTGTTTATGATCTGCAGCGTCGTGGGCCTCGTCCTGGAAATTATCTGGCATATGACGGTCGTTGATCCCGGCGTATATCAGGACCGCGCCGGACTGCTGTACGGCCCCTTTAGCCCCATCTACGGTTTTGGCGCAGTGCTTATGACCATTGCCCTCAACCGTTACTACAAGAGCAACCCCATAGTCGTGTTCTTGGTAGCGGGCCTCATTGGCTCTGCCTTCGAATACTTTGTGAGCTGGTTTTTGGAGACGGCCTTTGGCATTGTGGCATGGGACTACTCCGGCACGTTCCTCAACATTAACGGCCGCGTTGACTTTATGTTCTTCTGCATTTGGGGATGCCTCGGCTTTGTGTGGGTGCGCTTCCTAATGCCTCTTATGCTCAAGGCGGTAAACCTGATTCCCTGGAACTGGCGCTACAGCATTACCACGGTATGCGCGGTACTCATGCTCATAAACGGCGGGCTCACACTTGCCGCCTTCGACTGCTGGTACGAGCGGCAGAACGGCACCATGGACTACAAAGGTGCCTCGGCCATCGTGCAGTTCTGCAACGAGAACTACGGCGACGAGTTTATGGCAAAGCGGTTCCAGTCCATGACCATGAACACAGAGAAGTCGTCTCGCGCGTAGCGGGTGGGTCGCGGATAGCGGCCTCCCCCTGATTCGGGCGATGGGTCAATAGGAGCGGCTATGCGGAACGAGGCCGCGCGCAGTTCCGCAGCGCGAGGTAACCAAGAAGGTTCGTTCTAACTAATCGCGCGAGGACTGTTTGAGCACGGCCTCCTCCGCGTAGTCGCAACGCATTGACCCGTCACCCAAGTCAGGGGGAGGCCGCTATCCGCGGTTCATCTCGTCCAGCCGCTGCACGAGCAGCTTGTTAAAGAGCTTGGGATTGCCCGTGCCGCGCGAGGCCTTCATGCACTGGCCAACCAGGAAGCCCACCACCTTCCTGCTGCCCTCTTTGTACTGTGCGACCTGGCTGGGACATCGTTGGAGCACCTCGTCCACGGTTGTCGCAAGGGCGTCCGCATCGGTAATCTGGCGCATGCCCCTTTTGTCCACGACCTCGCGTGGGTCGGCATCCGTGCCGTCCACAATCTGGAGCACCTCGCGTGCCTGGGCAAACGTTATAGCATCGTCGCGCAGCAACTCCGCAAGGCCCGCCACCTGTGCCGCCGTTATCGCCGTTGCGGCAGGCGCCAGGTTTACCATCACGTTGGCAACAAGGCCCGCGCACTCGGGCGCCATTGTCGCGGCCTCCTCGAAGAGCAATGCCGCAGCTGGACTGCCTGCAATCTGGTCTGCATCCTTGCGCTTAATGCCGAGCTCTGCCATGTAGCGGTCGCGCTTGGCGTCCGGCAGCTCCGGCACACGTGCGCGGCACGCTTGCACGAACTCTTCCGAGAGGTCAAACGGTGCCAGGTCGGGGTCGGGATACATGCGATAGTCGTCAGCCGTCTCCTTTGTACGCATTACCACGGTGCGCCGCTTGCTGGGCTCCCAGTGACGCGTCTCTTGTAGCACGGCACCACCGGCCTCTAGCACCTCGGCCTGGCGACAGATCTCGTACGCAAGGGCATCATGAAGCGACTTGAAGGAATTGAGGTTCTTCATCTCGGTCTTGGTGCCAAGCTGCGTGGTGCCGCGACGTCGGATGCTCACGTTGCCGTCGCAGCGCATCGAGCCCTTTTCCATGGAGCAGTCCGATATTCCCAGCGCAAGGAACACCTGGCGCAGCTTTTCCATAAAGAGGCGCGCCTCCTCGGGCGTCCTTATGTCGGGCTCGGTTACGAGCTCTATGAGCGGCGTCCCGCAGCGGTTGTAGTCCAGCAGGCTTTCGCTGGAGCCGCCTATGCGGCCTTCTTGCCCACCCACGTGCACCATCTTTGCCGCATCCTCCTCCATATGGATGCGCTGGATGCGGATGGGCGTAACGTAGCCTCCGTTCGCTCCTTGTCCTGGCACCTCGAGGTCCAGGTGCCCATGCATACAAAACGCCACCGGCCCCTGCGTAGTCTGGTAGTTCTTGGACATGTCGGGATAAAAGTAGTGCTTACGGTAGAAATACGAGCGCGGCATAATCTGGCAGTTAGTGGCCAGGCCAGCCATAACTATGGATTCGATGGCCTTTTTGTTTGGCACGGGAAGCGCGCCCGGCATGCCCAGGCACACGGGACACACGTTGGTGTTGGGCGGATCGTCGTGACTTAGCTTGCAATCGCAAAACATCTTGGTCTGGAGCGTGGTGAGTGCGGTATGAACCTCCAAACCTATTGTTACGTCCCAGTCGCGTAGCACCTCGTTGAGCTTTTTCATGCACCGTCGCCTCCCCGCTCCACGAAGCTTGGAGCAACGGTGTTAGGTTCAAACAAGCCCGCATGCGCAATTCCGCGCTCTACGGCACGGGCCACCTGCAGCAGCTTCTTGTCCTCGAACGGCGGACCCTGCAGCTGAACGGCAACTGGCATCCCGGAGCTTGAGCCAAGCCCAGCGGGAACGCACACTCCCCCATTGCCGGCAATGTTGTTGGAAATGGTAAAGAGGTCCGACGCATACATCTGCGTGGGGTCGCTCATGTGACCAAACTGCCACGCCGTGGTAGGTGCCGCAGGCAGGAGCAGAGCATCGCAGCGCTTGAACGCTGCAGCGTAGTCGCTGGTAATAAGCGTACGAACCTGCTGCGCAGGATAGTAGTACTTGTCGTACACTCCAGACGCCAAAAGATACGCCCCCAGCAACTGCCTGCGCTTTGCCTCCGCCCCAAAGCCATGCGCACGCGAAAACGCCGTCTGCTGCGCCAAAGTCTCGCACGAAGGCTCCTGGTAACCAAAACGCACGCCGTCAAACCGCGCGAGGTTGCTAAACGCCTCGCAGGGACCTATTGCATAGTAGGCCGCTATGGCGCTGTCCATGTTGGGAAGCCCTACCTCAACAATACGCACCCCTTGCCCCTTGAGCGCCTTACGTGCGGCTTCCAGCCCTTCTTTTATCTCTGCAGACAAGCCCTTGTGCTCCATAAGCGAGGGGATAACTCCCACACGCATGCCCTCCACGGGATCTTCCAAACAATTCGCAAAGCCTACGTCCACGTTTTGCGAGGTGGAATCCAGCCTGTCGCGCCCACCCGCAACGAGCGCGTCCATTGCCAGGGCAACATCGGCAACGGAGCGACCGAAAGGACCCACCTGGTCGAGCGACGACCCAAACGCCACTACGCCATAGCGACTCACGGAGCCATACGTAGGCTTGAGGCCAACCACGCCGCAAAAGGCCGCGGGCTGCCTAATAGACCCTCCCGTATCCGAGCCGAGTGCGATGGCCACCTCTCCGGCTGCAACCGCAGCCGCGCTCCCGCCCGACGAGCCGCCGGGAACGCGATTGGCATCCCATGGGTTGTGTGTTGGAAAAAACGCGCTCGACTCCGTGGACGAGCCAAAGGCAAACTCATCCATGTTGGTCTTTCCTACAGGCGTGGCCCCAGCGTCCAACATGCGCCGCACGCATGTTGCGGTAAAGGGTGACTCGTAGTTTTCCAGCATCTTGGAGGCGCACGTAGTCCTGCTTCCCACAAGATGCATGTTGTCCTTAAACGCCACAGGCACGCCGGCAAGAGACCCAAGCTTTTGGCCAGCCGCTCTGCGCGCATCGGTTGCTGCGGCTGCCTTAAGCGCCAGGTCGTCGCACACTTGCAGGAAGGCTTGTATGCGAGGTTCGCGCTCCCGTATGGTCGCAAGCGACGCCTGCGCCACCTCGGTCGCGCTAAAGTCGCCCGCCTCGATTCCCGCACGAATCTGCCAGGCCGAAAGCAAGTCGAGACGCTCCACTACCTGTCGCCTCCCTCTTCCCCCAGAATGGAGGGTACGCGAAAAGCACGGTCGCGCGTTGACGCCGCGTTTTTGAGCGCTTCGTCTATATGCAGTGCGCGGCCGTTTGCATCTACTTTGTCGTCTGTCATTACGTTGGAGAGATTACCAATGGGATGGAAGGTAGGCTCCACACCAGCAAGGTCGTACTCCCGCAAGGGCTGCAGCATGCGCACGGCGTCGTTCATGTACGTCGTCATTTCGTCGAGCTCTTGCTCCGTAAGGACTATGCGCGCGTATTCGGCTATTGTCCGCACGTCTTCCTTCGATAAAGGCATAGGGCTTCTCCTTGCTAGAACAGTTTGCGATTTGCACCCGCAGTGCGCGCCCCGCCGCCCCTGGACTCTCCCGCACGCTGAACAACCGTTGAGCGCGCAGGCCAGCCCCGCTCTCTCCCGCATGCTCAGCGCTCGCTTCGTTCGCTCGCTCGCTTCGTTCGCGATTCGCTGCGGGAGAGAGCGGGGCTGGCCTGCGCTCGTGATTCGCTTGCGAGAGAGTCCGGGGCGGCGGGGCGCGTGTGGAATTCGCGGCGGGGAGGAAATTGGTGCTCGCTTCGCTCGCGATTCAATCAAGGGGGAGTACCCCCTTGATTGAATCGCGATTCTTATGAGGCCGAAACTATTCGGCCGTCCATTACGCGTTGGAGGACTGTTTCTACGTCTTCCTCTGCGCCCTTGGCGGCCTCTATGCGCAGGGTTTCTCCCTCCACGTCGGTCCAGGCCTCCATCTTGTAATCCGCACCAGACTCCTCTCCGTACGACCACGGAGTCTCGGTTATAACCACCCGGAAGGTCCGGTCGCCCAAAGTGTGCTCTTCGGCATCTTCTGGGGCAGCTTCCTGGGGAGCGTAGTCGTAGGTACTAATTGCCGAGAAGAAGTCGGACTGGGAGTCGCCCATCATGGTTACGGAGTGCTGGGAATACGACGCCAGCGCGTCTTTCTTACGTGCAAGCACAATCTTGTGATCGTTGTTTGCGCTGGTTATTTCTACGTCGGACAAATACGACGCCGCGTTTATCTTCTCGTCCTTGTTCGCAAAGGTAAGAGGCGCGTACACGTCCTTAATAATCGTTTCGGGGTCGAGCGTGGTCGACTCGTCCTGTATGGTGCAGTTGACGTTGGTAAGGAACGAGCACTTGTCGCCACGCTGCTCGAAGGTGTATACGGAAACAGAGCGTCCCGGCGTCTGCTCTATGCCCATGGCCTCCGCCTCAAGGTCCTCCAGACCGGCGTTTGCGGCCGCCTCGTCAAAGAGGTATGAGATTTTGTGGCCGTTTACCTCGATCTCCTTTACGTCGCCAAGACCCGCGAAGTATGCGTTTACGTCGGTACGGCTCCACTCCTGCACGCCCTCAACCGCACTCGCCTCGTTGGCGTACTCGTAGCGGTAGGAGGCCTTTCCCCACGGCATGGTAATACCGGTGTACGAAATGCTGTTTCGGTCCCAACCCAAAGAATCTATCTCCTGCCATGCCTCGGGCTGGTTTACCACGCAGATCTCCTGCAGTCCCAGACCCTCGTTAAGGCCTTCGCCGGTACCCTGGCTAATAGTGGCGTCGCTTACTATGTACTTGGGACCGCGGAAGGTGGCCGTCTGCTCGCCTGTGCTGGTAACGTCTATGCGACCGTCCGCCTTCGGATCGGTTTGGTCATGCGCTGTAGGGGCACTAACGGGCTGCCCCGAAGCGCTTGCCTGCTCGGCTTGTTTGCTTGTGTTGTCTGGCGCGCTGCATCCCACAGCCGTAACCGCCAGCGCCGTTGCGCATATGAGCGCCTGTGCCTTTACGATTTTGCTTTTAATGTTCATGTTCTTCTCCTCAATTCGAGACAAAAGCCGAGATGGCTTGTCTTGGTCTCCAGCCTCTAGTACCTTGCCACGGCCTGTGCGCCGTTGGCGAGCACGGCATCGGCTATAACGTCCAGCGCAAGGCCGTCGTCTATGCCCATAACGGCCGCAATGGCCATAGGAAGATTTGCACCACCAAACGCAATTACGCTTGCTTCCAAGCCCTTTTGCGCAAGGGTGGCAAGCACGGTCTTAAGAGGTGCGCCGCCCAGGACGTCTGCCAAAACAACCACCTCGTCCTGCTCTCCCACACGAGCAAGCTTTTGCTCTACCTTGTTGGCGTACTCCTGGGGCGCCATGCCCTCAAGCAGCTCGCAACGCAGCGTGTACTCGCGCGGGCCCAAAAGCATGTTGAGGGCTGCCTCCAAGCCTCCCGCGAGCGTGGCATGACTCACGAGCATTAAGTATTTCATGGAAACTCCCGTCCACGTAGTTTCGAAATGTCATTAGGGTAGCACGTCCGTGATACGATTTTTGCAAAGAGTGGACGGAAGCGGAGGACGCATGTATCGAATAGTAGCAACCGACATGGACGAGACCTTTCTTGGAAGCGACCATCGCGTTCCGCAAGCAAACGTCGAAGCGATCCTAGCCATGCGCAAAAAGGGCGTGCTGTTTGTGCCTGCGTCGGGACGCGCCTACGGCTCCATTATGGGCAGCCTGCGCGATCTGCCCGCAGCATGCCTTGAGGACAGCTACGTAATCTCGTACAACGGCGGATGCATAAACCGCGTTGGAGAAAACGAGCCCATAATTAGCAGTCGCATAGGTTTTGACCGCGTGCAGGCCCTCTTTGACTATGCGGCCGACGCCGGCGAGATTGGCATGCACATATATACGATGGACGGCAAGGTGTGGGGCTGGAACCTTACCGACTCCGAGCTCTCCTATTTGGACGGCCACATGGACATAACGGTGTTCGAGGGAACGAGCATAGACTTCCTGCGCGACGTGCCCCTGTCCAAGTGCCTCTACGTATACGAGGACCTGGACCTGCTGCACGAGCTCTCGCTTGCCATGGACCCCGCGCTGGCAGACGGGCTTTGCACCACCTTCTCGTCCGGGCGTTACTACGAGTTCAACCCCGCAGGTGTAGACAAGGGCGCCGGCCTTAGGGCGCTTGCCGAGCTGTTGGACGTGCCCCTGGAGCAGACCATTGCCTGCGGAGACTCCGCCAACGACATTGCCATGCTGGAGGCCGCCGGTCTGGGCGTCGTCGTATCCAACGCCACCCCCGATGCCGTGGCCGCCTCCGACTACGTAGCCGAGTCGAGCTGCAACGACGGCATATTTGCCGAGGTGTGGGAGAAGTTCATTCGGTAGTGCGTACGGCGGGGACGGCGGGCGCGCGGCGCCGGGCTATCGGAAACCGGACAAAATGCACGCGTATGCGTGATGTTGTACGCCTTAACACGCACCCGCGTGCATTTGGGCTGTCGAACGCGGCGGAAACGCACGTCGTTGCGTGTAGACGCTCGGGACTACACGCAGCCACGTGCATCTGGGGAGCTGGACGGGTTCGAAACGCACGCCATTGCGGAATTGCACGTATTTGCGTATAGTTGACCGCCACTACCCGCACCAACGTGCATCTGGCCGGCCACGCGCTCAGGTAATGCACTTCGTTGCGTGTAGTGGACCGGGACTGCACGCAGCCACGTGCATCTGGGAAGCGGCACGCAGTGGAAACGCACGCCATTGCGTGCAGACGCTCGGGACTACACGCACCCGCATGCATCTGGCCGGCCACGCGCTCAGGAAATGCACGCCATTGCGTGCAGACGCTCGGGACTATACGCAGCCACGTGCATCTGGGGAGCTGGACGGGTTCGAAACGCACGCCATTGCGTGTAGTCGGCCAGCACTATACGCAACCACGTGCATTTAGATAGCTGGGCGCTGCATAATTGCACGTATTTGCGTATAGTTGACCGCCACTACCCGCACCCACGTGCATCTGGTCGGCCACGCGCTCAGGAAATGCATGCCATTGCGTGCAGACGCTCGGACTATACGCAACCACGTGCATTTAGGTAGCCGGGTGAATTGCACGTATTTGCGTATAGTTGACCGCCACTACCCGCACCAACGTGCATCTGGCCGGCCACGCGCTCAGGTAATGCACTTCGTTGCGTGTAGTGGGCCGGGACTGCGCGCAGCCACGTGCATCTGGGAAGCGCCACGCAGTGGAAACACACGCATATGCGTGCAGTCGGCCAGCGCTATACGCATGCGCGTGCATTTGCGGAGCCGCACGCCGCCGAAACGGCGTTTTTTGCGTGTTGTTGGCAGCTACTGTACGCAACCACGTGCATTTATCCAGAAGAAGTGGGGAAAGAGCCGGAAACGGCGCTCGCTGGAGTTGTGTTGAGTGCGTGCATGAGCAGAAGGATGCTTCGAGAGCTCGGCAAAAGGTTGGTCAACGAAACACCGCCTTCCCCCAGATCGTCCGAAAACTCGCGCGTGCGGGGCGGACGGTCAGACGGGGACGGCGAGAGGACCTTTCACTTCGAAAACCCACCCAAGTGTTTGAAATTTGGGTATCCGATTTTACGGGGTCCTATTCGCGGTACCTTTGACCTGCTGCTTTGTGGGGTGCCATATCGCCCGTACGGGCGATCGAGCCCAAAATTCCAAACACTTGCACCCCGTTTCGAAGTGAAAGGGCCCTTCGCCGTCCCAGTCCGGCAGAAAGCCCACCACCATGGGTTTTCGGACGGCCGCCCCGACGCAGATTCCACACGCGCCTTGCATCCCCCAGACTCTCCTGCAAGCGAACGCCAGTGAGCGCTGAGCGGGCGAAATAGCCCGGCCCCTGCAAGACGCGCCGAAGGCGCACCAATTTCCAGCCCGCTGGCGTTTACATAACGGAAGGCGCCCGACCCTTGCGTGTCTCTTGCAAGCGAATCGCGAGCAATGCGAGCGAGCAAACGCCAGTGAGCGCCAAGCGGGCGAAATAGCCCGGCCCCTGCAAGACGCGCCGCAGGCGCACCAATTTCCAGCCCGCTGGCGTTTACATAACGGAAGGCGCCCGACCCTTGCGTGTCTCTTGCAAGCGAATCGCGAGCAAAGCGAGCGAGCGAACGCAGTGAGCGCTGAGCGACAATGAGACACGCGAGGGCCGCCCTCCGGCCATGACGCATCCCATTTCGGTAATTTCCTCCTTACTGCTTGCATTTTAATTCCTAGTAATTACTATGAATTAGGACGTTACGAACGACGCCCGTACAAGGCGGGCGCGAACATAGGGAGAAATGCTATGTCTCACAAACTTTTGAGCGTACAGGGCATTTGTGCGGGGACGGAGGACAAGCCCATCCTGCACGACGTGAGCATGGAGCTCGACTCAAAGGAAACGCACGTGCTCATGGGTCCCAACGGCGCGGGCAAGTCCACGCTGGGTCGCGTGATTATGGGCGATCCCACGTACGACGTTACAAGCGGCGGTATTGTCTTTGACGGAGAAGACATAACGGATCAGGCAGCCGACAAGCGCTCGCTTGCCGGAATATTCCTTAGCTACCAGGCACCCGTGGAGGTACCCGGCGTACCGCTCTACTCGTATTTGCGCACGATTACCCAAAAGCGCCCCGAGCTCAAGATGACGGCGCGCAAGTTTCGCAACCGCGTAGGAGAGATAGCGGAACAGCTGGACATGGACAGCTCTTTTCTTACCCGCGAGCTCAACGTGGGCTTTAGCGGAGGCGAGAAGAAAAAGATCGAGATGCTCCAGCTCCTGCTGCTTCGTCCCAAGCTGGCCATTCTGGACGAGACGGACTCGGGCCTGGACGTGGACGCCCTAAGCGTGGTAAGCCGCGGAATCGAGGCGTATCGCAGCGAGTGCGACGGCGCGCTTCTTATAATTACCCACAACACGCGCATCCTTGAGCGCCTTACCGTGGACCGCACGCACGTAATGGTACAGGGTCGCCTGGTGGCGGAAGGCCCCGGCTCGCTTATAGACGACATTGACGCGCACGGCTTCGTGCAGTTTGAGCGTGCAAGCGAGGACGGAGGCGCCGCGTGAGCGAGAGGACACAAAAGCGCTCCCAGGTAGCCGACGTGGACCGCTCGCTATACGATTTTACGTACAGCGAGGAGGGCTACGAGCGCTACGACGACGGCCTTACGCCCGAGATCGTACGAGCCATTAGCGCGAAGAAGGACGAGCCGGAGTGGATGCTCAACATGCGCCTGGCCGCGCTCGACACCTACCATGCCAAGGAGATGGCCCCCAACTGGGGACCCTCCATCGCGGGGCTGGACATGGACCACATCTCCACCTACGTGAGCCCGCGCACCAACCAGGCCAAGAACTGGGACGACGTTCCCGACGACATAAAGAACACCTTCGAACGTCTGGGCATTCCCGAGGCCGAGCGCGAGAGCCTGGCCGGCGTGGGCGCCCAATACGACTCCGAGATCGTGTATCACAACATGCGCGAGGACGTGGCCAAGAGCGGCGTGGTATACACCACCATAGAGGACGCCCTGCACGACCCCGAGTGGGAGCCCGTGGTACGCCAGTACTTCGGCAAGCTCATCCCACCGGCGGACCACAAGTTTGCAGCGCTCCACTATGCCGTGTGGAGCGGCGGGTCGTTCGTGTACGTGCCGGCAGGCGTTACGGTGGACTATCCGCTGCAGAGCTACTTCCGTCTTAACGCGGAGGGAGCGGGCCAGTTCGAGCATACGCTCATTATCGTGGAAGAGGGCGCCGACCTGCACTTTATCGAGGGCTGCTCGGCACCCAAGTACTACGAGGCCAACCTGCATGCGGGCGCGGTGGAGCTGTTTGTTAAGGACGGCGCACGCCTGCGCTACTCGACCATCGAGAACTGGTCCAAGAACATGTACAACCTCAACACCAAGCGCGCACGCGTGGGCGCGGACGCCAAGATGGAATGGGTAAGCGGCAGCTTTGGCAGCCATGTGAGCTACCTCTACCCCACCACCATCCTGCAGGGCGACCGCGGCCAGTGCGAGTTTACCGGCATCACCTTTGCCGGTGCCACGCAGGACCTGGACACGGGCTGCAAGGTAATACTCAACGGTGCAGACACCACCGCCAGCGTGGACACCAAGTCCATAAGCAAGGACGGCGGCTGCAATACCTTCCGCAGCTCCGTAGTGGTGGGACGCAAGGCCGCAAACGCACGCGCGACGGTAAGTTGCCAGTCGCTCATGCTCGACGACATTAGCCGCTCCGACACCATACCCGCCATGGACGTGCGCAACGCCACGGCAAACGTGGGCCACGAGGCAACCATCGGACGAATTTCCGACGACACCATCCTCTACCTCATGAGCCGTGGCTGCTCCGAGGCAGAGGCGCGCACCATGGTGGTAGGCGGATTCGCCAACCCCGTGAGCAAGGAGCTCCCGCTGGAGTACGCCGTAGAGATGAACAACCTCATTAAACTCGAGATGGAAGGGGCAATCGGATAATGGCCGATACAAAACCCGCAGCGGGTTCTGTAACGCTTGAGCGCGTAAACACCCCGCCTGCACAAACTTGGAACTACCTGCGCACCAACGATATAACCCTTACCGTGCCGTTTGCCTCGCGAAAGGGTGACGTGTACTTCGCGCTCCCCCGCCTCTTCGAAGGCATGGAGTGCGGCATGGGCCAACAGGTTACCGACTGGGTGGAGTCGCAGTCGGCCGACGCGCACTACGTGGAGGTTCGCGCGGGCCAGAAGCGCACCGAGCCCATTGTGGTTACCAGCATGGACACGGGCGTTATGGTCCGTGCCGGCGCCGAGGCCACGGTTGTAATCGCAACCAACAACGAGGGGGTGCTCGCTGCGGGGCGCTCGGTCTTGTCGCCGGCGAGTTCCGCAGCGAGCAAAGCGAAGCGAGGACTGTCTGAGTCCGCCGACAAGACCGAGGGGTCCGCAGCGAGCACCCAGCACAGCACCTCTGCAGCACTTGTCCGCATAATCGCCGAGCGCGACGCACGTGTGCACGTGCTGGAGTTCGTGTGCGCGAACGACGAGCGTCAGCACATAGAGTCGGTGGGAATTACGGCAGACGCCCGCGCCCGCGTGGACGTGCGTCAGTTCTTCCTGGGGGCCGCGACAACAGCCGCGGGCCTCTGCTGCTCGCTCGACGGCGCGGATGCGCGCTTCGAGCTCACGTGTCGCTACCTTGGCCGCGACGACGAGCGCCTGGACATAAACCACGTGGTGCGCATGCGCGGGCGCAACGGACGCACGGACATTCGCGAGTCCGGCGTGCTGGACGGTCGCGCACGAAAGGCGCTTCGCGCCACCATCGACCTGGTGCATGGTTCGTCGGGATCGGAAGGAGCCGAGCTGGAAAACGTGCTCGTGCTTTCGGACGACGTCGTAAACAAGACGATGCCCGTAATCCTGTGCGACGAGGACGACGTGGCCGGCAACCACGGTGCAACCATCGGCTCCGTTGGTCCCGAGCAGATTGGCTACCTAGCGGACCGCGGTCTTACGCAAGAAGAGGCGGAGGCGCTCTACGTGCGCGCCCTGTTTGACGAGGCCGTAATAGCCGCCCCGACGCCCGAGGTCCGCGCCACCGTGCTGGCACGCGCCACGAGCGTGCTGGGTGCCGAGGTTGCTCGCGACCTCGTGGAGGGACTCGGACTCGACTCCCCAGCAGGCGAGGAGGCATAAAGTATGGCAGCCACGCCAACCCCGAGCCAGCTTGGCCAGATAGAGCAGAACCCCTACAAGGCAGACTTTCCCCTGCTCGCAAACAACCCAGAGCTGGTGTTTTTGGACAGCGCCGCAACGGCCCAGCGCCCTGCGGCGGTCCTCGACGCTCAGCGCAGCTTCTACGAGACCATGAACGCCAATCCGCTGCGTGGCCTGTACAGGCTTTCGGTGGAGGCCACGCAGGCCATCGACGCTGCGCGCGCCCACATTGCCAGCTTTATTGGCGCCACGGACGACGCGGACAAGCCGCAGAAGAACGCCATCGTGTTTACCCGCAACGCCAGCGAGGCTCTCAACCTGCTTGCGCGCACGCTGCCGCAGGTGGTGGAGCTCGGTCCTGGTGACGACGTTGTTATCTCCATAATGGAGCACCACTCCAACCTCATTCCATGGCAGCAGGTGTGCGCGGCCACCGGCGCCAATCTGGTGTACCTGCGCCCAGACGAGGACTTTTGCATAACGAATGCCGAAATCGAGGCAAAGATAGGCCCGCACGCGAAGATCGTCTCGGTAACGCACGTGTCCAACGTGCTTGGCGTCGCCAACGACGTTGCCGCCATTGCCGCACGTGCGCACGAGGTCGGGGCGCTCTGCATTGCGGACGGCGCGCAGTCGGTGCCTCACGTGAGCGTTAACGTGCGCGAGCTCGGCTGCGACTTTTTGGCCTTTAGCGCCCACAAGATGGGCGGTCCCCTGGGCATCGGCGTGCTGTGGGGCAAGCCCGAGCTGCTCGACGCTATGCCGCCCTTCCTAACCGGCGGCGAGATGATCGACTCCGTAACGGAGACGGATGCCGTGTGGTCGCCCGTGCCGCAGAAGTTCGAGGCCGGCACGCAGGACGCCGCCGGCTCGTATGCCACCGACGCCTGCCTGTCTTATCTGCAGCAGTTGGGTATGGACAAGATCGAGGAACGCGAGCGCCTTCTGGCCGCCTACCTGTGCGAGCGGCTGCAGGAAAAGGACTACATAACCATCGTTGGCCCCAGCCAGCCCGAGCGCCACATTGGCGCCGTGTCGTTTGACGTTGCCGGGGTCCACCCGCACGACGTGGCGTCCATCCTGGACATGCAGGGCATCTGCATTCGCGCCGGACACCACTGCGCGCAGCCACTCCTTAGCTACCTCGGCTGGCACAGCACGTGCCGCGCGAGCGTTGCGTTCTACAACGACAAGTCCGACATCGACCGCCTCGCAGACGGCCTCGACCAAGTTTGGGGGATCTTCAATGGAAGTCGCTAGCCTGTACAACGCGCAGTTTATGGACCACGTGTCGCACCCCGACTACAAGTACGAGCTGGAAGGTGCCACGCACGAGCACGACGGGGTAAACCCCTCGTGCGGCGACGAGCTGCACCTTGCCATTCGCCTGGGCACAGACGGCCGCATAGAGGAGGCCGCCTACACCGGCCACGGTTGCGCCGTCTCCATGGCGTCGGCCGACATGATGAGCGACCTTATGGTGGGAAAGACGCCAGAGGAGGCTCTTGCGCTCTGCGACCTGTTTAAGGGCATGATTACCGGCGACGAGAAGGACGAGGACAAGCTGGAGGAGGAGCTCGACGAGGCGGCCATGCTCAAGGACGTAAGCCACATGCCCGCTCGCGTTAAGTGCGCGCAGCTTGCCTGGCGCACCCTAGCCGAGATGCTGAAGAACAACACCGCCGAAGCCACGACCACGGAGTAGACGATGGCAGGGATGTTTTCCACCAAGGGTCAGTACGCGCTTCGCGCCATGGCCGACCTTGCCAAGCACCAAGGTGGCTGGGTTTCTCTCGGCGACGTGGCAAAGCGACAGAACATCTCGCGCAAGTACCTGGAGCAGGTAATCTCGCTCATGAGCAAGGCGGGCTTCGTGGAGAGCCAGCGCGGCAAGGGCGGCGGGTATCGCCTTACGCGCGAGCCGAGCGAATACACCCTGGGACAGATCCTGCGCGTGGCGGAGGGCGCATCGCTTGCGCCCGTTGGCTGCCTGGACTGCACGCGCGACCGCATTTGCCCCATCGTGGACACCTGCTCGGTCGTGCCCGTATGGCGCGAGCTAGGCAAGGTTACCTCGGAATACCTCGACGGAAAGACCCTCGCGGACTTGCTGTAGGACACAGGCGCAGCCGTCTGCTGACCAATCTTGCCAGTTACTTGAACCAACACTGTCCGTCATATATAAATATTACAACGTGCGCACTAGACGGAGCGAAAATGAGCCTCTGTGCACACTGCAGGTCCCGCAGTGTGCACAGAGGCCTTTTTTCCAGACATCTAGTGTGCACGTTGCGTTTTTGATAACCCGAATCCGTTGCAAGCCGGAGCCTGTTCGTTGCTGCGGTTTTACGCTATCTAAATACACTGCCCGGCGCAGAACCAAACTTCCCCTTCTTTATGACCCACGTATTGCCACAGCTTTGGCAGACTCCCATAGTCGCGTTTACCGTGGTCGTCTTGTTGGTTCCCTTGCTCTTCTTCCAGACGATGTTCGAAAGGCCCAGCGTCATTACGGCCGTGGTGGCGCGGGCGGCGTTGTTTACATGGCCACCTAGACCCACGCCCTTCTTCGTGGTCATCTGTCCCTGTTCCACGATCTGGACGTTTATGTTAGTTCCGCCACAGGACGGACAACGCAGACCGCCGGAAGGGGCGGGAGCAGGAGCCGGCTGGATGGGCTGTGGCTGGATGGTGCGTTGTGGCTGCGGGTACAGCGTCTGAGCGGGACGCTGCTGCGTGGCAGCCGCTGGCACAATTGGCGCCCCGCAGCTATGACAAAACCTGACGCCATCTTGAACTTGCGTGCCACACTGCATACAAAACATAGTAACCAACCTCACCACAGGACATGTACAAGCCAAGTGTAGTGCAAAGCTTTTCGCCTCTTCTGCTTTCGGGTTAACGGCGCTATTCCGCCTTCACAAATCCCTCGCCAAGACAATGCGCGGCATACAGTGGGATGCGGCGGAGCTCAACGCCGCCCTCGGTTACGTCCTTCGAAAAATCGTTCTCCGACAGCACGATTACATAGGGGCTTTGCGCCCGCTTCACAAACGTGGCGAGCGTACGCGCGCGCACGTTGCGTGCCGACTTTACCTCCACGGGAATCACCTGCATCTGGTCATCCTGCAGCAGGAAGTCGAGCTCGCCCCTGCCTCCCCACGACGCAGGCGGCGTCCAATAGTATGCCTGCAAGTCGTTTGCAGCAAACGCCTGTGCCACGGAGTTTTCCGCAATTGCGCCACGGACGTCCGACGACACCGGAAACGTTGCCGAGTCCACGGCCTCAAGCCACTGCACAGGGTTCACGTGTAGCTTGTAGAACATAAGCCCCGTGTCGGCCAGATAGACCTTGAAGAAGCTCCCGTCATCCTCGGAGTGGGGCACGAGCGGTGCCTCGACACCCTGCGTGAGTTCGTTGACGAGCACAATGCCCGCACCAGCCATCCACTCGATGGGCTCTAGGAGCCTGCTGCGCCTACCCCCTCGTTCGACCTCAGAGTATTTAAACTTCTTGGTGGAAGCGCGCAACAGTTGCCCCGGAATGCTTCTCCATACCTTACGCGCAGCAGTGCCGCTGATGCCGTTTTCGGGGTCGGTCATGTCCGCAGTGTACGTCATGTCAATCTCACGCTGCTGGACTCGGGCTTCGTCGATGTCACCAGTCTCGATGTAGGTCCTCACCACAAGGGGCATGCCCCCTAGCACCTGGAAGAGACGAAAGAGCGCAAGTGCCTCGCGGTGCGCTGGATACCATTCAAGCGAGTGCGATCGCGCGCGAATGTCGTCAGCCATCGTGCCCTCCCCCATCGCCCAGAGGAATTCCCCAAAGTCCATGGGATGCATGGTTAGCTGCTCTACGCCGCTTGGGAAGGGAAGCCTTCGTCGTCTAGTGTCCACACCAAGCTGGCTGCCTGTCGCGGCGACACGCCAACCGGATCCCGAGAAGAACCGCAACGAATTAAGCGCACGCTCGCAAAGCTGGACCTCATCGAGCATGATAAATGCGCTCTCGCGCTCAAGGCGTACGCGCTTGTATGCGCCAATGCGGGAGACTATGCCGTCAACGTCGTCGGTGGGGCCCTCGAAGAGCTGCGAGACGAGTTCGAGATCGGTCTGGAAGTCCAGCTTTACGAACGCATTGCCCGAAACCTCCCTGCCCACGCGTTCGACGGAGTGAGTCTTGCCCACGCGCCGAGCCCCACGCACAAGCAATGGCCTGTTTGCTGGTTGTGCCGCCCATGTTCTAATTGCCGCTTCGATACGTCGATCCATCATAGCAAGTCCCTTACTGCTGTAATTACTGTATCTATATTACACGATTTTTGTTTTTTTATGTGAACAATGTACACGTTTTGTTTCTTCTGGACACCTACTCCTGCTACCCCTGCATCTGCGAGCTTAGCCGCCTGTGTGAGCTGTAGGGGTTGTCTATGAGCAAGTTCGCGCTCACGGTCGGCGTAAGCCGTGAATCCAGGGTACGGCACAGCGGTCGCGGGTCGGACTCTACATAAATATTGTAACGTGCGCACTAGGCGCAGCGAGAATGGGCCCCGTATATGCGCACTATAGTGCGCATATTAGGTGAAAGGCACCCATAGTCTGTCCGTATGGACACACACGACTACACCTCTCACCGCTACATCTACGCTTGCGAGCTTCGCCGCCTGCGCGAGCTGCAGGGGCTGTCCAAGAGCAAGTTCGCGCTCATGGTCGGCGTAAGCCGACGCTACCTCATCAAGCTAGAGTCCGCCCAGGCGAGTCCCACCTTGGAGATGATGGAGCGCATCGCCGCGGGGCTCGGTGTGTCCGTGCGCGACATGGTGGACTTCGACGCCATCGAGCACCGTACCGACACCGAGAACGAGCAGCCCACAGTCGACGTCGAGTTCGGCGGGTAGGAACCTCCCTCACAACCGTATGCCCTCGCACCCGTCCAGCGTGCCAGAATGTCGCGCACGTGCCAGCAGAGTCCGCGCGCGGGCGGCGCCCTTCGAAAGGAGGGCGATATGCCTATTTGGGAAATTCTTGTTGCACTGGCGATATCGGCGCTTGCCGCCGACTCACCGACCGTGATCGACCGGCTGGCCAGGCTCTTCCTGGCCGCCAGGAGACGGTGGAAGAAACATAAGCGCGAATGAATGGATGGTGCCTGTAGTTATGGGAAGACCCGGCGGCAACCGGGTCCCCAATAATTAATAACCAGCGCCGCCCGTGACACGTTAACAGACTGCGGGCTTTGCTGGCACGTACAAGTATACCCCATCCCGCGCGCCCGCATACACTTGATACGTAGGGGTGTCAAACGATGAAAAAGCATCCTTGATCTAAAACGCAAATCATACGTTCCGACAAGCAGCTGCAGCAACTCCCGCAGGGAAGAGCGCCGCTGATATAAGGACGTTTGTGTCTATGAAGACCCTCATGCTAGGTAAGTAGGGTATAACCTACATTTTGCCCCATGTGTCCATATCTTGTTAGAACAGGGGCCAAAGTACCGATACCGATAGTGTCGTACTCAACGTCGAGTTCACTCGGCGTGCTAGAATGTCGCGCACGTGCCAGCAGAGTCCGCGCGCGGGCGGTGCCCTTCGAAAGGAGGGCGATATGCCTATTTGGGAAATTCTTGTTGCACTGGCGTTTTCGGCGCTTGCCGCCGACTCGCCGACCGTGATCGACCGGCTGGCCAGGCTCGCCCTGGCCGCCTGGAGACGGTGGAAGAAACATAAGCGCGAATGAATGGATGACGTTGGATACATAAGGGAAAGCCCGGCGGCAACCGGGCTCCCTTTGTAAGATAAACCGGCGCCGCCCGTGCTCCGTTAACCAACTGCGGGCTTTGCTGGCACGTACAAGTATACCCCATCCCGCGTGCCCGCATGCGCGGGACGCGCGAAGCGCACCCCAGCTATCGTCCCAATTGGCTGCCATTCGCATCCTGCGTCCGCGCCGTGCCCAACGGGGTTATACCCTACCCCACCAGCACCTCCTTGCCACGGAAGGCAATGCCGTAGGTGCGTATGCGCTCGGCCGCGATTCCGCGCTCCACGAGCCCGGAGACGTAGGCCTTGTCCTCTATCTGCTGCCGGGCGCGCTCGACGGTGTCGGCAAGGGTCTGCTCGCGGCGCGGGTCGAACACCTTGAACTCGATCACGACCGCAGGGTCGGTACCGGCGGCACCATCGGTTGGTACGAGGGCCACGTCGTAGCGGCCGTAGCCGCTCTCGCGGTTGGACTCCACCGACCAACGGCTGCGGAGCTTTACGAGCATGCCCAGCACCAAGCCGTGGTAGAAGCGCTCGGCCTCGCCACGCTCGCTGGGCCGCGTCGCCGAGTCGAACGACGACGCACAGGCGAGGACAACCTCAGAGAGGTAGTCCTCCATGGCCTCGGCATCGCCTGCGAGGACGGCGCGGCAGAAGCGATCGTACTCAGACCCAGCCTCTCCGAACCAGCCCTCCACCATACGGTCGAAGCAGAGCTCCACCTCCTTGTTGGTGAGGCGCAGGCGGCGCGGCGTGGTAGCCACAAACTCGGGCACCGACCCCGGGCTGGTAACGTATCCCGCGGCCAGCAGAAGCGCCCACACGGCGTTCGGGCGCGTGTGGAGCTCGGAGAAGACCACCTGCTCGTCGATTACCTTGCTCACCTCCCCGCCACGCATGAGCTCCTCGAAGTCGGACTTTAGGTCCCCGTCGCCGCGGCGCACGACCTCGGACACGAGCCCGTTACCGCTCGTGTTGGCCCACCAGGCATCGAAGAAGCCCCCACTCTCCAGGAACTTGGTCACCGACCAGGGGTTGTAGATGTGCTCGTGCCCGTCGAACACGAACCCGTCGTACCAGTCGCGCACGGCGTCGTGCTTCGCGGCGAGCCCGTACTCCGTCAGTGCCGCGTCCACCTCCCCCTGTGTGAAGCCAAAGGAGGTCTGGTACTTGGGCGTCGACGTCGTGACCACCTCGAGGTTGTTGAGGTCGGAGAATATAGACTCGCGGCTAACGCGCGTGACGCCGGTAATCAGGCCGCGGCCAATGGCCGGATTGGTCTTGAACGTCGCGTTCATGAGCTGGCGCAAGAACGAGCTCGCCCCATCCCAGTAGCCGTGCGTCCAGGCGCACTCCATCGGCGCGTCGTACTCGTCGAGCAGCACCACCGGCGCCACGCCGTGGTGGCGAAGCAGCATGGAGCAGAGCTGGTTTATCGCGTCCACAGCGACCTCGGCGGGCATGTCATCGGAGACACGCGCGAGGAAGGCGCGGTCTTCCTCGGTGAGGACATCCGACCTGCGCAGGTAGTCATGGGCGTCCACGGCCACGCGGATGATCCTCCTTAGCCCGGCGAGCGTCTCGTCGAGCGTGGCGCCCTTCACCTTCGCGAAGCTCAGCGCCACCACGGGCACCGTTCCCTGGAGCCCGCGCATGGCGGGGTCCGCCCACACGTCGAGCCCGCCGAAGAGCTCCTCGCCGCGGCCGGCGAACTCGGAGGAGAGGAAGCAGCGCACCGTGTCCAGGTTGAGGGTCTTGCCGAAGCGGCGCGGGCGGCACACAAGCGTTACACTGTCGCCCCCGAGCCACCAGTCCCTCACGAAGCCGGTCTTGTCCACGTAGAAGTACCCGTTCGCGCGCAGGTCCTCATAACCCTGCGCCCCTATGCTTATGGTGCGTGCCATGCGCGTCCCCCTTCGTGGCTGTCCGAGAACTCGCGATGGGATGGGGTGCCGTCAGGGGATACTCCCCATCGGGTACATCGCGAGCAGGGCATTCCTTTACGAGTAAGCATATCCACGATGTACCCGTAGGGGAATATCCCCTGACGGCACCCTTTTTGGACAGCCTCCCCCGTGTCACATGTTCACCCTAGTGTAGCACGCGCCCGAGGCGCCATGGCATGCAGCGGGAGGCTGGAGCACGAATCGATTTCTACCCCTATTGCAGCAGCAGGCTTTCCCAGTCAACGTCCTCATCACGCCTCATGGCTACATGCTTGCCGCGTGCCTCCTCCGCGACGAACGGAAACATAGAAGAGACAAAACATCGCGCTCATGCATACTGACTCCTTTCCGCAAACACAACCCATAAAAGACTCGTATTGCCCGCTAACACAGCACGGATCAAGGTCGGCACCCGGCAATGGGGACTCAGTCCCGTTCCCTTCATTTCGAAAAACTAGTCGTCAGCCGATACTCAACATAAATATTGCAATGTGTACACTAGACGGAGCGAAAAACGGCCTCTGTGTACGCTACGAGTCCCGCAATGTGCACAGAGGCCGTTTTTCCAGACCTCTAGTGTACAGATTGCGTTTTTGATAACGCGGCCTGCGCTGTCCGTTGCGCGAGGTCCAGCGGAATGCGCTCCTGCTCTATGCGGCGCGGACCCGTTAAGTCCTCCGCACACAGCTGCAGGTAGAGGGTGTTCTCGTCCGCATGCAGACCACTCAGCTCGCACGCCTGCAGAAACGGCTGAATGGCATGCCCGCGCTTGTCCACGTGCGTTCCAAAGCGCTCGAACCTACGATACGTTGCCTCGTCCATTAGCAGGCTCTGCACGTCGAGCCCACTCTCGCGGTATTTGGAAAGAATCGAGAAGCCCTGCCGGTCGATGTCGCCCCAGTACAGCACCAACGGCGCGCGAGCAACCCACTCTATGCGACCCACCACGGCCGCGCCCGCCATGCCATCGCCTTGAATGGCAACGCCACCCTCAAGCGGCTTGAACCACAGGGCGCTGTCGCGGTTCTCGCATATAACGACCACCGACGGCTCGTATGCCGGCTTCGCGCAGTCGCCCTCCACCCAGCAGTCGTGCACGCGGCCTCCAGCCGCCAGATAGTCGGGGTCCAAGTACCTAAACCGCACCACGTGCGGACGCTCTCTGAACTCAAGCCTCTCGATTCCCGCCAACACGCACACCATGCTCCTATGCGACGCCGCGTCCAGCCACTTGGCGTGAAACCCCTCCAGCGGCACCTCACGTGCGGTAATGTTGCCAACCTCGTGCGAGGCAAACCACTCGGCGGCCCTACACACCAGGTCAAAGTCCCCGTCCGTGGCATCGTACTTGTTGAGGTCCACCAACACGCGACGCAAGCCGTCCTCGTCCACCTGCGCAAACCGCGCACGCAACACATCAAGACGCGCGGTATAGTGCTCAAAGTGATTCCGACGCCCCACCGCAGCCGCCAACGTCTGCACGTCCTGCGCGCACACGTGAGACAAGAACCCGTACGCACGCCGTCCCACGCGCCGTTGCTCAAATTTGCACGTAAGGCCACGAGCTTCGGCCCATTCGCGCAAGCACTGTGCCTGCGCATCCCAGGCAGCAAAGTCCTGCTCCAGCTCGCGCATGGAAGGTCGCCCGACCCTTACCTCATAGGGCCACCCAGCGCCAGCTGGTGCCACGAGCTCGTTTGCCCACACACGCTCGTACCTGCGCCGCAAGGCCTGCTCGAGCTCTGCCACCGACTTGAGTCTGGCCGCGCCTTCAGCTTTACCCACGCCTATCCTCCGCAGCTTTGCCAGCGTCCACATAGTCAAACGTGCTCACGTACGAGCGGCGGTTGGCATCCGCCACAATGTTGAGCACGCGCTCTGCCTTGGAGACAACCGACTGGTACTTCTCTTCCGGAACGGCAATAATCAGCTGGAAGCCAAACCCCTGCCATGCAGATATTGCGCGGGACGTAAAGCGCGAGTCCGCCTTAATAAAGCCCTCGTCCAGCATTACGGGCGCAAAGCCGGGCTTGGAGGTTCCGTCCTGGCCAAGCCGGTACAGCAATGCCGCGCCAAGGATGAAGGCCACGATCTCGGCCACTTCGCCACCCGACTTGCTGGCAAGCGTGCGTATGGTGCTAAGCACCTTGGTTGGGTCGTCGGCATCAACCACGCGCGCGGAAAGCGTAACGTGGCGACGGCGATCCAGAATCTCGTTGCGCCTGCGCGTGGACTCCGCCCGCGTGTCCGTGGGGTCTATCATTTCAATCAGGCGCTTTGCCTTCTTGTGGTATGCCTTCTCGTCAAACGTCGAGTCGTCGTTCTCGTAGTCCAAAAGATCGCGCATCAAAGACGAGAAGCCCCTGGCTGCCTTGGGGTCTGCGCTCTTGCATACGATTTGCAGCCGCCCCTGTTCGCGCCCAAACGGAAGTGTTTGCAAAATTTGGTTAATGGGCTCGAGCTTGTCGTCGATTTCGGAGCGAGCGTCCCTGTACGCCACGTCCAAAGGAATAAGGTCCTCCTTAATCCACGCAACCATGTGCTCTCGCCAGGGATCCATTTGCAGGTGGAATCCCTCGCGCTCGAACTTCTGGAGCTGCGCCATAAAGTCGGGAAGGCATTCGAGCGTCGGCGTAAGAAACGCGTCGGGCCAGCGCTCAAGATATCGCTCCAGCTGCCGCACGATACGCCGCGTAAGCACCTCTACCTTGTTTGCCAGTTCTTGCCGCGCGCTCTCCAACGCCATGCGCGTTCGGTTAACGTTTTCCAAGAACCCCCGCAGGTTATCCTCCACGCTGTGCCCCGCAAAGCGCTCCTCCCCCGCTTGCGCAAGCAGCGCATAGCCGGCAGAGGCACGGACTGCCTGGTCGAAGGTCGCAGAGCCGCGCAGATCCTCAAGCTGGTCGCGAGTGTTGGCCAGGCGTTCCTCCACCTCGTCCAGCCGCGACTCGATTCCGCCCACCTGTTTGGTAAGGTGAGTAACGGAGGCGTTGGCACTTGCCAAGCGCGCCTCGAGGTCCTTGAGGTCCTCGTTATCGTCGAGGAACAGCTGGCGGTCGTATTGCTTTGCCTGCAAGTCCTTGCGCGCGCCCTCCACGTCCACCTGCACGAACTCGTAGCGCTCGATGCGCTGCGCCGCAGCCTGCTTTTGCGCGAGGGTCTGGAGCTCTTTGCCAACGCGGACCTCGGCGTCATGCGCCGATGTCCACTGCCCCTGCAGGTCCACAAGCCTCTGGCGCAGCTCCTCGATCCTCGACGAATTGTCGAGGCCTATGATTCCCTCGGAGCCGGCGTCGCGACCATGGGCGCCACGGTTGCCGTCGCGCGTCTGCCCGTTTATGGTTACGCGGCGGCCTGGACCCGCCAACTGCTTGGTCGTGCCCACACACAGTGCATCGTGATGCTCGTCGCGTACGGTGTTCATAAGCCAACCCACAAAGGGCGAGCTGCCGTCAAACGCGATCTTTTGCGACAGCATGCCCTTGCCGCTTTGGGTCGTGCAAGCAACATCCTGCGGAACACGCCTAAAGGTCATGCGCTTGCGCAGCTTGAGCTTGTCGATGGCGGCGCTAAACCGCTCAAAGTCGTCCTCGGCTACCAGGAGCGTGCGCGCAAAGCCGCCATACACCGACTCGATTGCCCTGCGCCATCGCTCGTCCGTAACCTCCATGAGCTCTGCCGCAAACGGTAGCTCTTTTGCAGACAAGCCCGCCGCATGGGCCAGCTCCTCGCGCGGCTCGCCCAACCAGCGAGGTATACGGCTTTTGTTGCGCTCGTAATACTCAAGGTCTTTGCGACACTCCGCCGCTTCTTCATCAATCTTCACCCGCTTTGCAATCGCGTCGGAATGCTTTTGCGACAAGGTTTCGTGCGCCTTGTTATAGCCGTCCATAAACTGGCGAACACGGTGCATGAGGTTTCCAAACTCAAAGGCGGTGCTCGGCATGGTGCCAAAATACGGCTCCACCTCGCGCGCGCAGCCATCGTGGGCCTCCGCACATGACCGTGCACGATCCTCCGCGCGCATTACCGCCGCATCGAAGGCGGCGAGCTTCTCGGTAAATCCAGACGCCCGAAGTTGGTTGTCCAAGTCGTCACGTTGGCTTGTGGCGACTTCGAGTTCCTTGTTGGTCGAGTCGAGCGAACGCGCCAGCTCGCTGCGGCGGCCTTCCAGCTCCGTGTTGTACGTGGAGAGCAGCCTTGTGTGAACGTCGTGCTCCCACGAGTCAAACACCTCGTCGCTCAGGGCGCTTACGTGTGCGTCGAGCTCTTGCTGAGCCTTTGCGTGCTCTTCGCTCGTGGCGCGTACCTCGCCAAGCGCATCGACCCTTTCCTGCTTGTCGCGCATCTTGTCGTAGGCGTCCCTATGTTCGCGATAGCTCTTTACGGCCTCCCCGGCACGCTCGAAGGTCTGAGGCACGTCCAGCACCTGCTCCCTAAAGAGCTCTGCAATGGAGCGGAATCCCGCACCGCTGCGAATCCTGCCAAGCAGGTCGAACACGTCCTTGCCCTGCCCAGATTCGTCCACCTTAAGCACCTGGTAGATGTAGGTTAGGAACTCGTCCACCCGCGAGAAGGACTTAAAGTCGCTCCCGATAAGGCGTCGCAGACGATCGGCCGTAAAGTTCTGTGCCGCAATTGGCTCGAGCACGTGGGGATCAAACGGCGCGTACATGGTAATGCGCAGCTGCTTGATGTCTGCGTTGGCGTTATAGCCGGCGCCAATCCAGAAGAGCTTTGCCACGGTAAACACCGTTTGCGCGTCGGACTCAAAGGTAAGAACGACGGCACTCCACCTGTTGCACGATCCGTCGCGCAACAGGCGTGCGACCTGGTTGCCATCCTCGTCCTCCGTGTCGGCAAGCTTACCGCGAACGTATCCAATAAGCGAGCGCTTCTCGGACGCAAGGCTCCCGCCGCGACCTCCTTCGTTGCTGGCCGTGTTGTAGCTGCCGTTGCGCGTCATTACCTCGAAGAACGCATCCTCAAGGGTACTCTTGCCTGTTCCGGAATCGCCCGCAACAACGGTGGTGGGAGCATGGTCAAAACCTGTTTTGTAGCTAAATGCATGATATCCGTCAAAGGGGCCGAAGTTAACCAGCTGCATGCAGGCAAGCTGCCACTGTGCCTCCTCCAGCATACCAATGCGAAGGTTTTGCATCTGCGCGCTACTCATTGCCCTCCCCCTCTTCGGCTATAACGTACCGCGAGAGCACGGAGCGAATCTCGTCCAAGGTGTACACGACCCCCACAATGGGAAGTATTTGGTACCGACCGTCTCCGACCTCCCTAAGGTAGCGATTGCGGACCATGGAGCTAATTGCGTTTTTCATATTTGTTTGAGATGCCGCAACGTCCGGCGCGTCCTCAAAGAGCCGCGTCATGTACTCGTACATCTCCTCTTCCTCGATCCATACCGTTAGCTGCCCCGACGTAACGGAGGCAAAGTACTTGGTAACGAGCTGGCACATAAGCAGCGACTGCACGTTGTTAAAGTAGTTTATGGACTTTATCTTGTAGGGAATGGTGTCGTCCTCGAACTCAACCTGCTGGGCAAGCGCAATTCCAATCTGCGTGTTTATCTTTAGCAACAGGAGGGCATCGGCCAAGCGACTCCTTACGAGGTCCGGGTCGCTCATGAGCCCCTCCCAAGCCACCTTGTCGTCGTCGGCAGAAATGTAGCGTCGCTTTATGAGCGCCGCAATGGCATGGCGGACCCCAAGCGGACACGTTCCGGTGTCTTCGGGAAAGAGCTCCATACGTGGTGCATCTGCGACTTCTTGCACGGCAGATACGGACGCTTCGTTACACATCGAATTCCTCCTTGCTGGCCTGCACAACGGCACGTCGCACAACCATGTCGGGCGCAAGCCAAACACGTTTGGTCCCATCCATGTTTAGACACACATATTCGGCCCGCTGGGCATCCTCCAATGGTGCGCCGGCCATGAGCGCAAAACGCATAAGGCCCGCCAACTCGACCTCGCGCCTAAGCGAGTCGTCAATCTTCCCAAACGCCTCGGAAAGCCTCATGGCTCCACCTGCCGGCAGCACGGCCTCTATGGCGTCCAAGACCTCGCGGGTTCGCGCTCCGCCAAAGAACTTAAGACGCTCAACGTCAATTCGCGGCAGGTCGTCCGCATTGGCCTCAAACAGCGCGGGAGGTGGCTGCTTGGCCGGTCGCGTGGACAGCTTGTGCATAAGCGTTGCGACCTTTGCCTCGTCGAGGGCGTCGGCCATGGGACTGTGAACAGTCGGCGTGTGGGTAAGGCTCCAGCCCAAAACCGTCCTGTACAGCTCCTTAAGAAGCGCCGTGTACTCTCTATACACCTCGTGGTCGTATTGCGTAATGGCGTTGGCAACGGTTTCCGAGCAGGACCTGCGAAGCTTAAGCACGCCCTGCATGCCGTTTACCATGTGCTTCCACGACCGCTCCAAGGCCATGCGATCGCGTTGATCGAGGCTTTCCAATGCCTCGGACCTACAGATCATGCGCACACGTGAGCTAATTTGAGCGTTGAGTCGTCGGTTGGAGAGCATGCGGATGGCTCCGTTGTACACCTGGCCGGAGTCGGTTCCCGAGAAGAGCTCGTCGCTTCGATGCAGGTACTCGGCCACAAGCTCGCCACCTGGCCGGTCGTCTGCATGGAACGAGTCTATGAGGTTGTTCCGCTCCTCGTACATCATTTCCTCAATGCGGCTCATGTCGGCAGGAACAGACGACATGAGGTCAAGCGCATTGTTGTACATGGCCACCGGATCGAGGTCTTTGGGAAGCTTGCCACCCTTCTTGTCGAAGTCGTCCAAGGCCCGCTGGGCCTCCTCGACCTTTTGCACCAAGTCCTGACGCTGGGCCTGCGGGTCGGGGTTGACCGCCGTGGACAAGCGCGTGAGCGCCTCCACGATCATCTCGACGCGAGGGCTCGACAACGTTATGGCCTTGTTGCCAATGGCGTCGGCACACGACAGCACGACAAGCGCCTCGGGACGCAGCGAGTGCTCCGACTCGCCCGTTGGCAAAATGCGACGCTCGAGCAGCTTGTACTCCTTGACCCACGTCTCCCCAACGACCTCGCGCGCACTGAGCTTCGTGCCGTCCGTGTGCCGCCAGATCTTGCAGTCGGCAAAGTCCAGCTCGTCGAGCATGGCGTCCATGCGCGCGTAGAGCACCTCCGATTCCAGATGCGTGGAGCCGTCGGCAAACACCTCGCGCAGCAGCGCTATGGTCGTTTGGGCAAACGGGCTGCGCAGCAGGCGCATGGCGCCGTCGGCAAAGGTCGCATCCAGCTCCGTGTATTGCGATACGATGTTGCTCATGTACTCCCCCTCGTATTGCACACGGCAATGCTACCACGCGCACAGGACAACAACTAACCACGCGACGGGAAGACTTCCCCCAACAAAACCAAAGGGGGCACCCCTTCGTTGCAATTCGTCCGCTACCTCACGGCAAAGCTGCGGGCAACGTCGCCGGCAATGCGCCACGGGAGCGGGCGCAGCTCGCGGTCCGCAATGCGAATCTGCTCGCGAATGGCAATGCCCTGCGGACAATGGCTCTCGCACTTGCCACACTGTATGCACTGCTTTGCGAAGGCCTTCTCTTTGCGGAGCGACACCGTTTGCCAGTATTCCTGCCTGCCCGCGTTCTTGCCTTCGGTGTACATGTGGTTGTAGCAGCGGAACAGCGCGGGAATGTCCACGCCCTTGGGGCACGGCATACAGTAGCCGCATCCCGTGCAGCCCACGCGCTGTGTGCTGCGAATAGCGTCCTTTACACCCTCCAGAGTGGCAAACTCCTCTTCGCCGAACTCGCCCTCTTGCACCTCGCTTGCCACGCGGCAGTTCTCGTCCACCATCTGCATGGAGTTCATGCCGCTGAGCACACAGGTTACGGCAGGCTGGTCCCACAGCCAACGCAGAGCCCACTCCGCCGCAGACCAAGGACGTCCGCTGTCCTCAAGCGCGTCGCGCGCGGCGGGCGGCAGTTCCACCAGTTTGCCACCACGCAGCGGCTCCATTATTACCACCGGAATCCCGCGCTCCGCGGCCGCCTCCAGACCACGCCTGCCAGCCTGTGTGTTCTCATCTAGGTAGTTGTACTGAATCTGGCAGAAGTCCCAGTCGTATTCCTCGAGCACCTCCAAAAAGAGCTCCGTGCTCCCATGGAACGAGAACCCAATGTTGCGAATGGCACCGCTCGCCTTTTTTTGCACAATCCAGTCCTCGATGCCCAAGGCACAGAGGTTGTGCCACTGCTGCACGTCGGTAACCATGTGCATGAGGTAGTAGTCCACGTAGTCCGTGCGCAGGCGACGCAGCTCCTCGTTAAAGTACTTATCGATGGCGGAAGCCTTGCGCACGAGGTATTGCGGCAGCTTGGTGGCTATGCAAACCTCCTCGCGACACCCGGCCTCCTCGAGCACCCTACCCAGCGTCTCCTCGCTTCCCGGATACAGATAGGCCGTGTCGAAGTAGTTGACCCCAAGCTCCTTGGCATGCAAGAGCTGTTCCTTTGCCTGGTCATAATCAATTGCACCACCTTTATGCGCAAAACGCATGCATCCAAAGCCGAGTATCGATATGGGCTTCCCGTTGCGATCGTTGCGATACTGCATATGTCCCCCCGCCTCATGGCCGTCGTATTTCCTCGTAGTTATCGTACACCTATCAAGGGGGAGTACCCCTCTTGATAGGTGCCAATCAAGAGGGGTACTCCCCCTTGATAGGTCGCAGCGAGCGGGGTAGGATTGCACGTATGCCCAACCACAACAACCTGGAGGGAACCATGAACTGTCCGAATTGCGGCAAGCAGGTTGCCAACGGCGCGCGCTTTTGCAATCACTGTGGCCATCCCCTTGGCGGCAATCAGAAGACCGACCAAGCAACGGAAACGATTCCGGTACCAGGAGAAGGCCGCGCGTTCCAAGCTCCCAGTGCTGCGCAAACCGGAGCCCCGCATGTGCCCTACCCTGGCAACGCCACGCCTTCCGACTCCCGCGCCTACACCACCAACAGTTCCGCCGGTCCGTCTGGCGATTCTTCCAGTAGCAAGAAGACCGTCCGCACCGTTGTTATCGTAACCGTCTCCGTGCTGGCGCTCCTTATGGCAACGTGCACCGCAATCTTTGTAGGCGGCGCCGTTTCCGTTTCGAACCTTATAAAGTCCACCAAGTATCCCGTAACCTTTACCATTAGCATTACCTCGGAATACGACAAATCTTCCTCGCGCATACCGGTTGAGGTAACGGGTCAGGACGCAAACGGCAACGACGTAAACGAAACCGTGTTTCTTGCCTACAGCGGTGCAGACATAGAGCTGCCGGAAGGCAAATACCAGGTAAAGGCGGTTGGCTCCCCCATCGCCACGGACGGAACCATCTACAAAATACCCAGCAACCCCATCGACTTTGAGGTGTCTGCAAAAAAGGCCACCAACAAGGATGGCGGGGTTACCGTGCAAAAGGTCCTCTCTTTCCAGCCAATCGCAGCAAAGGACATGACAGACGAGCAGATAAAGGAAGCCATAGCCTGGGCACGCAAGGACGAGAAGTCCAACGCGGACGTGGGCCAGCTGGAAAAGGCAACGCAACAACGCAAGGAGAGCGCAAAGACCACGCCCAGCAAATAGCGCAGACCGTACCGTTGTAACGCAAGCAGGCAAGACGCCTTGGACAAATGGGGGCACGCATGTCTATTCGCAAAATAGTTGTAACCGGGGGTCCTTGTGGCGGCAAAACCACCGCGCTCAGCCGCATCCAACGAGATCTGTCGCACCTGGGCTACACAGTGCTCATTGTGCCCGAAACCGCCACCTCGCTCATATCGGGCGGCGTCGCTCCTTGGACATGTGGCACCAACGAGGACTACCAGCGCTGTCAAATGCAGTTGCAGCTGGAAAAGGAGCGCGTGTTCATGCAGGCCGCGGCAACCATGGCAAACGAGAAGATCGTTATTGTGTGCGACCGTGGCCAGCTGGACAACAAGGCGTACATGACCGACGAGGAATTCTTGCACGTACTCAATGACCTTGGAACGACCGAGACCGAATTGCGCGACAACTACGACGCGGTATTTCACCTGGTAACTGCCGCAAAGGGCGCCGAGGAGTTCTACAGCCTGGAAAACAACGGAGCGCGCTACGAATCGGTAGAGGAAGCGGCGGCGCTCGACGACAAGTTTATTGCCGCGTGGACTGGCCATCCCCACTTTAGGGTCATAGACAACAGCTCGGACTTCGAGGGCAAGATGCGCAGCCTTATGCACGAGATTACCTACTTCCTGGGCGACGCCTCCCCCTTCGAGATAGAGCGCAAGTTTTTGGTTAGATATCCCAACATAGAGTGGCTCGAATCGCTACCCAACTGCACCCGCGTAGAGATAGAGCAGACGTATCTGCGCTCAAAGCCGAACGAGGAAACGCGCATACGCAGGCGAAGCTCTGGCAACCACAGCATGTACTACTACACGCACAAGCGCATAGTGAACAATCGCAAGCTCATGCGCACGCAACGCCGCATTTCTGCGCAAGAGTACGACGCCCTGCTGGCGCAAGCCGACCCCGACCTGCGGCAAATTACAAAGACACGCTACTGTCTTACCTACCAGAGTCAGTACTTCGAGATTGACCTCTTTCCCTGCTGGAACGACCAGGCAATGGTGGAGATAGAGCTCGCAGACGATCAGACGCCCGTATCGTTTCCTCCGCAGCTAGAGGTAATCCGCGAGGTAACGGGCGATCCAACCTATCGCAACGCCGTTATAGCCTCCAAACCCCGCGGTGCCACCCACTAACCAGAACCACAAATAGCCTGCCCCTAAAGAGGCGTCAGATCCGTGAGGCGGCCCAAAAAGCAGCCGCGCGCAGTTCCGCAGCTATGCGAGGACTGTTTGAGCACGGCGCTTTCTGGGCCGCCGGAAGGAGCTGACGCCTCTTTAGGGGCAGGCTATTTGTGGTTCTATCCCCGCTTACAGCGTAACGACCTTCGCGGAGCTTCCCTCGGAACTCGACCGCACCTCAATGCGATTCTCTATACGCTTTTCGAGCTCTTCTACATGGCTTATTATCGCAACCAGGCAGTCGCCCGACGCCAGGTCGGACAGCACGCGCATAACCTGCTCCAGCGACTCTGGGTCAAGCGATCCAAAGCCCTCGTCAATAAACACGGTGTCCAGATGCATGCCACCCGCACGCTGCTGCGCGTAGTCGGAAAGACCCAGTGCCAGCGAAAGCGACGCCTCAAATGACTCTCCGCCCGAAAGCGACGATACCGGTCTGCGGCGACCAGTTGCGTAGTCTATAACATCTAGCGACAGGCCACCCTTGCCACGGTTTTCGCCCTCGGAGTTGCGTACGAGCTGATAATGGCCGGCCGACATTACGGACAGACGACGATTCGCACAGATTACTATTTGGTCAAAGTAGAAGCCAAGCACATAGCGCTCAAACGAAATGCGGTTGGTACCGCTGGCCTGGCCGCGTGCAATGCGAGACACGCGCTCAGCCACCTGCGCCGCGCGCTCGTGAGCGGGAAGAATGCCCGCGATCTGTACCATCTCCTCGATGGTCTTCTCGTTTACGCTCACTCGCGCCTGAGCTGCCTGTACGGCCTTGTCGGCCGTCTTTTCCGAAGACTGCGCAACCATGAGCGCGCGCTTTTCTTTGTTGGTGTTGGCCGTGCTGTCGCCTTCGTGGACGCCCAGCTGCTCCAAGCGAGCACGTCGCTCTTCTAGCACCGACTTGGCGGAAGCCTGCTCGGAGCGGGCTTCCTCAAAGGCAGAGCGGGCCGCCGCAAGCTCGGTCTCAACTTGTACGCGCTGGCTCGCATATGCCTCGCGCTGCTTAGTTGCCTCCTCGCGAGAGGAGTACGTTAGGCTCTCGTTCGTCTCGTCCACAAGCGCCTGCGCAGACGCCACGTCGGCCGCAGCCATCTCGCATGCACCCGCAAGCTCCACAAGCTCCTTGCGCACGCCAAGAAGCGTCTTTTCGTCTTCTTGCAGCTGTTTTCGCAGCTCCTCAAGCTCGGTCAGCTTGCCCTGCAACGCGTTTTCGCGCTCGCGCACCTCCACCAGATTGTCTCCAAGGTTCTGACGAAGCTCTGCAAGCCTCCCCATGGCCCAGCGCTCCTCGTCTTCCTTGGCAGCTTCGAGCTCTCCCACAAGACCTCGCACGTTGGACAGACAAATACGAGCATGTTCGCTTATCTTGGACTGCATACTCAAGAACGCGTCTTGGCTCTTACGAAGCCGCTCCTCCGCCTCTTGCTGTCGCGTGCGTGCATCCACAAGCGAATTGCGGTCGGGCGCAATGTTGGAGGGCGTTGCTGGCTGGGGGTGTTCCAGCGAGCCGCACACGGGACAAGGCCGTCCATCGGCAAGAGAAGTTGCCACAAACGACGCCTCGTCTGCAATAAGGGCCGCAAACAACTCTTCCGCCTGTTTTCTGGCAGCGGCAACCTCCTCCTGTACACGACCGAGGCCTGCACCATGGCGCGAAAGCTCCGCACGCTCGCGAGAGAGACCTGCAAGGTCTTCGGATACTTCCTGTGCACGCTTTGTCCTGCGCTCCAGGTCCAAGAGCTCCGCACGAGCCCTTTCCAGTTGTCCCGTAACGTCCTGCGCAATGCTAAGCTCAACACGCGCATGCGCCACAGACGCCTCCAGGTTCGCACGCTTTTGCTCCAAGTCACCGCGGCGGGCATTAAGCTCTTCGCTCTTTTTTACGGCTTCGGCCGCTGCCTGTCGCCGCAGCTCAAGCTCGTCGTAGCGCGGCAGGGCCTTGGCGAGCTCCTCCTCCTGCGCCACCAAACGGTCGTGCTCTTTGTTGTATTGGTCGGACGCATCGTCCAATGCCTTTTGGAATATCTTTACGTGCGCGTCCGCACGCACCAGCTTGCGCTTTGCCTCCTCGGTGGCCTCCAGCGCCTGCATTGCCTCCTCGGCAGCGCGCAAACGCATGCGTGCCTGCACCGTGGCCTCTCGTGCCTCGTCGCGAACCTTCTTGGCCTCATTCACTTCCTCGCGCTGACGGTCCAGTATCCCGTTTGCGGCATCGATGCACTCCTGCGCCGCCAACGAGGGATTATCTTTGCTCAAAACGCGCTGAAGCGGGTCGTGCACCTCAACGATGCCGCGATCCAGACGCGCTATGCATGTGTCAAAGTCTCCACGGGTCTTCTCCAGCTGCTCGCGCGCATCGCGTGCTCGCACCACGAGTTCCTCGGCAAACCTGTCGAGCTCGTCGGTGCCAAAGATCTTGCGAAGCACCACCTCACGATCGGCCGGGTCGGTGCACAGCAGGTCCCTAAACGCACCTTGGGCAATCATGGTTACCTGCCTAAACTGCCCATAGCTCAGGCCAAGCAAGTCCGTTATGTACTCGTTTACCTGCCGCACGTTGCTCGCAAGCGTAACGTCGCCCCTCGTAAGCTCAGCCGTAGCCTGGCGCGACACGAGGTCGGACGCGTCCTTTCCACCACTGCGGCGCCGTGCCAGCTCCTGCTGGGGCGTGCGCGTTACGGTGTAGTTTTTGCCCGCATGCTCAAAGGTGAGCGACACCCGAGTGGGAGTTTCGTCGTTTGCGTAGTCGCTACGAAGCGTGCGCACGTCTCGCGATCCCGAAGACTCACCAAACAGCGCGTAGGCAATGGCGTCGAACAACATGGTCTTGCCCGAGCCCGTGTCTCCGTATATGAGGTACAGGCCATGATCGCCAAAGCGAGAGAAGTCTATGGTTGTTTGGTCGGCATATGGTCCGAATGCCGTTATCTCGAGCTCAAGCGGCCTCATTCGGCATCACCGCCTTTCGTGAGCACCTTTTCGAAGGCGGCGTTTACCAAGTCTGACTCGTCCTTTGCGAGCGGCTTGCCCGTTTGCATTTGGAAGAACTCGCCAAACAGGTCCAGCACGTCCTTCTCGAGGTCTATTTCCTCGCTCACCTGCACCTCACCTGCCGCGCGGGTTATGGCGTTGTCGAACGTTACCTGCTCCAGGTTTGGCCATGCACGCCTGAGTCGCGCCACAACGTCTATGGGATCGTCGTCGGTAACCACGGCATGTATAAAGTCCTCGCGCTTTTGCTCGTCCTCCATGCCCGCACGCCTAAGAAGCTCGTCTACCGAGCCTTTTTCTTCGCGAAGGTCGCGCAGGGGCTCCACGGGCACCAACTTGTACTTTACGCTCGTCTTGCCTCCGCTCGTCTTAATGCCAACCACAACAAACGACTTGTTTTGGCGAATCTCCGAGGCAGATAGCTTAAGGGGGCTTCCGGCATAGCGAACCTCGTCGCGTCCTATGCGCTGAGGCCCATGAATATGGCCCAGCGCCACATAGTCAAACCCCTCGAACACGCGGTAGTCCACGTTGTCCAAAGTGCCCAGAGAGAGATGCTCGGACTCGCTGCGCTCTGGCGTAACGCCGGCGTTCGTTACAAACTGATGCGCCACGCATACGTTGGGCCGTGCGCCAAACTCCTCGGTGGTGCGCACCGTATCCAGCAGGAGGCGAAGCGCGGTTTCGTAGTTGATTACAAGCCCCGCGTCCAAGTCCTGCTTGGTTGCCCAAGAGCGAACATCCGCCGGGCGCACAAAGGGCACGAGCCAGAAGTTTACGCCCTCAATAACAACGGGCTTTAGCACGTCGTCCAGCTCGCCCGCAATGTGGATTCCCGCCCTGGCTATGAGGTCGGAGCCAACCGCCAGCCGAGCGCCGGAGTCGTGGTTGCCGCTTACCGCGAGCACGGGAACGCCGAGGTCCGCCATACGCGTTATAAAGCGGTCCCACATGCGCACCGCTGCCTCGGTTGGATTCGGGCTCTCGTATACGTCGCCCGCAACAACAACAGCCTTGGAATCGGACCGCTTAATGAGGTCGATGAGCTGGTCCAACAGGTATTCGCAGTCGCGTTCGAGCGACATTTGCGCAAGTTTGCGCCCCAGGTGAAGGTCTGATGTATGAACAAACCGCATTTATGTCCAATCAATAGATGTTTGGCAGGTAGATTCGTAAGCATATTATGCCGTATCGGGGACCATAACTAAGGGATTGTCCCCAATTTGTCCCGCCCCTAAAGAGGCGTCGAATCCGTGAGGCGGCCCAAAAAGCAGCCGCGCGCAGTTCCGCAGCTATGCGAAGATTGTTTGAGCACGGCGCTTTTTGGGCCACCGGAAGGATTCGACGCCTCTTTAGGGGCAGGACAAATTGGGGCCTTCGTCGTAAAACTTACCTCGTGTACACCCCCGGATTGCCTTGGGTGTTGTTGTCCCAGTTCCACATCTCCCAGGGGAATTCGTAGGAGTCCCATGGCCATGTTTGGTTCTGGTTCATATTCTGATTCTGGTTCTGCTGCTGGTTAAAGTACTGCTCGTATTCATCGAGCTGTTGCTGGTATTGGTTCTGCTGCTGACGGCTGGCCTCTTCCTGCTGCTTTTGGAGCTCTTCGTCCGAGCCAAGCTTTACGCTTACGGTCTGCTCCTTGGAGCCACGCATAAACGTTACGTCCACCGAGTCGCCCACCGCATACGAGCGCACCGCAAGAATGAGCCCGTCGGCAGAGGTAACCTCGTGGTCGCCAATCTTGGTCACGATGTCGCCCTTTTGCAGGCCAGCCTGCTGTGCGGGTCCTCCCTCGGTAACCTCTGCAATATAGGCGCCCTGGTTTACGGACAGGTGGTTTGCCTGCGCGTTTTGAGCGTTTACGGTATTGCACGAAACGCCAATGTAGGCATGGGTAATCTTTTCGCCCTTAATTGTCTTGTTGGCAATCTCTACCGCATAGTTGCCCGGTATCGCAAATCCAATGCCCGAAAACGATTCGACGCCCGATCCGTTTGCATACAGCGTGTTTATGCCAACCAGCTGGCCCTTTTCGTTAACCAGCGCGCCGCCGGAGTTGCCACCGTTAATGGCCGCGTCCACCTGAATGAGGTTGGTGTATATGGTGTTGCCCGTTGCACCTGTCATAAGCTGGTTGCGATACAGTGCGCTCACGATACCCGACGAAGCAGACTGATCCAGCCCCAAGGGACTGCCCAAGGTCATAACCCAGTCGCCCACCACGAGCTGAGACGAGTCGCCAACCTCTATGGGCGTTACCTCTGCACCCTTAAAGTCGGCCTTTATAACGGCAATGTCGCTCGAGGAGTCGCCACCAACCAGCGTGGCATCGTAGCTCTGCCCTCCCATGGTTACGGATATGGACTTGGCATCGCCAGCAACATGCCAGTTGGTAATAATGTTGCCGTCTTTGTCCAAGATTACGCCCGAGCCAATTCCCGTTCCTTCGTTGCTTTGAACGTATATGGACACCACCGAAGGAAGGCATTTGGCGGCTACGGCCTCGTCTACCGTAGCGTCGTCCGATGTGGCAATGTTAATTGTTTGGTTGCTGGCGCTGCCGCTACTAATTTGCTGTCGACCGCCTCCAATAACGCCCGTAAGCATGAGCACCAGTACCACAAGAAGCGAAACCACCGCTCCTGCCACGGCTCCGGCAACAACGCCCTTCCACACGCCACCAGATTTGGTTGCAGGTGCCTGCTGCGGGGCACTCGGCTGCGACGCGTAGGGGCTCTGTCCGGGTTGCCCCTGCGGCTGATAGTCGGCATTTACCTGAACCCGCGGCTGAGGAGCTGTGCCCTGCGGCATAGGCCGCTGCGGCGACGGCCTCTCTGGCGCTGGCCTCTGTGGCGCTGGCCTCTGCGGTGCAGGTCGCTGAGGCGCAGGCTGTTGGGGAGTCGGCTGCTGGGGAGCAGGATTACCTTGAGGTGCTTGGCCCCGATTTATATCGTTGCTGGGAACAGGCGGCTGACCGCCGTTATTGTCGATAGACATAGCCCTTGCCTTTCTCTTACAAGCTACCTAGTGAATGTACCCATCTGCCGCACTCGCATTGCGCACGCGCCAAACATTCACACTTGTAGAACAAGACTTCTGGTTTTCTTAAAACAATTGTCGCGAGAAAATACTCCGAAGACAATTCCGCCGTCCGGTTTTTAGCAGTAACCTACAGCTTAAAGAGGTATCCCACGCCGCGAACCGTAACAATGTGGGATGCAACCTGCGGACCAACCTTGGAGCGCACGCGACGAATGTGCACGTCCACGGTACGCGTGCCGCCGCAGTACTCGAAACCCCACACGCGGTGCAACAGCGTTTCCCTGGAATACGCACGCGAGGGGTGCGTTGCCAAAAACGACAGCAGCGAGTACTCCATAAGCGTAAGATCTACTGGATCCCCGTCTATGTACACCTGGTAGGTGGCCAGATTTATGGCCATGTTGTCCACGGTAACAATGTCGGCGGGAGCACTTTCTTCGCCCGGCCACAGCAGCATCTTGCTGCGGACCTCAAACTCCGCCGAACCAGCTGACGACAAAATAAAGTCGTTGCGACCCTGTACCGGCATACGCAGGCCAGCAAGCCTGTCTTCGTCCACCACAAACAGGATGGGCACAAAACCGTTGTCGGCAACGTATGAGTCAACGGCATTTACCGTGTCTTCGTCCAAACCGGCTATGTCCAGTATCACGAGGTCAAACTCGCGTCCAGAAGATACAGCCTGAGAAAAGGTCTCGGGAGAAGACAGGGCAATGGAGACATCCAGAGAACGGGCAAGGTCACGCATGCGCTCGTGATGTCTGGTCGACCGTGATAGAAGCAAGATGTTCTTGTGGTGCATGGAAGTAATGCCCCCGAGTCCTATGTTATTCGCAGAAAAATCCTAAAGATATTACCACAGTGCGCGGAAAACGAACGAAGAAGAACCAAAACCCATATATTATTGGAGTTATGGCAAGGGTCACACTTCCCTAACAGGTCGTCCGAAAAACACTATGCACGTAGACTGCCCCCAAAGAGAGGCCAAATCCGCAAGGCACCATGGAAAGCAGCCGCGCGCAGTTCCGCAACGAAGTGAGGACTGTCTGAGCACGGCGCTTGTCCATGGCGCCTAAAGGATTTGGCCTCTCTTTGGGGGCAGGCTACGTGCACCTCATATCACGATGAACACTAGACGCATCCCCTATATGTTGTCCCGATCTTCCCTAGCCTATGCTACCCAGGAACTCGGCCGTGCGATTGTGCTGGGGATTGTCGAACACCTGCTCCGGTGTTCCCTGCTCAACCACAACGCCGCCTTCCATAAACACCACGCGGTCGGCAACCTCGCGAGCAAAGCCCATCTCGTGCGTTACCACGATCATGGTCATGCCGCCGTTTTCTGCCAAGTCGCGCATAACGTCCAAGACGCCACGCACGAGCTCGGGGTCGAGCGCGGAGGTGGGCTCGTCAAACAGTAGGATGTCGGGATGCATGGCCACGGCGCGGGCAATGGCCACACGCTGTTGCTGACCGCCAGAGAGCTGTGCCGGCTTAAAGTCGGCGCGGTCGCCAAGTCCCACGGCATCAAGCTGCTTTAGCGCCTCAGCTTCGGCCTCTTCCTTCGACTTCTTTAGGACCTTGGTCTGTCCAATCATTACATTGCCCTTGGCAGTGAGGTTTGGAAAGAGGTTGAAGCTCTGGAACACCATGCCCAGGTTCTGACGCAGCTTGTTGACCTCCTTGGTTGGCAGATGTCCCGTTATCTCCTTGTCCTCAATAAGAATGTGGCCAGCCGTAGGCGTTTCCAAGAGGTTGATGCAGCGCAGCATGGTGGACTTGCCCGAACCCGAGGGTCCCAGCACGCATACCACCTCGCCGGGCCACACAGTAAGGTTAACGTCGGTAAGAACCTGCGTTTCGCCGTCGAACGTCTTCATAAGGTGCTCTATGCGCACGCAGGGATGCTCGTGCGGCTCAAAGTGATGCTTGGTAAGGCCCTTGTCACGCTCGTGAGCCTCCTTGGCTGCCTGCTCTGGATCGAGTGGTGGCGGCACCTGCCTTGCCTCGCGACGGGCATCGACCCGTGCCTTTGCCTTATCGAACATCGGCCACACCTCCAAACACGCTCGTGCCCGCCTTAAACGGCGCGCTGAGCGCCGACGCCAACGACGCCTCGGGGGTGGCGCCGTTCTCTTGCGCTGGTGTCTCCTCGTCTACCTGCTCGTCATTCGCAGCCTTGGCCTTGGGCCTGGGGCCGGCGCCGCGCTCGGAGCGTGCAATGCGCTTCTCGATAGTCGACACCACCTTGATGAGCGGCAGCGTAACAATGAGGTAGAAGATGGCAGCCGTAACGTAGGGGGTCATGTTGCCGGAAACCGAGGTAAGGTTCTTTGCAAACATCATGAGCTCCATTACGCCCACCGACGAAAGCAGCGAGGTGTCCTTGAACGCCATAATAAAGTCGCTGGTAACGGTGGGAATAACGCGGCGCACGGTCTGCGGCAGAATAATGTGCACCATGGTCATGAGCCTACCCATACCCAAGCTCGCCGCCGCCTCGTATTGACCAACGGGAATCGACTCGATGCCGGCACGGAAGATCTCGGCAAGGTAGGCCGACGAGTTTATGGCCATAACTATTACGCCCAGCACGTTGTTGTCAATGTTTATGTGCATCATGGGCAGACCAAAGAACATGATGTAGATCTGCAGGAACAGCGGGGTTCCACGCAAGACGTTAATGTATACCACGGCAATGGCGCGCAGCACCCTAAACTTGCTTAGCTTCATAAGCGCAAACACCAGGCCAAGCAGGATGGCAAACGGGTAGGCAACAATCACGATGCCAAGGCACACGAGCCAACCGGGGAACAGCGAGAAGAGCGACGTTACGATGAGCTGGGGCTTAAGGAACATGCCCAAAAACTGGTTGGAGTTCCAAGCCTGCACCCAAGGCTGTTGGTCAAGCCAGGTAACTACCTGCTGCACCCAGGTGTTGGAAATGGTGGATATGGGCTTGGAGGGAGCGAGGTCTTTTGTGCTGCCGTCCGCAGTTGTATAGGTGCCATTTACCACCACGTCGCCGCCTTCGGGAGGAAACACCGTGTCCTCTATCTCCAAACGAAGCTTGTAGCCCTCCTTGGCGGGCTCAGAGAGCTCTACGCCAAGAACGTTGGCGGCAATGTTTGTCTTTCCCTCAATGGGCGTACGGTTGAGTCCGTCAAGGACCGTAACCTTGGTGGTGGAGTCGTCAAACTTTCCTGTATCGGGAAGCATGAGCGTAACGGAGGCAATCTGCTCTCCCGGCTCAACGACGCCCTCCCAGGTAAGGCGCGTGGGTATGCCACCAATAACGCCCGAGCCGCCGTCCTCGTTGGGACGCGCCGTGGCCTTCTCGGTGGTAAGTGCCTGTGCAGGGGCAGCCACAAGACTACCCGCCAGCACCAGCGCGCATGCCACCAGAAGGACGCTCAAAATACGTTTACATATGCGTTTCACGTGCGTACTCCTATGCACTTGCCGCTTGGCCGCTCAGCCACTTGGCGGTGAGCTTTTCCAGGGTGCCGTCGGCCTTCATCTCGCCTAGAGCCTTGTTGATTGCCTTTGCGAGCTCGGGATTATTCTTGGAAATGGCGATGCCGTACTCCTCGCCCGTGGCAATCTTCTCGATTATCTCCAGGTCCTTGTAGTCGTTGAGCTGCTTCTCTGCCACGGGAAGGTCTATAACGTACGCGCTGTAGGTACCAGTGGAGACCCCCGCAAGACCAGCTGCCACGTCGTCCAGGGCCTTCTTCTCGGCGCTGGCCAGGTTCTCGCTAATCCACGTGTCGCCCGTCGTGCCGCGCTGGCAGGCAACCGTCTTTCCTGTGGCGTTAAGCGACTCGAGCGTCTCGCCGCTCCCCTTCTTTACAATAAGAGCCTGGTTGGAGGAGTAGTAGGGATCGCTAAAGTCCACCGTCTTGGCGCGGTCGGCCTGAATTGTTATGCCAGCAATGGCAATGTCGGCCTTGGAACCCTCGCTAATGGTGGTAAGGAGCGTGTCGAAGTTCTGGCTGGGCAGGAACTTGCAGGTAAGGCCCATGCGCTTGGCAACCTCGTTGGCAACGTCGATGTCGAAGCCAACAGGCTCGGTGGAGCCTTCCTCCATGTACTCGAATGGCGGGAAGCCAATCTCGGACACGCAGGTTAGCGTTCCGTTTTCTACCAGCTTGTACGAACCGTCCGATGCCGTGGAGGCAGACGTGCTCGCGGCAGACGCGCTTGCGGCCGAGCTCGCACCGCCACCGCAACCAGCAAGCACCAGCGCCACAACACCTAGCATACACGCGACCGCAGCCAGTATAGAAACCCTCTTTTTCATTGCTGTCCCTTTCTACTAGACATGCCGGGGCGCCTCTTGCGCCCCGGCTACGCATTACCCATATGGAGTTACGACCTCGGATTACTCCGAAGCGTTGCGGTCTTTAGATGTTGCCGCCAAACCACTTGTTCATAATCTGGTCTATGGTGCCGTCGGCCTTCATATCCTGGATGGCCTTGTTCATGGCCTTGGTGAGCTCGGGGTTCTCTTTGGAGACTACGATGCCGTAGGACTCGCCGGTAGGAATCTGCACAGCCACCTCCATGTCCGTAAAGGACTCTTTGCAGTAGAAGGCCATGCAGGGCAGGTCGGCCACAACGGCCTGGCACTTTTCGGACTGCAGGTTTTGCAGGCAGTCGATGGCATTGTCGAGGGGCTTGCACTCGGCATTGGGCAGGTTCTCGCGCACCCACTCCTCGCCGGTGGTTCCCTGCTGTACGCATACCGTAATGCCCTTGGCGTTGAGCTTCTCGATGGTCTCGGTGTCGGAGGCACCCTTCTTGTCGGAGCCCTTCTTCATTACGATTGCCTGGTTGGAGTCGATGTAGGAGTCGGTAAAGTCAATCTCCTTCTTACGCTCGTCGTTAATGGTAAAGGACGACACGCCCACGTCGGCCTTGCCACCCTGCTTTATGAGCGGGATGATGGTGTCAAACTTCATGGGGCTGAGCCACTTCATGGTAAGGCCGCAGCGCTTGGCCACCTCGGTGGTAAGGTCAATCTCAAAGCCCTCGTACTGGTCGGACTTGCCCTCCACCACAGACTCGAGCGGCGGATAGGCCATGTCGGACACACCAATAAGGGTGCCCTCCTCCGCAAGCTTGAAGCCATTGGCGTCCGCCTTGGCGCTGGAGTACCAGGCGGTTTCGGACGCGGCCGAAGAGGACGAGCTGCTCGCAGACGACGTGGACTGACCGCTGCCACCGCAACCCGCCAGAACGAGCACGAACGCGCATAGGCAGGCAAATGCGCCTATAAGACATACTCTCTTGTTCCTAGTCATACCGAGATATCCCTTCTCTTTCGCATGGCAGGGACTCCACACCACCTGTGTAGCCACGTCCCGCCCGGCTGGGCTCCCGCCCAGTGGTCTTTCGGATGGGCGCCATTATGCGTCAAGAATGCATTCAGGATGCTATTACTGCCTGTCTTTTAACATATTGGCTATTTGGGACACCTCGGCAAGGTGACGCTTTTGTCATTCCCTAACTGTCAACCCGCTTGCTTCAACTTCGCATGCGCTCGCGTTAGACGCGACTCAAACGGATGCAAAGATGCCGTATCCTCGTTCCAAAGGCGTTTGTATACGCAACATCCTTACGGCAAACGAGAGGAGCATGCAATGAGGTTTAGGAGACTTTTGGGAGTGCTGGTTGTTGCGTTGGCACTCGTAGTGTGCGGCTGCGGCAACGCAGGCGGAAACAACACCTTCGAAGACAAGCAGGTGGACCCCAACGAGGTAGCAAAGGCCACTCCTGTGGTGGACAGCTGGGTAGACTCCGCCTTCAGCTACTTTGACTCCCACAAGGACGAATGGGACAAGGGCGTGGTCATGCAGGTAACAGGCATGATTACCAAGGGCAGCGCGAGCGGCAAGGAGAGCATGCTTACGCTCATTGGCCCCGACGACATGCCCGAGAGCTCGGACGACGCTGCACCTCGGGAACCGGATGCGATCGAAGAGATAAAGGTGACGGACGGCATGAAGCGCATTGACGTGTACTTTGCCGAGCCCGTGGAAATGACCAAATGGACGCACCTCACGTCCGTCAAGGGCATGGCCTTTATGGACAGCCCCAACCACATCGTAATGCGTGGCGCACGAGAGGTCGAAGACTAAGACGTCCGAGGGCTCGTGTCGGTGTGGGGTGCCGCAAGGGGATGCTCCCCATCGGGTACATCGCGATGTACCCGATGGGGAGCATCCCAACGCCATGATGTTAGCGCTGTGCACATTGGGGATATTCCCCTACGGGTACATCGCGGATGAGCCGCACTCCAACGAAAGCCCTGCTCGCGATGTACCCGATGGGGAGTATC